>DAIDAF010000032.1:0-235407 GCA_027310745.1 Opitutaceae bacterium | reverse complement strand
CAGGGGGGCCGTCCTGCGCCGCTTCCGTCCACCCGTGCCCGCCTGCCTGCTGTTCTCCGAGGGCCGTCCGGTCCTGCTCGAGTCCGCGCGCGCCGCAGGCGCGGTCCACGCCGCCCGCGGTCCGTGGCGCTCCGCCGGCGCGTGGTGGACCCCCGAGCCCTGGGCCCTCGAGACCTGGCACGTCGAACTCGAGACGGGCGGAATCTACCAGCTCAGCCGCAGCTCCTCCGGCTGGTGCGTGGAGGGCGTGCTCGATTAGGCAGGGGCCGCGGCCAGGCTTCCGTTCACTTGCGCTTCACCATGACGTGCGTCACGCCGGGTCCCGGGACGTGTTCGGTGACCAGATAGCCCAACGCAGCCAGGTCGAGTCCGGCGAAAAGATTTTCCCCGCCGCCCATCAGCACCGGCGCCACGGCAAGGTGCATCTCGTCGATCAGGCGCTTGGCCAAATACTGCCGGACCGTCGACACTCCACCGCCGACGCGGACGTCCTTTCCACCCGCAGCCTCTCTCGCACGCTCCAGGGCAGCCTCGATGCCGTCCGTCACGAAATGAAACGTGGTGCCGCCGGCCATGACGAGCGGCGCACGGGCGTGGTGCGTGAGAACAAACGCCGGGGTGTGGTATGGTGGCTCCTCGCCCCACCACCCTTTCCACTGGTCGTCCGGCCAGGCGCCGCGGATCGGACCGAACATGTTGCGGCCAAGAATCCAGGCGCCGACGTTCTCGAATCCGCGCCGTGCAAACTCGTCGTTGATGTCGGTCGTTCCGTCCTTGCCACCTTGCATCACCTGGAACGTGCGCGTGGGAAAAAACCACTGGAACATCGCAGCACCGCCGACGCCGAGCGGGTTCTTGAGGTCCTGATCAGGACCGGCGCCATAGCCGTCGAGGGAGAGACAGAAACACTGAACACGGAGTTTGGACATGGGGATAGGGATTGAAGGGACCATGAACTCAACGAACGACGCGTGAACCGTCGGACATGGATTCGCCGCAATCAATGCGAACCGCGACAATCTTTGCTGGAGGAAGCCGGGATCGAGGAGCCTCCGATCTGGATTGCACCCGGGGCGCCTTCCGGAGAAAATCCTCGTGCACGAGGCGCTTATGTGGCGCGCATACCTCATCGTCCTGCTCAGCTTGAGCACCTGGGTCGCCGCCCAGACCGCGGCCCCCCGGGTTGGATTGATCAAGGTCGAGGGCGCCATTGGTCCCGCCACCGCCGGCTACGTCTCGCGCGCCGTCGACCGCGCCGGAGACGGGCATTTCGAGTGTCTGGTCATCCAGCTCGACACCCCCGGCGGTCTGCTCGACTCCACAAAGACCATCGTGCAGAAGCTGCTTGCCGCGCGCGTGCCGGTCGTCGTGTACGTCGCCCCCGAGGGGGCCACGGCCGCAAGCGCAGGCTGCTTCATCGCACTCGCCGCCGACGTCGCCGCCATGGCGCCCGCCACCAGCATCGGCGCCGCACACCCCGTCGAGATCGGCGCCGCGCCCGGCCAGGAGGAGTCCAAGGGCGAAAACACCTTCGCCAAGAAACTCGAGAACTACTCGGCCACCTACATCGAGAGCATCGCCGCCAAACGCGGCCGCAACGTCGAGTGGGCGCGCTCCGCGGTGAAGGAAAGCGCCGCACTCACCGCCGACAAGGCCCTCGCCGAGAAGGTCGTCGACCTCGTCGCCCCCAATCTCGACGCCCTGCTCGCGCAGCTCGACGGCCGCCGCGTCGGCGACCGCGAACTTCACACCCGCGGCGCCGAGATCATCCCGATTCCGATGACGCTCCGCGAGGCGACCTTCCAGCTGCTCTGGCGACCCGAGGTCCTCGTCCTCCTCGCGATCATCGCGATCTACGGCCTCATCGGGGAACTCAGCAACCCCGGCACACTCGTCCCAGGCATCGTCGGCAGCATCGCCCTGGTGCTCGCCCTCTACATGGGTGCCGTGCTTCCCATCAACTTCGCGGGAGTCGCGCTGATCGTGCTCGCCGCCGTGCTGTTCGTGGCCGACGCCTTCGCCTCCACCCATGGCGCCCTCACGGTCGGCGGTGGCGCCTCCCTCCTGCTCGGCGCGCTCATGCTTTTCGATGCATCCAACCCCGCCTTCCGCATCTCTCTCGCTTTCGCCCTGCCCGCCGCCGTCATCACCACCCTGTTCTCCGCCTTCGTGCTCACGGCTGGGCTGCGCGCCCAGCGCCTGCCCGTGCGCGCCGGACGCGAGACCTTGATCGGCCGCACCGCTCCCGCCCTCACCAGGATCGACACCTCCGGTGGCGCGCTCTTCGTCGAGGGCGAACGCTGGAACGCAGTCAGCGATACCCCTATCGAGCCGGGCCAGCCCGCCGTCGTGGTCGGACTGACCGGCCTCACCCTCACGGTGAAACCGCAAACAAAGGATCCATCATGTCCGACTCCACCCTGATGCTCCCCGGGCTCCTGTCCTGGCTCATACCCCTCATCCTCCTGATGGCAGCCATCCTGCCCGCCGCCGTGCGTGTGCTGCGTGAATACGAGCGCGGCGTCATCTTCCGACTCGGCAAACTCCACCGACTCGGCGCCAAGGGCCCCGGACTCATCTTCCTCATTCCCATCGTCGACCGCATGGTCCGCATGGACTTGCGCGTCGTCACCATCGACGTATCCAAACAGGAGGTCATGACCCGCGACAACGTGCCCGTCACCGTCGATGCCGTCGTCTATTTCCGCGTCATCGACCCCGTCGCCGCAGTCGTGAAGGTCGAGAATTTCTGGAAGGCCACCTCGTTGCTCGCCCAGACCACCCTGCGCAGCGTGCTCGGCCAGGCCGACATGGACGAGTTGCTCGCGCGACGAGACAAGATCAACCAGACTCTTCAGGAGATCATCGACCGCCAGACCGACCCCTGGGGCGTCAAGGTCACCGCGGTCGAAGTTCGCGACGTCTCCCTGCCCGACACGATGAAACGAGCCATGGCCAAGCAGGCCGAGGCCGAACGCGAACGCCGCGCGAAGATCGTGAACGCCGAGGGCGAATACCAGGCCGCCGAAAAGATGGTCCGCGCCGCCGAGATGATCAGCACCCAACCCATCGCACTCCAGCTTCGCTTCCTGCAAACGATGCGCGAGATCTCCAGCGAGCACAGCACGATGACCTTCGTGCCGATCCCCATCGACCTGTTCGGCCCGTTCATCGGACGACAGCGGGAGGGACCGGCCGCCGGCACGCCTGAGCCGCTCTCACGAGTTCCGTGATTTTTTCGCGTTACCCAAATCAGGTCTTGCGCTGTGCCGCGAGAGACGAGGAACTGCGCGCCGAGCCCTCAGTCTATCGTCACGAATGTTTCGCGCGCAGTATTCCCTCCTCCTCTTCCTCCTTTCCTCCACGCTCTGCCTGGCAACGCAGCTCTCAGAAATCCAGCTGAAGAACGGCGACCGCCTCACGGGCGAAATCGTCTCCCAGGACACGCGGCAGGTTGTCGTCAATTCGCCCTTTCTGGGGAAGATCACGGTGCCGCGGGACCAGATCCTGAAAATGGAGCTCTCCAAGGCCCCCGCAACCAAGCCGGCCGCGCACGGGCCCCAAAACACCACCGCCGTCGCCCTCGTGAGCGGCGCCACCGGCGGCTCTTCGACACGGGCCGCTCTCGAACGCATCCTCCGAGGCACCAAGGGATCCATGGAATTCGGCTTCAACCAGCAGTCCGGCCGCTCCGACTCCGTCAATGCGACCGTCCGGGCCGACGCTGAATACCAGCAGGGAATCGATACCTACGAGCTGACGATGCAGTACTACTACGGGCGCTACGACGGGTCCGTCCAGGCGGACCAGCATGAGACCAGCTTCCGTTGGCGCCATGAGCTCAAAAGCAAGCGCTTCTTCGCCCAGTCCAACACCTCCTACAGCGTCGACCACGTGAAGCTCGTCAACCTCGACCTCGAACAGAGCGCGGGCATCGGCCTGCGGGCGATCAAGTCCGAAAAGCAGACCCTCAACCTCGGCTCCGGCCTCACCGGCCAGTACCGACGCGCCTACGGCGAGGGAACCAACGCCCTCGCGCTCGGCGACTTGTTTGAGGACTATCTCTTCAAGTTTAACGACCGGGTGAATCTCAAGCAGTCCGCCAGCGTCCAATACTCGCCCATCAGCAATCAGAGCATCACGCTCATCAACGGCAAGCAGTCCGCAGCGAACGACCAGGCCACCAACTACAGCCTCCGCTTCAATGTCGCGCTGCAGAGCAAGCTCACGCACCGCATCACGCTCAATCTCCACTACGACCTCGCGTACGACAACGCGATCTACGACCCCTCGCTGAAGACCGACCAGCGCATCTCCAGCACGATCGGCTACGCATTCTGACCTGCCCCGCACCGACTTCCGGCGCGGGGCCGGCTGGCATCCTGTTCAGAACACGTCCTCGGGACGGAAGAAACGCGCGACCTCCACGAGGCCGTTCTCCGGGCTGTCCGAGGCGTGCAGGATGTTCACACGGTTGTCGGTCCCGAAATCCCCGCGGATGGTGCCCTTCGCCGCCTTGCGCGAGTCCGTGGGTCCGAGCATCTCGCGCACCCGTGCCACCGCGTTGTCCCCCTCGAGAGCCATCGCAATCACGGGCGCCGACGACATGAACTGCTCGAGCGGCGGATAGAACGGCTGGTGGGCAATGTGCGCGTAGTGCTCCTTGAGCAGTTCCGGCGTGAAGCGGAACATGCGGCACGCCGCGATCCGGAAACCGGCGTTCTCGAATCGGGCAAGCACCGTGCCGACGAGATGCTTCTCAAGGGCGTCAGGCTTGAAGATGATCAGGGTCTTTTCCATGGAGCCCCATCCTAGCCGGACCCCGCCCCGCCCGATAAAGCCAAATCTTCGTATCCAAAAACACCGAGGCCGGAGCCCGGTGCGGCCGCCCCTCGGCCCCGCACCTGAACTCCGGCCCCGAAACGCACGGAAGCGTGCGCCCGTTCAGAGGGCGAACACCTCTCCGGGATTGAAGAAGCGCTTCAGCTCCGCCGCGGCGTTCTCAACGCTGTCGGAGGCGTGCACGATGTTCTCCATGATGCTCGTGGCGAAATCGCCGCGCACGGTGCCCTTGGCCGCCTTCCGGTAATCCGTGGGTCCGATCAGGTCGCGAACCTTCGCCACCGCGCCTTCGCCGCGCAGGGCCATGATGATCACCGGTCGCGAGCGCATGAATTGCTCGATCTCCGGATAGAAGGGCTTCTCGGCGAGATGCGCGTAGTGCTCGCGCAGCTTCTCGGGCGAGAGTTCGGCCATCTTGCAGCCGACCACGGAGAGCCCCGCGGTTTCAAAGCGGTCCAGCACCTTGCCGGCCACGCCTTTCTTGAGGCAGTCGGGTTTGAGGATAATCAGCGTCGTTTCCATAGCGTGAATCGGTCGTACCTAGAAGATGGACACCTCGATCGAAAAGGCCGGAACGCCGCGCGCGTCGAGTCATTCGATGGACTGATCCTGATACGCCGGCTCATGACGGCAGCTCCTACCCCGGCCGGACCGCGCCAGCCCCGGAAAAGCAGAAACCCCTTCCGGCATCGGAAGGGGTTTCGGAATCGGGTGCGTCGGGCGCCTTATTTGGCCGGGGCCGGGGCCGCGGGAGCCGCGGCGGGTGCGGCAGCGGCGGCGGGCGTGACGTCGAGCAGGTCGACGTCGAAAATCAGTGCGGAGCCCGGGGGGATGCCCTCGGCGCCCGCGTCGCCGTAGGCGAGCTTGGACGGGATGTAGAGGCGGATCTTGCCGCCCTTGTTGATCTTCTGGATGCCCTCGCTCCAGCCGGGGATCACCTTGTCGACCGCAAATTCAACCGGCTGTCCGCGCTGGATGGAGCTGTCGAAGACGGTGCCGTCGAGAAGCTTTCCAACGTAGTTGACCTTCACCGTGTCGGAGGCCTTCGGATACGGACCTTCGCCGGGCTTGAGGACCTGGTAGCAGAGGCCCGACGGCGTCTCCACGACGGACTTGTCCTGCTTGAGCTTCGCGAAAAAGGCGTCGGCCTGGGTCTGATTCTCCGCGCGAAGCTTGTCGAGCCAGGCCTGCTGCTTCTGCTGCATCAGGGACTCGAGGATCGGGAGCACCTTGTCCTCCGGATAGGGCGAGGGCTTGCCGTCCGCAGCCATGACGATGCCGCGCGTGATCGCCGCCACCTCGTCCTTCGAGAAGCTCATGTCCACGAGACCGATCTTCTTGGCCAGCATGTGGCCGTACACTTCGAGCGCCTGGGTCTCCGTGTACGCAGGCGCGGGCGCCGCAGGAGCGGCGGCGGCGGGCTTCGCATCGGCGGCGGGGGCCGGAGCGGGATCCTGCGCAGCGAGTCCGGTGGTCAAACCGAGCGCCGCCGCACAGAGGATGAGCGATGAGGTGAACTTCATGGTGAAAAAGGGAACTAGCGTGTTTGCAGGGAAATGGCGGCATGACACCCCTGCCCTCCGAAGGCAATCCCGTTCCGATCCGCGCCAGTTCGCGATTTCGGGAACTCCCGTCGACTCCCCACTTGTGTCACCCTCCGGTTCGCATTCATTATGCGGAGACATGCATCCGCCCAGCCTCGCGTAGGTTCCCCAAATCCGGCACCCCGTCCCGCCGGCCACCGGCGGCGCGGAACCGGCACGGAAAACGCCGCGAGGCCCCGTCCACGCCGGTGCCCCCGGACGATCGGACGCTCCTCCCGGGCGGCGCCCTCTCCCTCCCAAAACACGATGATCACAGACCATTTCTGGAGCAGCCAGGACGGACAGATCCTGGCCGTGAAGGCCCTCGGCGACCGCGCCCTCGCGCTCACGCTCGCCTTCTGGCCCCGCCACCCGTCCGAGGCGGACTTCATGCGCGCACACCTGGAGCACCTCCGCTTCACGGAACGCAGCGCGCTCGCCCGCATCGGCATCGAGATGGTCGCGGAGGGCGACCTGCGCGTCGACAAGGGCCGCTTCCTGCTCGACGCCGAGGCCTTCCTGTTCGACGAGAGCTTCCCCAACGTCTCCTTCTGGAAGAAACTCCTGCGCCCCGGCACCCCCGTCGGCCGCCTCTACCACGCCCCCGCCTCGGCCAAGCTCTCCACCGCCGAGATCTGGAGCGCGATCACCGAGAATCGCATCAAACTTCCCAATACGATCAGCATCGACCGCCTCGGCCGCGTGTTCATCACGCCCCACCAGGTCTACTACACGCTCAGCCCGCGCCTGCCCCGAAGCAGCTTCGACCGCATCGCCTCGGGCATCGCCGGCCGCTCCTTCCTCGACAAGGTGCAGCTCCGCCACGATGTGTCGCCGCTCACCATCGGGCCCCGCTCCGGCCTGCTCACCAGCTGCTCCCTGTACCTGAAGGAGCACTACGTCGTGCTCAACCAGGGCGAGGGCAACTTCGGCATCCACACCTCGGCCGTGCTGCTCGACCCGATCAAGACCTTCGGCACGAATATCATGCTCGAGATCTACAACCAGGGCGACCAGCCCGTGGTCAACCCCATGGTCTCGGTCGAGGTCTTCCGCGCCCCGCCCCCGGTCGACGGCGAGTCGCGCGGGCTCGAGAAGCGGCGCACGAGGCTCCACGCCACCGCGAAGGACCTGTTCAAGGTCGTCGACGAGGCGCCGCCCCGCGACAACGCGCCAATCCGCGCGCGCGTCAACGTCACGGTCAAGGGCCAGAGCGCCACCGAGGAGAACCTCAGCCTGTTCATCAACGCCGCGCAGTACTCCGAGCTCCGCCGCAAGGGCGGCAAGTCCGACCTCACCGGCCGCGGCCAGCACACGCTGATCCAGTCGATCGAGGCGGCGCCCCCCGACGCCGACACGCTGCTCATCGACTTCTTTCCCAACCTGCTCGAACACCTAGAGCTGCTCACCCGCATCTCCCAGCTCAAGCTCCGCCGGCTCATCTTCCGCAAGCCCTCCCGCACCCACGGCTTCTTTCTCTCGAGCTCGGCCCACGCCCGGCTCGACACCTATGAGGCGATGGGCATCCGCGTGTACTGGCTGAACGACCAGATGAACGACCTGTACCTTCACACCTACAAGAAGGGTCACGGCTTCTTCATCCGCGAGGAGCTCCAGAAGCGCTTCGACGAGGCCACCATCCTCGCCTTCTACGGAAGCGCCGTGGGGCTCGACGAGGTGCAGACCCGCCGCATCTCCACCCTCATCGAACGGCTCTCCTCCTTCATCGGGTCCAACGTAGGCGTGCTCACCGGCGGCGGCGGCGGCGTCATGCGCCTCGCCACCGACCAGGCCCGCGGCAAGGGCGCCCTCACCGGCGCGTGTTTCCTCGAACTCGAGGCCCAGCCCCCCGAGCTCGGCGTGGATTTCTTCAACACCTTCCAGGAAACCTCCCGTCACTTCCGCCAAAAATGGTTCGAGGCGGCCGATTTCTGCATCTTCAACGTCGGCGGCGTCGGCACCCTCGAGGAGATCGGAATCGAAATGTGCAACCTCAAGCTGGGCATCCGACCCCGGGTGCCCTACGTGTTCTACGATGCCGAATTCTTCACCGACCTGCGCAAGCAGATCCGACACATGATTCGCACGAAACGCGCTCCCGCCTGGATGCAGGATTACATCCTCTTCACCGACGATCCCGAGGAGGTTGTGTCGTTCTACCGCCGGGTGCTCCAGGTCCTCTGAGCCGCACCATGGGACGCGGACCTTCAACCGAACCTGAGCCCGGCGAACCAGGCGGCAGGAAACCGCCCGGGCTTCTGGGCTGCCTCCGCGAGCGCCGTGCGGAATCGGGCTACCTCGGGCTGCGGGTCGTCGGCTGGGCGCTTGCCGACTGGTGGGATGCGCGCCCCCGGCTCCGGCGGCGAGTGAAGTGGGGCACGCCCCTGGTTGTCATCCTGTGCGCCCTCGGCTTCTGGTTCATCCCACGCTGGTATCGCCGAAACACCGTGCGCCTCGCGGAAGACTGGCTGCGCAGCGGCAAGCTCTCGTACGCCGCCGACGCGATCAAGCAGGCCATCGCTTCGAGTCCCGACGATCCCAACACCTGGCGGGTCGCCGCCGCCTTCGCGCGTCGCGTCGGGCGCCTGCCGGCCGCCCTCGACTACTCGCGACGCGCCGCGAAGCTCGACCCCACGTCCGAAGCGCTGCAGCTCGATTACGCCGCCGACGCACTCGTCGCCGGCCAGACCTCCGAGGCCACGGCCGCTCTCGACCACCTCACGCCGGCACAGCGCGCCGCTTCCGGTCGCGCCCAGCGCATCGCGGGCGAAATCGACCTGCGTGAGATGCGCCTGACCGCCGCCTGCAACGCGTTTCGCGCGTCCATCCGGCTCGAAGGGCCCGCAGCCAACAACGAAATTCCCCTCGGATCCACCCTGCTCGCCTCGACCTCACCGGTGCTGCGCGACGAGGGGCTCGCGCTTCTGCACAAATGGGTGTCGAGCCCCATCGCTGGCGCCAACGCCCTGCGCGCGCTACTCGCCGACGCGGCCCAGCGGAATGACAAGGCCGACATGGAGCGCTACGCGCTCAAACTCGTCCATCACCCCGCCTGCCTCATCTCCGACATCCCCAAGTGCCTGTACGCCCTCTCCCAATCCGACGAGGCGGCCTATCAGACGACGCTCGGCGAGCTCGAGACCGTGCATCGCGCCACGCCGCAGAAGGCCGCATTGCTCATCGGCTGGCTCAACCAGATCGGCCGCAGTGACAGCACCCTGGCCTTCGCCGACAGCCTGCCGCAGGCGATGCGCTCCGTCCCCCCGGTGGCGCCCTCCGTGTTTGAGGCCTTCCGGCTCCGCGCCGAGTGGGCCCGGCTGCTTCAGGCCTCCGAAGCCGAAACCTGGCCGGAGGACACCGATTTCATGCGACTCGCCTATGGCGTGCTCGCCGCGAAACACGCGGGCGACCTTCGCACGGAGGCCAGGGACTGGCACGACCTGCGCGAACACTGCGAGATCAAGGCCACCCACGCTCTGTTCGTCGCCGACACGCTCTACACCTGGGGCCTGCAAGACCGCGCCGTCGAGCTCCTGTGGCTGGCCGCCAAAACCCCCTCGACCGAACGCCTCGCGCTCGAGACACTCGCGCGCCACTACCAAGTGACACGCAACGCCGAAGGCCAGTACCGGGTCTTCAGCCGGCTCTACAGTGAGCACCCCGACGATCCCGACATCGCCAACAATTTCGCGTACTTCGCGGCGCTCGCCGGACACGAGGCGCCCCTCGCTCTCGACGTCGCCCGCCGCAACCATGCGCAACACCCCGATTCGATCGCGTACACCTCGACCTACGCCTTCATCCTCGCTCATCAGATGCACACCGCCGACGCGCTCGAGCTGTTGCGTCCGCTCAAGGGCGACGTCGAGACGAATCCCGGGCTTCGTTACACCTACGCGATCGTGCTGGCTGAGATGGGGCGCCAGGAGGCGGCCCGCGCGATGGCCAAGGGACTCGATCGAAAACACCTGACCACAGCCGAGGACAACCTGCTGAAGCAGCTGCTCAGGGAGGACATCCTCCCGTATTGATCCGCCCGTCGCTCAGGCCGCGGCATCTCGGCCGCGCCGGCGCCTGACCCAGAGCACTCCGCCATACAACAGGACGGCCGCGAACGCCGGTATCCAGGTTCCCACTTCAGGAACCACCACCTGCACCGTGCTGCCGTTGATGGTTCCGCTGATGTAGCTCACGAACAGACCCGTCGCGTTCACACCCGTGCCCGTCACCGAAGAACTCGTCTGACTGTCGATGTTGTCGACCACGAAGACGAGGTAGTTGTCACCGATGACGAAATTGGAATTGGTCGAGTCCATCGTGAACACGGTCGTATTCGCCCACGGAGAGCTACCGGGGGTGTACACGTAGCTGTAGGCCGCGCTCGATGCACTGGGAAGGGTCGAGCCATTGCCGCTCGGATTCAGGTAGGCGTAGAACTGGTCGTCGGCCGAGGTCGTGAATGAAAGCGAGACGTTGGACACCGGCGTTCCCGCGGCGCCCGAACCGGAAATGGTGAACTTCAACGTATAGACGTAGATGCCTTCCGTGCTGCCCGTGCCATAGCCGTAGTAATAGGCGCCGCCCGTGTTCGCACCCGACGAGCTAGTCGTCATGAACGCTCCAGGGACCGTGATCCACTGGGCTGCCGGCGCGCCGGTCACATTTGGTGACCAACCGACCGAGCCTACGAAATCGGTGGAGGAGTTATTCGCCGCATCCACCACGTAGGCTGACGGGGCATTCGCGTAGGAATAGGTATTCGTTACGGTTTTGGTGCCCCTTCTGGTTGGCTCGACGTAATACATGTACGTCAGCTTCCAATTAGGGTCCTGCGTCCCGCCCGAGAGCGCCGTCCCGTACGTGGAATCGATACCCGTCGTATAGACGCCCGTGACGCTCGTGGCCTGCGCACGGGCGGCCCGCGGCAGAAGGACGGCCGCGGCGGCGAGGAACCAGAAAATGGAGAGGCGTCGGATCACGATTGAGGACTATCTAGGGTATTTACCCTATTTATCACCCGGGTCAATTTCCGTCGGAATCATAACTTACACTAAAACGCTTCTTACTAGTCATCAGCAACCTGCAATCCGTACGGGAACTACGCATTTATTGATTTAAGGCAAAATATGCAGAGTCCCTTTGGTCCTACGGGACTTCCGTTTGGGACATGCGCACCCGGTTGAGTCGAGAGGGCCGGCACGCCCGCGTTCGCCCGCCCAAGGCGGGGCTTCGGCGTGGCAATTTAAACAGAAACGCCACCGCGTGGAGCGGTGGCGTTTTTGTTCAAATTGGTGGACCCGATCAGAATCGAACTGACGACCTCCTCAATGCCATTGAGGCGCTCTGCCAACTGAGCTACGAGCCCATTTACCTGTGAGAGGGGCGAAGCAATCGGTTTCATCCGCGAACGCAAGCGGTTTTTTGCCGGAACTCGGAAACCGCTGATTTCCAAACTCCCCGGTGCCCGACGGCCCGGTTTATTCCTCCTGCTTCGTGTTGAAATCCAATTGAAGCTCGTCGCTTTGGCCATCCGGCCTCGGTCCGATCGAATGCACGCTCCTGAAAGCCTGGACTACGGACTGATCGAAATCCGAATTTCCCGACGACGTTACGATCCGGATGTTCGAGATGGTGCCGTCCGCCGCCAGGAAAAATTCGACCGTCGCCGTGAGCTTGTCGCTCACACCGGGAGGAGGCACCTGCGCCTCGCGCAGCCTCTGTTTCAGAAACGCGAAATACTGGTCCATCAGCCGCTGTTCCGCGACCGACAGCGCGTGGCCGCCAGCGCCGCCTTTCATATTCGAGGTGGATCCACCTTCGACTCCACCCGCGATTCCCTTCGCATCGATCTTCCTGAAATGCCCGCTCGGCTCGGTCTTGCCGCCGTGCAGTTTCCTAAACTCCGCCTCGGTCATGCGGCGCTTCTCCTCCGCCAACCGGCGTTTCTCCTCGAGCGCAAGCCGGCGATGGTAGGCCTCGAGCAGACGCCGCTCCCGCTTGGTCGAGAGCCGCTTGATGTCCTTGACGAAATTCTTCCGGTCGAGCGGATCACGCGTGACGGCCGGCTTGGCGGGCGCCTTCTCCGGAGCCCGCGTCACCTTGGGCGTCGGCGCGGGTTCCACCGGCGCCTGCTCGATCGGCGGTGCCTGTTGCACCGCGGGCGGCTCCGGCTCGGGAGCCGGCTGCTCGATCTTCGGCATGGGCGGGAAATTCGGCACTTTGATGGCCTCGCTTCCACTCGGGGACCCCAGCGCGGGCGCCTCCGTGGCAGACCAGTTGTCACCCTCGCCCGCCACCAGGTCCAGCACCTGCGTCGGCGCGCGCTGGGGGCGCTGCATCACCCAAGCCATCACCATGAGCACGGCCACGACGCTGCCGTGGACGAGCCCCGAGAGGAGATAGGATTTGGGAGACTGGGCGGACATGGCGGAGGGATCCGAACGGCGCCGGCCGAAGCCGGACTGCCCTGCGGAAATCACTGGTCCCGGGCCTGGGACGGAAGGTCGATCTTGCTCAGATGCCGTTTCTTCACCTCGTCCAAGACGGACATCACGTTCTGATACGGCGTCTGGGCATCCGCACGAATGCGGATGACGGGCTGGTTGGGAAGCGAGGCGACCGCATTGAGCCGACTGCAAAGCTCGGCATAGGACACGGGCTGATCCCGCCACAGATAACTGCCCGACTTCGTGATCGTGATGGTCTCGAACGTCAGGTTCTTGTCCGTGCGCTCAAGCGGCGCCTTGCTCGTGACGGGCAGGTTGACGGGGTTGTGCTGCTCCTGGTTGATCAGCGGAGTCGCGATCATGAAGATGATCAGCAGGGTGAACCCGAGATCGATCATGTTCGTCACGTTCAGCTCCGCGATCGGGTGAGCTTGGCGTTGTCGGCGAAAAGTGCGTGCCATGGCGTGGAGGGGGCTGCGGACTCGGGCGCGGCGTGCGTTCCGAAGGGCGCCTTGGGAAAACTTACTTCGATTCGAGCTCGATGCGGTCGGCGAGTGAGCTCGCGAAATTCTCGAGCTCCGTGGTCATGATCTTCGTTTTTCCGAGAAGCCAGTTGTAACCGAACACCGACGGGATGGCGACGATGAGGCCCGCGATGGCGGTGAGCAGCGCGGCCGAGACGCCGGGGGCGAGAGTCTGGATGCTTGCGGTCTGTTGAACGGACACGGCGCTGAAGGCCTCCATGACGCCCCACAGCGTGCCGAGTAGTCCGAGGAACGGGGCGCCCGAGACGATGGTGGCGAGGAAGATCATGCTGGACTCGTAGCGCAGGCACTGGCGCGCGAGGGCCCGCTGGAGGGCGTTTTCGGCGTGCTCAAGTCGGAAACGCGAGGTGTCCATGCCCTTGTCCTTTCCAATCGCCGCCGCGCGCCAGTAGGCCTCGATCGCGTCGGCAAACAGATCGGCGTAGGGAATGCTACGCTTCCCGCGAGCCCCTTCGGGCAGATCGAGCAGGCTGCGCTGGCTGCGCAGATGCTCGTCGAAGAGGTGGTTGACGCGGCGCAGCTGCACGAGCTCGTTGCGCTTACCCAGCATGATCGCCCAGGCGATGATGCTCACGACGCCGAGACCGGTCGTGATGACCTGTCCGACAGGATCACAGCGAAGGAAAACCTCGACGAGGTTGGTGGTGGCGAGAAAATCGGGCGCGAACGGAACGTTCATGGAGCAGGAAACCTTGAGAGTTGCCGGGTTTGACGGAGCCCTTCAACTGGAAACGGGACGCCAGCGGTGTGCTTCGACAATACGAGCGGCAAATCGGTCCAATTAGAAATCGGACTGGCGGACCGGAGAGCGTTTTGCCACGATCACCCCATGCCTCTGAAATCAAAGCCCATGGGACGCCTGATCTCTTTCGAGGGATCGGAAGGCAGTGGAAAATCCACCCAAATCGAGCATTTGGCCGACCATCTGGGCAAACTCGGCTACGACGTGATCACGGTCCGCGAGCCGGGCGGCACCGAGCTCGGCGAGCAAATCCGCGGAATCATCGTGCACAACTCCAAAGGCGACGAAATGTGCCCGGAAACGGAGCTGCTTCTGTTCGCGGCCGCGCGGGCCCAGCTGGTGCGCGAGGTCATCGCACCCGCCCTCATGCGCGGTGTGATCGTGCTGAGCGACCGTTTCCTCGACTCGTCCACCGTCTATCAGGGCATTGGGAGAAACCTCGCCCTGGGCCCGGTCAACCACATCAACCGTTTTGCCGTGGGCAACGTGATGCCCGACCTGACCATCGTGCTCGACGTACCGACCGACGTCAGCCTGAAGCGCATCCGCCAACGCGCCTCCGACCTGCCCGACCGCATGGAGCGCGAGAACATCGAGTTCTACAACAAGGTCCGCGAAGGCTACCTCTTCCTGGCAAAGCAGCTTCCCGAACGCCTGGTCGTGATCGATGGGCGCAAGTCCGAGGCCGAAATCCAGCGTCAGATTCGCAAGCTGCTCGCCGACCGCCTGGATCACACCCGCCTGCCCGGTGTGACCAAGTCCGTGGCGAAGCCGAAACGAAAAGCCGCCGCCAAGGGCGGTCGCGCCAAGGCCAGGGCCTGACCCCATGCCCGCCGCCGCCTGGCCGGCTTCCCTCGAGGGGACGCCGGCAATCCACGTCATCGAACGCGCCATCGGCAACGGGCGTCTCTCCCACAGCCTGCTCCTGCAGGGGGAAGACCCGGCCCTGCTCGCATCCATCGCCCTCGCGATCGCCGACCGCCTGCTGAACGTGACCGGCTCCACCGCGCCTTTTCCTGCGGCCCAGCATCCAGACTGTCACGCGCTCCGACCCGCCGGCAAGATGCGCATCATCTCCGCGGATGCGACGCGCGCGCTGATCGGGAAGGTCCAGGTCAGCTCCACGGTTTCACCGCACAAGGTGGCGATCATCCACGAGGCCGATCGGATGAATACCGCCGCCGCGAACGTGTTTCTGAAGACACTCGAGGAACCGCCGCGGTCCACGACCCTGCTCCTGCTCACGACCCGGCCGCATGCGCTGCTTCCGACCATTCGCAGCCGCGTCCAGATCTTCCGCTTTCCCGCGGAAGCGACGCCGTTTGGCGACGCCGCCTGGCAGGCCTGGATCGCCGACTTCGATGCCTGGCTGGGCCGCCTGTGCGACGGGTCTGCAGGGAAAAAGGAGGCCGCCGATCTGCTGTTTTCCGTGTACGGGCTCATCGCCCGCTTCAGCCAGATCCTCGAACAGGCCGCGTCCGCCGCCTGGGACAAACAGAAGGAGTCGAAGCCCGCCGACCTGAGTGACGAGGAACAGGCGGCGCTCGAGGCCGGCCTGTCGGTCGGAATCCGAACCCGCTTTTTCGCGGACATCGAGCGCGCCTGCCGCGCCTTCGCAGCCCCCCGGCTCTCCGCGGGCGAGGACGCCCTGCGGCGCCCGCTCGCGGCCACGGTCGACGCCCTCGAGCGCAGCTTCGGCCTGCTCGCGGTCAATCTCAACGAGAACGCCGCGCTCGAGGACTTCCTGCTCGCCACGCTTCGCGCCTGGACGCGGCGCTGAGGCGCTCCTCCTCAGACGCGCCCGCCCAACACGAGCCGGACGAACGGTTCGCGGGCATCCATGTGCGGATTGTGTCCCGACTCCGCGATCACCTCGACGGTCGCCCCCGGAAAATGGTGCTCGATCGCGCCATGGTCGCCCGCATTCACGTAGCGCGAGCGGCCGCCCACGATGAACAGCGTGGGGCCGCGATAGATGTCCGCGTCCGACAGCGGATTCTTCTCCAGGACGGGCAGCGCCGCGGTGAGTGCAGGGAGGTTGATCCTCCAGCGCCAGCCTCCGTGGTCGGCCGACTCGAGATTCGAGAGCAGGAACTTGCGCATCGCCCAATCGGATACACGCCCTTCCATGTGCAGCTCGGCCTCCGCGCGCGAGCGAAGTCCTTCGAGCCGGAGTTCATGCATCGCCGCGAATTCCGCGCGGTGCCCCATCGAGAAATAGTCCTTCGGCGCGATGTCGACCACGACCAGGCGCCTCACCCGCTCCGGGTGGCGGCACGCGAGCAGCATCGCGGTCTTGCCGCCCATGCTGTGCCCCACCAGGTCCACCTCGCGCAGACCGCGGAAGTCCATCCAGGCGAGCACGTCGGCAACCATGACTTCATAGTTCATCACCTCGGAATGCGGCGAAGCCCCGTGGTTGCGCAGGTCGAGCGCCCGGACGTGGTAGTGTGCGGACAGGTCGCGCCCCGCCATCTGCCAGTTGCGCGAGGATCCGAGCAGGCCGTGAAGGATCACCATCGGCGGTCGTCCGGGTGCGCCAAGATCGCGTTCAGCCAAGGGAAGAGTCGGGCTCACGAGTGTGGAAAATACCAGGGGAACTGAACCAAAGAGGTATCCACCTTCGCCAAGGCTACGGCGGACAGGCAGAGATCACAGAGGCTGAAATCCAAGCAAGGGTCGGAATCGGCGCTCACTTCGGAGGTGAAAGAGATTCAACACGAAATTTCCACCCAACTGCATTTCTCCGTGCTCTCTGTGTCTCTGTAGTTCAAATCCAACTGCGACATTTAGCATCATTTCGCAACCGAAGTGGGCGACGATTCCGTCCTCAACTTCGATGTCAGGCTCTGTGGCCTCTGAGTCTCTGTGGTGCAACGGCAGCTTTAAGGTCGGTCCTCCAGCCTTCCCGCTCCCCCTCAGCGGACCTGGAGGGTGTCGCCCTCGAAGACCAGGTCGAGGCCGGGGACGACGACCGCCTTGCGCGAGCCCTGCTTGTGGACCCGGCCGGCGACCCAGGCCTCGTAGCCCGAGGCCTTCGCGGCGGCGACGGTGGCCTCCGCACGATCCGGGGCGACGATGGCGGCGAAGCCGACGCCCATGTTGAAGGTTGCGTAGGCCTCGCGGCGCGCGATCGGGCCCGCCTCCTGGAGGAAGCGGAAAAGCGCGGGCTCGGGTCGCAGGTTCGTGATCTCATACACGAAGGGTTCATCGAGCCGCATCAGCTTGCGCCAACCGTGGCCGGTGACGTGCGCGAGATAGTTCAGCTTGAGGCCGCGGCGCTGGCATTCACGCACGAAAGCGACATAGATCACCGACGGTGCCAGCAGGGCCTCGCCATAGGTGCGTCCGTCGCCGATCGGAGTCTGGTAGCCCTGCGGCAGGCGGTCCGCGATCTGGCGGCAAAGGGTGAGCCCGTTGGTCTGCACGCCGGAGGAGGCCAGGAAGACGATGGCGTCGCCGTCGTGCACGTCGCCCACGACGCGCTGCGATTTCGGGGCGATGCGGCCGATTGAGGAGCCCGCGAGCACGATGGTCTCGGCGTTGACAATGCCGCGCAGGGTCGGCGTCTCGCCACCGCCCCAGACCGCTCCGGACTGCATGCAACCCTCGGCCCAGCCCTCGACGAGGGTGGCCATGCGCTTTTCATCCGCAAACCAGCCCGAATCGCCGACCGCGGCGTGCATGGCGACCGAGATCGGGAGCGCGCCGCAGGTGGCCAGGTCGTTCACGATCGTCGCAACGGTATCGATGGCGATTTCGCGATAGAAACTGCGGCCCGTGGCCGCGTACACCGCGTCCGCGACGAGATTCTTCGTGCCGAGCCCCTCCTCGACGTGGGCGAGGTAGTGGTCGTCGCCCTCGATCAGGTAGGCGCTCTCGCCGCGCACGGAGGCGGGCTCGCGGTAGCCATGGCCGGCGAGCATGCCCGCGGTGGTGCGCGCGGCGCGCTGGCAGGCGCGCTTGAATGCGTCGAGCTGGTCGTAGCGGACTCCGGAGGATTCGTAGCTGAGTGACATCGGTGAAAGGCGTGTGCCGGCCGGGGCGCTCAGTAGGAGCGGCCCTCGGAGTTCTCGTAATAATTGATGTAGGCCTGGTTCGCGACCCGGTATCCGCCGGGCGTCGGGTATTTGCCGGTGAAATACCAGTCGCCGGTGCTCTGCGGGAGGGCCGCGTGCAGGTTGTCGATCGACTGGAAGAGGATGCGGAGCTCGCCCTGCCAGGGCAGGTTCTTTGGACGCACGAGCTCCGAGATGCGCGCGGAGATCTCCTCGGGCGTGAACGGCTCGTAGATCCGGCGCACGTGGTTGGTCGTGCTGGTGCCGAAGGGCTTGGCGACCTCCTCGCGGCAGAGCTGGTACACCTCCTCGAGCACCGCGCCCTGGCCGCGCTCCTTCAGCAGCGAGACCGCCGCCTCGAAGGCCACGAATTTGCCCAACTCGGACATGTCGATGCCGTAGCAGTCCGGATACCGGATCTGGGGGGCGGTCGAGACGATCGCGATCGTGCGCGGGTTGAGTCGCGACAGGATGCGGATGATCGAGCGGCGGAGCGTCGTGCCGCGCACGATCGAGTCGTCGACCACGACCAGGTTGTCCTTGGACTGGACCGAGCCGTAGGTGATGTCGTAGGCGTGGCTGGCGAGCTGGTTGCGGAAGCTCTCCTGGCCGATGAAGGTGCGGATCTTCACGTCCTTGGAGACGACCTTCTCGCCGCGGGGCCAGTTGCGCAGGATGAGGTCGTCGATGGTGTCCTCGGAGAGCGTGCCCTCGCGGGAGGCCTTGAGGATCGCAGCCTTGACCTCGTTGCGTCGGCGCACGCGCAGGGCGGACATGAGGCCGTAGTAGGCGACCTCGGCCGTGTTGGGGACGAAGCTGAACACCGTATTCGCCCAGTCATGACCGACGGCGTCGAGCACCTGGTCTGCCAGGCGGGCGCCGAGCTCCTTGCGCTCCTGGTAGATGTCGACGTCGTTGCCGCGGGAGAAGTAGATGCGCTCGAACGAGCAGCTCGAGCGCGGGAGCGGCGTGGTGAAACGCGTGGAGGTGAGCGTGCCGCGCTTCTTGACGACCATCACGTGCCCGGGCTCGACCTCGAGGACGGATTCGGCGGCCTGGTCGAACACCGTGCAGAGGGGCGCGCGCTCGGAGGCGAAGGCGATCACCTCATCGTCCTGGAAATAATACGCGGGGCGGATGCCCGACGGGTCGCGGGCGACGAAGGCGTCGCCGTTGCCGACGAGGCCGCACAGCGCGTATCCACCATCCCAATTCTTCGAGGCGCGCGTGATCACCCGGCCGAGGTCGAACTCTTCGCTGATCCGGCGCGATATCTCCGCGCCCTCGAGCCCGCGGGTGCGCAGGAAGCGGTAGATGTCCTCGTGCTCCTCATCCAGGAAGAATCCGATCTTCTCCAGCAGCGCCTGGGTGTCGGTCGCGAAGATCGGGTGCTGGCCCATGCCGATCAACGAGCGGTTGAGCTCCGCCGTGTTCGTCATGTTGAAGTTTCCACACAGCGCCAGGTTGCGCGTGGGCCAGGGGCTGCGGCGGAAGAAGGGATGGCAGGACGACATGTTGTAGCCGCCGGAGGTGCCGTAGCGCAGGTGCCCCATGTAGAGCTCCCCGCCGAAATCGAAATTCTTCTTCACCGTGTCCGCGAACTCCGGGTGGATGACCCCGGCCTGGACCTTCTCGTTATAGGTCCTGAGCAGATCCTTGAAGATGCGGTCGAGCGGATTCGTCTTCACGCAGCGCTCCCGGAACATGAACGGGAGCCCTGGTGGCACGTCGTGCTTCACGCAGGCGACGCCCGCACCGTCCTGGCCGCGATTGTGCTGCTTCTCCATCAGGAGAAACAGCTTGAAGAAGCCCCACAACGGGGTGCCGTACTTCTCCTGGTAGTAGCTGAGCGGCTTGAGCAGACGCACCAGCGCGATGCCACATTCGTGTTGGATCGGATCGCTCATGGGAAGAAAAGGTCCGGAAACCGCGTTTCCCGCAAGTGCGCACAGGCGGTTGGTCGGGAGTACGTGGGCAGCGTGGCCTCGAAATTCGAGGCTGCTGGGCAGGAACGCAGAGACGAGAAGGCCGTAGGACGGATGGGCTGAAAGGCTGGGCTCGACGACGCGGGATTGCGTCCTCTGCGGTTCGAGTTTCCAAGCACCAATCCCCTGTTCGCGATCAGTTGAAGCCGCGAGGCTGCACCAAGGCTGGCGATCCGGGGAGAGTCGGCGGCTTGGCTCGGGTTGGGCACGGTGCGGAGCGGCTCACCCATGCCAGCGCCTGTGCGCCCGGGCACCCGCGGCGGTCGCCCGCCGAGGGGAATGTTGGTTCGACACTGTGACGTGATCCTTCAAGGCCCTCAAAAGGCGTCGATGACGCCGCGAAACGATACCCCGTCAAGGGTATTATCTACGGAGGGCCGGCGCCCGTCGCCCCGACGAGCGCCACGGCGCGGCTTCAGGGGACCTGATACGCTTCGATCAAGGCGACGCCGGTGTCGCCCGACGCCCCTATGCACTGCGCCGAATAGCCTCCGGGCTGGAGGGTTACGACGACCGCCGAATCGAGACTGCCCTGGGCAAAGACCAGGCCCGCGCCCGTCTTCGTCGTCGCGTCGGACACGGCGGTCGGATCTCCGCCCGTGCCCCATCCGGCATTGGCCGCCAGCAGGTTGCCTTTCGTGTCGTAGAGAAGAATCATCGGATCCGGAAGAGTGCCGGCGACGCCCTGCCCCTTCAGGGCCGGGCCTGCGGCACGCAGGAGCACGGTGACGGGTTTGTTGCCCGAGACCCAGATGCCGGCCACGCCGATGTTGTCACCGGTGCCGACGAAACAGCGGCAGGAGATGACCGAAAAATGAACCGATCCCGCGGCGGAACCGCCCGCGATGGCCGGCGTGACCGTGGCGGTCGGGCTGGGCGACGACACGCCGTTGGCGGTGACCGTCAACACGCGATAATAATAGGGCGTGCCCGCGATCACCCCCGTGTCGGTATAGCCGGCGGCGGTGCCGACGTCGGTGGAGGTGAGATTCTGCGAAAAGGCGGAGTCCGTGGCGCGCTGGATACGGTAACCCGTGACCGGCGAACCGCCGTCGTAGGTGCACGGCGTCCAGCTCAGGCCGACCGCGCCTGTCGGATCCGCGTAAGCGCCCAACTTGGCCGGGGCGGCCGGAGCGAGGTTGTAGACGTGCACGTAATCCACGTACAGGGTCTGCGGAAAGCTGGTCGTCGAGTCCGGGTTGCCCGGCCAGTTTCCTCCGACAGCCAGATTGAGGATCATGAAGAACGGCGAGTCGTTGTAGACCCAGGACGTGCCGGCCGGGATATTGTCCGGCGTCAGCGTCTGGTACACGGTGCCGTCGCACAGCCATTGGATCTTGTTCGGCGCCCACTGGATGGCAAAGGTATGGTAGGCCGAGCTGAACTGCCCGGAGGCGAGGGTATAAACACCTTGGATACCGTTGGCGCCCGAATAGCCGGGACCGTGCGCGGTGCCGTAGACCTTGTTCGGCACGCTCCCGATATTCTCCATGATGTCGAGCTCGCCGCACTGCGGCCAGCCGACGGTGCCGATGTTGTTGCCCAGCATCCAGAAGGCAGGCCACATGCCCTGGCCCACGGGAAGCTTCATGCGGGCCTCGATCATCCCGTAGGTGGTCGAGAACAGACCCTGCGTCTTGATGCGCGCGGAGGTGTATCCTCCTGAACTGGTCTTGATCGCGGTGATCGCAAGCGCCTTGCCGTCGGTGGCGTCGGGATCGCTCACGACGGAGCAGTTCGCCGCGTCGGAGGTGTAGTTTTCCAGCTCGTTGTTGCCCCAGCCGTTGTTGCCGAGGTCGTAGGTCCACTTCGTGGAGTCCGGCGTGGCGCCCACCGCCTGGTTGAAATCGTCGCCCCACACGAGGGTGCCCGTGGCGGCGCCGGCCAGCGGGGCGGCCAGTGAAAGTACAATCGCCAACAATTGCAATTTAATGCACGTCTTCATGGTCTTCCTGAGTCTCTCCTCGGGGATGGTCGATAAGCGTTAGCTGAGTTTCGGGGTGCCAGGCATGACGCCCGGCGGAACAGGGTCGCGACAGCAGATGAGACAATTATTGCACTTTTATGCAAGTAAATCGTGGGGCCTCGCTCCTATGGGCACGGAGGAAAACGGGTTGCGCCTCCTGCGGGCACCCGGCGTCCAAAGACAAAAAAGCTCGCACTGTCGTGCGAGCTTGTAAACCGCCTCCGCCCCGGGGTGCGGATTCCGCAGCGGATCAGGAATTCTCCTCGAAGCGCACCGGGACGGTGACCTTCACCCTGACGGGCTTGCCGTCCTTCATCGCCGGACGGAAGGTCCAGGCCTCGATGGCGGCCAGGGCCGGCTTCTCGAGGGTCGCATTGGTCGACTTCGCGACCGTCGCATCGACCACCCTGCCATGCTCGTCGACGATGAACGAGACGGCGACAAGTCCGGTCTGGCCCTGGGGGGCCACGGGAGCGACCGTGCGCAGCGGCACCGGGCGCACGTCAGGTTTGGCGACCAGGTCGGCGGACGACTGCGCGCGAAGCGGAATGCCGGCCAGGAGCAACAGGCCCGCAAACAGGAGGGAGGTTTGTTTCAACAGGGTTGATTTCTGATTCATGGGATTAATGCGGCCCTTTTCAGGGCCTGCTCCATAAGGAATGCTGCTTGCAAGAACCCGAGCTCAAATCCCTCAGCAATAACACCGTCTCCCGATGCGTAGCTCCACGCCGGATGAGTCCCGCTTGCCACGCGGCCCGGGGCCGCCGCATGCTGCGCGCATGAGCGGATTCACTCCCCCCGGCGAATGCCCAGTCTGTGGCGCCGAAGTGCCGGCAAGTGCGCACGCGTGTCCGGAATGTGGTGCCTGCGCGGATACCGGCTGGAGCGAGGAAACCGTTTACGACGGCCTCGATCTGCCGGGGCAGGACGAGGATGCACCCGCGCCCCGGAGCCACTCCCGTGCCTGGCTCGGAGCCATCGCCCTGCTGACAATCGTCGCGCTGGTGCTCGTCTTCATCCTAGGCCGGGGATGAGGCCGCTACCGCCCGCACAACCCACCGTCCGGGTGCGACTTGCCACGTTGCACAGTGCTTGCTTGAAAAAGCGGGAAAGTTCTTAACAACTTGCGCGGCGCCGCCCTCCCCCCTGCGACCCCGCCCCGCCCTTAGATGACCGACTCCACACCGTCTTCCGAAATCGTCATTCTCCGAGAACTGCTGGCCCGCGACACGGGCTTCGTCTCCGGCAGCGCCCTGGCTGCGAAGCTGGGGGTGAGTCGCGTCGCAGTGTGGCAACACATGGAGAAACTGCGGGCGCAGGGTTTTGGATTCCAGGCGGTCCGCGCACGCGGCTACCGGCTCACCCGCCGGCCCCGGGACATCAACCAGGTTTTCATCGAGGCCCTGCTCGACCAGCCAGGCGTCAGCTGCGACGTGCTCCTGCTCGATGAGATCGACAGCACCAACGACGAGGCCGCCCGACAGCTCGCCTCGGGACGCACCGCCCCCTTTGTCGTGATCGCCCGCCGACAGACGCGCGGACGCGGGCGTTTCGGGCGCACCTGGCATAGCGAGCGGACGGGAAACCTCTACGCCAGCTTTGGCTTCCGGCCTCAACTCTCGCCCGAAAAAATGCAGACGTTCACCCTCTGGATGGGAGTCTGCGTCTGCGAGCTGGTCGCCGGCCTGATTCGCATCCCGCCCGGCCTCAAATGGCCCAACGACCTGCTGTTCGACGGACGCAAGGCCGGCGGCATGTTGACCGAGGCACGCATGGATTCCGACATGATCCGCGACCTGGTCTTTGGCATCGGCCTGAATCTCCACTCCCCCGCCGGCGGATGGCCCGATGAGCTCGCACGGCGCGCCACCTCGCTGTCCGAACACTCCGCCCAGCCGCTGGACCTCAATCGTCTCGCCGCGGACCTGGTCGCCCATGTCCTGAGAGGTTACCAACGATTCGTGGACGGATCGTACCGCGACACCTTTGCCGACCAGTGGCAGCGTTTCGACCTGCTCCGGGGAAAACCCGTGGCCGTCCTCCATGGCGCCACCCGCGTGGCGGGAGCCGCGATGGGCGTCGACGACGAGGGCGCACTGCTCATCCGTGAGGACAGCGGCCGGATCCAGCGATTCCGAGCCGGCGAAGTCACGCTCGAGAAACCCACTGCGTAGTTCCGCCGTCCTTCCCGGCGCGTCCGTTTTGAGATTGTGCGCCGCGAGGCCCGCATCGAAAGTTCGCTCCTGGAATGAACGAAGCCGCGACACCCGCCATCGAAGTCACCCGCCTGGTGAAGCACTACGCGAGTGTCACGGCGGTCAACGGAATCAGTTTCACGGTGGCCCGCGGAGAAATCCTCGGGTTTCTCGGACCCAATGGAGCCGGCAAGTCGACCACGATGCGGATCCTCACCGGCTACCTGACCGCCACGTCGGGGAGTGCGAGCGTCTGCGGCCTTCCCGTCGCCACTCGTGCCGACGAGGTCAAACGCCTGGTCGGCTACATGCCCGAGAACAATCCGCTCCCGGAGGACATGCGGGTCACCGAATACCTCTATTACCGGGGGCGCCTCAAGGAAATGCCCCGCAAGCGGCTCTCACCGCGCATCGAAGAGGTGCTCGAGCTGTGCGACCTCAAACGGGTCCGCCACCGGATCATCGGAAAACTCTCCAAAGGCTACCGGCAGCGCGTCGGGATCGCCGAGGCTATCCTCGCCGAACCTCCCGTCATCATCATGGACGAGCCCACCATCGGACTCGATCCGCACCAGATCCTGATTGTTCGCGACCTGATTGCCCGACTGCGGGGCCGCATGACGGTCATCATCTCCAGCCACATCCTGCCGGAGATCGAGATGACCTGCGACCGGGTGCTGATCATCAATGCCGGGAGGGTCGTCGCGGAGGGAACCCCCGCGGAGCTTCGTCGGGAGGTCCTGGGGCAGTCGAGCTATCACGTCGAGGCTCAGGGCGAGGTGGACGCGCTGGTCGCGGTGGCCCGCCAGATCGAACCCTCGCTCGCGCTCGAGCAGGCCGGCGACCCCGACGCCATGGGCTTCCGCTCAATCCGGATGAACACGCGCCGCGACGACGACATCGGCGAGCAGCTGCTGAAGGCTTTTTCATCCGACAACCGCTTCCGGATCCGCGCATTGAGCCGCGAACACCCGACACTCGAGGACGTGTTCCTGGCGGCGACCCGCCGCAGCTGGGACGTGATCGATCCCGTCGGCCAGGCCTCGAAGCGGAAGGAAGAATGAACCCTCCGACCCCGAATCTGTCCACGACGCTCCTCTCATGACTCTCGTTGCATCCACGGCCGGGCACCGCGCAAGCCGCAGGCAATCCGCGGCGGCCGCCTGACGCCCGCCGCACACCCACTTCGCTTCATGCGCCATTTTTTCACCATCCTCGGCCACGAGATTCGCGCCCTGCTCGTAAATCCGAGCACCTACATCGCCGCGGTCCTCTTCCTCGGCGTCATGGGCTTCGTGTTCTCCGAAGTGCTGGACGTGTACAGCAAGATTCCCCAGGAGACCGCGCCCGCCGTCATCTTTTTCCGGTTCTTCCCCATCCCGGCGCTGTTCATCGTGCCGCTGCTGACCATGCGCTGCCTCGCGGAGGAGCGGCGGCTGGGCACAATCGAGACGCTGCTGACGACCCCGGTCACCTCCACGGAGGTCGTGCTGGGAAAGTACGGCGCCGCGTATCTGCTCTACGTGGGGCTGTGGGCCTGCACGGGCGGCTTCTTCTACATCCTGTATCGCTTTGCCGGTGACGCCCGCCTCATCGATCCGGGCCCGATGCTCGGTGGGTACTGCTTCATCGCCGTCTCCAGCCTGCTCTTCGTCGCGATCGGCGTGTTCTCCAGCTCGCTCTCGCGCAATCAGGCCGTGGCGGGAATCACCAGCTTCACCCTGCTGTTCGGCCTCATCGTGGGCCTGCACTACGCGATCCAGCTCCCCATCGTCCAGGCCGACCTTCCCCACCCGGTGCTCAGCGTGCTCGGCTCCGCCGCAATCCTCGACCACTTCTCCGACTTCAGCCGGGGCATCGTGGACACCCACGAGGTGCTCTTCTACCTCAGCAGCACGGCGCTCACGCTGATCTTCAGCATCCTGAGCGTGGAGGCCAAACTCCTACACAGCTAGGCCGATGCACTTCGAAAGCTTTCGCGCCGTCCGGTGGATGAGGACGCTCAATCTCATCCTCCAGGCAGTCCTCTTCACCACCTTCTTCGCCGGGCTCAACTTCCTCGCGATCCACTTCTCGTGGCGCTTCGACCTCACGCGCAGCCACCGCTACACGCTCTCCCCCGAAACCCGCTCGTACCTCCACGCTCTGAAGCGTCCCGTGCGGGTGGTGGCGACGTTCACCAGCGACTACGCCGACCAGGACTCCATCAACGACATCAAGGCCCTGCTGCGCGAATACGCCTTCGCCTCCGAGGCCAACGGAGCAGCCGGACACGTGACGGTCGATTATCTCGACGTCTACAAGAGCCCCCGCCTCGCGCGCGAGCTCGGTGTCGACCAGCCCAACACGATCTTCTTCATCTGCGGCGACCAGAAGCGCGCCGTCAGTCCGGGCGACCTGTACCGCATGCAGGACGGCGAGAAGCGGCAGTTCCTCGGCGAGCAGGTCTTCACCGCCGCCATCCTGGATGTCTCGTCGCCAGTCCAAAAGAAGATCTATTTCATGGCCGGACAGGGTGAGTACCGCCTCGACGACGTCAGCCCCAACCGGGGCCTGTCCACCCTGCGCGACGAGCTGCGTCTGCGCAATTTCGATGTCGAGACGATCGACCTGAGCACGGTGCGCAAGGTGCCCGACGACGCCGCACTCGTGATCGCGGTCGCCCCCCAGCGCGTCGACCCCTACGTCGAGGAGGAGCTGCGCCAGTACCTCAGCGACCATGCGGGCCGCGTCATCCTCCTGCTCGCGACCCGGACTCCCAGCGGGCTCAACCGGCTGCTCGATGACTGGGGCATCTGGGACCAGGACGTCATCATCCACGATTCGAATCCCGAATTCGTGACCGAGGACGGAGACCTGAACATCCGGACCTTCAACGCCAACAGCCCGATCACGCGCCCGCTCATCGAGCGCGATCTCACCCTCCAGGTCGGCGAGTGCCGCTGCGAGATGCCTTATCCGGACAAGATGTCGGGCAGCGGCCTGACCATCACGACCCTGGCGGCGACCTCGACCACGGCCTGGGGCGAGCGCAACTACCGCCTGCGGCCACATCCGGTCTTCGACCCCAGCCAGGACCTGCGGGGCACACCGACCGCCGACCCGAAGAACCGGCTCGGGATCGCCGTATCCTCCGAGCGCGTACGCGCCCGGGAGAACATGCCCTTCAGCGTGCGCAACGGACGCATCGTCGTCTTCGGCGCCTCCGACCTCGTGGTCAACAACCGCATCGCCGCCTCGCAGGGCAACGAGACCATCTTCCTCAACGCCGTGAACTGGTGCGTCGACCGCGACACCCAGCTCGCGATTCCCCCGCGCCCGATCGACCGCTACCAGCTCTCGCTCAGCCAGGCCGAACTGCTCCGCCTCCGCTACGCCCTGTGGTTCGGCGTGCCCGGCCTCGTCGCCCTGCTGGGCCTCGCGGTCTATTGGGCCCGCCGCACCTGAGCCATTCAAGACGCACCGCCATGCGCACCAAAGTCACCCTCGTCCTCGTTTTCCTGAACGTCACGCTGTTCTTCTTCATCTTCTACGTGTACCCGCGCATCGTGGAGATCAGGGACCTCGGCGAGGCCCGCCGCCGCGTGCTCCCCGCCGCGGACACCGACGTGCGCGCGATCGAGATCCAGACCCGCGACCGCGTCGTCCAGATCACGAAACGCAACGGGCGCTGGTACCTGGAGAAACCCGTCCAATGGCCGGCAAATCCCGCGGCCGTGAGCGGGATGCTCACCGAGCTGCAGCTCCTCGAGGACGAGACCGCCTTCGACGTCTCCAGCCTCGCCCAGAACAAGCTCTCGCTCGCAGACTACGGACTCGACAAGCCGGCGATCGTGGTGACCCTCACGCCGGCCCAGCCCGTCGGCAGCCAGCGCAAGGCCCCCGCGCCCGTGGTGCTCAAGATCGGCAACGTCACCAATGTGGGCAACCGGCTCTACGTCCTCTCGCCCGACGGCAAACGCATCCACGTCGTGGCGCGCAGCCTCGCCGACATTCTCAGCCTGCCCGTCAGCGAGATCCGCTCGCCCACCGTGTTCGAAATCCCCTCCTTCGAGGCACGGAGCTTCGGGGTGCAGTTTCCCCCGCCCGCCAGCCGCGTGCGCATCCAGCGCGACGCCTCGCGCTGGTACTTCGTGTCGCCGTTCGTGGGCCGCGCGAATTCCGACGACGTGAAGCTCACGCTCACCCGCCTGCTCGGGCTCCATGTCGGCCCCTTCATCACCGACCCCGTGCCCTCGGATCTCAGCCCGTCGGACAATCCGGCGATGCGAGTCACGGTCGAGGGCAACAACCGCAGCCAGACGCTGCTCATCGGCGGACCGATCGCGGCGACTCCGGGCCACCCGATTCCGCCGGGGATCCAGGAATTCTACGCCCAGATGGACGACCGGCCCACCCGGTTCGTTCTGCAGATACCCTCCGACCTGTTCGAGAAGATCCGCACGGCCCAGGACAGCCTGCGTGAGCGGCACCTGCTTGAATTCGATCCGGCCCAGCTGTCGTCGATCACCCTGCGCGCCCCCAACCAGCCGGACCTCACCCTCCAACACCTCGAGGGAACCACCGGAGGCGATTCCGGCTGGCAGATCGTCCAGCGGATCGGCGACGCCGCGCCCACGACGCAGCCCGCAGACCCCGTCGCGGTGCAGGAGCTGATCGAGCGGCTCACCCAGCTTTCGGCCACGAAGTTTCTCAACGACGCCCCGTCCGCCGCCGCCGAGGAGGCCTGGGGCTTCAACAGTCCCGAGCGCACCGTCGTCCTCCAGCTCGCCAACGCCCCGCAGCCCGTTCCCGGCTCCCCCACGGGGCCCTCCATCGAGCTGCAGATCGGCGTCGGCACCGAGCGCGGACCGCACGCGTACGCGCGCCTCGCGTCGGCGCAGTACGTGTACGAGGTCGACTCCGAGATCCTCCGCGAGACCCCGGTCGACGCCCGCGACTGGCGCAATCGCAAGCTCCGCGAGCTGCCCATCGGCGCCCGCATCGTGGGCGTGCGGATCGTCCGCCTCTCCGACGACAAGGTCATCCGGCGCATCGACCTGCCGGCGGGCGCCGCGGCACCGGCCGAGGCCGCAGCACCCGCAAACTCCTCGAAGGTCGTGCGCGACGCCTGGCAGACCCTGCTCGTCGACCTGCGCACGCTTCGCGCGAAGACCTTTGTGTATGACCATTTCCACGACACCGTCGCGCTGGCGGGCATCGTGCAGCCCTGGAAGTACCGGCTCGACATGGACATCGCGCTCACCGCCGGAGCCGGCGTGCAGACAAGCACGCAGTCGCTCCTGCTGACGGACCGCCTCGGGGGCACGCAGCAGATCGCCGGGTCCAAGGACCTGGACGCGGTGTTCGAGATCGACCAGTCCATGATCGACGCCCTTTGGACCCTCACCTTCAACGCCGAGGTGCAGACCCCCACCCCGCCCGCGGCGCCCGCACCGGCGCCCGCCGCACCAGCCTCCGCCCACTAGGGATCCGCAGAGGGTGCGCGCGATGGCCAGACTGTCCCAGGTCTGCACAAAGCTGCTCCGGCACGTCTTCGGATGCGCGGCGTGCTTTGCCGTGTGGTCGCTCTGGACCCTGCTGCTGGCCGCCCTCGCGCTCCAGACCTGGATCGCCTGGCGGCACGAGGTGGTGCTGCCCTCACCGGTCACGCACCTGCTTGAACGCAGGCTCGGCGGCACGGCCTTCCAGGTGACGGTCGGCCGCGTCGCGTTCGATCCCTCGGGCCATGTCGTCGTCCGCGACGTGGCCGTGGGCATCCCCGGCCTCGAGGGGCCCGTCGTGCGGGCCGCCCAGATCGAGACGCAGATCGATCCCTGGACCCTGCTGGCCGGACACGTGGAGGTTCACCAGCTTGCGGTGTCGGGCGCCGAACTCCTGTATCCCTCCCAGCTCTCTCCCACGGGCCGCCCCGAGGCGATCGTCTCAAACCTCGACGCCGTGCTCGGCCTTGAGGGCAACCGGCTGTCGGTCGAGTCGCTGTCCGCCCGCGCCGGCTCGATCGCTCTGTTCGCGCATGGCCGGGTGGCGCTGGCGCCGCTCCGAACCGCCCGCCCGGGCGCGCCGCGCCTGGATGCCGCCCGGGCGGCGGCCGCCTTCACCAGCTTCCTTCGTCACGCGGCGCGGTTCACACCCAGGCTCGAGGCCGTGCGCAAGGCGCGGATCGACCTGACGCTCTACCCGTCCCCCGTGGCCGGCGCCGTCGTGGACGCGGAGCTCTCGGCCGCCGGGCTGCATCTCGAGACCCCGCGGCCCGCGGAGCTCGGACCGTTCCACGCCGAGGTGCGCATCCCGCTCGCGGGCCGGATCTCCGCCCGCGTGATCGCCCGGGCCGGGGCGGACTCGGTCGATGTCGCGGGGGCTCGCGTGGCCGGTGTGGACACGCGGCTCGTCGCCACCTGGAATCCCCACGACCGCACCTTCGTCCCGCTCCGCGCCGACGTCTCCGCCGTGGGAATCCAGTTCATGGATACCGAGGTCGACGCGATCGCCGCCACCGCGCGGCCCGGCCCCGCGCAGTCCATCGACTTCGCCGCCGTCGCCGGTGCGGCCGGCGCGCGCGTGGCCGTCAGCGGTTCCGGCATTCCCGCCCGGCGCTCCGGCACCCTCGCCTTCGATGCCGTCGTCGGCAACGGAGTCACCGCCCTCGTCTCGGGTCGCGTGCACAAGGACCTGTCGCGTTTCGTCGACTTCGCACAGCCCGGCCGCGCCGCGGGCACGGCGACCTTCCTGCCGGGAGGCAAGCTCCAGAGCGCGCAGGCCTGGGTCGACGCCCACGATCTCACCGCCCACGCCGTCCACCTCGACCGGGTCTTCGGCCACGTGTGGTTCGACGGGCATACGTTTCGCGCGGACCACGCCGTCGTGAGGCAGGGCGGCAACGTCGCGCGCGGGACCTACGAGATGGACGTGAAGACCCACGATTTCCGGTTCCTCCTGACCGGCTTTCTCCGCCCCCTCGACATCACCGGTTGGTTCAAACCCTGGTGGCCGAAGCTGTGGGCCAACTTCGCCTTCCCCACCACCACCCCCGCCGCGGACGTCGACGTGCAGGGCCGCTGGAAGTTTCCAGCGCTGACCCGCGTGTTTGCCGGCGTCGACGCGCCCGGCGCCGTCGTTCGCAAGGTGCCTTTCAACGTGGTCCGCACCCGCGTCTATGTCGACGGCCACGTCACTCACGTCATTTCGGTCGACGCCCGGCGTCCTGAGGGGACGATCACCGGATGGTTCAAGACCACCGTGGACGCGGAAAAGCACCAGTGGGAGGCAGTCGATTTCGACATGACCACCCACGTCGACCTCGCGCAGTGCGCGGGGCTGCTGAAGAACGTGGCCCCGGAGATCCTGGCTCCGTACTCGTTTGAAAAGGCGCCCGCGCTGCATGCCCGGGGACACGTGACGAGCGCGATTGCGCCGGGCGGAAAGTCCGAGGATGTCGCATTCGACGTGACGGCGCCCGGCCGCTTCGCCTTCCGCGACTTCCCGCTCCACGACGTCGCCTTCTCCGGCCTCTATCACAACCGGCACATCGAGGTGCCCGATTTCACGGCAACCTACGCCGGCGGCCAGGCCCGGGCCGCCTTCTCCGTGGACCCGCATGGTACCCAACGGGCGGTGAAAATCCGCGCCTCGCTGGCCGGCGCCAAGCTCGGCGAGGTCGTCCAGAGCGTCGAGGCCTACGCCGCCAGGGTCAGAAATCAGTCGGGACTTCCAAAGACTTCCAAGGAGGAGCGCATGTCCAACGCCCGGCTCGACGCGACCGTCGACGCCGACGGAATTCTCAACGACCCCACCAGCTTCCATGGCTCGGGAACGGCGGAGCTGTCGGGCCCCGAACTCGGGCACGTGCGCCTGCTGGGTGGGCTCTCGGAACTGCTGCGGTTCACGTCGCTGCGCTTCACCTCCGCCAAGACGCAATTCAAGCTCGCCGGGCCCTTGATCGATTTCCAGAGCGTGCGCGTGACCGGGCACAACTCCGCCATCGACGCACACGGCACCTATTCGCTGAAGACCAAGCAGCTCGATTTCAAGGCCCAGGTCTGGCCCTTCGAACAAAGCCAGGGCCTGGTGCGGGGCACCTTCGGGCTCGTCCTGTCCCCGCTCACGGTGTTTCTCGAGGTCAAGCTCGGCGGCACGCTCGCCGACCCGTCATGGAGTTTCCTCTACAGTCCGTTCCGCATGCTGACCGAGCCCGACACGAGCGACCTTCGCCCGCCGGCGGCCAAGCCGCCGATTCCGGACCCCGCCAAGCCAAAGATACCCTGAGCCCCCGGCACTCAGCACTTTCCGCACCCACTCGGATCGGAGTCGCCCTCGACACAAGCGAGTTCGGCTGACAAAAACCCTGTTGCCCCCGCCCGCTGCCTGGCGTTGCCTAGGGTGTTTTACCTATATGACCGAGCTCCCAACCATGCCTCGTCGCACACCGATCGAGACCGCCTCGATGGTGATGGCTGCGACGCTGGTCGGAATCGGCGTGCTGAGCTGGGCCGCCTGGGCCCTCCAACTCCGCGTCCTCCTGGAGCCCTTCGGCCCCCTCCCGCCAACCAAGGTCAACGAGGCCGTGTGCTGGGTGCTCATCGGGCTCGCCCTGCTCGGCGTGCACCTGCGGCTCCCGAAGTCCGCACTCATCGCGATCCCAGCGGCGGCCATCGGCGGTCTCACGCTCGCCGAGCACGTATTTCATCTCAACCTTCACATCGACCAGCTGCTGTCGCGCGACTTCCTGATGGTCGACCCCGACCAAGCCGGGCGGATGTCCACGATGAGCGCGGGCTGCATCCTGCTCAGCAGCGCCACCCTGCTGTGGCGGCTGACCGAGAAGGGCCAGCGGACGCGATTGTTCACGGAGGCGGTATGCGGCTCAGTGGTGTTTTCAGTCGGGTTCTCGACGCTGATGGGCTATGCCGTGAACCTGCCGGCCGTCTATCGGTGGGGCACGTCGACGCCCACCGCGGCCGTCAGCGCGATTGCGCTCCTGCTCGTCGGAGCGTCGCTCCTCGGAAACGCCTGGCGCGCGAGCTACCGCGCGGAGGGAGGCCCGCCCATCTGGTCAGCCATGCCGCCGGTGATCGCCTGCCTCACGATGACCGTGATCCTCTGGATAGGCATGCGTGAGCGCGAGTACCTGTACCTCAGCAACAACACGCAGAATGCGCTGAACACGATGACGTCGCTGGTGGATCTGGAGATGAAACAGATCGGCAACGACGTGGAGGAGCACCTCGCCGCGCCCTGGAGCGGGTCCGACACGCAGATGTCGGCCTCGTGGGAGGCGGATGCGGAGAGTTTCCTCGAGCTGCGCCGGGAGTTCGGGTGCGTGGCGGTCCTCTGGCTCGACGCACAGGGCCGCACACAGTGGGTCTTCCCGACGGTCGGGAATGAGGGCATGATCGGCTTCAACGCCCTGGGCGACCAGGCCAGCGCAAGCGCCATCCGCGTAGCCCAGGCGCGCGGCCGCCCCGCCTTTTCGCAGACGCTCAGTCTCCCGCTCCACGGGAGAGGATTCGCCGTCTATGCTCCGGTCACCAACCAGGGACATCTCGAAGGTTTTGTCTGCGCTGAGTTCACCTACGAAGGGTTCTTCACCGCGATCGACCGTCGACGCAAGTTCAGTGCCGACTACGATCTGCTCATCGTCATCAACGGCACGCCGATCTACGGGAATCTGAAGCCCGACGCCGTGGCGACGAATCCGTACGCGCTCGAGCAGACCGCGATCATCGAGGACCGCCGGGTGCGGCTGGCCATCGCACCAAACCGGACCTACCTGCTCCAGCAGCGCCGGTTTCTCCCGGAGCTCACCCTGCTCTCCGGACTCGGCATCACGCTGCTGCTGGGCCTGAGCGTGCATTTCGCACGCACCGCCCGCTCCGGCATGCTGCTCTCGCAGCAGTCGAACCGCCGCCTGCTCGCGGAGAACGACGAACGCCGCCGCATCGAGGAGCGCCTTAAGACCTCCGACGAGCGCCTCAGGCTCGCTCTCGACAGCACGGGCGTCGGCATCTTCGAGTGGAACGTCGCCTCCGGCTACGTCTATTACAGCACCGGGTTGTGGATCATGCTCGGCTATGAGCCCAACCGCATGGCCGCCACCCCCGACTCCCTCCAGTCGCTGATCCACCCCGAGGACCTTCCCAATTACCGCCGCCGCGTCGAGGCCCAGCTATCGGGCACCACCCCGTTCATCGATCCGGAATTCCGCCTCCGCTCGCGCGCCGGCGAATGGCGTTGGGTCAACATCCGCGCGAAATCCGTCGCCTCGCTCCCCAGCGGCGCGCCGACCCGGATCCTAGGCACCCTCCAGGACGTCACCGCCCGTCGCGAGGCCGAGGAGGCCCTGCGCGCCAGCCAGGCCGCCACACGCAAGCTCTCCCTGGTGGCCGCCCGCACCGACAACCTCGTCATCATCTTCTCCCCCGACGGCCGCGTCGAATGGGTCAACGAGTCGTTCTCCCGATTGACCGAGTACGCCCTCACCGACATCGCCGGCAAGCGCCCCGCGGAGTTCCTCTCCGGCCCCGATACCGATCCCCGATCAATCGGACGGATCCGCAACGCCATCTCGCAGGGCCAGCCCATCAGCACCGACATCGTCCAATACTCCCGCTCGGGACGGAAATTCCACCTTTCGTACGACATCCAGCCCGTCCGCAACAAGGCCTCCGAAATCGAGAACTTCATCGCGGTCGCCTCCGACATCACCGCCCGCGTCGAAACCGAGCAGGCGCTGCGTCGCGCGAAGTCCGAGGCCGATGCCGCCTCGCGCGCCAAGAGCGAATTCCTCGCATCCATGTCCCACGAGATCCGCACGCCGATGAACGGCGTGATCGGCATGACCGCCCTGCTGCTCGAGACCAACCTCAACCAGGAGCAGCGCGAATTCGTCAACACGATCCGGCACTCGGGCGAGGCCCTGCTCACCATCATCAACGACATCCTCGACTTCTCGAAGATCGAGTCGGGCAAGATGGAGCTCGAGCGCATGCCGTTCGACCTGAGCATCTGCGTCGAGGAGGCCATCGAGCTGTTCGCCGTCCAGGCGGCGGCGAAGCGCCTGGAGCTCGCGTATCATGTGGACCGTGACGTGCCAGCCACCGTACTCGGCGACGTGACGCGCCTGCGGCAGGTGCTCGTCAATCTCGTCAACAACGCGATCAAGTTCACGCAGAAGGGCAGCATCTCGGTGGAAGTGCGCCGGGCTCCGGGCGACCCAGCGGAACTCGGCGTGCCGCCCGGCCGCGAGCTGCTCGAGTTCACGGTCCGCGACACCGGCATCGGCATTCCGCCCGACCGGGTGAACCGGCTGTTCAAGGTCTTCAGCCAGGTCGACTCGTCGACCACGCGCAAATACGGCGGCACCGGCCTGGGCCTCGCGATCTGCGAGCGGCTCTGCTCGCTGATGGGAGGAACGATCCGGGTCGAGAGCACGGAGGGCGCGGGCTCCGCCTTCGTGTTCACCATCCAGACCGAGGCCGCGCCCAACGTGCACGCCGAGCGCCTGCCTCCGCTGCCTCCCGCCCTGCAGCAGCGCCGCATGCTCGCGATCGAGGACCACCCCGTCGCCCAGCGCCGCCTGTGCTCCCTGCTCGAGGCCTGGGGCGTCAACGTCGCCGCCACCAGCGACCCCGCCGATGCCCAGAAGCTCGCCGCGACCTCGAACGAACCGCCCAGCCTCGTGCTCGTGGATTACGACGTCTCGCAGCCCGACGCCTGCTTCGAACGCCTGTCCTCGATCCGCGCCCCGCGCCTCGTGATGCTTCCGTTCGGCTTCGCGCCGCCCGACACGCCGTCCGACGGGAACGCCTACGCGTTCATCGCGAAGCCGATCCGCTCGGGCAGTCTCTACCAGACGATCTCCAACATCTTCACGGGCGCACAGGCCGCCTCCGCGAGCGCGGACCAGCCGTCGCACGAACCGCTGCTCGGCGAGCAATTCCCGCTCGATGTCCTGCTCGTCGAAGACAACCCGGTGAACCAGAAGGTAGCCCTCCGATTCCTCGAGCGACTCGGCTACCGGGCGCACTCCGCGAACAACGGCGTCGAGGCCGTGGCCGCGGTCGAAAGGCATCCGTACCACCTGGTCCTGATGGACCTTCAGATGCCCGAGATGGACGGTCTCGAGGCGAGCCGCCAGATCCGGCAGCGCATCCTTCCTAGCCGCCAGCCGAAGATCATCGCCCTGACCGCGAATGCGCTGCACGGCGACCGCGAGCTCTGCATAGCCGCAGGCATGGACGACTACATCACGAAGCCCGTGAAGCTGGCCGAGATCGCCGAAGCCATCCGGCGGCATTTCGGCACCGCCAAACCGGTCGCCTGAGGCCGGGATTGTAGTGAACAGAAGCCAACGAAGGTAACGAAGAACACACAGGTGTGCTGAGCCTGAAGGTTGGAACTGGGCTCAAGGCAGGTCCGCGATTTCGGACTGGTCTCCATTTGACCCAGTCCTGCCAATCCTGGCGCGAGCAGACGACCGACGCTTCGTTCCCTTCGTTGCCTTCTGTTCAAATCCTCCGCCGAACGCCGGCCGGGCATCCGAGGGTCCTCAGCGGCGGCGCGGACGATACTCGGCGGTGATCACCGATGAGAAACCGCCGCGGGCCTTCCACTTCGCGACCACCGTGAGGCTGCGCGGTTTCAGGGCCGCCGCCAGGTCGTCGCAGATCTTGTTCGTCGCCGCCTCAAAGAAGATGCCCTCGTTGCGGTACGCGTGGAAGTAGAGCTTGAGCGACTTCAGTTCGACGCAGACCTTGTCCGCCACATAGCGCACCACGATCTCCGCAAAATCGGGATGCCCGGTCTTCGGGCACAGCGAGGTGAATTCGTGATGCGTGTGCTCAATGACGTAGTCGCGCTTGGGCTGCGGATTGGGAAAGACTTCCAGGATCTTAGGGTCGGCCATGGCGCAGAGCCTCGACCATCCCCGGCCGGGAATCCAGTTCGAAGCGAGCCCGAACGCGCCGGAACTCACTCCTCCTGCATGTGGAGGTCCGCCGTGATCGGCGCACCGGCGCACTCGAAGGTGTACACATAACGGGTCGCACCCTTGATCGATGAGATCGTGAGATTCTGGCCCCGGACGATGGTGGGCACCGTGAGTTTGCAGGGGTAGCCCATGTCGGCGATGGTGTTTTTGAAGCCGCCGACCGCCATGTTCGTGATCTCGCCCAGGGCGTCGGTCACTGCATCCGAGCCGTGCTCGGCGAGCTCCTGCGGCTGCAGCCCCAGCATGTGGCAGGCGAGCGTCCGGGCAAGATCCTCGGACATGGCCAGATAAACGATGCCGTTGATCTTTCCGCCAAATCCGACGTTACCGATGATTTGCGAGTCCGATTCCGGAACGGTCGCCGACTCGGGCGACTCGCGGCGGACGAACTTGAGGTCGAGCCGCAACATCACCTGGAAGACGCTGCTCATGCCCTTAACGAGGCAGTCCTGGATCGTGTCGTCGGTGATGCGGGTCTTGTCGAAAGACATGGATGGGGTCGTGGTGGGGCTCGGAATGATTAATCGGTGAAGCGGGAACGAGGGCGACAAAAAAAACCGGCCGCCCCCGTTTCCATCATGACGCTCAGTCCGCTTGCTGGAGCAGGCGGATGAGCGCGCAGTAATCGGCGTCGCCCATTCCGCGCGCCTCGGCGAGCTTGAGCCGCTCGCGCACTGCCTCCAGCAGGGGATAGTCGGCGCAGCCCGCGGTGGCGGAGGCGAGCCGCATGTCCTTGTGCATGTGCTTCACCGAGAACTGGGGGTCGTAGTTGCCGGCGCGGAGCTTCAGCTCCTTCATCTTCGCCAGTGGCGAATAGCCCGCGTTCTTCGCGAGCACGTCGAAGTAGGTCTCGTCGGAAATCCCCGCCTTGCGCGCGAACGTGAGGCTCTCGCTGAGCGCCTCCATCTGCACGGCGAGGTTGAGGTTCATCGCCAGCTTGATGGCGGCGGCCTGTTCGCCCGTTCCGATCGTGAACTGGACTTCGGAGACGAGGCGCAGCAGAGGCAGCACGGCGTCGATGTCCGCGGGCGCGCCACCCATAAAATACACCGTCTTGCCCTCCTCGGCGGCCGGTTTGCTTCCCGTGAAGGGGCATTCGACGTAGTGGGCGCCGGTCGCCTGGACCATCGCCTGGAAGCGCGCGCTGCTTTCCGGATCGATGGTGCTCGATTGCACCACGTATTTGCCCGGTCCAAGCGCGGGGACGATCGCCTTGAGCACCAACTCCACCGCGGCCGGGTCGGCCACCACGATCTGGGTCACGTCCGCCGCGGCGGCCACTTCCGCGGGGCTCGTTTTCCACGCGGGCGCCGAGGGTTTCGGGCTGCGATTCCAGGTGCCGACAAGCTGTCCCGCCACCGAGTAGCGATGGGCCCAGGCGCCTCCAATGATGCCAAGTCCGATGACTCCGATCGTTTTCATATGCGTTTTCGTGTTTAAGAAAAGTGCGGCTCGTTCGACCACTCAGCCGAGGATTTCAAGCATGCGCTCAAACAGGCGGTTGACCCTGCGCTGGTTCGCGCGCACGAGGTCGCGGAACTTGGCGAAGTCGATCTCCGTGTCGCAGAGCCCGTTCGCGTAGTTGTCCACCAGCGCGAGGCTGTTGTAGGACAGGCCGAGCTCGGTGCACAGGTCCGCCTCGTGCGCGGCGGTCATCCCAATCACGTCCCCCCAATCGCGGACAACCCGGATCTCCGCCTTCGTCTCGAAGCGCGGTCCGCGCATCTGGACGTAGGTTTTGCCCGTCCTGATCTCGAACTCGGGCGCGAGCTTCTCGACGAGCAGCGGGATCAGCGTGTTGGCGATGCCCGGTGCGCCGCCCTTCAGCTCGTCGTCGAAATAGGTCGCCGGCCCCTGCTGCAGGCACACGTAGTCGCTGCAGGAGACGAAGGTGCCCGGGGGCAGCTCCGGCTTGAGCGAGCCCACCGAATTCAGCGACACGACCTGCGCAAAGCCGAGGTCGTGCAGCGCCCGGACGTTGGCGCGGTGATTGATGCTGTGCGGGGGCCGCGGCACCCCGGGGCCGTGGCGGTTCACGAGCACGAAGTCGCCGCTGCGGCGGTAGTCCACCCTGCCATACGCCGTGTCCACCGAGCTCCGCTCCCAGGAGGCGAAGAGGTCCGAGTTGACGATGCTGGTGCCGCTGATGAAGGCGACTTTCATGGCCGTATCCACGACGCCGTGAATACGGACCGCAACGCAAAAAAGCGCGGTGCTCAGGAGGAAAATACGCCCGCCAGGCGCCGGCCGCACCGCGGACAGCGGCCATCCTCCAGACGGCTGCGGGTGACCTCGAATCCGTTCCGCTCGACCAGCACCGCTCCGCACCCCGCGCAGCGGGTCGCGGAGCCGCCGGGGTCGCGGACATTTCCGGTGTACACATGCCGGACCCCTGCCGAAAGCGCGATGGACCGCGCGGCGGCGAGTGTCGCGGGCGGCGTCCGCGGCACGTCGAGCATGCGGAAGTCCGGATGAAAGGCGGTGAAGTGCCACGGCACCTCCGCACCGAGGTGCGCAACAAACCACTCGGCGGCCCGCGCCACCTCGTCGGCACCGTCATTCAGTCCCGGTATCAACAATGTGGTGACCTCGAGCCAGGGCCTCCCGCGCGCCGCCACCGCCTCGAGGGTCTCGAGCACGGGCTGCAGGCGGCCCAGGCACTGGCACCGGTAGAACGCGTCGCTAAACGCCTTGAGATCCACGTTCGCCGCGTCCATCGCGTCGAAAAACTCGTCACGCGCACCGGGCTCGATGTAGCCGGCCGTCACCGCCACCGGCGCGATGCCGCGCTCCCGGCAGGCATGCGCCACGTCGATCACGTACTCGGCGGAGATCACCGGGTCGTTGTAGGTGAACGCCACCGCACGGCACCCATGGCGCAGCGCGAGGTCCGCCACCGCCCCGGGAGAGATCGCGGGAAGCAGCGCGGCGAGCGACTCCGCCTTGCTGATGCCCCAGTTCTGGCAGTACCGGCAGCCCAGGTTGCAGCCCACTGCGCCAAACGATAGGGCCCGGCTCCCGGGATAGAAGTGGTACAGCGGCTTCTTCTCGATCGGGTCGGCGCAGAATCCACTCGCGCGTCCGTAGGAATCGCTCACCAGCTCCGCCCCCCGCCTGCGCCGCACCACGCAAAAGCCGCGCTGGCCGTCAGACAGCTTGCAGCGCCTCGGGCACAGCGTGCACTCGAGCCGTCCGTCCGCCCGGGGCATCCACCACCGGGCGGGCCGGCCTTCGAACCCTTCCGGCACAGGTGTCATGACCGTCCTCCAGGCGATTCGTCCTCGAAGCACTCGGCGGTGAACCGGAACAGCTCGACCTCCTCCCACGGCGCGATGCCCGCCTTTCGACGCGCGATCGCCAGCTGCTGCTTGACGGTGTCCACGCCTTCCAGGTCCGGCAAGAGCACGCCGCGCCGCCCATCCTCCGCCCGGACGACCAGGCCATACAGCCTGGGATCCAGCGCCGATGCATCATCGACGGGCTCGAGTTCACCGAGGACGGTCACCTCCGTGCGCAATCCAGGGAGGTCCTCGCGCGTCACCGGCGCAAACCGCCGGTCCTCCAACACCGCCAGCGCATAGCGCCAGGTCTCGTGCACCAGGTCGGTTTGGGTAGGTTTCAGCGAGCCGATGCAGCCCCGGAGCTGTCCATCGCCGTCGAACAAGGTCACGAACACGCAGCCCTCGATCGAGGCAGGTCCGGCCGCACGATAGGCGGGCATCGGGCCACCGCCGGAAAAATGCGTCTCGATCGCCGTGCGGGCCACGCGCGGCAGCTGTCCCAGGGAATCAACTACAAGGGCCGGGGCGGGCGGCGCGGCCTCCGGTGCCTCGTACAGGACGGCGACCCCGTAGCCCACGCCGAAGGGCGCCTGGTAGCTAAGCACCCGGTGACCCTCGCTGCGCCCCCCGATCGCGGCGACCACGGCGCGCGTGGGCTCCACCACGTCCTCGGCCGCGAGCGACTCCAGGGCCTGGTCGAGAGCGGTCAGGCGCGCAAAAGCGCCCTGCTCGATCACCTGCACAAAGTCCTCGTCGAACACGTGCGCCCGCGAGTCGAAACCGCCTGGCGCACCAGGACACAGGCGGTGGCTCATGTCTCCACTCGCGATGAGCGCCGTCCGCCTCCCGAGGCCCCGAAGCGCCGATCCGATCACCTCGCCCATGTCCTCGGGCGAGATGCGACCATCGCGCTCCAGGCTGACCACGACCGTGAGCCCCCTCCAGCCCGCACGGGAGAGGAACCACAGGGGGACCGCGGCGCCGTGATCGAGCTCGCCTCCAGAAATGCGCCAGGTGCGCAGTCCTGCGCGGCCCGCCGCCTCCTCGATCGCCGCAACCGCCTCCTCGTCGACCGGCAGGTCTATCCGCTCGCCCGGCGCCGAAAACTGGGAAAAACCGCCCGTCATGCGGGGCCCCGACCACAGGCCAAACGCGCCCGCCCGGCGGGGCGAATGCGGCGACACCACCAGCACCAGCGACGGATGCACCGCCACCAGCCGCCCAGCGAGTTCGTCCATCGCCGTCACCGTGTCCTTCACCTCGTCAAAACGAAAGCCCGCCACCTCCGGCACGAGCACCGGAGCGTGCGGAGCAAGTCCCGCAAACGCGATCGTCGGCATACTCATGTTAACCTCCAGGTTTCGGAGTCTATCCCTTCGCCGACGCAAGGCCAAGCCCAAGCCCGCACACCGGCCTTCCAGCTTGTCTAATCCCGCCCCCGCCGCTAACTCGACCCCTTTCTCCCGCTCATGGAACCCTCTCCCCAGTCGCAGCCACCCCGTCACGTAGGAATCATCATGGACGGGAACGGACGCTGGGCAAAACAGCGGGGGCTGCCCCGCATCGAGGGCCACCGCCGGGGCGTCGAAACCGTCCGCGTGGTGACCCGAGCGGCGCGGGAGCTGGGGATCCGTTACCTGACGCTGTACGCCTTCTCCGTGGAGAACTGGAAACGGCCCCAGGACGAGGTCGGCGGGCTCATGTCGCTGCTCGAGTATTTTCTCAAGCGTGAGACCGCCACACTCGTGCGCGACCAGGTCCGGCTGCGCACGATCGGCAGGACCGCGGAGATGCCCCCGGCAATCCGCGATCTGCTCGCCAAGACCTGCAAGGCGACCGAATCCTTCACCGAGCTCACCCTCACTCTGGCGCTCAACTACGGGGCGCGCACGGAGGTGCTCGACGCCGCCGCGTCCTGGGCCCGCGCGGTCGCCGGCACCCCCGCTGCGGACCGCGCCCCGACCTGGGAGGAGTTCAGCCGACACCTGTACACGGCCGACCTACCCGACCCCGACCTGATCATCCGCAGCTCGGGCGAGATGCGCGTGAGCAACTTCCTGCTCATGCAGGCCGCGTACGCGGAGTTCGTCTTCACCCCGACGCTCTGGCCCGATTTTTCGAAGGCCGATCTCGAGACCGCCCTCGCCGACTACGCCCGCCGCGAGCGCCGATTCGGGCTCACCAGCGAGCAGCTCGGCCCCGTCCGCACCAAAGCCTGATCCGCCCACCCCATGGCCAAACGCATCCTCAGCACCCTCATTCTCTGGACGATCGTGGTCCTGTGCGTCCGCTACTTCGGATCCACCGGCGGGATATGGCTCATCACGCTGATCGCGGCGCTCACGCTGCGCGAGTTCTTCGGCCTGGTGGAACGCATGGGGCTCCACCCATTCTCGCGCTTCGCGATCGCCGCGGGCGTGGTCATCACGCTCGCCCCCCGTTACCTCTCGCCCCATGTGCCGGCGCTTGACGCGGGCCTGCTGCTGGCCCTGGCGACGGTTATCCTGGCGGTTCGCATTCTCGGCGAGCGGGGCCCGGAAAACCGTGTCGAGACGCTGGGCTGGACGCTGTTCGGCCTGTTTTACGTGCCGTACCTGCTGCACTACCTCTCGAGCATCATGATGATCGAGCACCCGCACCCGCTCACGGGGCTGGTGCTGTGCGTGTGGCTGATCGCCGTATCCAAATTCTGTGATACCGGAGCGCTGCTCACGGGCCTTGCCTTCGGGCGCCACAAGATGGCGCCGGGCATCAGCCCGAAGAAGACCTGGGAGGGGGCGCTGGGCGGCGTCTGCACCTCCGCCCTGGTGGGCGCCGTGCTGGCCTGGCTTTGCCGCTCCTACCTTCCCCCGACGCTCACGCCTGCACTCGGCGCGGCCTTTGCGGTGCCCATCGCGCTGGTGACCATCGTCTCCGACCTGGTGGAATCCGTGATCAAGCGCCGCGCGGACATCAAGGACACCGGCGGCACGATCCCCGGGATCGGCGGGGTCTTCGACCTGAGCGACAGCCTGATCCTCTCCGCCCCGGTCGGCTACGCGCTGTTCAAGCTGTTCCTCTGACCACCTGCGGCGCCCGGCGTCGAATCGAACTTCCATGAGCGAGCCATCCGTTTCCCCACGCCGCCGGCGGGTCGCGCTGCTGGGCGCCACCGGCTCCATCGGCGAGAACGCGCTGCGGGTGATCCGCGCCCATCCCGACCGCCTCGAGCTGGTCGCAGTCGCCGCGCGCGCCAATTGGGAGAAACTGGCCGGGATCGCCCGGGAGTTCGGCGTCCGCCACGTCGGGTTGTATGAGGAGTCTGCCTACGCCGCCGCGCGCGCGGCTACGGGCGTGTTCCCGGAAGGCACGGCCCTCGTCGGCGGGCTCGAGGGACTCGTATCGCTGGCGACGCTACCCGAAGCCGACATCGTGCTGGTCGCGGTGGTCGGCACCACGGGCCTTCGCCCGGCGCTCGCCGCGCTCGCGAAGGGCAAGGATCTCGCGCTCGCGAGCAAGGAGATCCTGGTGCTCGCCGGAATATTCGTCATGGACGAGGCCCGCCGGAGCGGCGCGCGCCTGCTGCCCGTCGACAGCGAGCATAACGCCGTCTTCCAGTGCCTCGAGGGACACCCGGGCTCCACGGTCTCGCGCGTCATTCTAACAGCGAGCGGCGGAGCCTTCCGCGACTGGCCCGTGGAGCGCCTCGCGCACGCGACGCCCGCCGACGCGCTCCGCCACCCGAACTGGGCCATGGGCCCCAAGATCACCGTCGACTCCGCCACCCTCGCCAACAAGGGCCTCGAACTGATTGAGGCGCAGGCCCTGTTCTCGCTCCGCCCCGATCAGTGCCAGGCCATCCTGCATCCCCAGAGCATCGTGCACTGCCTGGTGGAGTTCAACGACGGTGCGATGCTCGCGCAGCTGTGCCCGCCCTCAATGACCTTCCCGATCCAGCATGCCCTGCTCCATCCGGAGCGGCCAAGGGGCGTCGAATCTCCGCTCGATCTCGCCCGCCGGTTCGCCCTCGAATTCCGACCCGTGGACGAAGGGCGCTTCCCGATGATCCGCCTGGCGAGGCACGCCATGGAGACCGGCGGCACCGCGCCGGCCATCTACAACGCCGCCAATGAGATCGCGGTCGACGCATTCCTGGCGGGCCGCCTTCCCTTCCTTGGCATCCCCGAGGTGGTCGAACAGACGTTGTCCGCCATGCCACACGCGGACCCCGCCTCGCTGGAAGCGGTGCTCGAGGTGGATGCCGAGGCCCGGTCCGTGGCGCGCGCCCGCCTGGCTTCGACCCGCTGAGCGCTCGGAACCCCTCCGGCGCCAGTCGGTCCACACTCGGACACCCGCGCCCTTCTACGAAAATCTGCTCCGTCAACGGGGTTTGCCTAAACGCCCGGAATGACGGAGATTCCCGGTTCCACGGTCCATTTCATCCCCTCTCATGCTCAGCGAGCTCCTGCAGTCCGTCCTGTCCAACGTCTGGTATATCTTCCTGGTGATCGTCTTCTTCGGAGGATCCATCCTGGTCCACGAACTCGGCCATTTCTGGGCGGCCCGCCGCCGCGGCGTGCATGTCGAGCGGTTCTCGATCGGCTTTGGGCCCAAGATCTTCGCCTGGCACGGTAAGGACGGCGTCGAGTACCGCGTCTCCTGGCTGCCCCTGGGCGGCTACGTCGCACTCCCACAACTCGCCGACATGAGCGCACTGGAGGGCTCGGCAGCCGAAAAAGTCGCCGCGCTCCCCCCACCCAGCTACGCCACCAAGATGATCGTGTTCGTGGCCGGCGCCGCGATGAACATCGTCTTCGCGTTCCTGCTCGCCTGCGTCGTGTGGATCGTCGGCATGCCGGTGAGCAACGAAATGTCCGGCACGCGAATCGGCTACGTCACCCGCACCCTCACGCTTGCCGACGGCACCCAGGTGCCCAGCCCCGCCGCCAAGGCAGGCTTGGAGCCTGGAGACATCGTGCGCGCGATCGACGGCACGCACGTCGCTGATTGGATCGACCTCAAGCAGACGCTGCTCACCTCGAGCGGACGCGGCGCCGAGGGCCAGCCTAAGTCGGTCTTCACCATCGATCGCAACGGGCGGCTGATGAAGGTCACCGTCTATCCGCAACTCACCGGCTTCGAACACGACCGCAGCGTCGGCATCCTGCCCGGCTACGACCTGATCGTGCACTCGATCGATCCGGGCTCACCCGCCGCCAAGGCCGGTGTCCATCCGGGCGATGTGATCCTTTCGATCGACGGCACCCGCATCCTGCAGATCGTGACCTATCAGGAGGTCATCAACGCCCACGCGAAGTCCCCGGTGACGCTCGTCGTGCGCCGCGGCACCACCGACGTGAGCCTCGTGCTCCCCCCCGCCGCCGATCCGAAGGTCGGCCATGGGATGAGTTTCACCGCCGGATACCACGTGAGCCACCCTTCCCCGTTCAGCCAGATCTGGGACCAACTGCGCTCCACCTTCCAGGTGCTTGGCAGCATCATCAGCCCGCACTCCGACGTCGGCCTGTCGAACATGGCCGGCCCCGTGGGCATCATCCGCATCTTCCACACGGCCGCCGAAGCGGGTTTCATCCCGGTCGTGCTGTTCACGATCCTCGTGAACGTGAGCCTCGCCGTCTTCAACCTGCTTCCGATTCCGGTACTGGATGGCGGTCACATGCTGCTCGCGACTATCGGCAAGCTGCGCGGCCGGCCGATCGCGCCCGAGTTCATCGCCACGACTCAGAGCGTATTCATGATCCTGCTGCTCGGGATGATTCTTTACGTGAGCTTCTTCGACGTGCGTCGGATTCGCCGCGACGACCAGACGGCGCCCGCTCCACGGCCCGCACCCTCCGCGCCCGCTGCCGCGCCTGCACCGGCGAAGTGACCGGCCGCGCGGCGGCGGAACCAGGTTGCGCTTCGCACACGCCGCTCCCAGAGTCAGCGCATGTTATCCGATCTCACGATGACCATCATCGCGGCCGACCGGCCGGGCCTCGTCCAGCTCGTCGCCGAACGCGTCGAATCGCATGGAGGTAACTGGCTGGAGAGCCGGATGTGCCGCCTCGGCGGTCAATTTGCCGGAATCGTGCGCGTTGCGGTTCCCTCCGAGCAGGAGGCGGCGCTGACCCGCGCCCTCGCCCAGCTTGAGTCGCAGGGCCTGCGGATCGTGGTTCACACCGAAAACGCCGCGCCGGCGCGCGCGCCCCGCCCGGCGCTCGCCACCATCGAGATCGTCGGCCACGACCGCCCGGGCATCGTGCGCCAGATTTCCGGCGTGCTCGCCGCCTACGGCGTCAACGTTGAGGAGCTTTCCTCCGAGTGCGTCAACGCTCCCATGGACGGCGCCCAGCTGTTCCAAGCCAAGGCGATCGTGATGCTGCCCGCTTCGGTCACGCTCGCGACCGTGCGCGCCGAGCTCGAGAAGATCGCGGCGGACCTGATGGTCGACATCCAGGTCCGCGCTCCCGATCAGGGCGCGAGGTAAACCTCGACCATCCCGGCGCCCGTGGTGCCACCCACGCCCTTGAGCTCGACCGTGTAGAGCCCGGCGGGAAGCGTCACCAGCATCGCCGAATCCGCGCTTCCCTGGGCGAACACCATTCCCATGCCCAGGGCACTCTCCTCGGCGGAGATCTGCGACGCGTTCGTCGCATTGCCCCAGACCGAATTCTCCGCGATCGGCGTGCTCACCGAGCCCGTCGACGTGAAGGAAATCGAATAGAGTCGGATGGTAGGCTGCGCGAGGACCGAGGATGGAGTGAGATAATTCGCAAGCGCCGGACCCGCTCCGCGGATCAGCAGCGTGCAGCGCCCCGTGAGCTGCAGGCCGCCCACCAGGATGTTGTCGCCGGTTCCCACCTGGTTGCGCGCGGACACCGCCGCGAGCGCCGTCCCCGAGGTGCCTCCATTGTCGTAGCACTCGAGCAGCACCACGCCGTTCTGGCCATCGGCGGGCGACGGATTCGAGGTGTAAAGTCCCGCGGAATAACTCGAGAGCGTCGCGGAATCCTTGCTTCCAGGCTGGAACACGAGTCCCAACCCGAGCGAGGTCTCCGCAGCAGAGATCTGGGTCACCAGCGAGGCGTCGGTCTGCTGGTCCCAGTTGTCGTTCTGGCCGACCAGTGAAGGTGTACCATTCGACATGATTTGGTAGAGTTTCAGCGAGGGATCGGGCATGAAGTTCGCGACTCCCTGCGAAGCCAGCGCGGGGCCTGCGGCGCGCATCAGGAGCTGGCGGCTGCCGGAGCCCTTGACCTGAAAACCGGCAACGAGCGATCCGTCGCCTGTCCCCGGATACGCGCGCACGGAGAGCGCCGAGATCGCGCCGGTGCCGCCAGCGACCTGTCCGAAGGGAGTCGTCGCCACATGCTGCGGATCTCGCCGGTACTGCGACCACTCCGTGTACTGGGCGCCAGAGGTGCCGTTGAGCGCGTAGATCTGCTTGTCGTAGCAGCCAATGTAGATGTTCCCGTTGGAGTCGACGACGGGCGAGGAGTCCGCCCAGTCGCCCAGCGGGGTGGTCCAGCGCATCGTGCCGTCCGGATTCAGGCAGAGCACCTCGTTGTTGCTCGTGCCGAGCACCAGCGAACCGTCGGCGCGGATCGCGGCCGTCGAGTAGATCGGCTGCAACGCGGTGGCCCCCGAGGCGGGATACATCCACTTGAGCGCGCCCGCCTGGGTCAGCGCGTAGACGTGGCCGTCCGTGGAGCCGATGTAGATCGTCCCGTCAGCCCCCAGCGTGGGCGAGGCGTCGATCGCGTTGCCGGTGGCATAGGACCACTTCAAGGTGCCGTCCGACTTCAGGGCATACACGCTGCCATCCAGAGAGCCGAAATACACGGTGCCGTCCGCCGCCACCGCCGCGCTGTCGACGATTTCCCCACCCGTCTTGTAGGTCCACAGCTCGTTGCCGGAGGCATCCAGGGCGTAGAAGGTGCTGTCGGAGGCGCCGACGTAGATCCGGCCGTCCGGCCCGATCGCGGGCGAGGCCTCGGTCTTGTCTGAAAAGGCTGCGGTCCATTTCAGCGAGCCCGCAGCGCTCAGCGCGTAGAGAAATCCGTCCGAGGAGCCGATGTAAACCGTGCCGTCAGTGCCGACCGCCGGGGAGCCCGTGATGTACCCGCCCGTCAGATACGACCACTTCTGGGCGCCGTTCGACGACACCGCATAGACGCGGCCATCCCAGGAGCCAAAGACGATTGTCTGACCGTCCGGGGTCACCGTCGGCGATGAGTCGATCCAGTCGCCGGCCTGAAACTGCCATTTCACCGTGCCGTCGGCGTTCAGCGCATAGAGCAGGCCGGAGGGCGAGGTGGAGGAGGCCGAACCGATCTCGGTGCCGATATAGACCGTGCCATCGGGCCCGACCGCCGGAGACGACAGGATCGAGCCCGCGGCGGCACTCGACAGCGTGGTGTAATGCCAGCGGATCGAGCCGTCCGTCGTCTGCGCACGCAGGGTCGCGACGGCCAGGAGCAGGGCGCAGGCCCCGAGTCCAAGTCCCCGGCCGCGCCGGAGCATTGTGATAAGGTCACGAAAATTCATGGTGCGTCGCTCTTCAAAATCGAAGGAAAGGTGAGCCGGAATTGCGATCCGGAGGAATTCGTCTTCTCGATACGCAGTTCCCCGCCGGCATGGCGGGCGAGATGCCAGCTGATTGCGAGGCCCAGGCCGCTGCCGCCCGGCTTTGTGCTGCGGCGCGGCTGGAAAATCCGGTCACGCTCGGACGGAGCGAACCCCGGGCCTTCGTCGGTGATGTCCACCTCGATACGCCCATCGGACAGTGACCGCGCGGCAACACCGACTCGTTTTCCCCGAGGGGTGGCGTCGATCGCGTTGTCGACCACGTTCTTCAACGCCAGCCGGCAGAGGCTCGCGACCCGAAGGGAAACCCTGGCATCGCCGGACACGGCACAGTCGAGAGTCGCGCCCGCGCGTTCGGCTCGCGGCGCGGCCTCCCTGCGGAGCTGGTCGATCAGGTCCTTCAGGTCGCAGGGTTCGGTACCCGAAGTCCCGGCTTCGTCGCTGAGGATCGTCGAGACTTCGCGCAGGAGACCCGAAATTCGCCGCGTCGTCTCCCGGGCCTCCCGCAGCGCCTCGCCGTCGCCGGCGGCGTCGCCGCCCGCCGCCGCGTCGGCGAGATATCCGTCGATCCCGGCGACCGGATTTCTGAGGCCGTGCACGAGGTGCGCGCTGATCGCGCCGACCGCCGAGGTCTTGGCTGCAAACACGAGTTCGGCGTTCGCCTTCGCCAGGTCAATCGACCGTTCCTCGAGCCTGCGCTCCGCCGCACGGAGTCGGCGGTAGACCCAGGCGAGACAGAGGATGATCGCAGCGGCGCCGGCCAGATACGCCAGGGCCGCCTGCCGGACCAGCTGCGCGTCCATGTCCTTGAACGAGGTCTCGAGCGGTGCACCATCCATCCAGTACTGCGCAAAGGACAGGCCGGCGTCGGTGCTCGTCTGCGGCACGGGCACCACGACCTCGAGCAGCGACGCGCGCTTGTCCCCGGCGGCGAGTCCCTCGGTGCCGAGATGATCCGCCAGCTTCGCATCCGGATACAGCCGCGCACAGGCCTCGCCCCTCTGGCTGGCCCGGGCGGCCAGGTCCCGCGAAAGGTGGGCATCGACCGCCGTGCCCGGCAGGCACGAAATCAGCGTCCCCGCGCCGTCAAAGAGTCGCACCGCGATCACCCCGCGCATGCGCGACGACTCCAGCACCGCGTCAAAGGCCGACACCTCGGTGCCCGCAAGTTCCGCCGAGTTGATGTCCGCCGACTGCGCATCGAGCTGCATCATCACCAACCCCTCGAGCGACGATGCCTCCTGGTGCAGCGCCTGCGCGCGCAGGCGGCTCCGAAGGGTGAGCGTGCCCGCCGCGACCACCACCGCGAAGATGATCAGCACGCCGCCCAGTCCTGCCGCGGGCAGGAACCAGTGGCGTGAGTGTTGTCGGGCGTCCGTCATGTCGAAGGGGGCTTCGTCGCGCGTCCCAGTCCGGTCGCGCCGCATCGGGGGTCCTCGGGGTTCATCGATGATGTGTGCCGGAGGGGTTCGGGTTCAAAACTGACGTCTGAGCCCCGCGGTGGCAACCAAGTCGCGATAGCTCGCGTTCTCGAGGTTGGTGAGGCTGGTCTCCCGCTCGAGCTCCGCATACGTCGACCAGACCTTGCCCAGCGTCCGCGCGACGCGAAGGGTGCCGTCGAGATCGTTCCGATGCCGGGCCGGCGGCGCCAGGCCAGCGCCCACCGTCTGCACGAGATAGCGGGAGTGGCTGCCGTCGAAATCCAGGTCGACGGTCCACACGCCCTTGGACCACTCGAGCGAGGCCGAGCCACCGAGGAGGTCGAAATCATAGAAGCCGGCATGCTCGTCGCGATTGGTATACCCGCGCACCTTGGCCGACGCCTCCCAAGTGCCGGCCCTGGTGGTCCATTTGCGGGTCGCCTTCAGCTCGGCCGACCGCTCGACGAAATGAAGCCGCGTACCTACGAGCGAACGGCCCGCCGCCGTCGTCTCCTCGCGTTCGCTGTACGACCGGCGCTTCACCTCGGCGGTGGCCTCCACCGTCCACGCGGGCCCGGGCGTCCAGATCACGCGCACCAGTCCGCCCGGCTCCGTGTAGTTCTCCGGAATGTCCCGGTACCGCGCGAGACCCGCCGTGCCACCCACCTCGACGGCAAACCGGTCGCCAAGGGAGCGTCGGACCAGCAGCTTCGCGCGCGCGCCGAGCACCTTCACCGGAAGGACGTAGCGCGCGGCAGCCGTATCCGAAAGGTCCAGCACCTGGTTGAAGTAATAGATTTCTGGAGACAGGCTGACGCGAAGCGATTTCACCGGGATCCAGCGCACATCGCCGTGGAGGAACCAGTGCTGCTCGCCGCCCGCGCCTGGCAGGGTGCGGAGGAACCGGATGACCTCGCCGTCGAGCATCGCCCCGCCCTCCCAATGCCCGCCCATCGCCATGTGCCACAGGAAAGCCTCGAGCTTCGCGCCCGCAAACGCGCGGCCCGGCGCGGCGTACGAGGACAACAGGGGGTTGTCGCGCCACCCCGCCACCGCGGTCACCGTCTCCTCGTGGGTCCAGAATGGAAACAGCTCCGCGGCGAGCGCCTGGATCTCATCAGGCGTCATCGTGGCCGCTGGAGCCGGGAGAGCCGGGGATGCAACCGCGGGCTGCGCAGGAGCCGCCGCGCTCAGCGCGACGGGCAGGCAGACGAGGAGGACCAGGGCTCGGAGCAGGCGCATCGTGGTTTGCGTTGGGTCAAGGATCCTGAATTCGGCGGTTGAATGGAACAGAAGGCAACGAAGGGAACGAAGAACAAACCACTTACCGGAGAATCGAGAGCCTTGATTTATTCACCGCTCGGTAAGTCGATTTTGCCTCGGCGATTTCGCATAATCGCCTGACTCGGCCTTCTTTGTTATCTTCGTTTCATTCTGTTAACCGCGTCTTTGAAGATGATGCGAAAAACAGGACGAGGCACGAGCCTCGTCCTGTGGCGCACACATGTTGGACTCTGACAAAATCAGTTGCCGCTGGTCGTGCCCGCCTGGTTCCGGCGGAGGGTGCGGATCTCGTCGCGGACCTGCTTCGCGAGGGTCTTCTGCTGGTCGAGCAGGGCCTTCTCGGACTGGACGAACTGCTGCACCATCACCTGACGCTCGGCCGCCGTGGCGGTGCGGAGCTTCAGCATCAGGGCCTGGCGGTCATTCATCAGCTGGGTCCGCAGAGTCGTGAACTGCTGCAGCATCGTCTGCACGGATTGCGGAAGCGTCGAGGTGTCGAACTTCGGCCCCATGCCGGGCATCTCGGGCCGGTTAGCCGCGCCCGGAGCATTGGCGCTGTTGCCCGAGCCCGCCATCGGGCCCTTGCCGGCACCCATGCCGGAATTGCCCGTGCCGGTTGTGGTCGTCGTTGTAGTGGTCTGACCGAATACGCTCGCAAGTCCGAGGACCAGGAACGGGAGGAGGAGTTTGATCGTGAATTTCATCGGATTGAAGGGTTGCCCCTCTTATTGCAGGCGCCGTGCCAGGTGGTCCAAATTTATGTTAGTATTTGTTTTCCAGCTTCTTACAAAACTAAGCGCCAAATCCCCACCCATCGAGAATCGGGTGCCTGCACCCAATTCATGCGTTGCAGGCGGGTGCACTTCCCCACCCGTTACCGGCCTGCGAACGGTGCGGACACTCAGTCCCGGCCCGCCGAGCCGGAGCCGCGCTCCAGGGCCTTGAGGCGGTAGCGGACAGTATCGCGGCTGACTCCCAGGAGTCGGGCCGCGGCGGATACATTTCCGCCAGCCTGGTCCAGCGCGCGGCGGATGAGCCGGTCGATGGCCGCATCCAGGGAGAAGCCCTGCTCTGGGAACCGGAACCGTGCATCCAGGAATCCTTCGGCCGACGCCGGTGCCCCGGAGCCCTCAGATGCATCGCCGGCATCGTAGCGGGCAAGGGACGCGAAGGTAAGCTGGTCGTCGTCGAACACGAGCGAGCGCTCCACCTCATGAGCGAGTTCGCGCACATTGCCGGGCCACGCATGTGCACGCAGGCGGCGACGCCCCTCGGGCGGGATCTCCAGGACGGGAAGTCCGTAGGTTCTGGCGATGCGCGCAACGAGTTCACCCGCGAGGCTCAGGATGTCGTCGCCACGTTCGCGGAGCGGCGGAATGCGCAGGCGAAACAGGTCCAGGCGATGAAGCAGGTCCTCGCGAAAACGACCCGCGGCCACCGCTGCGGGCAGGTCGACATTGGTCGCCGCTATGATGCGCGCATCGATCGGAATCATCCGGTTGCCGCCGACCCGGCGAATGACGCGATCCTCCACCGCCTTCAGGAGCTTTGCCTGAATGGCCGGCGAAAGGCTGGGCAGTTCGTCGAGGAAGAGCGTGCCTCCCTCGGCAGCCTCCAGCAGTCCGATGCGCGCCTCGCGGGCGTCCGTGAACGCGCCGCGCTCGTGACCAAACAGCTCCGACTCCGCGAGCGTGTCGGGAAGGGCGGAGCAGTTGACCTCCACCAACGGCCCCTGCGCGCGCGGTCCGCGGGTGTGCAGCCAGCGTGCGAGCGTCGTCTTGCCGGTGCCCGTCTCGCCCTCGATCAACACGGGCGGAGGCGTCGTGCCCCTGAGGCGGCGGTCGGCTGCGATGATCTTGTCGAGCTGGGTCTCCAGCTGTTGGAGCGCACTTCCGAAGAAGAAACCGGCCGCCGGAGACTGTTGCTCACGCGCATGCTCCTCAGTGCGTCGCGAACGCCGCTCCTTCGAGGCGCGCAGGAAGCGGAGCGGAAGCTCGTCGAGTTCGAAGGGTTTCACCAGGTAATCCGCGGCCCCAAGTCGGATCGCCTCCACCGCCCCGTCCACGCCGCCCTCGGCGGTCATCACGATGACCACCGTGTTGGCTGGAATGCGTTTCTCCTCGAGCAGGGAGAGGCTGCGTCCATCGGGCAGGTTCACGTCGAGCAGCGCGTAGTCGAAGCCGAGTTCGCCGAGCGCGGTGCGCGCGGCGGCGACAGTGTCGAGGGCCGTGACCTCAGCGCCCAGTTTTTCCAAACGGGCCGCAATGCGGCGCCGCAGCAAGGGCTCGTCCTCGAGCAGGAGAAGGGAGCTGCCGTCGAGTTTCATCCTGGGTCGCGATTGGGGTGACGATGCAGACGAGAACACTCAGGAACGCGCCGCACGCGAGCGCGGATTCGGCGCGTCGGCGCGGGGCCGCGGGGCGAGCAGCTCCCACATGAGCAATGCGCCAGCAACGGACACGTTGAGCGATTCCACGCTCTCGGAGCCGGCGAGCGTGACGCGCCTCGAGCAGACCGACTCCACCTCGCGCGAGAGGCCGCGCTCCTCGTTGCCCAGGACCAGCGCACGGGCGCGAGGCGCAGGGCGCCCACCGCACTCCCCGCCGGGCGAAAGTCTCGCGCCGCCGCGCGTCGCGGCGCCGACCACGTCGAAGCCCGCGGACTTCATCGCCGCAAGCACGCCGGGCAGGTCCGGCGTCTGCCAGACCGCAAGCGCCTCAAACCCTCCCTCGGCCACGCGATAGGCCGCCTCGTTCGGGCGGGCCGCATCGGGATGGTCGCAAAGCAGGAGATGAGGCACCTGGAGGAAGGCGGCCGTGCGCACCAGCGCGCCCAGGTTGTGCGCATTGCCGACCCGGTCGAGCACCAGCACCGGCTCGGGGCGCCTCGCCCAGCTGGCGATATCGCCCTCGGACGGTTCGCGAAGCTCCGGTCCGTCGACGACGGCGACGATGCCCCCGTGGTGCAGGGTGCCCGCGACCTTCTCGAGCTCGGCGTCCTCGACGCATCGATACACCCGCCGCGTGGCCGCGAGGGCTTTGGAGATCGCGCCCACCCGGCGGCCCGTCTCGCGGTCGAAAAAGAGCCGATGGATCGAATCCGGCGCGCGCTGCCAACGGGCCAGCACGGCGGGGAGTCCGCAGAGTTTGAGTTCCGCCTTCTTCAAGATGCCGCGATGCTAGGAATCGCGGGCCGGCGTGCCAGCGATTCTTTTGTGCGCTTTTCGCACCGGCGTCGGTCGAGGGGCGAAGCCGCCGCAGGTCCGGCACCCATTCACAGGGGCTGCGTCGCGCGCGGGCGCAAGACGACCGCCTCGTGCCGGGAGCGACGAAGGCCTGGGTTCAGGAGGCCGAATCCTCCCGACCGCCGGCCCGATAGTGCAGCACCTGCACCTTCTCGAGCGTCACCAGTCCGCCGCCCACCATCGGCTCGAGCACGGGCAAAAAGGCCTGGATGCGCTCGTCCGTATCCACGATTTCGATCACCATCGGAAGGTCGTCGGACAAGCGGAGGATTTTCGCGGTGTGAAGGTGGCTCGCGGCCCCGAAGCCCATCGGACTGCGCAGGACGGTTGCCCCCGCCAGCCCAAGCTCCCGGGCCTTCAGCACGATGGCCTCGTAGAGCGGCTTGCCGCCACAACGGTCGGATTCGCCAATGAAGATTCGCAGCAGGACAGAGTCGCGGGGTAGTTGCATGGGTCAGGCTCCTTTCATCGAGTTGAAGGCCAGCGCGGCGACATGGCCGAGCCATACGGCGACCAGGCAGAGCACGAGCGAACCCGCCGCGTTGGCGCCCGCCCCCAGCCATTCGCCGTCGCGCGCCAGGGCGAGCGTCTGCAGGCTGAAGGAGGAAAACGTGGTAAATCCGCCGCATACCCCGGTCATGAAAAACTGCCGCCCCGTCGAGCCCACGAGAAAACGGCCGTCGGGTCCCGTGACGGTGGCAAAGAATCCGATGACGAACGAGCCGATGACGTTTACCGCGAGCGTGCCCCAGGGGAAGGTCTCGCCGAAGTGGTGGGCAACGTAGCCGGACAGGGCGAAGCGACTCACACCGCCCAGCGCGCTGCCCAACGCGATCCAGAAGTAGAGAGACATGCGTGTTCCTTGCGTTTTAGATGAACGTAGGAGTCATCAGCTCGACAGCGTCAGGCGGTTTTCCCGGCGGACCGGGACGGCAGAATCCATTGCCGGGACGAAGGATGGCCATGAACCTTCGGCCCTCAAGGCGAAAACCCTCCGGCTCCGCGCGAATGCGACACCGGCCGGCGCCGCCTTCCAGACAGCGCGCCCGTTTCTTGAACTCCTCCAGCTTCGCCGCGATGAGCAGCATGTTCGAGGCCGGACAGCAGAGCAGGAGTGCAGAATCTGTTCAGCGTCCAGCGTGGGAGCCTCCATCAGATCCACTGAATCCGGATACAAGCCCACGATGCTCCTGAGGCCGGTTATTCGCCGAAACGAGGAATGTCGCGGGCATCAGCCCTCGTCTCCAGGCTTTCTATCTGAAGCTGAGAACGAAGGGCTGGACCATTTCCACGGGCACGGGATGCCCGGCCACTTTTCCGGGCACAAAGACCCAATGCTTGAGGGCATCGACCGCTGCCGGTCCCCACTCGGAGATCGAGGCGCGAACGACCCGCACGTCCTGAGGGTGACCAGTCGCATCCACAACAAACGCGACGTCCACCTCGCCACTTTCCGCGAGGCTCCGTAGCCGCAGGGAGATGTCGGGCTGTACCTTTTTGATGGCCCGGGGCAGTTCGTCCACCTGGTTGACCGAGTACTGCCTCTCAATCGAGGCCGGAAACCGGATCGGCAGCGACACGCGCACACCAACCCATTTGGCATGCTGCCTGGGCGGCGTGAGGCGCCATCCCTCCAGGGAGACGAGCACCTGCTGGGTGAGCCGCGTATCCGGCACCTTGCCAATCTGAGGAAAGGCCAGCGTGCCCGCCGGGGTTAACAGCGCCGTCACCACGACCCGTTCCCGCGGGAAATTATCCAGCGGATCGCGGGGATCGGTGAGACTTCCCGCCTGGAGAACGCGTATTGGCGAATCGAGATCGTTGGCGCTGATGACTGGATAGGGAGCAGGCGGCAGACTCTTTCCACACGCGGCGCGCAACAGACGTTCGCAGTCCGCGGCGTGGCAGAGTTCGGCCACGCGCACTGCGGGCCAATGTCCGCCCACGAGCGAGTCGGCCTTCCACCCTTCCGCCAACTCCCGCCGGATTACCGATGCCAGATCCATCTCGATCGCCGATTCGACGACGGCTTGGTTCACCGGGCTCTTCGGGTCGATCGCCGCACCGCGCTCGATCAGCAGCGCGGAGGTATCCCTGGCATGCGTGAGAAGCGCCACATCGAGAGGCGTAAGATCGTCGTTCGCCTTCGCGTCAATCGGCGCCCCGGCGTCGAGCAGAAGCCGGACAATGTCTGCGCGATCATTGCCCGCCGCGCTGTGCAGGGGCGTCGCTCCACCCTTCTTTGAGCGCAGCGACGGATCCGCCTTCGCGGCGAGAAGCGTGCGGACAGCCGCCACATTTCCAGAAATCGTGGCGATCATCAGGGGAGTGAGCCCCCGCGCCGAAACGGCGTTGACCTTGGCCTTCGCGTCGATGAGCAGCTTAACCAGTTCGGCGCTGCCCCGAATCGAGGCCGCCCCCAGGACGCTGAACCCATCCGCTGAGGTGTTGGCGGAGACGTGGTGCTCCAGGTAAAGCCGGACCACGCCGGTGTGCCCCATCCTGCATTGAGTGACAAACGCCCGCTCATTCTCATCCGAGTGAAAATTGAGGGTCGCGTCAGCGTCGAGCAGCACTCTCCCGATGCCGGCATAACCGGCGTCGAGAGCCGAGGTGATCGCAGCTTCGCTACGGTCGTCCATCTCGTCGACGTCGGCCCTTGTCCTGACGAGGCGGCGAACCGCTTCAATCTGCCCGTTCTTCGCGGCGGCGATCAGCGGAGTGCTCCCGTCGTAGCGCCTGGCATCCAGCAAAGGACGCTTGGCGAGGAGCGCCTCCATGGCCGCCATGCGGCCCAGGCGCGCAGCCCAGACCAACGGAGGATCCGTCCTGTCGTTGCCATTCTTCGCCGCACCGGCCTTGAGCAGAAGCGTCACACACTTGGCCGCGTCGCTCTTCACGGCGTAGTGGAGAAGTGTATACCCGTCGGAGTCCGTCGCATTCGGGCTCACGCCGGCGCCGAGCTCCCGCTGCAGGGTCCCGACATCGTCCATCGCACAGGCGATCGAGGCCCTGCTTTCGGCCTCGCTTGTGAAGCGGGACGCCGGCCGGACAAAATGTCCATTCCTCCAGAGGAAAAGCACGAGTTGCCCGGACAGGTCCCCGTCCTTCAGGTCATTCCGGTATTCGAGGTACATGTGCCCTTGTCCGACGTCCGGCTTGGCGGCCATATAAGCCACCTTCCCGTGCTCCACCCAGGCCCACAGGAATGCGACGGGGCCGTGCATTCGCCCGGGCCAAAGCGTATCCAGTTTCGTGACATCCGGAGACGCGTAGGTCGACTTCACCCGATAGCTGAAGTCGATGACCAACCGTGCGGCGACATTCGGGTGTTCGCGCCTCTCCTCCTGATTGCAGCGGACGATCTTGTAGGACTTGGGTGCCCACACTCCGAACTCGGCATTGGCCGCGAGATCACCTTCGATGCCAAGGACTGCGGCATCCGCTTTTTTCCCCGGCGCCGAACCCCAGCCCATCATAGAGGCCAGCTGGGACGTCTCCGTCACGGGATGCGCGGGTCCTTTTCCGTCGACGCGGGCGACGAGGGTGAGTTCGGCGCGCGAAGACACAGGCGCGATGAGGAGCAGAGCCACGAGGCTCAGCGTGGAACGGATGGCTGGGGTCATGGTTGGAATCGCCCCGCATCTAGCGGGACGGGCTGGTGCCACGTCGATGCCCGGACCGGTCCGCCAGCGCAAGCGAGTTTACATGGTCCGGAGCCCGCCAACCGGCCACTCCGGCCGACAAAAAACCCCCCGCGGTGAAGCGGAGGGTTTTGAGAAAGTTGCTTTGAACGAGGCGCTTACTTCTTGCCGCCGCGCTTGAACTTGGTGGTGAACTTCTCCACGCGGCCGGCCGTGTCGACCAGGCGCTTCTCACCGGTGTAGGCGGGATGGGAGTCCATCGTCACGTCGCGGAGCACCACGAAGTACTCGGTGCCGTCAATGGTCTCCTTGCGGACGGACTTCATCGTCGACTTCGTGAGGAAACGCTTGCCCGTGGCGACGTCGAGGAAGCAAACATTGTTAAGAGCGGGATGGCCTTCAGCTTTCACGGCGAATGTTCTCCTGGTAAAAAGGATTATCCTTGGCGCGCCTTGTAGCGCGGCTCGGTCTTGTTAATCACGTAGATGCGGCCCTTGCGGCGCACGACCTGGCAGTCGGGGTGACGCTTCTTCGCGGATTTGATGGAGGAGACAACTTTCATAAAAGCGGTCAAAACACGGGAGCCGGACTGCCTTGTCAACGGAAATGTCGGCTCTATTGCAAGCCGTTACCTACCGCCTAATTAAAAGACAGATCATCCGGCTCGCCCGCGAGCAGTTTCCACTCCGGGCTGATGCCTCCGAGCACCAGGCGCCACAGATCCTCGGTGGGGGACCGGTCGAGCAGGTCGGGCATCATCGGGGAGACGACCCAGGCGTTGTTGCGCAGTTCGCCCTCGAGTTGCCCACCCTCCCAGCCCGAATAGCCGACGTAGGCCCGGATCGACGTCGACTCGTCCGACATCAGCTCCTTCGCATGGTCGAACTCCACGCCAAAATGCAGCCGAAAGCCCTCCGTGTGACGCTGCCACGCGACGAGGATGAGCTGATCGAGCTGGACGGGGCCGCCCGAAAAGACAGGCACGTCGGCGAGAGGGCCGTAGGCGTAGCTTCCGTTGATTTCGCCGAGGCGCTTGTTGAGCGGACGGTTGAGCACCACGCCCATCGCCCCCTCTTCGGTGTGCACCGACATCAGCACGACCGTCCGGCGGAAGTTCGGGTCGCGCAGCGTGGGATGCGCCAGCAGCAACGACCCCGCGAGATTTGCGGGCGGTGGAGTTGGCGTCGGCAGGCGCATGACGGCGAGTATCCCGGACAGGGACTGGTTGAACAGCGAAAACGGCCCGGCCGGCTCAGACCAGCTGGGTGATGCGAACGCCCGCATCCGAGAGCAGCGGCGCCACGAGCGGATCATTGTTGTAGTCGGCGCGGTACCGGATCTCCGCGATGCCCGACGAGGCTAGAATCTTCGCGCAATTGATGCAGGGGAAATGGGTAACGTACGCGACACAGCCCTCGACGCTTGAGCCACGCCGGGCCGCGTCCGCGATCGCGTTCTGCTCCGCATGCACCGTCGCCTGCTCATGCCCGTCGCGCACCCGCGAGACATGGGGCGTCGACGGCAGGAATCCGTTGTAGCCCGCCGCGATGATCCGGTTCTTTCGGTCCCCGCCGCTCACCAGGACGCAGCCCACGTGCAGACGGTCGCAGGGCGAACGCGTCGACATCAGCACTGCGGTGGCCATGAAATAGTCGTCCCAAGACGGCCGCCCTCCGAAGCGGCTGGTCGCCTCGGCAATGAGGTCGACAGGAGAGGGATTCGGCGAATTCATGCCCCACCGCTAACCGCGGCCCAAAAAAAATCCACCCCTAATCCACCCACCCGTTTTCCGCTCTGTCCCCGACGCCCTTTTTCCCCCAACCTAAGCCCTCCTCCCCACCCTCCGACCTCCGACTTCCGACCTCTGTCCTCTGTCCTCTGACTTCTGACTTTTGACTTCTGTCCTCCGACCTCCCCCCACCCATGCCCATCACCCTCTCCGATCTCGCCACCTACTGTGACGCACGCACCCGCCGCACCGCGTACAAGGACGCCCCGGGCGCCTTCAATGGCCTGCAACTCGCCAACGACGGTCGCGTGTCGAAGATCGGCGCCGCCGTGGACGCCGGCACCGAGACGTTCAAGCGCGCCGCGGCGGCCGGAATCGATTTCTTGATCGTGCACCACGGCATGTATTGGGACATGCCCAAGCCGATCACCGGAACCGTCTATGAGCGCGTGGCGACGCTGATGAAGGCCAATTGCGCGCTGTACTCGTGCCACCTTCCGCTCGACGGTCACCCCGAGATCGGCAACAACGCGCTCCTGGCTGTGCAGCTGGGGCTGAACCCCACTCGGCCCTTTCTCATTCGCGACGGAGAGCCGATCGGCTGGATCGCGGCCCATGCGGGCACCCGCGCGGCGCTGCGCGCGAAGCTCGAGGCGCTCTACCCGCGGGTCGTCGCCATCGAATACGGCGCCGAGTCGCCCATCGACATCGCCTTCTGCAGCGGCAGCGGCAACAGCGCGATCCCCGAGCTGCGTCCGGTCGGCGTGGATACACTCGTGACGGGCGAACTGCGCGAGGAGTGGTTCACGTATGCGCAGGAGAACCGGCTCAACCTGTACCTGTGCGGCCACTACGCCACCGAGGTCCACGGCGTCCGCGCACTCGCCGCCGAGCTCTCGGCCAAGTTCAACCTCCCCTGGGAGTGGGTGCCGTCCGACAACCCGCTGTGAGGAAAGGGCTGAAGAGCGGAAGGCGGAACGGCTGAATGGGGTGGCGAACACCGACCGACCATGGGGACCGAGCGGCCGAGCCGGAGCCGGTGAGATTCGGAGCCTCAACTCCCTCGAGCGCCGCCCCCCGGGGAGGCCAGCTGATCCTCTTCGCCGCCTCCTCACACCCGACCCCATTTCCGAATCTCCGAATCCCGGAATTCCCGCTTTCAGCTTTTCCGCCTTCAGCCCTTCTTCTTTCCAGTTGTCCCCCGGCGGCGAATCCTGTCTGTTGCCTCCGAACACCCGCCCGCGCCATGACCCAACGCATCGCCATCCTCAACGGACCCAACCTCGACCGGCTCGGCAAACGTGAACCCGAGGTCTATGGCAGCGCCACGCTCGCAGATCTCGAATCCGCCCTGCGCACGGAGTTCAAGGGCGCCGCGGAGCTCGAGTTCTTCCAGAGCAACCATGAGGGCGCCCTCATCGACCGCATCGCCGCGCTCGCGGATGCGAAGGTTCGCGGCATCGTCTTCAACCCGGGCGCCTTCACCCACACCAGCGTCGCCCTGCGCGACGCGTTGTCGGGCTCCGGACTGCGCGTGGTCGAGGTGCACATTTCGAACATCTACCGTCGCGAGGAATTTCGCCGGCACTCCCTCACCGCACCCGCCTGCGTCGGAGTCATCAGCGGCCTCGGCTTCGAGGGCTACCACGCCGCCGTGCGCTTCCTGCTTAAGGACTGACCGATTCCGGATCCTTTCCGGGATTTGGGATTGGATTTTGCCCGCCGATCCTTCTGCTCTCGCTGCTGTTCGCATGGCCGTTCCCATCCAGTCTTTCCAGGAACCGCGTTGGTTCGTCTGCCACACCAAGCCCCGCTGCGAGAAGAAATTCGCGGCGCTGATGGAGGCGGAGAGCTTCACGCATTACCTGCCCCTGGTTCGCAGCGTGCGCAATTACGCGGACCGGAAGCGGACCTTCATGAAACCGCTCTTCCTGGGTTACGTGTTCGCGGAGATCACGCCGGAGCGGAAGACGCGGATCTACCAGCAGGACCTGCTCGTGCGCGCAATCTGGGTCGAGGACCAACCGCTCTTCCTGCGCCAGCTCGAGGACGTGCGACGCGTCGTCGAATCCGGCCTCGAAACCACGCTGCAGCCGCTGCTCAAACGCGGCACCCTCGTCCGCATCACCGCCGGACCGCTTAAGGGCGTGGAGGGCTTCGTCGAAGACCCCAAGTCCCCACGCGGCGTGGTGATCGCCATGGACGTCCTCCAACAGGGGCTCCTCGTCCCCGTCCCGATCGACCAGATCAAGGTGCTGGTCTGACACCCCGAACCCGCTTCGCGGACCGTCATCAGTTTCCACGACAGCGTGGGCCGAGAATTGTGTTAGGCGTTTACATACGGGTTATTCCGATGAGTCGAACCCTCGGCTGACCATCGACGCCGCCCCGGCTTATGCGTTGAGCCGTCGGACTCGAATCCCTAGGTGAACGCCGTGCCTCCCTCCGCCCTCCCAGCCCTTCGGCTGCGTCTCGCCGCGACATTCATCCTGTGTCTCGCCGCCACCGGATGCGCCCTCGTCGCGCAACCGATCACAATCACGCCCGCCAACACCACGGGCATCTACCGGCTCGGCGAAGCCGCATCCTGGAACATCGCCCTCAAGGCAGGAACCTCCGCCACCGGGCTCACGTACACCGTGAAGTCCGGAGGCCTCACGGTCGTCGACTCCGGCTCGCTGACTCTCAACAACGGCAAGGCCGTGATCTCCGAGACCGCCACGAAACCCGACTGGCTGCTGCTCGAAATCGCCGGCAAGGACGGCACGGGGGCGAGTTTCACCGCCGGCGGCGGCGCGCTCTTCTCCCCTGAGAAGATCACCGTGTCGGCGCCGCCGCCCGCCGATTTCGACGCTTTCTGGCAAGCCCGCCTCGACGAGCTGGCCCAGGTTCCCATGAACCCCGTCCTCACTTCAAAACCCTCGGGCGTCGCTGGCGTCGACTACGACCTGATCCAGATGGACAACATCCGCGGCACCCACATCGAGGGCCAGCTTGCACGGCCGACCACAGGCACCAAGTTCCCCGCGCTCCTGATTGTCCAGTGGGCGGGCGTCTACTCCCTCGATCCAAGCACCGTCACCTGGCGCGCGCAGCAGGGATGGCTCGCCCTCAACATCCAGGCCCACGATATCCACGCAGTGGATACCGCATCGTACTACACGGCGGAGGCCAACGGGCCGCTCGCGAACTACTGGGCCCAGGGCAATGAGGATCCCAATACGAGCTACTTCCTCCGCATGTACCTGGCCTGCTACCGCGCGGTCGATTACCTCGCGTCGCGTCCCGACTGGAACGGCAAGGTGCTCGTCGTCACCGGCGCCAGCCAGGGCGGCCTGCAGACGCTGCTTAGCGCGAGCATCAACCCGAAGGTCACCGCGGCCGTCGCCGACGTGCCGGCCGGCTGCGATCAGACCGGCCCCGACGTCGGCCGCTCGCCCGGCTGGCCCCAGTGGTATTATCAGACCTACCTCGGGCAGGATCCCGCGAAGGTTAAAGCGGCGAGCCGCTACTACGACATCTGCAACTTCGTATCCAAAATCCGCTGCCCAGTCCTCATAGGCACGGGCCTCGACGACACGACGGTCCCCTGCATCGGCGTCTACGCCGCCTTCAACCAGTTCCGCAGCCCGCGCGAGATCGTCGCCATGCCGCTCGCGACCCACACGGACAACCAGCAGGCCTGGAACGCCCGCTCCGAAGCGGTGCTCGCGCTGCTGAGGAGCGGCTCCCCTCCCGGCCTTTCGACCGCCGCCGACGGGTCCCTTCGGTGGACGGCTCCGCTGCCCTCCTCCTCCACCGCCGGCACGCCCTGCTCCTCGCCGGTCGAGGCCACCGACGGCACCCTCGTGGCCGCGCTCCTCGGCGCATCGCCGGGCACGGTCGAGTGCTACGAAAGGGACGGCTCGATGCACTGGACCTACACCGCGCCCGCAGCCGTCTCCGGCGCACCCGCCTGCACCCCCGACGGGTACGTCGTCTTCGGATGCACAAACGGCGCGCTGATCGAACTCGACGCCACCGGTGCGCTCCGCTGGCAGGCATCCGCCGGAGCCGCCGTGTCGGGTTCGCCCGCACTCGCGCCCGACGGCACGATCCTCATCGCCACCACCGACGGGTGCATCGAGAGCTTCAGCGCCGGCGGCACCGCGCGCTGGAATGCCAGGTTCGCGGGCGGCTCACTCACCTCCCCCATCGTGGGACCCGACGGCACCGTGTACGCGGGCTCCGCCTCCGGCATGCTTCACGCGATCGCCCCCGGCGGCGCCGAGCGCTGGAGCTTCAACGCAGGCTCCGCCATCGCGCGCCCGCCCTCGCTCGCCGCGGACGGCGCACTGTATTTCGGGACTGGTGACGGCCACGTGGTCTGCCTCGCACGCGATGGCACCCAGTCCTGGTCCTTCGACGCGGGGGGCGCCGTCGAAGCCACGCCCGTGATCGGACCCGACGGCACGATCTACGTCGGCGCCGGCGATGGACGCCTCCACGCGCTGGCGGTGGACGGCACGCAGAAGTGGGAATTCCCGGCCGCGGCCACCACGGCGTTTCAACCGATCACCGCAAGCGCGACAGTCCGCCGCGACGGCTCCGTGGTCTTTGGCACGCAGGACGGGCTCGTCGTCTGCGTGGACCCCTCGGGCGTCCAGCGCTGGGCGACGATGCTCGGCGCCGGGGCCTACGGTTCGCCGCTGCTGGCCGACGACGGAACCCTGTTCGTGGGCAGCGCCGCCGGAAGCCTCTGCGCCCTCACCGGCACGGAGACACCCCTGCTCGCCGACTGGATGCAGGTGCGGAGAGATCCCCATCACCAGGCCTGGCAGCCGATGGGGCGATTCCCGTCGGGTGGAGGCCGGCTCTCCGCCCTCTCCGTGCGCGCCCAACCGGGGACCGATGCAGGCGCCCTCGTCGCGGGGTTCATCGTCGCCGGTTCGGGAAGCCGCACCGTGCTGCTGCGCGCCGTCGGGCCCACCCTCGCCGGAATGAACGTCGACGGCGCGATGCCGGACCCATTTCTCACCCTCTACCAAGGAACGATGCCGATCGCCACCAACGACGACTGGGGTTCGCAGCCGAACGCCGCGGATGTCGCCACGACCGCCGCCCGGCTCGGCGATTTCTCCCTGCCCCAGGACAGCAAGGACGCCGCCCTGCTGACCAACCTCGGCCCCGGCCTCTATACGGCCTATCCGCTTGGCACGGGACGCCAGACCGGCGTGACCCTCGTCGAGCTGTACGACGCGGGCGGCACAGGGACGAGCACCTTCACCGGACTCTCTGCCCGCGACCAGGTCGGCACCGGTTCGCAGATCCTCGTTGCCGGCTTCATCATCTCCGGCGGCTCGCGCTCGGTCGTGATCCAAGGCATCGGCCCGACTCTCGCCAAATACATCAACCCCGTGCTAGCCGATCCCGTGCTCAGGCTCTATCGCGGCACCCAGCTTATCGCGGAGAACGACGATTGGGGCGTGAGTTCGGACCCCTCGCTCCTCTCCAGCGCGTCGCGAGCCGCCGGCGCCCAGGCGCTGAACCCGGGCAGCCATGATGCGGCGCTGGTGGCAACCCTCCCCCCGGGCCTATATTCGGCCGAATTGCTTGGCGCCAATGGACTCACCGGCCCCGGAATGATCGAGGTTTACGCGCTGCCCTGACGCGTCCCGCGGCTGCCGCCCCTCCCATCTTTTTCCTCGTCGCGGCCGGAGGGGGTTTTCAATCTCTCCGGCAAATGCCGTTTCCCACTCCTCCCGCGATCCTCGCCGCGCGCGATTTGCGTTCGGCCGATCTCGAGTCCCAAACCCGTCAATCCCTCCTCCAAACCTACGCCTGGATGCAGTTGGCCCGGACGGCCGACAATCGCATTCTCGAACTGTTTCGCCAGGGTTTGATCAAGGGGACGGTGACGGGCGGACAGGGGCATGAAAGCCTGGTGGTCCCCATCGCGCTGCTCGCCGACAAGGGCGCCGACGTCATCTCGTTTTCACACCGCGGGCTGGGCGGGCACCTGATCTGGTCGGACCACCTCTGCACGCATCTCAACCAGTATTTCGCAAACGCCGACAGCCCCACCCGGGCAAGGGAGGGGAACGTCCACCACGGCGACCCGAAGAATCGCTCGCTCCCCATGATCAGCCACCTGGGCGCCATGCTCTCGTGCGTGGCGGGCGCCACCGATTCGCAGCGACGCAGGGGCATCCCCGCAGTCGGTTTTGCGTTCCTGGGCGACGGCGGCTCGAGCACGGGCGACATCCATGAGTCGCTCAACCTGGCCTCCCTTCTGTCGCTTCCCGTCATCTTCGTCATCGAGAACAACGGCTACGCGTACTCGACGCCCGTCTCCGAGCAATACCCCGCCGGGGTCGAGTTGTGGCGGCGCGCCGCCGGCTACGGCATCCGCGGACTCCAGCTCGACTGCGCCGACCCCGAACAGGTCCTGCGTTTTTTTGCGAAACTCGTCGACGAAACCCGCGCCGACCCGCGCCCCGTGCTCGTCGAGGCCCGCACGGTCCGGCTCCGCGGCCATGCCGCGTATGATACCTGCGACTACCTTCGCCCCGGAGAGGCCGAGTCCTTCGCCGCCGCCGACCAGCTTCCCCCGTTCCGCGCCCGCATGGTGCGCGAACACGGGGCCGACGCCATCGCCGCCCTCGACGCCGAACTTTCCGCGTACATCGAGGCCTGCCTCAGGATCTCCCTCGCCGTCGGCCGCCCCTCACCCGAGGGCATGGAGCGCGACGTGTTCGCCCCCGACTCCAAACCCGCCTCCCCCTGGGCGCCCTCGATCGCCCCCCGTGGCTCCGCGCCCGAAAAGCCCGAGTTGCTCGGCTTCGCCCAGGCCCTCAATCGCGCCCTGCGCAAGATCCTCACCGAGCGCCCCGAGTCCCTCGTGCTCGGCCAGGACATCGCCACCTACGGCGGCCCCTTCAAGGTCACCGAGGGCCTCTTTGCCGAGTTCGGCCGCAGCCGCGTGCTCAATACTCCGCTCGCCGAGAGCGCCTGCACCGGCTATTCCCTCGGCCTCGCCGTCAACGGGCACCGGCCCGTCATCGAATACCAGTTCGCCGATTTTTCCACCGAGGCGGTCACGCAGATCGCCCTCAATGCGGGCACCTTCCACTTCCGCTCCGGCGCCCGGGCGCCGCTGGTCCTCCGCCTGCCTTGCGGAGGCGGCCTGACCTTCGGCTCGTTCCACTCCCAGGAGCTCGAATCCCTCTTCCTCTCCATGCCCGGCCTGAAGGCGCTCTACCCGGGCACGCCGCAGGACGCGTTCGACGCCATGCTCGCAGCCTACGAGGACGACAACCCGGTGCTGCTGTTCGAGCACAAGGGGCTCTACCGGCGCGGCAAGTCCCCCGTGTCGTGGAATCCCAACTACCGCGACGTGTGGACCCCCCGGCTCGTCCGCCCCGGCGACTTCGCAACCGTCGTCACCTACGGCGAGATGGTCCACCTCGGCGCGGAGCTGTGCGAGTATTTCGCCTCCGAGTACGAGCGCTCGTTCGAGCTGTTCGACCTGCGCGCGCTTTCGCCGCTGAGGCTCGAGGCGATCGAGGCCTCACTCGCCCGCACCCACAGGCTGATCGTCCTGCACGAGGGCCGCCGGACGCACGGCTTCGGCGCCGAGCTGGTCGCCCGCCTCACCGAGAAGCTCTTCTTCTCCCTGGAGGCGCCGCCCCTGCGCATCGCCTCGCTCGACCTTCCCGTGCCGTTTGCACCCGAGCTCGAGCAGGCCCACCGCCCCACCTTCGACAAGGCCATCGAGCAGATCGCGGCCTGGATCGGCTGACCTTCCTCCCATGCCCGCCCGACGCACTTCCGCCCGCAAACCCGCCCGACTCCCGTGGGGCGCAATCCGGCTGTTCGCCATGGACGTGGACGGCGTGCTCACCGACGGCACCGTGACCATCCATTCCGATGGCTCCGAATCCAAGCGCTTCTCCATCCTCGACGGCATGGGCCTGGTCCGGCTCGCCCGCGCCGGCATCGCCGTGGCCTGGATCAGCGGCCGCGCCTCCGAGGCCACGTCGCTGCGCGCCCGGGAGTTGCGGATCCCCCACCTGATCCAGGGCCGCACCGACAAGCTCGAGGCCCTCCAGGCCCTCGCCACCGAACTCGGACTCGAGGCCCGGCAGTGCGTTTACATGGGGGACGACGACATCGACGCGCCCGCCATCGCCTGGGCCGGCGTCGGCGTCGCACCCTCGGGCGCCATCGACGCCGCCCTCCGCGCCGCACGTTTCGTCCCCAAGCGCCCAGCCGGGCTCGGCGCCGTGCGTGAGGTCTGCGACCAAATCCTCGCCGCGCGGTCGAAGTCCTGACCCCCTCTCCATGTCGCGACCGATCTCCGGAGCCTCCCGCGCCTGTCTGCTCGCCACCGCCCTGGCCGCCGGTCTCGCATGCCCCCGCCTCCTGGCCGCGCCGATCGAGGCCAACGCCCCGCTCGTTCATTTCGCCCTCCCCACCTTCACTCCTGAAGGCTACCGCTCCCTCCTGCTCCACGGCGACCAGGTGCGCATCCTCAGCGCCGACCACATCGAGGTCTCCCAGATGCAGCTCACGCAGTTCGACGGAAAGCCCGACAACCGCGTCGACACCGTCTTCATCAGCTCCCAGGCCACCTTCTTCCCCAGCCGCCAGTTCGCCGAGGGAAGCCAAGGCGTGCGCATCATCCGCGATGACGTCGAGATGTCCGGCATCAAGTGGACCTACGACAACCTGAAGAAAAAAGTCGTGATCGACGGCTCCGTGCGCGTCATTTTCCGCGGTCAACTCGACTCCCTCCTCCAATGATCCGCCCCGCAGCCCTCCTGCTCCTGGTTTCCCTCATCGCCCTCCCGGCCAGGCTCGCGGCGGCCGACGACGACTCCGGCGCCCTCGCGCCCACCGAAATCACCTGCGACCATTTCGAGGGAGTCAGCTCCGACACCGAGATGACCACGAAGCTCACGGGCAACGTCGTGGTCACCGGCACCAACCTGCGCATCACCTGCGACCGGCTCGAGGTCGTCTCCTACCGCTCAGGCCCGAAACAGGACCTGCTGACCCACCGCAACCGCTTCAAGTCGCTTGTCGCCGTCGGCCACGTCCGCATCATCCAGGGCGACCGCGAGGCCACCTGCGGCCGCGCCGTCGTGCTCCCCGGCGAGAACCGCATCACCCTCACCGACAACCCCATGGTCGTCGACCGCAAGTATGACGTGACCTACTACGGCGACAGCCTCGAGTTGCTCCGCGGCGAGCGCCGCGTCCACGGCGAACACGTCCGGTTTGTCGCTCCGCCGCTCAAGGACCTCGGCTTCGACAAGGATCAGACCCTCACCCAGCCCGCCCCCTCCAAATGAGCGACGCCGCCCCGAACGCCTCCCGCTCCGAGATCGTCACCGAGGGCCTCGTCAAGACCTACGGCTCGCGCAACGTCGTCGACGGGATCAACCTCCGCATCGGCGCCGGTGAGATCATCGGCCTGCTCGGCCCCAACGGCGCAGGGAAGACCACCACGTTCTACATGATCGTCGGCCTCGTGCCCGCCTCCGCGGGACGCGTGCGGCTCGACGGACTCGACATCACGCGGCACCGCATGCACCGGCGCGCACGCCTCGGCATCGGCTACCTGCCCCAGGAACCCTCCGTCTTCCGCAAGCTCACGGTCGAGGAGAACATCCTCGCGATCGCCGAGGCCATCGGCATGCGCCGCTCGGAGCGCGCCGCCTGCGTCCACCGCCAGCTCGAGGAACTCAACCTGCTCCACGTCGCCAAACAGAAGGCCTTCACCCTGTCCGGCGGCGAACGCCGGCGGCTCGAGATCGCCCGCGCCCTCGTCACCAAACCCAAGTTCCTCCTCCTCGACGAACCCTTCGCCGCCATCGACCCCATCTCGGTTTCCGACGTGCAGAAGCTTGTCGTCCAGCTGCGCCAGCGCGGCATCGGCATCATCATCACCGACCACAACGTCCGCGAAACCCTCCGCATCGTCGACCGCGCCTACTGCATCAAGGACGGCAAGGTGCTCTTCGAGGGAGGCTCCGAGGATCTCATCAACAACCCCCGCGTCCGCGAATTCTACCTCGGCAAGGATTTCGACCTCTGACCCCGCGAGCGGCACGCTTTCCGCTCCAAGCCCCGCACCCCAAGCCCTCCCCGCCATGCAGAAAGCCATCAACGGCATCACTGTCGCCCACTTCTACGAGACCTACCGCGCCAAGCTGAAGATGGACCTCGTCATCGGCGAGGAAGGCCTTCACCGGCTCATCCGCGAAGGCTCCATCAACCGCCCCGCACTCGCACTCACCGGCTTCTTCAAGTATTTCGCGAACAAACGCATCCAGGTGCTCGGTGCCGCCGAGATGACCTACCTCAAGAACCTCGATCAGAAGCAGCAGATCGACATCCTCGACGCGATGGTCCGCCGCCACGCGATCCCCTGCCTGGTCCTCACCCGCAATTTCCAGCCCACCCACCCCATGCTCGCCGTCGCGGAGGAGCGCCGTCTGCCCATCTTCCGCACGCCGATGATCACCATGAACTGGGTGAACCTCGCGACGCTCTGCATCGACAACGAGTTCGCCCCGTCCACCACCGAACACGCCACCACCCTCGATGTGAAGGGCGTCGGCGTCATGCTCCGCGGCACCTCCGGCGTCGGAAAGAGCGAGTGCGCCCTCGCACTGATCGAGCGCGGACACTCTCTGGTCGCGGACGACCTCACTGTGATCAAGCTCCTCGACGAGCGCGAACTGATCGCCTCCAGCCGCGAGCTGAACCGCGGCTACATGGAATGCCGCGGCATCGGCATCATCAACATCGCCGAGATGTTCGGCATCAAGAGCGTGCGCCTCGAGAAGCGCATCGACCTCGTCGTCTCGCTGCACGAGTGGACCCCCGACGTGCTCGAGGAACGCACCGGCCTGGAGGAGAATTATTACGAGATCCTCGGCCTGCGCGTGCCCCACGTGGAGCTCTACGTGCGCCCCGGCCGCGACATCGCACGCCTGGTCGAGGTCGCCGCCCTCACGCTCGCGCTCAAGCGCATGGGCCACGATTCCGCAAAGGAGTTCAACGACCGCCTGATCGAGTACATGGCCAAGCAGTCCTCCAACGTCACCTACACCATCAAGCCCGTCGAACGCGAGGAGCGCTCGACCGAGAGCTGAGACACCCACCTTCATGTCCACCCGTGCCGACGGCCGCCGCGCCGACCAACTCCGCCCCGTAACGTTCCAGTCCGGCATCGCCGCCAATGCCTGGGGCTCCGTGCTCGTCTCCTTCGGCAACACGAAGGTCATCTGCGCCGCCACCATCGAGCCCAAGGTGCCGATCTGGATGAAGCAGCAGGGCGTGCGCGGAGGCTGGCTCACCGCCGAGTATTCGATGCTCCCCTACAGCACGCTCGATCGCAAGGCGCGCGACATCTCCAAGGGCAAGGCCGACGGCCGCACCATCGAGATCCAGCGCCTCATCGGCCGCGCCCTGCGCGCCATCATCGACCTCGACAAGCTCGGCGAAAACACGCTGTGGGTCGACTGCGACGTCCTCCAGGCCGACGGCGGCACCCGCACCGCGTCGATCACGGGCGCCTACCTCGCCGCCCGCCTCGCCGTCCAGAAGCTCATCGACGAGAAACGCATCGCCGAGAACCCCCTCACCGACTCCGTCGCCGCCGTCTCCGTCGGCCTCGTCGAGGGCCGCGAACTGCTCGACCTCGCCTACGTCGAGGACCGCGACGCCCAGGTCGACTTCAACGTCGTCATGACCGGCCGCGGCCAGTTCGTCGAGGTCCAGGGTTCGGGCGAGGAGTCCACCTTCTCCTACGACCAGCTCCAGGGTCTCATCGCCCTCGGCCAGAAGGGCCTCAAGGAACTCGCCGCACTGCAGACCACCTTCCTCACGCGCCAGCTGCTCGCCAAGGGTTGAGACGCGACCCGGGACAATTTCCCGGCCGCCAAGCACGACCCGGGACGGCGGCTTCACACGCGCGCAACATCGCCACCCCGCGAATGAGCCCGCATCCAAAATCCCCCTACTATCAGCGGATCTCGTACCGCTTGCTGAAACGGCTCCGCTCCACGGTCCGCGTCCAGGTCGGCGAGGCGCGCCTCGTCGTGCCGATGAACGAAACCGGAACGCTGACCAGCCTCTGGTGGGCCCCCTCGTGGAAGACCACCCTGATCGGATCGCTCCTCGGCAACCAGTCCGACGGCGTCTTCATCGACATCGGCGCCAACGTCGGACAGACCCTCTTCGACTTCGTCGCATCGGGGAGCCGGGCACGCTACCTCGGTTTCGAACCCAATCCGCGCTGCGTGGCCTACGTCGATCATCTGATCCAGCTGAACGGCCTGCGGAACGCCTCGGTGGTGCCCGTGGCGCTCGGAAGCCGGCCGGGCATCGTGAAGCTCCTCCACTCTCCCGATCAGCAGTCCGATTCCGGCGCCTTCATCGAGGCCTCAATTCGCCCCGCCCAGGCCACAGGACACGATTTCGTGAGCTGCCACGTCTTCGACGACGTGGCGCAGGACCTCGATTCCGGGCGCATCCTGTTGTGCAAGATCGATGTCGAGGGCTACGAAACCGAGGTGCTCGCGGGAATGCGACGCACCCTGGCCGAGCAAAGGCCGCCCGTGCTGTGCGAGGTGCTCGACGCCGACGCGCACGCGGACCTCATGGCGCACGACGCCCGGCTCAGCCGCCTCGAGGGACTCCTGCGTGAATTGGGTTACAGGATACACAGGATCATGAAGTCTCCCGCCGGGGAATTCGACCGGCTCGAGCCGATCGACGCCTTTCCCCGCCGTCGCTACGACGAGTCCGACAAGGACGCCTACGACTACCTGTTCCGCATCGACTGAACGCCCGCTCGAAGACCGAGCCAGAATCGACTCGCTCAAACGTTGAACCAGTCAACTCTCTCAATTCTGTGATAGGCGGTTTGTTCTTCGTTCCCTTCGTTGCCTTCTGTTCCATTCAATCGCCGAACTTAGGATGAAACGAAAACTTCGCTACGGTATGATCGGCGGCGGGCGTGGCGCCTTCATCGGCGCGGTCCACCGCATCGCGGCCGCGATGGACGGCCAGGCGGAACTCGTCGCCGGCGCCTTCTCCAGTGACCCCGCACGCTCCCGCACCTCGGGCGCCGACCTCCTCGTCGATCCCGCCCGCGTGTATCCGGATTACCGGACGATGGCCGCGGCCGAACGCGGCCGATCCGGAGGCGATCGCCTCGATTTCGTGGTGATCGTCACGCCCAACCACGAGCACTATGCCCCGGCAAAACTCTTCCTGGAATCCGGCTTCCACGTGATCCTCGACAAGCCCGCGACCTTCGATCTCCCGCAGGCGCGCCGGCTGCGCCAGGTCGTTCGCAACACGGGCCGGCTGCTCGTGCTGACTCACAACTACTCGGGCCACGCGATGATCCGCCAGGCGCGCCATCTCGTGCGGTCCGGCGAGCTCGGCGAGCTCCGCAAGATCGTGGTCGACTACCCGCAGGGATGGCTCAGCTCGGCGCTCGAACACACCGGCCAGAAGCAGGCCGCCTGGCGCACCGATCCGCGCCGCAGCGGCGCCGCAGGCTGCATGGGGGACATCGGCACGCACGCGGAGCATCTCGCGCGCTACGTAACCGGCCTGCAGATCGAGTCGTTGTGCGCGGACCTCACCACCTTCGTGAAAGGGCGCCGGCTCGACGACGACGGCAGCGTGCTCCTGCGCTACCGGGGAGGCGCCCGCGGGATCCTGCACGCCTCGCAGGTCTGCCTGGGCGAGGAGAACGCACTGTCCCTGCGGGTCTACGGCACGCGCGCCTCGCTCGCGTGGCGCCAGGAGCGGCCCGACGAGCTCGTCGTCCTCCGTGCCGACAGCCCCCGCGAGCTGCAGCGGCGGGGCAATGCTTACCTCTGTCCGCAGGCCCGCGACGCGGCACGCATCCCCGCCGGACATCCGGAGGGATACCTCGAAGCCTTCGCAAACCTGTACCTTGAGGCGTTCCGCGGCATCCGCGCGCTCGCGGCCGGCAAGCCGCTTCCACGCGACCTCGACGTGCCCACGATCGACGACGGGGTCGCCGGAATGGCCTTCATCGAAGCCGTCGTGAGGAGCTCGCGCGCTGGCGCTCGCTGGGTCCGGATGCCCGCGACCTAACCGCGGCCGCGCCTGTCCGCCCGATCCAGCGCGTCCCGGAAACGCTCGGCCACCGCAGCCATGTCCGGACTTGCGTCCGCCAGCCGCGAACACAGCGGCCTGGCCTTAGTCGCCTCACGCAGGTCCGAAAGTCGCAGCGTCTCGCGAGCCAGTTCCGCGGGCGTGTCGCACAGCGGGGAAAGCTCCTCATCCCAACGGTACCCCCGCGCGCCGGCCCGAGATGACGTCACCGGCAGGCGCCAGCCCAGCGGGACGGCGAGCTTCGTGCTGCAGCCTCGCGCATAGCAGAAGATCGGATTCGTGAAGCAGCACCAGGTGGCCGCCTCGCGGGTCATCTCCTCGTCGCTCAGCGGTCCGAGATAGTCGATGAACGGATACTGGGCGGCCAGCCACGCGCCCTTCTCCCGGGGCGAGCCGATCAGCCGCAGGCGTAGTTTCCCGGCTCCCTGGCGCGCAATCTCCCCGCACAGCAGGATCAGGCCCTCCAGGTTTGGCGCGTGAACAAGGGTGGCGACATGGCCCACCCTGCCGTCGACCGGACTCCACTCGAGGGGAGCAAAATCCACTGCCCGCGGCAGCAGCACCACGTCCCTGGCGCCCAGCCAGCGCGCAATCCACAGATCAGTCTCCGAGAGGCAGAAGGTCACGTCGAAGGCGCGATGATGCCGCATCTCCTCGAAGAGCTGGCGTCCGAGCCACCACGACTCGCGGACGCTGCCGGGATTCCGCCCCTTCTGCTCCGCCTGAAACCGGGCGTAATGGGCGAAATCGCTGCTATCCAGTCCGTGGGAGAGCATCGCCACGCGCACGTCCGGGGGAAGCCGGCCCGCGAGCGCGACAGCCAGCGGTCCGGGTTCGACCTGGTTGAGGAAAAGCCAGCCCGCGTCACTCGCCTCGAGCGCACGCAGGCAGTCGTCGGCGGCGCGTTTTGGGAGGAAGTCGTGGTACGGACGGCGAAACAGCCGGCGGCGGACCTTGGTGCCGAAGCTCTGGTCGACATCGTACGGCAGGAGTTCCACCTCGAAACCTGCGAGGCGCGCCACTTCCAGGTACTCCCTCGTGCAGCGCTGCACGCCGCCCCCGCCGGGCGTGAGGGCGTAGCTCGCGGAGGAGAACAAGGCCTTGCGTGGGTTGCGGCTCATGGACACGCGAATAGGAATCGGTTCATCGATGTTGCGCAACTCCTCGGTGGGGCCGGCTCAGGTCCGCCGCGGATTGACCCGGTCGCGCAGGCGCTTCGCGAGCTTCCACCCCAGCATCCGCGCCAGTCGCTGGAACGCGGGGCCGGCCGGCATCGGACGCGGGCTTCCTCCCAGTCTCCGACATTCGCGCTCGGCCTCCCGACACAGGTCGGACCGGCCCGGATACAATTCAAACGCCGCCCATTTCCACGCATAGGCCGCCGCCGCACGCGAGCGCTCGGATCCGTCCGCCGCGAGCAGGCGGTCCACGATCAGGCGGTTGGCAAGAATCAGCGACTCGAGCGAACGCGAGTCCTTTCGCCGGCTGAGGCTGCCCTTCAGTCCCGAGCGGTAATAGACGCGCGCCCCCGGACAGTAGAGGATCCGCTTCGCCGCCAGGACCACGCGGGAGAAATATTCGCCGTCGTCATTGAGCGTGATCCGCTCGTCCCAGGGGCCGGCGGCGTCGAGAAGCGCGCGGGGGGCGAGCCACGCCGCGGGCTGCATCATCGCCGTCTCCTCGAAGAAGACCTGCAGGAACTCCACGCCGTCCATGTCTCGATGATTCGGATACTCTTCGAACGCCGTCCCTCCGGGGTCGCCCTCGAAACGCGCCCACTCGCCCGACGCGAGGTGGCCGGGCCCCGCCTCGAGCAGACGCCGCATCTGGATCTCGACCTTCTCGGGGTGCAGCAGGTCGTCCGCGTCGAGGAACTGGATGTAGTCCCCGCGCGCCTCGGCCAGGCCGCGGTTGCGCGCCGAGCTCGCGGAGCGGTTCTCCTGCGTGAACACCCGCACGCCGGGCAGCGGCGCATACGCACGGGCGATCTCGAGGCTGCGGTCGCGCGACCCGTCGTCGATCACGATGATCTCGCGGTTCCTCCAGGTCTGCCCCACCGCCGAATCGAGTGTCTGCGCGATCCAGGGCTCCGCGTTGTGACAGGGAATGATGATCGATACGAGGGGTTGGCTCATCGGGAATCCGGCCGGATCGGGCCGCAGCCTAGATTCCGTCCGTCCCGCTGCACCAACAAAATCGCCGCGAGCTCACTGCGCCCGCCGGGGCGTTCCCATCGGTTCGTAGGTGAGCTCCGTGACGCTGGACCGCTGCCCCCGCTCCCCACCGCCCGATCCGTCCGAGTCCCGCTCATGCCGGACCACCAGCAGCCTGCCGCCCGTCACCCTGAACCGGTAGCGATCACGCTCGGTCGTCTGGAAAGTGATGACCAGCAGCGCGCGCCCCTTCACCGTGAGATCCGTCTCCGCCGCAAGCGGAATGCCCTGCCCGTCAATCCACACCCGCGCCACGAGGTCCGCCTGTTTCACGTATTTGCGGTCCTGCGCGCTGAGCCGGGGCTCGAGTTTGAGCGTCAACAGGCGCGCAGGGCGGCCCTCGAAGGTCGCCGCCGCGTCGCCCGTCAGGCTCGCATCCTCGAGCCGGCGTCCGAGGCTCGCCGCCGCGTTGAAGTATTCGTCGATGCGCCCCGCATCCAGCGCCTGAAGGATGTGCCGCACCGGAGTCTGGATCTCCGGATTCCGATCATGCGCCTGCAGTTCGGCGGCCGCCCGGCCCAGCACCTCCCGGCCCCAGAAGACCGTGAGTCCCGACGGTCCCAGCTCCGCCACGGCCGAGGCAGAACCACGCTCCACCCTGGCTCCGTCCCCCTGGCGGCTCGAAAAAGTGTATTGGACAACCGCCCGGACCGGCTGCGGACGCTGAAGCCCCGCCAGCCGCGCCCTCAGCGCGTCGAGCGCGTTGGCATGAAGCAGCGGGGCAAAGGCCAGGAGGAGCACCAAGGTTCGCATGATCGGGCTGTGACCTGCGATCTTGCCCGAGGCTCCCCCGGAAGCGAACTTCCAGTTCGCCGCGCGTCTCCGCGATTGCCGCGCGCCGCGCCGGCGTTTGTGTCGAGTCATGTCCCCTCCCCCACAACCCTCCAAGGACCCGCTGCACGGCGTCACCCTCGAAGCCATCGTCACCGAGCTGGTCCGGCGTCACGGATGGGAACAACTCGGCCGGCTCATCGATATCCGCTGCTTCAACTACGACCCCAGCGTCAAATCGAGTCTCAAGTTCCTGCGCAAAACCCCGTGGGCGCGCAAGAAGGTGGAGGAACTCTACGTGGCGGGCCTCGACGACCGGCCCTGATTTCCCAGGCGTTCTGGCTCCCTTCCCAGCCGCGTGTTCAGCGGGGCTCCGCCCGTCGGAATAACGCGTTCGCGTAGGCCATCCGCAGGGGATTGTTCCAAATCATCTGGTCGTAGAGCGCCACCAGGTGAAACCCATGCGCGCCCAGCGCCGTTTGCAGCGTGGCGAGGGGCGTGTGCAGGATGTCCCCGGGGTCCAGCGTCGCTTCCACGAAGATCCAATCGACAAGTCCCGCCTCAAAGGTCCGCCGCGCCCCCTCGAGGATGGGGATTTCGTAACCTTCCGCGTCGATCTTGAGCAGGGGAATCCGGCTCACGCGTTCCGCCGCGACAATGGCATCGAGCGTGGTCACCGCGACGGATTCAGTGCGGCTCGATCCACCGGCGCCGTCGGGATTCCCATCGATGCGATGCGTCTGAGAATCGCTTCCCAGGTGAATGGTCGCCGTGCCCGCCGATGCGCCCAGCGCCGCGTGAAAGCAGCGCACGCCGGTCAGCCCCTGAACCCGTCGCGAGAGAGCACGATGGTTCTCCGCCACGGGTTCGAAACTGAAGACGGTGGCGGAAGGCCAGACCTCCTTGAACAAGGCGGCCGTCTCGCCCTTGTGCGCGCCGACGTCGAATACCACCCCGTCCGTCGAAAATCCGAGGCGCGCGAGATCGATGAACAGGTCGGCGCCGCGGGCGAGCCCTCCAATCTTGCGGACGTACAGGCCGCGGTTTTCCAGAAACGTCTTGAGCCAGGACTTCAGGGTAGCGGCGGGCATCCCCGTCAAGGTTCCCGATTCCCCGGGCCAACCCAAGCCAAAATCCGGGGCTCAGGTTCCTGTCGCATCGAGAGCCTTCGCCTGCGCCAGCAGGGGATCCAGAAACCCGGGATGGAGCGCTGCCAGCTCCCGCCCCGGCCAGCGGGACGGCCGTTCGTTGTAGGGACGCAGGGCATCGAGCGCCCCGCGCAGGCTCGCCCCCGACGGAGACTTGTAGCGCCAAAGGTCGATCCCCAGGCCCTCGGCCAGGCTCGCCACCCTGAGCTGCGCCTCGAGATTGAAGACGCTGTAGCCAAGGGCGTCCTGACGCACCAGCTCCAGCGGCTGGCTGCCGTCCGGCCTGATCTGCCAGGCGATGCGCGCCTCGTCCTCGCGGCACAGGGCGCGGGCCTCGTTGTCCCGCCCGAGATATCGCGCGATCGCGATCGCCTGGACGAGGTACCAGCTGCCGTGATTGTTGCGGGCCTCACGTTCGAGCCGCGCCGGCTCCGCCCGCATCAGCCAGTCGTCGTAGTGCTCGAACCACGACCGCACCGCCACGCGCTCGCCGGCGGCCAGCGCCGGCGAACCGTCGAGCAGGCGCAGGGCGTCCACGACGTCCGCGAACCCGCGCGAATCGAGCACACCCGTGTGGTTGCCCTGGTTGTGATTGTGGCCGATCCGCACCTGCGCGTAGTCCATGTTTGGATTCATGCGCGTCGCCGGCGCGAGGAACCACGCCCGGATCCACTCACCCGCGCGCCGCGCGCAGTCCGCCCGATGATCTCGATGCCATGCCATGGAGAGCACGGACACCGTCTCCACAAACCGGCCGAGCCGACCCCGGTCGCCCTTGTCGACTTGTTCGCGGTTGACGTGCCCGTCGCGCCGCACGAAGGGCAGGCTCCCGGGGCGCACCGGATTGGGCCAGAAATAGCGGGCGTAACTGACATAGTCGTGCGGATCGCCGGTCGGCGAAGGCGACGGCTTGTCGACGACGGTGCGGATCGGGGCGTGCAGCGCCCTGGCGACTGCAGGGGCGAAGGCCGCGCCCGCCGGCACGTCCATGGCGACGATCCAAGGGGCAACGGACTCCGAGGCCCGCACGGCCGCAGCGCAAAGCGACGTCACAATTCCAATACACGCGAGGCGGAGGATGCGAGAGGCAGCATTTGTGGGGTGCATGGGGCTTCGATCTTAAATCCGGCAGGGACAGGAACAGAAGGAGACGAAGGCACCCAAGGGATGGTAACCCACTGACAGCGTGAACTCGCGGAACCAACCGGCGACTCGCCTCACAGTGAGCGGTCCGATGCGCTCGATTCCGGCATACCTGTCTGGTCTTCGCTTCCTTCGTTGGCTTCTGTTCATGTGGCCCGCTCGGCCTGGGTTCAGAAAAACAGCCGGGTCGAGAGCGAGTACTCGCGGTCCGCCCCCAGCCGCGCGTTGGTGGCCAGCAGGTCGCGGTTGAGCGCATTCCGCACGCCGAGCGTCAGGGCCAGCATCCGGCGCGCCGTGCGCCAGGTGTATCCGAGCTGGCCGGACACAAGCGCGTAGCCCGGATACGAAAGGTAGGCCCGCGTCGCATTTTCATAGGTCGCCACGTAGCGCCCCACCACCTGGAGTCCCAGACCGGCGTTGAAGCCGGACACCGGCGCCGCAGGACGGTACAGCAGCCGCAGGCTGCCCGTGAAGGCAGGCATGCGCTCCAGCGGGCGCCCCACCTCCGCAGGAAGCGACGGCGAACGGGTGGCCACCGCGTTGACGTACACCGTCTTCATGCCGACGGTCAGCGTCGGGGTCGGCTGCCAGCGAACCTGCAGTCGCGCCCCCTCAAAGCGCTCCTCCGCAGCCGCGCCAAACTGGGGCTGCGTCTGATTGGCGTCTGCGATCGGGTCGTCGTAGAGCGGGTTGCGCCGCGCGATGCCGCGGTTCATCAGGAGGAACACCGCCCCGTTCGCATCCCAGTGCCGGTCAGCCGACCTGCCCTTCAGCCCGACTTCGTAGCCGAGCGTCGTTTCGGGCGGCTGGATCTTTCCAGTGCGGGAATCGACCTGGACCGACGGATCAAACGCCGTGCTGGTGCTCGCGAACGCCAGCAGTCGGTTGGACAGGATCTGCACGTTCACTCCGGCGAAATGACTCAGCTGCGACGGATTCGACGAATAGCGCGGGAACAGCGCGCCGGGCTTGCGATCGTCGATCGTCAGGTCGACCTCGTCGTATCGCGCGCCATACGTGAACACCCAGCGCCCGCCGTCCACTGCGACCCGGTCGCTCAGCTCGGCGGGCCCATAACCCGCAGTCTCGCGCCGATCCGCAGTGATCCGGCTGTAAACCGACGGATCATAGGCGGGCAGGTAGAAGTCGGGGGCGTAGGGATCGAACTGCCTGACGTCCGCCGGCAACGCGTCGCGCGCCGCCGTGGGCAGTGCCCGCTCCTCGCGCGTGTACTCGCCGCGGGTGTAGCTCGCCGAGCTCAGAATCTTGTGGTCCATGCCCAGGATCGTCGTTCGCACTGTCGCCTCGAGATGCCCCGCCAACGCATCCTGCGGCATGTCGATGTGCCGCGGTTCGCGGGTGCCCTCGAACAGGCCCGTCGCCAGGGAATAGACGGCGCTCGTGAAGCGGTCCTGGGTCACATGCCTCGACCAGCCCTCGACGCCCGCCCTCAACGAAAGCTTCGGCGTCGGCTGGCTGTCCACCTGGAGCCCGATCGTCGTGCTGCGGCGCCGCACGCCCGCGTCCGGACCGTTTGCGTTGAAATGTGCAAGCGGAAGGTACGGCCCCGCGATCTTCCCTCCGGCCGCCGGCCGGTACTGGGGGATGCCCGGGGCCGCGTCGGCCGCCACCTCGAGGAAATCACCCGTGAGCATCGCGCTGAACCTGCGCCCCTCCCTCCAGGTCAGGCCGGTGTCCAACGAGCGGAAGGTCTGGCGCGCGAACGCCTCCGGACCGTTGCGCTGCATCCAGGTCGCGGCCACGCGCTGCCAGAGGTGCTTCGGCACCAGCGGACCGGTCGCCTGGACCGAGGCCTGCCGGCGGTCGTGGCTCGTGGCGAGCCCGCTCAGCCACACGCCCGCCCGCGCCTTCGGGCGCGCCGTCATGTAGTTTCGGATACCACCGGGCGCCGCGCGACCCAGCACCGGCACGAGCGGTCCCTGGATCACCACCGTGCGCGCCGTGTTCAGCGTCTCCGGAATGCCCAGCAGCACGAACCCGTTTCTCAGCATCGGCGTGGGAAACCCGCGCAGGTTCAACCGCGCCTCCCCCATCGCCCGCTCCACCGGGGTGGCCCCGCTCGTCACCGCCAGCGCATCGTCCGTGTCCGCATCCAGGTCGTCGTCGAGCTCCGGATCGAGGGTCTGCGTGAGCTCGTTGGCGAAGGGTGAATCCTGCATCTCCTCCTCCACCGACCCCATGCCGGTGTCATCGTAGGAATCGTCGTCCGACTGCGCCGACACCTGGAACGCATCCATCGCCACGGCCGGAGGCTGGATGCCCTCGACCGGCGGCGCGGGCGTCGCCGCCAGGCGGGCTGCCGCAAACGCAAGCAGCGCCGCCAGCCGGCTCACCCCGGGCGAACCCGCGCGGAGCGGATCCGAGCTCCGTCCGACCGCCGCCGTCCCACGGCTGCGGTCGCTCCACTGGACACCGGGCGCCATGTCACCCAACGGGGCCGCGCCACACCGCCATCCCGGGTGCGGCCGGAAGCGGTTGCCTCGCGGCCGAAAATGCCAGGATGGCGTCGTTCATCGTTGCGCGAGGGATCAGAGCTTCACGGGCTCAAAGCGCGGCGCGAACAAGTGCATGATCACCCACGCCACCACGTACGCGGACCCGCAGATCACAAAAAGGATGCCATAACCGACATCGATGTGGCCCAGTGCGGTGAAATGCGCCAGCAATTCGCCGGCCAGCCATGCGATCAGGATGCCGCCCACCGCGCCCGACATGCCTCCGAGTCCCGTGACCGACGCCACTGCACGCTTGGGGAACATGTCCGAAGCCGTCGCAAAGATGTTCGCCGACCAGGCCTGGTGCGCCGCACAGGCGATGCTGATCACTGCCACCGCCAGCCAGGTGCTGATCTGACCCAGCCGCGAGGCGAGCAGGACCGATAGCGGGAGCACCGCAAAGATGAACATCGCGAGCTTGCGCGCGCGATTCACCGTCATGCCGCCATGGATGAAACGCTTGGGCAGCCAGCCGCCGAAAATGGAGCCGACGGTGGAAACGGTGTAGACCAACGCCACCGCGATCTCCCAGCTGATCACGCCCGGAATCGCGGAGTGCGGTCCCGTGTAGCCCGGATGCGCCGCGAGATAGGTCTTCACCTTGCTGGCGTTTTCACCCGAAAGGTAGGCCGGCAGCCAGAACAGGAAGAACCACCAGATCGGATCCGTGATGAACTTCCCAAAAATGAAGGCCCACGACTGGCGGACGCCGATCAGCTGCTTCCACGTGAGTCTGGGTTCGGCCGGCGCCGCCGCGATCGCCTGTTCGTCGCGGTCGCTGTGAATGTAGTCGTACTCCGCCTGGCTCAGATGCCCCGACTTCACCTTCTCCGCCGGACTGCCGTACATTCTCAGCCAGAAGGCGATCCAGGTCAGGCCGATCACGCCCGTGATCACGAAGGCCCACTCCCAGCCCCAGGCCCGCGCCACGAAGGGCACGAACAGCGGGGCCACGATCGCGCCGACATTGGCGCCCGAGTTGTAGAGGCCCGTTGCATACGCACGCTCCTTCTTCGGAAACCACTCCGCGATCGCCTTGTTCGCCGCCGGGAAATTGCCCGCCTCGGACAGGCCCAGCGCGCCGCGCCAGAACCCGAAGCTCCACGTCGAGGTCGCCAGTGCATGGCCGATCGACGCCACGCTCCAGCCGATCAGCGAAGTCGCATACCCGCGCTTCGTACCGACCTTGTCGATCAGGCGGCCCGCCAGGATCATGCCGATCGCATAGGTGATCTGGAAACAGATCACCACGGCCGAGTAGTTCAGCTCCTGCCCCGCCTTGTCCGGCCCGAACACGCCGTGCGCGGAGAGCGTGTCCTTGAGCAGGCCGAGGACGTTTCGATCGAGGTAGTTGGTCGTCGTTGCAAAGAAGACCAGCGCACAGATGGTCCACCGGTATCGGCCTACTTGTTCATTGAGCTGACTCAGCTTGTTCATAGGGGGAGTTGCAGGGAGTACGGCGTCGGATGACGCCTGGTTGTGAGGGGCCCGGTGGTCAGGGTTTTCGGGCCGGTTTTTCGGGGGGACGTGAATTGAGGCTTCGGGCGTGGCGCTCCGGAACGATGGTCACATGGTCGAGCACGATGCGCTCGGCGCCCGAGACAACCTCTGCGGACTTGACGCCCTTGAACAGGCAATCGTCGAACCGGATGTCGTCAATGGTCGCGGCCGGAAATCCGGCAATCCACATGACCCGCGGGCTGTGCTCGCTGGTGATGTGGTCCAGGCGCACATTGCGGACTACGGGGGGAAAGTCCCCGTGCGGCCCCTCCTCGTACATGAAATCCACCGTCAGGATCGCCTCGGCCACCTGCCCGACGTGCACGTTGCGCATGAAGATGTTTTCGATGACGCCGCCGCGGCTGGCATTGGACTTGATCCGAAGGGCGCGGTCGAGGTGGGGGCTGTCCATCGTGCAGTTTTCGGCGAATACGTTGCGGCAGCCGCCCGAGATCTCGCTACCGATGACGACGCCGCCGTGACCGTCCTGCATGGTGCAGTTGCGGACGACAATGTTTTCCGAGGAGACGTTGACCCGCCGCCCGTCGTTGTTGCGGCCCGACTTGATCGCGATGCAATCGTCGCCCGTGTCGAACACGCAGTTCTCGATCAGCACGTCCTTGGAGCACTCCGGATCGCAGCCGTCGTTGTTCGGACCGTGGGAATGGATCTGAACCCCGTCGACCGTGACGTTCTCGGAGAGCACCGGATGGAGTTCCCACATCGGCGAGCGGACGATCGAGACGCCCTGGAGCAGCACATTGCGGCAGCGGTAGGTCTGGATGAAGTTCGGACGCAGGTAATGGCCGAGGCCGAAGACGCGGTCCTTCACCGGCACGCCGGCCTGGCCGAGTTCGTTGAGATGGTCGCGGTCGGTGCGCCGATGCTTCCACGCCCACCAGTTCTCATCCGAGGCCTGGCCATCCAACGTGCCTTGGCCGGTCACCGCGATGTCCTGCTGACCGTACGCGTAGATGAGCGCGGAGAAGTTCATGCACTCGACGCCCTCCCAGCGCGTATAAACGGTTGGATACGCGGCAGGGTCGGTCGAGAAGCGCAGCGTGGCGCCCTTCGAAACGTGAAGATTGACATGACTCTGCAGCCGGATCGCGCCCGTCAGCCAGTCGCCGGCGGGAACCACCACGCGCCCGCCGCCCGCGGCGGCGCAGGCCGCGATCGCGGCGTGAATCGCCGCCGTGCAGTCCTGGCCGGGCTTGGCGCCGTAGGCGGTGATCGGAAAATCGCGGTCCGGGAAGGTCGGCGCATGGATCCGCGCCAGGATCCCCGGCAGCGCGCTCCAGTCGACCACGGAAGAGCCCGTCGATCCATCCAGCAGCTTCTGGACTTCGATGCCCGCCATGATGAACGGGCCCGTGCCCTTGGGATCGTTCGCGACGATCGGCTCGCTGACGTAGTAATCGAACGACCCGTCGCGCACGCGGCCTTCGGAGTTGCGGTAGCCGAGGCCCGCGCTCTGGCAGATCTGCTCCAGGCTGATGCGCCCGTCCGCGCCCGGCTTCACGAGCGTGTGCACCAGGCCCTCGTAGCCGCGCAGGATCGTCGGGAGATAGCGGTCGCGCGGGAGGTAGCCTGCGTTGACAGCCTTCGCCAGGGCATAGACGAACATCGAGGACGCCGAGCCCTCCAGGTAGTTGCCCTTGCGCCCGCCCTCGTTGGTCACCTGCCACCACAGGCCCGTGGCGGGATCCTGCCAGCGTGCGATGCCGTCGGCGACCCGGGCGAGGGCAGCCTTGATCGCCGGGACCCTGGGCTGCCCGGCCGGGAAATGATCGAGCGAATCGACAATCGCCATGGCATACCAGCCTATCGCCCGGCTCCAGAAATTCGGGGAATGTCCGGTCTTGGGATCGGCCCAGGGCTGGGTGCGCGCCTCGTCCCAGGCGTGCCAATACAACCCGGTCGCGGGATCGTACAGGTGGCGGTCGACCAGAAGGATCTGGTTGGCCACGTCGTCGTAAAGCGCCGGCTCATGGTACTGCTCCGCATACCGCGCCAGGAACGGCGAGGCCATGTAGATGCCGTCGAGCCACATTTGATTTGGATAACGCTCCTTGTGCCAGAAACCGCCCTCCTTCGTCCGCGGCTGCTCCGCGAGCGCGGCCCGGAGGGCGTGCGCCGCGAGGTCGAACCGCTTCTCGCGGGTCTTCGCCGCCAGCAGGAGCACCACCTTGCCCGGGTTGATCGCGTCAAGCGTATGCCCAGCGGGCTTGAATCCGATGATGCTGCCGTCGGGTCGCACAAACGAGCCGATCGCCCGCGCAGCAAACTCCTCGTAGGCATGATTGCCAGTCGCCTCACCCAGGCGCCACAGGCCGAGGTCGAGCACCGCAGGGGAATAATCCCAGCGGGCATGATCGTGGCCCGCCTCCAGAGAGTCGCCCCGGCGCGCCATCTCAGAATCCGCCATGCGCTCAGACCAGGCCAGGGGCGTCGCCCCGTCAAAGGTTCGAACGGGTGCCTGCGCACGTGCGGTGGCACACCAGGCAAGCAGTCCAAGTACGGGCAGGAATCGAGGGGTCAGACGAATCATGATCGGGAGGGTTTTGGGAAGTGAACTGAGAAGGCGGACGGCCGCAGGAGCCGGACCGGCCGGCTGCCCCCTAGCAGCAGGACCGAATGCCCACGCCGCCTCATCGGTACTCCTGATTGAGACGGGCGGGCCGGTCCTGCGGCCGGCGCCAAAGGTTCATGGGAGAATTCCACGCGACGGCCCAGTACCCGCGCGGTCCCATCGTTGCGCACAAGCCCGCCACCGACCCGGACGACGCCCCGTGGCGTGGCAGGATCGGCGGTGCGGAAACCCATGGGGCGCGCGGGTCGGACGGGAACGATTCAACGCGCGAGCCAACCGCCGTCGACCGCCACCGTGAACCCGTGAAGGTACGAGGACGCGTCGCTCGCAAGGAAAACGGCCGCCCCCTTCAAGTCGTCGGGCGTACCCCAGCGACCAGCCGGGATGCGGTCGAGGATCGCCCGGTTGCGCGCCGGATCGGCCTGGAGCGCCGCCGTGTTGTCCGTCGCCATGTAGCCCGGGGCGATCGCATTGACGTTGATCCCATGCGGCGCGAGTTCGTTGGCCATGAGCTTCGTCAGCCCGTTCAACGCACTCTTTGCCGCCGTGTACGACGCCACTCGGATGCCGCCCTGGTAGGACAGCATCGAGGCGATGTGGATGATCTTTCCCGGGCGCTTCTGTTCGACCAGGCGGCGCGCAAAAGCGCGGCTCAGCCGAAACGGCGCGTCGAGGTTCACCGCCAGCACGTCGCGCCAGTCGGCATCGGAAAACTCGACGAACGGCGCGCGGCGGATGATGCCCGCGTTGTTCACGAGGATGTCCGCACCGCCCAGGCCGGCCACGGTCTCCGCGACGATCGCCTCCGCTGAGGCGGGGTCACCGACGTCGTGCGTGAGCTCCAGGCAGCGCCGTCCCAGCGCGCGGATCGCGGCGGAGGTCCGCGCCAGGTCGCCGCGCGCCACCAGGGCGACGTCGGCGCCGGCCTCGGCAAGGCCGATCGCAAGCGCGGCGCCCAGGCCGCGGGAGGCGCCGGTGACGACCGCCACGCGGCCGTCCAGTCGGAATTGGTCGAGAATCGTCGAGCTCATGGCGTCAGCGCAGCTCGGCGATCGGAGCGGGGTCCATGTCGGCGAACTCCTGGTTCTCGCCGCCCATGCCCCAGACGAAACTATAGTTGCGCGTGCCGACGCCGCTGTGGATCGACCACGGCGGGGAGAGCACGACGTCATGATTGTGCAGCACCAGATGCCGCGTCGCCTGAGGCCGGCCCATGAAGTGGAACACCGCCTGGTCCGACGGCACGTCGAAGTAGAGATAGACCTCCGAACGGCGGAGGTGCGTGTGCGGAGGCATCGTGTTCCAAACGCTCCCGGTGGCGAGGCGGGTCACGCCCATCACGAGCTGGCAGGTCGGAAACGCTCCCGGATGGATCAGCTTGTACAGCGTGCGCTGGTTGCAGGTCTCCACCGAACCCAGCGCGTCGCCCTTCACGTCGGCGATCGCGACATGGCGAACCGGATACGCGGCATGCGCGGGATACGACAGCAGGTAAAACAGCGCAGGGTCCTTCGCGGACGCCGAGCGGAAGACGACATTCCTGGCGCCACGCCCGAGGTACAGGGCGTCCAGGCGCGCCATCGCGTGGTCGACGCCGTCGACCTGGACGGCGCCGGGGCCGCCCAGGTTGATGACGCCCGCCTCCCGGCGCTCGAGGAAGTGCGCGCTGCGCAGCTCCGCGGGGCAGGGCAGCGCGATGTCCGCACCGAGCGGCGCGATGCCGCCCACCACGGTCCGATCCGTCTCCCAATAATGAAAATGCGCCTCCCCGGAGGTGAATAGGCCGGGAATCAGGAACTCCCTGCGGAGCGCTTCGGATTCCGCGGCGGTTGCCACGGCGGGATACAGACTTTCATGCATTTTCATAGGCGGAAAAAAAGCGGATCGGGCCGCGCGGGGCGGTCTCCTCAGAAGGAGCCCTTTATACCAAACGTGTACGCCGTGCCAAACATCTCGCGGCGGTAGAGGCGCGCATAGTCCGGCGTGATGCCCGGGGCGTAACGCTGGTCGTCCTGCGGGACGTCCGTGAGGTTGCGTCCGTTGATGAACAGCGAGAAGCGCTTCGTCAGGCGGATCACCAGGTTGGCGTCCAGGTACAGGCGCGGGGAGAAGTACTCCTGGTACACGACGCCGTTGACCGTCGTCGGAGCGTCCACCTCGCGGCCGCGGTAGTTGAAGTTCAACTTCGCGCTCACGCGGCGGTTGTCGTACGCGAGACCCCAGTTGATCGTCTTCGAGACAAACGCGCTGAAGTCGGCGTTGGCGGCCCCCTGCAGGTGCAGGCCCGTCGCGTTCGCGAACACCGAGAGGTGCCGGGTGAACTGCGAGAGCTGCTCGAGCGACTGGCGGTAGTTGAACTCGACGCCGGTGATGTGCGCGGTGCCGGAGTTGACGATCGTGCTCACGTAGTCGCCCTGGTCCAGGTAGTCCTGGCCGTTGGGCACGCCCAGGCTGTTGAGGATCGCCAGAGCCTCGGGGCCCGTGACGTTGTTCTGCCCCCAGAAGCCGGTGAAATCCTTGCGGAACACGCCCAGCGACAGCACGCCCGCGTGCTTGAAGTAGTATTCGAGCGACAGGTCGTAGTTGTTCGCCTGCTCGGGCTTGAGCAGCGGGTTCGACACGCCGATCGCCGCGCCGGTCGAGGCGCTGTCGGGCAGGGCTACGTTGGGGACGATGTTAGCGAGGTCGGGACGGCCGACCGCGCGGTCATAGGCGGCGCGCAGCAGCAGGTTGTCCGTGATGTTGTACACCGCGGAAATGCTCGGATAGGTGCCGTTGTAGGTGTTCTTCGCAAACGCGCCGCGCTCGACGTAGGTGGTCGAGGATCCGGTCTTCTTCGCCAGCGGGCCGTAGCCCTCGTCGGTGGTCTGCTCGAAGCGCACGCCGTACACCAGGCGCAGCTTGCTGTTGAACATCTGGGAGTCGCCCATCATGTAGGCGGCGCTGATCAGCTCCTTGAAGAGCAGAGAGCCGAGGATGCGCTGCTGCTCGTTGGACGAGGAGGGCGAGAACAGGGACGGATTGCTCAGGTACAGGCTGTACAGCTTCGACTGGCTCGGCCACACGACCGGGTACGGGATGTACGGGGGCGCGACGTTGTACGTGCTGTCGACCAGGTTGTAAGCGCCGGCGGCGCCGGCCGCGGCGAGGGCGCCGGTCGGGGTCCAGTCGATCTTGTTGTTGCGCACGTCGCGGTGCTCGAACTGCAGCTGCCCGCCGAACTTGATCTTCGTCGGGATCGCCCAGTCGAAGTCGCGCTTGAAGTTGGCCTGCTGCGTGAAGAACGAATCGGCCGCCGAGACCGGGTTGTTCTCGACCTTGGTGATCTTGTAGTTCGGGTTGCGCACGTCGAAGACGTTGCCGAGCGTGTCCTTGCCCGACTTGTCGAAGACCTGGATCTGCTGCGGGGCGATGCCGTTGAACATGCCGTAGTTCACCGTGGCGCTGCTGATCTGGTAGGTGACCGAGTCGAAGTACCCCTCGTTCGCGTCCTGGTAGTGGGCCGACGCGTGCGAGAAGTTGATGCCGGCGTTGAAGGTCCAGTCCTCGCCCGTGTGCGTGTAGTCGGCACCCAGGTTGTACGTGACGCCGAACTTGTGGCGGAACGAGGAGCCGAAGTTCACCTTGCCCTTGCCCAGCGCGCCGTTGGTGGCCGTCTGGGTGTAAGCCAGCGGCATCGTCGTGCCGGTATCGAAGTTGATGTTACGATTTCCGAAGAACGAGGAGTAGAAGTTGTCCTGGACGCGCAGCGAGATCAGGTCGCGGTCCGAGAGCTTCCAGTCGGCCGTGAACTCCGCCGCCTTGCGATGGGTCGTCTTCGGGCCGTCCTGCACCGTGTACTTCTCGAGGTACGGATCGGTCGCGAAGTTCGAGGGGGCCCCGCTCACATTGCTGTGGGTGCCGTTGGGCGTCCACTGCGGATTGGAGCGGTACTGCACGTTGAAGATGTTCGAGTCGAGGAAGCTCAGCGTGATGCCGAAGTGCTTGTTCACCGGCAGGGCGTAGGTGAAGTCGAAGCTCGGGAGCACCTTGTGACTCGTGCCGTCATTCGCCGGCCCGGGGCTCGCGCCCAGCTTCTTCGCGTTGCTGTTCATGGCCATCAGCACGCGGTAGTTGAACTCCGGATGCGCGTACTCGAACGCGCTCTTGCTGACCATGTTCAGCGAGCCGCCCAGCGCGTCGGCCGGAAGGTCCGGCGTGCGCGACTTCACGATCTCCGTGCGGGCCGCGTTGTTGATCGAGATCTGCTCGAGCTCGGTCGTGCGGGAGCCGCCGCCGGTGCTCGAGTATTTCACGTTGCCGGAGTCCGCGCTCGCGACGCGGTACCCGTCGAGCATGATCGCCGTGTACTGGGAGCCGACGCCGCGAACCGAGACGTTGCGCACGTCGGAGGCGGTGTAGCCCACAGAGATGCCCGGCAGGAACTTCACGAACTCGCCGATGTTGCCCTCGACGATGTCGCCGAACTGGTCGGTCGAGACCACAGTCTTGAGGTTCGGCGCGAACCGCTCCTCGTTGATCGCGATGGAGCTCTGGTCCGTCTCCTTCGCCGCGGCGACCACGAACGCGTCGAGCTTGATCGCGCCGCCCTCGGCGCTGGAGCTCATGGAGACATCCTGCTGCGCAGTCTGGCCCGCCGCGACGTTCACCGAGAGCGTCTGCCGACTCAGGCCGGTGTAGAAGATGTCCACCTTGACCGGTCCGACCGGGACGTTGTCGAGTTCGTATTCTCCGAACTTGTTGGTGAAGGTCTGAAGGTGGGTGCCTTCGACCTCGATCCGGGCGTTGTTCAGGTATTTGCCGGTGTCCGTGTTGAGCACGCGACCGGAGATCGTACCGGTCGCCGCACCCGCCGCGCGAGAAATCGCCGGCTGCAGGCAGAGGGCGGCCGCGGCAAACAGCATCCAGCGGGATGTTTTCTGGATCAGGTTGATCAGGGTTGGGGATTTCGGGTTGGTGGGTTGTGTCTCGTGGTGTGTGGGGGGGGTCGATTTAGCGTATCGGTCCATGGTGGCAGGGTTCTGTTTGTGTTCGGGGATGTGCCCGTGCCGTCCGAGTGGACAGCCGGGCGCGGGATAGGCGCATCGCCACCCGGTTGGGCGACGACACGACAGGGGAAAACAGACCGGGGATGGGAAACGGTTGCCGGGCTGGACTTGGAGCCAGCCGGGGGAAGGCAAAGGGAATGAACTAGGGGAAAAATTCACCAATGAACTATTAATTCATTAGCGAATTCGTGAGGGAAAGTGGCAAACCAAAACGTTGGCTTGTGAGGAGCATTAGAATCACGATCGGAAAAACCTCCAACGGACTTATTGCGTCACCGTTGCGCATAAGACACCAGCGATCAATTAACTGGTTCTTTATACGTAATTAACATAATAATTTTGCCTGTCTCAACCCAAACGTTTCATTCTTGAAATTCACGTTTAGGCATGAATCTATCACCGACGAGCGCCCAATCATTCTCTGCGTGCTTCCCGTGCGCCTCCTCGCGCCTGGGGTGAACTGCAAAGCCATTCCAACGCTCTTCCCTCGTGTCCGCCCTGACCCAACGCCCCGATGTAGCCACCGGCGAACGCTACGTGATTCCGAACCTGCGCAACGCCTGCCGGATTCTCAAGTTGCTGGGCCGCCACCCCGAGGGCCTCAAGGTGGCCGATCTCGCCAGGATGCTCAAGGTGCCGGTAACGACCACGTTGCGAATCACGACAACACTGCACCTCGAGGGGTTTGTCAGAAAGCAGGACGGACGCTTCAAGCCTGGCCCCATGCTGATTCAGCTCGGATCCGCCGCGCTCGCCGCCACCGAGGTCAGGGTATTGGCCCTGCCGCTGCTCCAGAAACTCACCGCGATCACCGACGAAACTTCCCACCTCGCGGTCCCCTGCGACGAGCGCTCCCTCATCGTCGCGGTCCAGGACAGCGCCCACCCACTGCGCGCAGCCTCGCGCCCAGGATTCCTGGCCGAGCTCCATTGCTCGTCCACCGGAAAGGTCTTCCTCGCCTTCCTCCATCAAAGGGACATCCCGGGGATCCTGACGCGCGAGCCCCCGACCCGGCATACTTCCAACACGATGGTCGACCTCCGCGAAATCCAGCGCGAAGCCGACCTCACCCGGGAGCGCGGATTCAGCTTGGATAACGAGGAATTCAACGCCGGCGTTCGCTGTCTGGCCGCCCCCGTTTTCAGCGCCGACGGCTCCGTCGTCGCCGCCCTCGGCATCACCGCCTCCACCCTCCGCTTCTCCCTCGATCGTATCCCCGAGATCTCCACCAAGGTCCGCGCAGTCGCCACCGAACTCTCCCAGCTGATCGGCTATAACGGCTCCGCCTGAGCCCGCCGCGGCACGCGCCTCTCTCCAGTCACCGCGAACCATTTTCCCCCTCAGTTTCTTGTTGCCTCACCGTGTCAGTTTCACCCGTGCACTCTTTATTCATTCGTGAACTTTTTGGTCACTGAAATCCCAATCGCTCCTTTCCCCATGAGCTCCCTGCAACCTGCCCAGGTCACGGCCAACCGCCTCGACCTCTCCTCGCCGCGCGCCGCGCGTTTCCGCCACGTCAAACTCTTCGCCGGTGTCGTCGGTCTGTTCCTCGGCGCCGCCATGGCATCGGCCCAGTCCGGCGCCCGGCTCGTGGTCACGGTCTCGAATCCCCTGACCTCCATCGCCCGTCCGTCCGAAACGATCTCGGTCCCCTGGAGCGAGATCGAGCGGGCCCTCCCCGGCGCCCTGCTCCAGCACCTCGCCGTGCACGACGCCCAGGGTCACGACCTCGCCTATCAGGTCACGAACATCAATCCGCTCGCCAAGGACACGCAGAACGTCGGCCTCGGCTACGGCGACCTGCTCTTCCAGCATGACTTCGCCAAGGGCGAAAGTTCGGCCGTGTTCACCATCGAGAAGATCGCCCAGGTCGCCCCCGTCTTTCCGACGAAAACCTACGCCCGCTACATCCCGGAGCGCCTCGATGACTTCGCCTGGGAAAACGACAAGATCGGCCACCGCGCCTACGGCCAGGCCCTCGCCAACCGCGCCCTCGCGGGCACCGAATACCTGATCTCCTCGGGCCTCGACGTCTGGTGCAAGCGCGTCACCTACCCGATCGTCGACCGCTGGTACAACAAGGGTCACAATCACTACCACATCGACGAGGGCGAGGGTATGGACATGTACAATACAGGTTCCACCCGCGGCTGCGGCGGCACCGGAATCTGGGACGGTCACTCGCTCGCGGTCAGCCGCAACTACACCACCTGGAAGATCCTCGCGAACGGACCCATCCGGACCATTTTCGAGTTCAGTTACGCGCCCTGGGAGGCACACGGAGTCCGCGTCACCGAGGTCAAACGCTTCACCGTCGACGCAGGCCATAACCTCGATCGGATCGACAGCACCTTCGAGGTCGTCTCCGGCTCCACCCCCACGCTCGACGTCGCCATCGGCCTCAACAAGAAATCCGCTGACAAGGGCCAGGATCCCGTCACCACGCTCACGAAGCTGCCCGCCGACGGCGCTCTCGCCCAGTGGTGCGTCCAGAAGACCAACGGCTCCCTCGGCACCGCCGTCATCGTGCCCGGCCCCGAATTCACGGGCTACGCCTCCGATGCCCACAATGACCTCGTGCTCACCCGCGTGACTCCGGGCAAGGCCATCACCTACTACGCCGGCGCCGGCTGGTCCAAGGCGGGGGAATTCACCACCGAAAAGGCCTGGAACACCTACGTGTCCGAGTGCACCGCGCGCATCCGCGCACCTCTCTCCGTCAGCTATTCCGTGGAGCAATGAAACTGCCCCTCGCGACGATGGCGGCCGCATTGGCCGCCCTGCTCGCCTTCGTTCCGTTCGCCCGGGCGAAGGCTGGCGCGGAGGCCCGCGGCGCACACTCCGTCTCGCTCCTCACCGACTCCTCCCTGTCCGGCTGGCGGCTCATCTCGGAGCCCGCTACCCAAATGGCCAACGTCTGCCACCTGGGTCCGGATGGTGTCCTGTGGATCGCCGGCAAGCCCTCGGGGTTCATCGAAACCCGCGCCTCCTTCGCCAACTACCGTCTCCATGTGGAATGGCGCTGGGCCGGACACACCGGAAACGGCGGCATCCTGCTGCATGTCTCGTCGGGGCCCATGGACCGCGTGTGGCCCCTGAGCTACCAGATCCAGCTCAAGCACGGCTACGTGGGCGACGTGCTGCCCATGGCCGGGGCGCCGTTCGCCACGCCGCTCACCACACCCCCCGGGGCCCGGGTTCCCCTGCGCAGCCATCTCATGCCCGACAGCGAGCGTCCCGCCGGGGAATGGAACAGCTGCGACATCGTCTGCCGCGGCGGCGAAATCCTCGCCACCGTCAACGGCGTGCTTCAGAACCGGATCGAGGGCTGCCGCTTCACCTCCGGCCCAATCGGTATCCAGTTTGAGGGCACTCCGATGGAGTTCCGTAACATCCGGTTGACGCCGCTGGACTGACCGTCATGCGCCGCCGGATACGCCCGGCCTCCGGCGGCCGCCCCGCTACCCGCTGGTCCGTCGCCGCAGGAATGCCTGCGGCGACAGTCCGTGCACCCGCTTGAACACGCGGGAAAAGTGGAACGGATCCATCCCCATCCCGGCCGACACCTCCCGCACGAGGCTCCCGCCGTCCTCCAGCCGCGCCGCCGCGTGGTTCATGCGCAGGCGCTGGAGAAACCGGTACGGAGAGGCCGGCGAGTAGCGCGCGAACAGGCGGCACAGGTAGGCCGCATCCACGTGGCACGCCGCAGCCGCAGCCGTCACCGACTCGAGCTCCAGGAATCGCGCCTCGATCGTGTCGCGACACCGGACAAAGGTCGCCCTCGCCCGCTCGTCGCCCGACCGCGTGCCCGCCCCGTGCTCCGAGAGCGTCACCAGGAGGATCTCGAGGTGGAGCGCCGTGATCCGCGCGGCGTGATCCCCCGTCGACAAACCGGCCCGCACCAGATCCTCGAAGGCCTTCTCCACGGCCTCCGCCTGGTCCACCACCCGCACCTGCCCCGGCGCAAGCCCGCACTCAGTCAGGAGCCGCAAGCTCCCTTTCCCGGCAAAATCCACGAAGTACTTCGCCAGCCGCTCGCCCGGGGCGTTGGCAATCTCGTGCCCAACCCCGGGGCCATAACAGTAGGCGGTTCCCCGCCCCAGTGCATGTTCCCGCCCCCCCATCCGAAGCGTGCCCGCCCCGCCGGCAACGTACTCAACTCCGAAATACGGAAACGAAGCGCGGGCGATTCGATAATCGTCCGAACACCGCTCCCACCCCCCACTCACCACCGTCAACGGTCCGCCCGTCCGAGGTTTCAGGTTCAGATAAAACCGCCGCGCCGTACGCACCTGGCTTGAAAAGTATTCGGGCAGCCGCCCCCGTGTCCTGTTCGCCATGCGGAGAGCCCACGATTCGCAGGCCATTTCGTCAATTATCGATTGGTTCCTTGTTCATCGCGCCTGAGCGCCAAGGACATTTTCGGTCAATTATCGTCATGGATCGGAGAAAAACCGCCATTCCTCGATGGCGCCGGATCTGGTAGGGTCTCCGGGCCAATTTCCCAATCCTCCCGCCCCATGCGAATCGACTCCCACCAGCACTTCTGGGACTACACCCACAACGCCGCCCACTACGACTGGATCGACGACTCGATGCGCCGCATCCGAGCCGACTTCCTGCCGGCGGACCTCGCCCCGTTGCTCGCCAGTTCCGGTTTCGACGGCTCAGTCGCAGTCGAAGCCCGGCAATCGGTCGACGAATCGCGTTGGCTGCTCTCGCTTGCCGCAAACCACCCGGCGATCAAGGCCGTGGTCGGCTGGGCCCCGCTCGCCTCCCCCTCGCTCGCGGCGAGTCTCGAAGAACTCTGCGCCAATCCCCGGTTCCGCGGCGTCCGACACGTCGTCCAGGCCGAACCCGATCCCGCGTTCCTCGACGGCGCCGCCTTCAACGCCGGCATTCACCAGCTCACCGCCCGCGGTCTGGTGTACGACCTCCTCGTCAAAGCCCACCAGCTGCCCGCCGCGCTGCGCTTCGTCGACCGCCACCCCAACCAGTCCTTCGTTCTCGACCATATCGCCAAACCGATCGTCACCCAGGCCGTCGACCCCGAATGGCTGCGACACTTCCGCGAACTCGGCCGCCGCCCCAATGTCGCCTGCAAATTCTCGGGCGTCGTCACGGAGGTCCCGGACTGGCGCTGGTCCCAGGAGATGATCCGCGTCCACTTCGACTGCACGCTCGAGTCCTTCGGCGCCGACCGCGTGATGTTCGGCTCCGACTGGCCCGTCTGCCTCGTCGCCACCGACCACCGTGCCTGGGTCTCCGCAGTGGAGTCCTGCGCCGCACGTCTCTCGAAGTCCGAACAAGCCTCCCTCTTCGGCGACACCGCCGCCCGCATCTACGGAATCCAATCCTGACGCGCATGCACTACCGCAAGCTCGGCCGCACCGGTCTCACCGTCTCCCAACTCGGCTTCGGCGCCTCCTCCCTGGGCGGAGTCTTCCGTTCCATCGACGAGGGCGAGGCCATCCGCACCGTCCACGTCGCCCTGGACCTCGGCATCAACTTCATCGACGTCTCCCCCTACTACGGCGCCACCAAGGCGGAGACCGTGCTCGGCAAGGCCCTGGCCGGCATCCCGCGCGACCGCTACATTCTCGCCACCAAGGTTGGGCAGTACGGCGAGGGCGAGTTCGATTTCTCCGCTGCCCGCGTCCGCCAGAGTCTCAACGAGAGCTGCAGGCGTCTCGGCGTCGATTACATCGACCTGCTCCAGTGCCACGACATCGAATTTGCCGACATCAACCAGATCGTCGACGAGACGCTCCCCGAACTCGCCCGCCTCAAGTCAGAGGGCCGCATCGGGCACATCGGAATCACCGGCCTGCCCCTGAAAATCTTCCCCGCCATCATCGACCGCTGCCCGCCGGGGCTTGTGGAGACTATCCTCTCGTTCTGCCACTACGAGCTCAACGACGACTCGCTCGCGAGCCTCATCCCGTATTTCCAAAACCGCGACGTCGGCGTCATCAACGCGTCGCCCACCGGCATGGGCCTGCTCACCGAACGCGGCGTCCCCTCCTGGCACCCCGCTCCCGCCCCCCTCGTCGCCTGCGCCCGGGAGGCCGTCGATTATTGCCGCCGGGTCGGCGCCGACATCGTCAAGCTCGCCGTCCAGTTCTCGATCGGACACCCCGGCATCGCCACGACGCTCGTTGGCTCGGCAAACCCCGAGAATATGCGCCGCAACGTCAGGTATGCCATGGACCCCGTCGACTACGACCTCATGGCCGAGGTCCTCCGGATCCTGAAGCCCGTCCACAACCACAACTTCACCCGCGGCCGCCCCGAGAACCGCGATCCCGTGCTCGCCTGATCATGCTCTCCATCGTCCTCAACCAGCCCGGCGAATTCGCCGCCATCGACGCCGCGCAACCCGAGCCCGCCGCGGGCGAAGTCCTCGTGCGGGTCCGCCAGATCGGCATCTGCGGCACCGACATCCACGCCTTCGGCGGACGCCAACCGTTTTTCACCTACCCGCGCATCCTCGGCCACGAGCTCGGCGTCGAGGTGGTCGAGTCCCGCGCCCCCGACTCGAACCTCCGCCCCGGCGACCGCTGCTCCGTCGAGCCCTACCTCAACTGCGGCCGCTGCGTCGCCTGCCGCCGCGGCAAACCCAACTGCTGCCGCGAGCTCAAGGTCATGGGCGTGCATGTCGACGGCGGCATGCGCCCGTTCGTCGCCGTGCCCGCCGCCAAGGTCCACCGCTCCGACCGCCTCGACTTTGAGCAGCTCGCCCTCGTCGAGACGCTTTCGATCGGCGCCCACGCCGTGGAACGCGCCGAGCTCGGACGCGACGACACCGTGCTCGTCGTCGGCGCCGGCCCCATCGGCCTGAGCGTGATCCAGTTCGTCCAGGAAACCGGCGCCCGTCTCGTGGTGATGGATACGAGCGAACCCCGCCTGGCCTTCTGCCGCGACCGCCTCGGTGTCGAACGCACGCTCAACCCGCTCGCCACCCCGCCCGCCGACGCTCTCCCCGCGCTGTTCGACGGCGACATGCCCACCGCGGTCTTCGACGCCACCGGCAACCCGCAGTCGATGCACGCCTCCTTCGGCCTGCCCACGCACGGCGGAAAACTCGTGTTCGTGGGACTCTTCCAGGGCGACCTCACCTTCAACGACCCGGCCTTCCACCGCCGCGAGCTCACCGTCTACGCCAGCCGCAATTCGCTGCCAGCGACCTTCGAGCACATCCTCCGCCTCATCGAAGCCGGCCGCATCGACACGAAGCCCTGGATCACCCACCGCCTCCCCCTCGCCGAGGTCCCCGCCCGCTTCCCCACGCTCATCAAGGAGCCCACCCTGCTGAAGGGCATGATCGAAGTAGCGTAGGACAGAGTTAAGTCCTTCCGACAGAAGAAGTTTTTGAACCACAGAGACACGGAGGACACAGAGAAAGCCGGAATTCAGAGGGCAGAAGTCAGATATCCGAATTTCCAATTTTCAGATTTTCATAATCTTCTGTCCAATCGCCGAACCCGTCGTAGGCCGATGGATACGCGAACGCTGAAGGCACAAAATTGAATTCAGATTTTTGACCTCAGCACTTGGGTCTTTGAATTTCTCTGTGTCCTCCGTGTCTCTGTGGTTCAAATTCCTCATTGGACAGCCGCACAGACGTCTTGCTGCGCAACCGTCGCCCTGCGAAGCTAGCCGTGCGCCCGCAGCGCGAAACGGCAACCCCACGCATCCATGAGCAGCGACATTCTGATCAAGCGCAGCACCGCGGCCGACATCGGCCTCGTTTCGCAGAAACTCCCGGAGATCGCCCAGAAGCACGGCTTTGGCGTGCTGGGCATGCACGACCTGAAGCAGCGCATCACCGCGAAGGGTTTGGATTTCGGCCCCGAGTGTCGCGTCTTCGAAGTCTGCAGCCCCGCGCTCGCCCGCCAGGCCTTGGGTCACTCCCTTGAAATCTCGGCCGCCCTCCCCTGCCGCATCTCCGTCTACCAGGAATCCGGCCGAACGGTTCTCGCGACCATCAAGCCCTCCCTCCTCCTCACGATGTTCGCCACCCCCGCCGCAGCCCCCCTCGCCACCGAGGTCGAAGCGACGCTCATCAAGATCATGGACGAGGCCGCTGGTCACGACTGATCCAACCCGGCCCCTCCGCTCTCGTTTGCTTTCATCACACCCTCGGCAAGGAATCCAAACCATGGATCACGCACAGACCAGCGTACCCATTATCCTCGGCCTTTTTGACTTGGTTATCGCGATCGTTGCCTTTCGCTACGTCCGCCGCCTCTCACCGGGCATGATCGTCACCCTGAGCTCCATAGCAGTCTTGGTGAATCTCTCCGGCCTATTTTGCGCACCGAATATCGTCGAGGTAGTCGCCATCCTGGGCGCTCCCTGCATCATCCTCGCTGCCCAAGCAAAGCGCGCATAACCGCGGGAATTTAACCCTAATCCCCTGCCTGACCTCCTTCTATCATCAAGATTATGAAGAGGCAGCCAGCGCATGACGCCGACAGGGATAAATCGGTAACAGACTGAGGTAAGGATTAGACACCTCTCAACCATGTACTGATTACATGGCCTATATTCCCACAACTGGCGTGCAGATTCCGCCTGATAACCTACGACGTACCAAATGGCCCATTTTCCTATCCCTCATAATGTTCGGATTCTCTAAGCCAATCCGATGGGGTCAGGTTTTACTTTTTACCTTTCGGCCTCTCTAAGGGGTCTCAATATTTGTGGTCGATTAAGAATCGCAGCCCTGCGCGCTGGCCTTTGGCTCACGGATCCGCGGTTACGATCACTCGCCCGTAGCGTGCTTACTCCTTCGGCCCGCCCTCATCACCATGAAAATCGAAGATTGCCTTTTACGAATTCGTTGTAGATTTTTATCTCCGTGATTGTACGGGTTAAAGAACATGCCAGAATTCGAACCGCCGTGGATCGCAGCCGTATCGTGGCGATCATTGGGCCTCGGCAGTGCGGCAAGACAACGCTCGCCCGCGAATTCGTTTCGAGCGACTCGATCAACTACTTTGACTTGGAGGACCCCCAAAGTCTGGCGCGTTTGTCGTCACCGGCCACCGCCCTGAGAGACTTGAAGGGATTGGTTGTTATCGACGAAATTCAACGACAGCCGGACCTATTCCCGATCTTGCGTGTGCTGGCCGATCGCACACCAAACCCGGCCAAATTCCTGATCCTTGGAAGTGCGGCCCCGGAACTGCTGAAGCAGTCATCGGAGTCTCTGGCGGGCCGCATGGAGCAGGTGCAGATCGAAGGCTTTCGGTTGACCGACCTTCCGACCGACGCGCAGCAACAGCATTGGGTTCGGGGCGGATTCCCCAGATCCTATCTTGCCGACGACGATGCCGATTCCCTCGTTTGGCGAAAACAGTTCATTCAAACGTTCCTCGAAAGGGACATGCCCCAGTTGGGGATCACCATCCCTTCCCAGACCCTATTGCGTTTCTGGACCATGGTCGCCCACTACCACGGTCAAATCTGGAACGGAGCGGAATTGGCCCGATCATTGGGAGTAAGCCAGCCCACGGTCCGTAATTACCTCGACCTGCTCACCGGGGTTTTGATGGTTCGTCAACTGGCACCGTGGCACGAGAACCTAGGCAAGCGTCAGGTCAAGTCGCCCAAGGTGTACATCCGCGACAGCGGCCTGCTCCACGCGCTACTGGGGGTGACTCGCCAGAAAGACCTCGAGGGTCATCCCAAGGTCGGAGCGTCTTGGGAAGGCTATGCAATCGAGGAAGTCATCAAGTCGGTCGCGCCTGACGAAGTCTATTTTTGGGCGACACACGGTGGGGCCGAGCTCGATCTGCTGATGATCAAGAACGGCAAACGCATCGGAGTGGAATGCAAGCGTGTGGACGCTCCCAAGCTCACCGCGTCGCTCCGGGCATCGGTCACCGATTTGAAGTTGGACCGGGTATGCGTGGTCTACCCAGGAGACCGTCGCTATGAAATCGCCGCCAAGATTGAGGCGATCCCACTTCGAGTTCTGGCAAGCGAGGGAGTCGACTGCTGATCGTGCGCCAACGATGCCTGGCAGCCGGCGGCATCAATCGGGGTATCCGACCAACGGCGTGCGGAGGGATGCGGTCCACGCCAATTTTGACGACAGTGATCGCAATCCCGCGGTGTTGCCATGTCCGGCACTCCCCGGTCTACTCGACGGGTCGCTTTCACCAGCCATGCCCTCGTCGCTTCGTCGTCTTGTCATTGTCCTTCCAGCCATCGCCGTCGCCATCCAGTGTGCGGCCGCACCTTCACCTGCGAAGGCAACTCCTGGCGCCAAGGACGGAGCATCCCACGCCGCGACCAAATCGAAGCAACCACGGGTGTACGTCGGCATGCCCGCCAAGGAACTCGAGGCACTCATCGGAAAGCCCCAGAAGATCGTTCCCGTCACCACACCCGTGAAAAAGGGAACCCACGCCGAGGTCTGGATCTACAAACGCCTCAAACAGTCGACAACCGAGAGCGTGACGATCGGCTCAAAGCCGATCATGGGACGACGCCCGACCGGCGACGGAAGTTGGACCGACACCGTCCTGACGACCGAACCGATCGACAAGACCCGCGTCACCAACACCTATCAGATCGCGAGCTTCCTGATCGTGAACGGTCGTTTCGTCGCCACCACCCTGACCGAGGAGAGGGACCAGCATTTTCAGTGAGGTCGGTCGGCCGGCCGGCTTCGCCAAAATCTTCAGGATCTGCTCTTCGGTGTATCTCTTCTTCATTGGTCTTGGTTGGGTTTATCCACCCCAAGACTCTCATTCAATATCCGCCAACCGGAGGGGAGCAGGTCAGGAGCATCGCCGATGCCCGGCTCACGGCAGACATGCAGGCCGGTCCTCGGAGACAGTCCACTTCGCGTCTATTTCGTCGGGGCAACCTTGCCGTCAGCCGAGAAGGCGAACGTGATCCGGGACGAGACTGCGGTGGGCTTTCCATGGCGCACAGGGGCGAGAAAGTGCCAACCTGCGATCGCATGGATGACTGCGTATCCAAACGCAGGATCCGTCGATGAGACGACCTCCGGCAACCGGGGTGCGCCATTTTCGTCGACATCGAAGGAGACCGTGGCTGAACCGTGCCTGCCGAGCAGGGAGAGCGGACATTGGGGGGCGACGTAGAATTCCACCGTCAACGGTTGGTCGAGATCCTTCTCGCTGCAGAGAGTGGTGGGATGCTGGGCGGAGCGCAGCGCGAACGCGCGTTCCAGTCCGTTCGGGCAAACCTGGTCGGGGGTCGGCGTCGGCACGATGCAAAAATCCCGGCGGATGACCAGGCGCGCGGCGACGCATTCACCCCGGTGCCGCGCGGGAATGTACGACGAAGCCTGCGCCGCGGCCATGAGGGCGTATCCAAATTCTGGAGCGCTCGCTGAAAGGAGGCGCAAGCCTGATACCTTGCCGTCCGCGGTTACGTCGACCTGCACGGATGCGGAGCCGGTCTTTCCCGAGACCAGGTCGACCGTTGGGTATAACGGGAAAAAGAGGGCGCTGGGAGTCGCGGCGGCGTCGCCCTCTGTTATGCGGAAAAGGACCGGAACGACCAGAGAGGTGTTCACGGGGCGTCCGTCTTTTTCGCCCGGAATAAATTCCCACCGCAGGACTGACGCGACAGCGGCGTTAATGAAACCGGGATTGGTCGTCCGGACCACGCCGACTTTCGCCACGTTTCCTTCTGTATTCACAATAAACTTCACCACGACCTCGCCCTGGACCTTGGCATCACGCAGGGAGCGCGGATAGACCGGTTGTGTTTGGACCATCGGGATCGGCGGATGATTGCGACCGTCCGAAGCATGGAGACCGGGTACAGCGCAGAGGGCGAGCGCCGCGCCAAGGCTGGTGATGAGGCGCTTCATGCGGAGGCATAAAAGCGGGTTAGCGGAACGCGGAAAGCCAATTTGTGCTCAGGGAAGGCGTCTCCGCGCTTGGGCGTGTCACCGTCATCCGCACAGTGGCGTGACCGAAGCCATGCCCTGCGCCGTGCACGTCAATTCATGGACAGAGCTGCTGTTGCCGAAGGCGGCGGCGTGGCTGTGCGCGGGGCTTCGACGAAGCAGCTCACCTTCAGACCGGCTGGCGATCACTGCACAATGCCGCGGACAGTGCGAAAGCCGGGCTTCGTATCGCCCCCGGGCGATGACTACGCCCGGCAGGCGTCTACGCTGTTCTTCTCTCTCATCCGGCTTGTCTTCAGACCGGCGGAGCCAGGCATAGTCCGTTGCAAAGCAACGACGAAGCCTGGTGCGGGCAGAGGGAGTCGAACCCTCCTCTCAAGCTTGGGAAGCTCACATAATAGCCGATATACTATGCCCGCAGATCAGACTGCCGCCGAGTGAACGGATCCTTTTCCGCTACGCAAGGGAGAAGAATGTCCTCCCTACCCGCGCCAGTCGCGGGGACGCGACAGCGCCACGCAGTAGTAATCCTGGCCCACCTTGACCGAGTTCGGACACTGAAACACATCCAACGCCCGACATTGGTAGGCCCTCGTCCTGCCCACGCGCACGATCTTGTCTGTCTTCCCCAAAGGACATGGCGGTCTCTCCGACGCATCCCGGTCGGACGATGGCACTGAACGCTGGCTCGATGATTCAGGCGTGGCAGGGGCCTCGGACATCGGGCAGCACTGTTTTGTCGGAGCACCGCTTTATCAACCCCTTACGTCTGGGGTAAACGCCTACCTGCGGGTCGCCCCGGACCCCACCCTCACCAGCGGACCACCGGACGCGAGGTGCCCACGGTCCGGGCCACACGCCTGAGCGACGGATCCCCGTAGGGTTTTCGCCGATACCCCGGACGATCCGGGTCCGCCGCGCAACGGATCTGGTACTCCTGCATCCGCTCAAACAGGTCGAGCAGCTGCGCCCGGTCGGGATAACGATCCAAACCCGCCCCCTCCAGCGCGCACAGCAGTTCGTGAACCGCCTCGAGCGTCGAGAGACAGCCCTCCTGCGGCTGCTGTTTGATCCTGAACCGGCTCGGCGCCGACGGCGTGAACATCACGCGGGGCAGCCGCTGCAGCGAGGGGCTCAGGCGAAGCATCTTTCGCGCACAGGCCCAGGTGCCGTCCAGGACAAACACGACCAGCCGACGCCCCGCCATCTCACTGGCCGGCATCTCGCCCTTCGACAGATTTCGAGCCCCCGGCCCCGGATACAGCAGCACACACGCGTTCGACGGATCAGCCAGGAGCGCCTGCACCGCCGGATGCCCGTCGAATCCGATCCCCATCTGGATCTCGCTGTTCTCCAGACACAGGTGCGTGAGCCGGCCCGTCCCCGCCTTCTCCTCCTTGAACTCCTTCGGATGCATCAGCAGCACCACCCGGGTATCCGTTTTCATCGGACGAATGGACCCGCACCAGCAGGCGGCCTTCGGCCAGAAACAGCGATAGCACATTTCCCGGCTCATGGGGAAACGGAGGGGAGAGTTGAAAGGCTGATATCAACCCGGCGCAGCGGCCCGGTTTGGAATTCAGATCGAAAGTCCACGGTCGTCCGAAACCAACCGCACGCCGGCCTCCGGCCGCCGATCTCCGATTTCCGACCTCCGACTTCCGATTTTCTCACCGGTAATCCCGCCGCCCGTCCAGGGCGCTCTTGAGTGTCACCGAATCCGCGTACAACACCCCGCCGCCGCTGGGCAGACCGAAGCCGATGCGGGTCACCTTGACCGCGCCGCCCGCGGGAATGCGCTCGGTCAGAAAGTGGCAGGTCGCCTCGCCTTCGACGTCGTTCGACAGGGCGAGAATGAGTTCCCTGATCTCCCCCGCCTCGAGGGCCCGGAGGAGCGGGCCGAAATTCAGGTCGTCCGGGCCAACGCCGGAAATGGGCGACAGCTTGCCGTGCAGGACGTGGTAGACCCCGCGATGCGCGCCCGAGCGCTCGATCGCCACGAGGTCGGGCACCTGCTCCACCACGCACACGACGCCGGGGTCGCGGCGCTGGTCGGCGCAGATCTCGCAGCACTCCGCCTCGGCCAGGTTGCCGCAGCGTGCACAGCGGTGCACCGCGGCCGCCGCCTCCTGCAGCGCGGCCACCAGCGCGGGCAGCCGCGCGGGCTTCTCCACGAGCAGGTGAAGCGCAATCCGCTCCGACGAGCGGTAGCCGAGCCCCGGCAGCTGCTTGAGCTGCTTCTGGAGTTTCTCGAACGCGGGCGTCATGTCGCCGTCTCCCGGCAGCCGCCGGTTCAGAACATGCCGGGCATCTGGAAGGCCGACGTGACCTTCTGCATCTCGGCGTCGTTGTACTCCTTCGCCTGCTTCAGCGCATCCTGCACCGCGGCGAGGATCGTGTCGGACACCAGCTTGGCGTCCTCCTTCAGAAATTCCGGATCGAGCGTCAATGCGAGCACCTGGCCGCCACCGTTGACCTTGACCTTCACGGCGCCGCCGCCGTTCGTGACCTCGATCTCCTTGGTGGAGACCTGACCTTGGAGCGTCTCAATCTGACGCTGCATCTTCTGGGCTTGTTTGAGGAGTTTGCCTACGCCGGCCATGGGATTGGGTGGGTTAAAGGTTTGCCCCAGAGCACACCGCCGCCGCGCCCGGGCTCAAGCGCAATCCGCCGGCGCCTGCCGCCGCTCGCGACACCTATTTCCGACGCCAGCTATAAACCACGTTCGGCTTCTGCGCGCGCTCCTGCCGTCCGTGCGACGGCGCCCCGGCCCCCGGCTTGTCGGGCTTCTTGCCCAGAAGCTTCTCGGCGTACTCCTCGAGACCCAGGCGCTTCAGGCTCGCCGCGATCTTCCAACGCATCTCCGGCTTGTACCAGAAGAAGAAATTCCGCTGCTCTTCCTTCTCGTCCTTGCTGTGCGAACACACGGTCGGCTGCCCGGTGTAGGGATGCACGCCGGTGGCCCAGATCTCGGTCGCCACCGTCATCGGCGTCGGTGTGAAATCCTGCACCTGCTCGAGCCGGAAGCCCAGCTCCTTGGTCTTCACCGCCAAGTCCGCCATGTCCTTGGCCTGCGAGCCCGGATGCGAGCTGATGAAATACGGGATCAGCTGAAGGTTCGGTTTCCCGTATTTTTTCTTCACCTCGTCGAACCGCTTCTTGAACTTGTAGAAATACGAGAACGACGGCTTGCGCATCACCCGGAGCACGTCGTCCGAGGTGTGCTCCGGCGCCACCTTCAGGCGGCCTGAAACGTGGTGCGCGATCAGCTCCTCCATGAACCGCTCGTGGCTCTCCTTGATCTCCTTCGACGCCTTCTCGTGCAGGAACAGGTCGTAGCGAAGGCCGCTCGTCACGAACGCATGCTTCACGCCCGGCATCTCACGGACGTCCTTGTAGATCTCCAGCAACGGCCCGTGATCCGTATTCAGATTCGGGCATACATGCGGCCAGATGCAGCTGGGGCGGATGCACTCGTCGCAGATCTCCTGCTTGATTCCCTTCATCCGGTACATGTTCGCCGAAGGCCCCCCGAGGTCGCTGATCGTGCCCTTGTAGTCGGGCATCTCGGTGATCGCTTTCACCTCGCGCAGGATGCTCTCCTTGCTCCGGCTGGCCACGAACTTGCCCTGGTGCGCGGAGATCGTGCAGAAGCTGCAGCCCCCGAAACACCCGCGGTGCATGTTCACCGAGTGCTTGATCATCTCGTAGGCCGGGATCGGTCCCCGCTTGCGGTAACGCGGATGCGGCAGGCGCGTGAACGCCATGTCGAAGCTCCGGTCCATCTGTTTCTCCGACATCGTCGGAAACGGGGGATTGATCACGAGCATGCGCTCACCCACCGGCTGCAGGAGCCGGCGCGCGTTCACGCGGTTCGATTCGGTTTCGATGAACTTGAAATTCTTCGCGTACTTCTCCCGGTCCGCCAGGCACTCCTCGTGCGAGTGCAGCGTGAAGTCCTCCCAGTTCTTGTTCTTCGGAAGCGCATCCTGTCCGTCCAAGAGCACCGCGGTCTGAGCGATCGTCTTGAGCGAGCTGAACGGCACGCCCCGCTTCAGCAGGCGGAGGATTTCCTCCAACGGCAGTTCGCCCATGCCATACACGAGCAGGTCGGCCCCGCTGTCCGCCAGGATCGTCGGCTTGAAGCTGTCGGACCAGTAGTCGTAGTGCGTCACCCGCCGCAGGCTCGCCTCGATGCCTCCGATCAGCACCGGCACGTCGGGATAGAGCGACTTCAGGATCCGGGAATACACCGTCGCCGCGTAGTCCGGCCTGAACCCCGACTCGCCGCCGGGCGTGTACGCGTCGTCGGAACGCAGCCGCCGCCCCGCCGTGTAGCGGTTGACCATCGAGTCCATGCAGCCGGCCGTCACACCGAAAAACAGCCTCGGCTTGCCGAGCTTCTTGAAATCCCGAAGGTCGTCGCGCCAGTTCGGCTGCGGCAGGATCGCCACACGGAATCCCTCGCGCTCGATGATGCGCCCCACCACGGCCGCGCCAAACGACGGATGGTCCACGTAGGCGTCTCCCGTCACCAGGATCACGTCCACCTCGTCCCACCCCCTCGCCTCGAGGTCGTCTCGGGACACGGGAAGCCAACGGCGGCTGTCCCAGATCTTGTCGTCAGTTTGCATCATCGGCGGCAGTCGAGGAGAATGTCCACTCTGACGCGAGTCTCAACTCGTCCCAGCCGAAAAACCCCGACCGACCTGCTGAGACCGACCTTTGCGCCCTGGCTTCTGACTTCTGACCTCCGATCTGCGACATCCGACCTCTGCCCCCTGACTTCTGACCTCTGGCCTCTGGCCTCCGACGTCCGACATCCGACCTCCGACTTCCGTGGTTCAATACAGGCTTCCTCCTGCAAGGCGCGCAGACCCGACCTACTTGCCCCTCCGTTCGAGCGTCTCGTCCTCGAACGACACCGGATCCTCCGACGGTTCCAGGTGTGTGATCACGTGGGCGTTGCCCAACGACTCCCGTACGTCGGCCTCGATCCGCTCGGCCAGTTCGTGGCCGCGTTGCACGGTCCACTCACCCGGCACCAGCACGTGCATCGAGACGAATCGCCGCGATCCCGATTGCCGGGTCATCACCGCATGAAAATTCACCCCGCCCGCCCGATAGCGCTCGAGCACCTGCTCGACCCTCGCGCGGTCGTCCGCCCCGATCGACTCGTCCATCAGCCCCGAAATCGAGCGCCGCACGATCGACGAGCCGGTCCACACGATATTCGCCGCCACGATGAGCGCGATCACCGGGTCAAGCCAGTCCCAGCCGGTGATCGGCACCAGCGCCACCGCCACCAGCACACCGACCGAAGTCCAGACATCGGTCAGCAGGTGCCGCGCGTTAGCCTCGAGCGTGATCGACTGGTACCTGCGTCCCGCGCGCAGTATCCAGAGTGCCACCACGAGATTGACCACCGAGGCGACCACCGAGACGACCAGGCCCACGCCGATCTTCTCAAGCGCCTGCGGATGGAAGAGCCTCGGCACGGCGGCCCAGCCGATGCTGATTGCCGCAATGACGATCAACCCGCCCTCCACGCCGCTCGAGAAATACTCCGCCTTGTCGTGACCGTAGGCGTGCTCCTGGTCCGCCGGCTTCGACGCCACCGTGAGCATCCAGTAAGCCATGATCCCGCCGACCACGTTCACCACCGACTCCACCGCGTCCGAGAGCAGACCCACGGAACCGGTCAGCCAGTAAGCCGCCGATTTCAGCACGATCGTCGCCAGCGCCGCGATGATCGATGCACGCGCATATCGGGTGAGTCCGGAGTTCATCTAAATAAGGCAGCTGGGTTGGAACCACAGAGACACAGAGGGCACGGAGAAAGGCGATGACAGGAAAAGCCCGAATCCAATCTCATTCTCGTCCGAGGTGAGGCATGGGTCAGTCCTTCACTCTGTTTTCTGGCTCTGTGCCCTCTGTGCCTCCGTGGTTCAAGGCGCTCGTTTCATTATTTCCAGGCGGCGCGGATCTGCTCGGTGACGCCGATGGCGACCTCGAGCGCGCTCTTGGCGAGGGAGCCGCCCACTTTCGGCTCCTTGGCCCGGGCGACGCTCTCGACGAAATCCGCCAGTTCGAGCGCGAGCGGCTCGCCCTTCGCAAGCGGGATCTCCTCGACGGGCGGCGGCACCTCCGCCGGCTTCGCCCCCGCGATAATGCGTCCGGCAAACTCCAGCATGCCCTGCTTGCGCACCAGGTGCCCGCTCTGGTTCATGAAATCGAATGAGAAATAGCCGGTGTCCTGGAACACCCGGATTTCGCGCACCTTCTTAAGGCTGATCCGGCTCGCGCTCAGGTTGGCGACACAGCCGTTTGCGAACTGCAGGCGCGCGTTGGCAATGTCCTCGGTCTTCGAAAGCAGGCGCACGCCGACGCTGTCGATCCGCTCAACCGGCGACTTCGCGAGTTCGAGGACGATGCCAATGTCGTGGATCATCAGGTCGAGCACCACGCCCACCTCCGTGCCACGCGGCGTGTACGGAGCGAGGCGTTCCGCCGTGATGAACCGCGGATCGTGCACCTCCTTTTCGAGGAAGCCCATGACCGGGTTGAAATGCTCGATATGGCCCACCTGGACGATGGAGCCGGCGGCGCGCGCGGCGACCAGCACGCGCTCCGCCTCCTCGAGCGTCGCACAGATCGGCTTCTCGATGAGCAGGTGGCAGCCCTTCGCAAGCAGCGGCAGCGCGACCACCTCGTGGCGATCGGTCGGAACGACCACCGAAACGGCGTCGCAGTGTTCGCCCATTTCCTCGATCGAGGCGAAACGGCGGCAGCCGTGGCGCGCGCAGATCTCGGCGGCACGGGCGTCGTTCATCTCGAAGATGCCCGCAAGCTCCGCGTTGGGCAAAGAGGCGTAGATGCGCGCGTGATGCTGGCCGAGCGAACCGACGCCGGCGACGCCACAACGGATTTTCTGGGTGGAGGACATGGGTTGATGGACCGGGTTGGCCGGCGCAGGGCTGGCGGCGGCGACCGTTTCTAGCCGCGCGCCACCGCAGACAACAAGCTCCAAGCGCAGCCAACAAAAAAGCGAGCCCGCAGGCTCGCTTCGAAAGGGTTGCGCGTGGTGCGCGTGGCTCAGTTGGCCGCAGCCGGGGCCGCGACTTCCTCGTCGCCGCGCTTTTCCTTGATGGCCATGGCGGCCTTGCCGGTGCGCGTGCGGAGGTAGTAGAGGCGGGCCTTCATCGGCTCGGAAACGCGATCGATCTCGATCTTCTCGATGTTCGGCGAGTTCACGGGGAACACGCGCTCGACACCCTCGCCGTAGCTGATGCGGCGAACGGTGAAGGTCTCATGGATGCCATGACCCTTGTGGGCGATGACGACGCCCGAGAAAAGCTGGACGCGCTCTTTGTCGCCCTCGCGGACCTTCGTGTGAACGCGAACGCCGTCGCCCACCTTGAACGCGGGGTTGTCCTTCTTGATCTGAGCGGCGGTGATTTCGTTGATGATCGGATTCATGGCCTGTGGTTAGTTAAGTAAATCGGGTCGAACGGAGCGTGTTTTCTCAAGGCGCTTGGCGTGCCGCCATTTTTCGATCTCGGCATGGTTTCCCGAAAGCAGGACTTCGGGAACGGACATGCCGCGAAATTCGGCGGGCCTCGTGTATTGAGGAAAGTCGAGCAACTTGTTCGTGAAACTTTCGTGCGTCAATGACTTTTCCTCTCCTAAAACGCCGGGTATGAAGCGGCTGAGCGCGTCGATCACGACGGCGGCCGCTATCGTTCCGTTCGTCAGCACATAGTCGCCGATGCTGATTTCCTGGTCGATCAGGCAATCGCGAATGCGCTGGTCGATGCCTTCGTAATGCCCGCTCAACAGGATCAGATGCTGCTCGTGGGAGAGTTCCTCCGCCATCGCCGTCGTGAACGGCGCGCCGTCGGGCGTGAGGTAGATGCGACGGCAGCCCGGTTTCTGGAGCTGCTCGAACGCGGCAAACACCGGCTCGGGCTTCATCACCATGCCCGCGCCACCGCCGAAGGGCCGGTCGTCCGCGGTGCGATGTTTGTCCGTGGTCCACTCCCGCAGGTCGTGGACTTTCACGGACAGGAGCCCCCGCTCGAGCCCCTTGCCCAGAATGCTCTCCGCCAGGAAGCCGTCGAGCATCCGGGGAAACAGCGTCAGGACATCGATGTGTAGGGGCATGATCGGCGCGGGGGGACAAAAAAGCCCCGGAGTGAACCGAGGCTTGATGCGGCGGAGCAGACGGGCCCTTGGACCAGCGTCACGCTCCGCTTGATACCGAGTGCGCTGGGACCGCTCAGGCGGTCGCGGCGGCGGCCTTGCGGACGCGGCGGATCAGGGAGCCGGCGGTGTCGGTGGGCTGTGCGCCCTTGCCGATCCAGTAGTCCACGCGACCGAGATCGAGCTTGTACTGGTTGCCCTCGCCCTTGTTCGTGGGCTGGTAGGTGCCCAGCACCTCGACGGCGGCGCCATCGCGACGGGAACGCGCCTCGGCGACGACCACGCGATAGAAGGGCTTGTGCGTCGCGCCGACGCGGGTGAGACGGATTTTGAGTGCCATAGGAAGATTAGGACGGAGCTTCTTTTGCTTGGAAAAGCTGAGGAGTGCACCGGCCGATAAATGGCTTGTCAAGCCCCGAGTCCCCCCGTCTCTTGAACCTTTTCCCGAATATTTATGCTCAAAGCTGGCATCGTCGGTCTGCCCAACGTCGGCAAATCCACCCTCTTCAACGCGGTCACCCGCTCTCGCAAGGCCGAGGCGGCCAACTACCCGTTCTGCACGATCGACCCCAACGTCGGCGTCGTCACCGTTCCCGATGACCGCCTCGCCGTTCTCGCCAAGATCGCCAAGACGGCGGTCCTCGTGCCCGCCGCCGTCGAATTCGTCGACATCGCCGGTCTCGTGAAGGGCGCCAGCCAGGGCGAAGGTCTGGGCAACCAGTTCCTCGCGAACATCCGCGAGGTCGACGCCATCGTTCATGTCGTGCGCTGCTTCGAGGACTCCGACGTCATCCACACCATGGGCGCGGTCGACCCCATCCGCGACATCGAGGTCATCACCACCGAGCTCATCCTCGCCGACCTCGACGCCGTCCAGAAGCGCATCGACAAGACCCAGAAGAAAGCGAAGAGCGGCGACAAGGAGGCCCAGGCCGAACTCGCCCTGCTCGAGCGCCTCGCCCCCCATCTCAACGCCAACAAGCCCGCCAACATTCTCCAGGCAACCGACGAGGAGGCCCGCCTGATGCGCCTCTTCCAGCTCCTCACGGCCAAACCCGTGATCTACGCCTGCAACGTTGCCGAGGACGACCTCTCCAACGCCGACAATAATCCCTACGTGCAGAAGGTCGCCGAGTTCGTCCGCACCCACCACGACGCCGCCTACGTGCCCATCAGCGCCAAGATCGAATCCGAACTCGTCGACCTCTCGCCCGAGGAAGCCGCCTCCTTCCTCAAGGACCTCGGCGTCACCGATTCCGGCGTCTCCTCGCTCATCCGCGAGACCTATGCCCTGCTCGGTCTCATCACCTATTTCACCGCCGGCGAAAAGGAGGCCCGCGCCTGGACCATCAAGCGCGGCACCAAGGCCCCCGGCGCCGCAGGCGTCATCCACACCGATTTCGAGAAGGGCTTCATCAAGGCCGAGGTCGTTTCCTACGACGATCTCGTCCGCCTGGGCTCCACTTCTGCCGCCCGCGAAGCCGGAAAATATCGCCTCGAAGGCAAGGAATACGTGTTTCAGGACGGCGACGTCGCCGTGTTCCGATTTGCCAATTGATGCGCATCCGTCCGGCACGGCCGAGCGGTAGTTACACGTAGCTCCGGCGGGGCGCCGGGCCGACCAAGCACAGGATAGCCCCTGCAGGCCGGCTCTCAGGTGATAGGCTATGCCATTAGCGGCTAGGCTATTAAATAGTTTCCAACCCTTACGAATCTCCTCACAAGGACGGTCGAACATTCCCGGGAAAATCCGCCGTTGGCCTCCTCCGGAGGTTTAATGCAGCTAATTATCTTTTAAGGCGCCCTGATAGCTTGAAGGAGCCGCCCGAAGGTGGCATCCTGCTCGATGGGATCCCATGCCAATCCAGTTGCATAAGCTTGGCTCACGCCGTTTGCGTGGGCTGCTCGTTGCGTTCGCCCTAACCGGCGCGGCGCTTCACGGGCAGGCTGTGCTCTGGGACAACGGTTCCGGCAACTCCGCCTGGGGCACGGCTTCAAACTGGAGCCCCAACGGCGTGCCTTCCAGCACGGCGGCACTCACGTTCGACAATACCTACGTCACCAGCAACCAGACGATTTCGCTCGGCGCCAACCGTCAGGCGGGCTCCCTCACCTTCGGAGGGCCCTACAGCTACACGTTCAACAGCTCCAGCAATTCCCTGCAGCTGAATTCCAGCGGGACCAATTTCACCCAGAATTCCTCCGCGGCGCTTACCTTCAACAACACCTTCACTCTCGCCACGGACCTCACCATGGCGGGCTCCGGTACTGGGGCGGTGTCGTTCAAGAGCGTTCTCAGCGGCACAGGCGGCCTGACGATGAACGGTTCCTACGGGGTCACCCTCAACGCCGCCAACACCTACTCCGGGGCCACGACGGTCAACGGAGGCACGCTGACGTTCGGGGTGAGCAACGCTCTGCCCACGGCTACCGCGCTCACCATCGGCAGCGGGGCGACCGTCGACGTCGGCTGGAGCCACACTGTGACGATCGGCTCGCTTTCCGGCTCCGGCACCTTCGACATCAAGGGAAACACACTGAACGTCGGCGACTCGACCAACACGACTTTCTCCGGCGTGCTGACCGACAGCGGCGCCTACGGCAAGCTGGTCAAGAACGGCACGGGCACTCTCACGCTGTCCGGCAACAACACCTTCGCAGGTCCTGTGACGATCAACGCCGGCGCAATTGTCGCGGCATCCAGCACGGCCTTCGGATCCTCCACCTGGGGAAACACCGTCAACAACGGCGCCGAACTCGATCTCTCGGGCGGCATCACGCTGAATGAGGGCAGCTTCACCATCAACGGCTCCGGTCTTTCCGGGGGCGGCGCCCTGCGCAGCGTGAGCGGCGCCAACACCTTCGCCGGCACGCTCAACCTGGGAAGCGCCTCGACCTTCGGCGCGGACGCCGGTTCAAGCCTGACTGTCAGCGGCGCCCTTTCCCTCAGCTATGCCATCGGCACCGCCGGCTCCGGCGACGTGATCCTCTCCGGCCAGATCTACGGGAGCAATGGAATCACCAAGAACGGCACCGGCACGCTCACGATCTCGGGCTCCTCTGGCAACTCCTTCAGCGGCGCGCTGCAAATCAACGACGGCACGGTCGTCATGTCCAAGTCGGGCTCCGGCAACTACGCCATGGGCGGCGGATCCGCAATCGTCGGCGACGGCATCGGAAGCGCCGGTTCCGCCGTGCTCACGATGACCGCCGACAACCAGATTCCCAATTACGCGCCCGCGCTGACGGTCAATTCCGACGGCAATCTCGACATCGCAAACACCGCCCAGTCACTGAACATCGTCAACAGCACTGGTGAGGTCACGGTGGGATCCTCCGGCACCCTCACGCTCGGCGTTAACAGCGGAAACTCGACTCTGGGCGGCAATATCCTGGGCACCGGCACGATCGTGAAGTCGGGTTCCGGCACCGTGACCATCAACGGTTCGTCCGCAAACTCCTTCACGGGCTCGCTCCAAGTCTCAAACGGCACCGTCTCGATGTCCAAGTCCGGCTCCGGCAACTACGCCATGAGCGGTGGCTCCGTCACCGTCGGCACCGGAACCGGCACGGCCGCCACGCTCTCCATGGGCGCCGACAACCAGCTCGCGCCTTCCATCGCAGTTTCCGTGATGTCCGACGGTACGCTCAACGTCGGAAGCACCACGCAGAACCTCGACGCCCTCTCCAGCGCGGGCACCGTCACGGTCGGCTCCTCGGGCGATCTCGTCCTCGGCACCAGCGGCGGCAGCTCCACCCTTGGCGGCACGATCACCGGCGCCGGCACGCTCACCCTCAGCTCGGGCTCCGCCACCATCAACGGCACCACATCCAATACCTTCAACGGCTCGCTCCAGGTCAACAGCGGCACCGTCACCCTGTCCAAGTCCGGCACCGGCATCTATGCGATGAACGGCGGGTCCGTCACCCTCGGCACAGGCTCCGGCAGCGCGGGCGCCGCCGTCCTCGCGATGGGCGCCGACAACCAGCTCGCTCCGTCCACCACAGTCTCGGTCCAGTCCGACGGAAACTTCAACGTCGGCTCCACCGCCCAGTCGCTCAATGTCGTCAACAGCTCGGGTCTCATCACCCTCGGCTCAACCGGTAATCTCACGCTCGGCGCCAGCGGCGGCAGCTCCACCCTCGGCGGCACGATCACCGGCGCCGGCACGCTCACGAAGTCCGGCACGGGCACGGTCACCATCAACGGCTCCTCCGGCAACTCCTTCAACGGTTCGCTCCAGGTCAGCGCAGGCACGGTGTCGATGTCGAAGTCGGGCTCCGGCAACTACGCCATGAACGGCGGCACGGTCACGGTCGGCACAGGCACCGGCACTTCCGCCACGCTCTCCATGGGCGCCGACAACCAGCTCGCCTCATCCACCGCGGTCAACGTGATGTCCGACGGCACCTTCAGCGTCGGCAGCACCTCGCAATCGCTCAACGCCGTCTCGAGCGCCGGCTCGGTGTCCGTCGGCCCTTCCGGCAATCTGATCCTAGGAACCAGCGGCGGCAGTTCCACCCTCGGCGGCACGCTCTCGGGCTCCGGCACACTCACGCTCAGCTCCGGCTCCGCGACCATCAACGGCTCGTCGTCCAACACCTTCAGCGGCTCGCTCCAGGTCAACAGCGGCACTGTCACCCTCTCCAAGTCCGGCGGCACTTACGCGATGAACGGCGGCTCGGTCACGCTCGGCACCGGTTCCGGCAGCTCGGGCGCCGCCGTGCTCGCGATGGGGGCAAACAACCAGCTCGCCCCTTCCACCTCGGTCACCGTTCTCTCCGACGGAAATCTCAACATCGGAACGACCACGCAGTCCATCGACTCCGTCACCAGCTCCGGCATCGTGACGGTCGCCTCCTCGGGCACGCTTAACCTAGGAACCAGCGGCGGCAATTCCACGCTTGGCGGCACGCTCTCAGGCTCCGGCTCGATCGTGAAACAGGGCACGGGCACGCTCTCATTCAATTCCACGCTCAACTTCTCGGGAACCCTCACCCTCGCCAACGGCACCCTCGCGCTGGGCAGCTCCTCCCTCACGCTCGGGACGCTCCACATCACGGGAAATTCCACCATCGATTTCGGCGGCTCCTCGGGCTCGCTGCTCGACGTGTCCAATTTCATCGTCGACAGCGGCGTCACCCTCTCGATCACCAACTGGGTCAATTCCGTGGACCATTTCTACGTGACCAACTGGTCCGGAGCCACGATTGACGTCATGGGCGTCGCGCCGACAAATCAGGTCGCCTTCAATGGCTATAGCGGTAACGACACCGTCTGGACCTCCTTCACCGCCTACCCCGAAGTCCGCCTCAACGTGCCCGAGCCCTCCACCTACGGAGCCATCTTCTCGCTGCTCTCGCTCGGCGCGTTCTACTTCGTCCGCCGTCGCCAGCGGCGCGCGCATTGAGCCGCCCCGCACGGAGGCGGGCGAAAACACGGTGTTGAAAACCGCCGACTCCCGGACATGGTGGCGCCGTGGACGCAAATTCCGCCAAAAATCTTTCCTTCGAGGAGTCTCTGGCCCGGCTGGAGAAGATCGTGGACTCCATGGAGTCGGGCGACGTCCCCCTTGCCGAATTACTCTCCAAGTTCGAGGAAGGCAACCGGTTGCTACAGGCCTGCGAGGCTCGACTCAAGGAGGCTGAGCTTAGGATCGAGCAACTCAAGAAGCAGGGGGGCGCGCCGGCCCTGGCCCGCTTCGAACCCGAGAAAGACGACGCTTCCTGAGCTGCGACAGTCGGAGGCCGGCGTTACCGTCCTTCGCTTTTCTTTCTTCACCCGGGTCTCCGTTTAGCGCTACCTCCTCCTTTTTCGACCTCTCGCGATGTCCGCCGCGCCCACACCTCCCGCCTCCACGCCCGCCGCTCCCCGCAGCCCCCTGCTGCCCGGCATCCAAGGCCCGGCGGACGTCAAGGCCCTGCCTCCAGACAAGCTGCCCCAGCTCGCCCAGGAGATCCGCGACGCCATCATCGCCGTCACCGCCTCGAATGGCGGACATGTCGGTCCCAACCTCGGAGTCGTCGAGCTCACTATCGCCCTGCACCGCGTGTTTTCGACGCCCGACGACCAGTTCGTCTTCGACGTTTCCCACCAGGGCTACGTCCACAAGCTGCTCACCGGCCGCGGAGGTTCGCTCTTCCAGAAGATTCGGCAGTCCGACGGTCTTTCGGGATTCCTGTCGCGCGCCGAAAGCCCCCACGACGCGTTCGGCGCCGGCCACGCGGGCACGGCCTTGAGCGCGGCGGTCGGCATGGCCACCGCCCGCGACCTGCGCGGCACGGGTGAACACGTCGTCGCGATCTGCGGCGACGCCGCCTTCACCTGCGGCATCACCCTCGAGGCGCTCAACAACGTCGTCTCCTCGACCAAGCGCCTGATCGTCATCCTCAACGACAACGAGTGGTCGATCGCCAAGAATGTCGGCGCCATGGCGCGTTACCTCAACCGCCTGTCGACGAATCCCACCTACAACCGCATCCACCACGACCTCGAGAAATTCTTCGTCGGCCTTCCGCACGGCGAGGAGATGCACCGGATGTGGATGAAGTGGAAGCGCGAGACCAAGGACTTCTTTGTCGAATCGAGCCTGTTCGAGAAATTCGGACTGCGCTACCTCGGCCCCGTCAACGGGCATAGCATCGACGACCTGATCAAGAACCTGGAATTCGCAAAACAGGCGGATGGTCCGGTCCTGCTCCACGTGCTGACCAAGAAGGGTCAGGGCCTGGAGGCCGCGATGAACCACCCCGAGAAATTCCACGGCTTGGGCGCGTTCAACCCGCAGTCGGGCGAGAGCGTCAAACCCGCCGCCGGCTCGCCTCCGAATTTCCAGGACGTGTTTGGCCACGCGCTCGTGCGCTTTGCGAAGGAGGACCCGAAGGTCGTCGGCATCACGGCCGCGATGCCCAGCGGTACGGGCCTCTCGCACCTCGCCACCGCCTGCCCGAAACAGTTTTTCGACGTGGGAATCGCGGAGGAACACGCCGTGCTCTTCGCCGCCGGACTCGCGGCCCGCGGTATCCGCCCCGTGGTTGCGATCTACTCGACCTTCCTGCAGCGCGGCTTCGATCAGATCGTTCACGACGTCTGCCTGCAGAACCTGCCGGTCACCTTCTGCCTGGACCGCGCCGGCCTCTCGCCCAACGACGGACCGACCCACCACGGCCTCTTCGACATCGCCTACCTGCGCACGGTCCCGAACGCGGTGGTCATGCAGCCGAAGGACGAGGATGAGCTGGTCGACATGCTTCACACGGCGCTTCACCACCCGGGTCCGGTGTTCATCCGCTATCCCCGGGGCCAGGGCGATGGCGTGACGCTCAAGTCCGAGCCTGCGGCGCTTCAGGCAGGCGTGGCCGAGACGCTGGCCGAGGGCCACGACCTTGCGATCTGGGCGCTCGGCCCGATGGTTTCCGAGGCGATCAAACTCGCGTCGAGGTTGAAGGCCGAGCACGGCCTGACAGCGACGGTGGTCAATGCCCGCTTTGCGAAGCCGCTCGACCGTGCGCTCCTGCTCGACCACGCGCGGCGCCATTCGCTGTTGGTCACGATGGAAGACCACGCCCTTGCCGGAGGTTTTGGGAGCGCGGTGCTCGAGGAGCTCCAGCTGGCGGGCCTGCCCATTGCGGTGGAGCGCATCGGCTGGCCCGACGAATTCATTGAGCATGGCAGCTCGGTTTCGAAACTCCGCGCGGCCCACGGACTCGGCCTGGAGCAGATTTTCGGCCGGATTTGCGCTCGTTGGGAGACCCTGGTCCCCGGCCTGCCGAAATGAGCGACCGCACGATTCGGGGAGCCGATAACCCATTGGCTGCCTAAAGGTAGATGAAGATTGCCGGTGGCCGGGCGACAGGGCGGAGAAATTTCTCTTGAAAACATCCCTTTGCCCGCTGTGCTGAGCCCCCTGCGCCAAACGCCCTCATCGTCTAGCGGCTAGGACGGAGCCCTCTCAAGGCTTAAACCGGGGTTCGATTCCCCGTGGGGGCGCCACTTTAAAATGACCCTTCTCGTGCAATACCGGGAAGGTTTTTTTGTTAGCCCACTGATGATCACGGGGAAGCGAACCCCAGGGTTCGACGACTGAAGCGAAGCGGAAGGAGATGGGACGACGCAACGCGTCGGTCGCGCAGCGATGCCGCCATGAGCGGCACCATTCCCCGCCTGTCCGACGTAGACGCAGCCGTAGTCGGATGGGGGCGCCACTTTAAAATGACCCTTCTCGTGCAATACCGGGAAGGGTTTTTTGTTAGCCCACTGATGATCACGGGGAATCGGACCCTCGGGTTCGACGAGCGCAGCGAGATGGGACGACGCAACGCGTCGGTCGCGCAGCGATGCCGCCAACAGCGGCACCATTCCCCGCTCCGTCCACCGTAGGTCACCAGACCGAAGGTGGGAGGCGCCACTTTCGAAAGCGTGGCACCCGTGCGGACACGCTCAGCGCCTCTTGCGCTCGTCCGCGAGGGCACTGACGCTGCTCTGAACGCCACGAAAAATCCGATCGGCAACGACTTGCGGGAAGTTCTTCGGAAGTTGGTTGCCCACCGCGTCGCATGCCCTGGGTGAAATCTCGATCAACTCATCGATGATCGCGCTCGCATCGCCGATTCCCGCCAACTTTGCCACGGCATGCCAGTGCCGTGTTTTGATCTCGCCGAGTTTCCAACGGGCGCTCTTACCGCGCACCGCCATCGCCAGCTTCACCTTGTGTTCGTCGAGCTGGTTCGGGCCGCGGCCGATGATCGGCCATGCCGACAACACGTCGTAAAACGGCGTAAGTCGGTAGGTGCCGCCGCGCTCGTGAAACAGCGAAAAGTTCTTCGCGTGACCGTCCGTCGCCGCAAGCATCCAGAAGGCGATCTGAGCCCGCACAAAGGCCGTCTAGTCGATCGTGGCCCGGGAGCTGTGATCGAGGACGCTCAGAATCTCCCGCATCCCAGGGCCTCCATCGGATTCGTATTTCAGCGAGGAAGGGAGCCCGAGCGCCTGGCAAAAATCCTCTTGTGGCAGCCGTGCAATCCAGCCCCCGGATTGAAGGGTCCGATCAAATCGGGTCACGACCAGGACCTTTCGTGAGCCGAATTGCGCGATTTCAGTCTTCGCGACGTCCAGCCCGAAAGCCTGCATCAAACGGAGGCTTAGCCATTCGTTTTCGATCGAGTCCCTCATGTCGGCGCGCAGGTTGCCAAACAGGCCGAGCGGGAGCTTCAGCACGTGCGTCGTGGGCGTGGCACCCCGCGGTATGCACCAACGGCCCCGGTGAAAGAGCAGGGCCGTTTTCTCCTGGGCGCCGGCGATGGAGATCCGGAAATCCTCATCGTCTTTGTGGCCGAGCACGCGGGTTTCGGACACCGCAGCATCGATCGCGCGCTCGACACCTTCCTCTGTCAACGGCTCGGCCTCAATCTCGTGAACCCCCTTCGGGACTTCGCCCTCAGGCAGCAGTTGAACCGCACCGACACAGTCCCGACCGACAGCGGCCAGGAGTTCGAACGCACCGGTCGATTCCGTGGCGAACTTCGAGCGGATGCGGCGTCGAATGCCATCGCTGTCCGGCAGCAGGTTGTCGAAGAAGCGGGTGACGACGGCACCGCGATGCGGAATATTGCCAGGGACGAATGGCAGTGAGAGCGACAGGACCCGTGCAGCCGGATCGGCAACCCATGCCGGGTCATACTGAAAGCTGTCACCGCCGCGTTTGCCTTGGGTCCACGTTCCGACGCGGATGCCGTTCATCCAAACCACAAGCTCGTTCGGCGTGGTCATCGGGCCTACCAGTTGGCCTGCTTCTTCGAGGCGCCAGCGGCTTTCGATGCCTTCGACCGACTGGATGACACTTTCCCGCCGGACGCATTTGACGCGTCGTCGACGGCAACCCGGCCGCCCAGCGCCGAGATCATCCGGACCATCTGACTCCAGCTTGTGACGCCCGGATTCGCCTCGATGGCAGCGATCCGCTTTTGGTTAACACCCATCAGGCGCCCAAGCTCGCTTTGGCTCATCCCGCGAGTCTTTCGAAGCGCCTTCAGCACGGCGCGGAGCTGGACAGTAGTGTCGACGCTGTAGGTCATGCCAATCGGTTACTATCTTAAACTAGTAACGTCAAGATACCATCTATCGGTAGTAATTTCGCCTTACCACCCTGAGATAGTGCAACGCCTCACTGCGCCCGATCCGTATCCGGTCGGTCCGCCAGCGTCTGTCAGAACGTTCGGAAGCGTTTCCTCTCGGAAGGATCGCCGCACCTGAAATTCATCAGGCGCCGTCAAGAATCAAGGACGTGACCCCATTGGATCGACCCCTGTTTCTGGTCTCCATTTCGCTCAGTCAACCACTCGGCGATTTCGGCCGGATTGGATATGCTCACGCAATAAAAACAGCCACACTGGCTGCTGGCCAAGACCTCTTCCTGATTGGCGAAGCAGTGTTTGTGAGCAGCAGTCAGAGTTTCGTACGCCTGCGATGCTAGCAGCGGTGCGTCTCAAGGTAGGGTACCACGAATTTCGATACCGCCTTTGCGAGCACTCGCAGGTGGGCGCGCCGATAGGCGGGAAGGTGATTCGCCCAAACGGCCGCAAACTCCACTGAACTCTGCGCTCCGCGGTTGTATTTGTAGAGCCCAGCCCCCGCGCTGCAGTGAAACAACGCGCCTCGTCGCTCGCAGGTCAGGAATCCCCGGAGCATCAATCTCCGGTACAGCCCTGCTGAAGCAGGCATGGCGAGGTCATAACCGAGCAGCGGCGTGCAGGTCTGGTGACCTCGATGTGCCATACCAATGAATCCCACCAGCGGGCCACCTTCGGCGCTCCGCAACCCAAAGACCTCGAGAAACCCGGTGTCGGCCCCGATGCGGAGGAATTCCGGTTTATAGTCGGGGTTAAATCGCGGGTACCGGCGTCGATAGAGTTGTTGGTACAACTCGAGTGCGCGGCGGTAATCTTCCGCGGAAAATTCCGACGACCCTACCCACGCCCACTCCTCACGAGTCGACTCCGCTAGTTCCAAATCCCTGCGTGCATCGCGATGTCTGCGCCACTCACGCGACGCCGGGTCCGACACGATCCAAACTTGCCTCGAAGGCATGAGCATAAATCCCGCAGCGGCCAGGTCGCGGATCATCTCCCGATGAAGTGGCGGAGTGAGCGAGCGCACCACCACCGGCTGGCCAGGATTCGATCGGCAAAGATCCTCAATGCTGGAGAGAATTGCATCCGAATTGAACCGCGGACCGTACAGGTTGGTGGCCAGTAACCAATTATTCAGGAAGACGCCGCCGGAGAGACCGCCGGCAATCATCAGCTGCTCCGCGGCCAGCGAGGCGGCGACATAGAGCGGCCGCAACCAGCGATTCATCCTCACGATGTCGGTCTCCGTCCGAGCATACGGCCCGTAGGAGTTCCGCAAGCTGGCAACCCAACTACATCGGGCATCGCCATCGCGGTTTGTCACCAGCGGAACCGTTGTTCCCGCCATCGCGAACGGTTCGACGCCGACGTTGGCGTTTTGAATAAGCTGCGCCGAACCGAGGAGCCCTTCGACCAGGAATCGATTCCAGCTGATCTCAGTCGGATCGTTCATCGGTCCACCATTTCCCCATTCCACTCGATATCGGCTGTCGTCGACTCCGTAAGGGATATGCCCGAGCGAAGCGCCCTCCACGCAATTTCTGCGAACGCTGCGGCTTGGCGGCCAGGCCTGATGCCGGCATTAGCGAGCGCATCCCTAGCGTCTCGAATTCTTCGTCGACCACTCCTGCTTAGAAGCACCATCGGATTCTTGAGAAGCAAAGGCGCCAGAAGCATGCGGGGCTGCGCCTTGAGCGAACGGGCTGCAGAGCCAAATTGACCGAGCAGCGTCTCGGACAATGCCTGGGGGTCCTGAGCGGCCAGATGGACGCCACTGGTGCCCCTGGGATTGCATTCCAGGGCCACCAGCCGAGCCCCCGTGTCAATCGCGTCGAAACTGATCTGACCCGTGAATCCGGTGGCCGAAATGAATCGCTCGCACATCAACCGGAGAGTTTCACTCACGACGGGAGAAAAATAGACGCCCGCACCGGATCCGATTCGATACGTCGGTTCATAGGCGACGTGCAACAGGAGCCTGCCACGCTCCGCGACGTTGTAGGCGCACAGCTCGCGGCCCGCCACAAAAGTCTGTGCCAGCCAGGGCTGATCCCGGGTGGGTCTCACTCTTTTCAGCCAGGAACGTTTTGGGCGGATCAAAACCCGAGACGCGAAACGCGAAAACACGGGTTTGAAGACAAATTTCTCCGGCTCGGAAATCGAAGTCACGTCGGCGATCGAATTCAGCAGAATATTTTCAGCGGCGCCGAACCCCAGTTCGGTTGCGAGTGCTGCAAAGCGGCCCTTGTCGTGCAGTCCAGCCAGGATTGCCAGAGGGCTCGTTCGAATGCTCACGGAGGGAGGCAGGGAGTCGGCTGCGGCCGCCAGCCAAAACACCTCCTCAGAGACGGGAACGATGGCGTCGATCCCCATCTCGACGCATTTTGAACGGAGCACGCGTTGGAACATGGAGAACTCGAGCCGTGGGGAGGGTAAACGCAGGCAACCAACGGCGAAAGGAGTTCCTCCCGCCACCGGAATGCGAAGGCTGTCGGCAACCAGCACCCGGTGCCCGCTCACTGCGAGAGCCCGCGTGATGTCGGCCGCGATCGGAGCGCGCGACCCTAGGACCAGGATGTTCATGAGCGCCGGGATCGTAAACGGAGCAACAAACCGAGCGCTAATCGAAAAATTCGATGTAGTGCATCAGAATATACAATATGCGCCGAATTTGACGGTGAGTTGGAAGCGCGGCTAATTTGATTTCCATCATCAGCAACACCAACCCAATCCCCTGCGGCCACCGGAAGATGGCGGATGTCGCCACGGCGGGAATGCCCCCAGACCACCTCGTGCCGTCCAGACAGGTATTCGTAATGCACCTTCATTCCACAGCGGCGGCCGCCCGAGTCGACGTCGTTTTTCCGGGCCCAACACACCTACGCCATTCAAACCGCAGATGACCATATTGATCACAGGCAGCTCGGGATTTATCGGAGGCGCTCTCTGGAGGGCGGCCCGCGTGCGCGGCCATCGCGTGGTGGCGACCGGGCGGCGAGCACTCGGTCACCCGGATTATGTTCAGCAGGATTTGACGCGTACGTGTAACTTCAAGGCAACGCCCGACGTTGTCGTTCATGCGGCGGCCCGTTCGTCGCCCTGGGGTTCTGAGCGGAAATTCCATCAGCAGAATATCGAGGCGACGCGTCACGTGATCGAGTTCTGCAGGAGCCGCGGGCGGCCCCACCTGGTCTTCATTTCGACCAGCGCGGTGATGTACACAAACGCGCACCAATTCGACCTCGACGAGACCTCACCGCTCCCGTCCCACGCGATCAACCGGTACGCAGCGTCAAAGCGCAGGGCCGAGGCGCTCGTCCAGGATTACGAAGGCCCCTGGTGTATCGTCCGGCCGCGCGCGGTATTTGGCCCGGGCGATACGGTCGTGTTTCCCAGGATCCTCAAAGCGGCGCGTACCGGAAGACTGCCGATAATCGAGTCGGACCAACCCGTAAAAGGGGACCTCATCTACATCGACACCCTCGTGGATTATCTCCTCCGAATCGTCGAACTGCGCACGACGGGACTTTACCTCCTCACCAACAATTGCCCCGTCCTGATCCTCGATTTTCTCGGATCGGTCTTCGCAAGACTCAAACTTCCCACGCCGAAAAGACGGGTGCCCGTGGGCCGGGCGATGGCCACGGCGGCTGTGCTCGAAGCCGCCTATGGACTGCTCCCGTTTCTGGGCGAACCTCCGCTCACTCGTTTTGGCGTCAGTGTGTTCGCTTACTCCAAGACTTTCGATGTGAGTAAGGCTCTCCGGGACTTGGGCCCTCCATCGGTCTCGCTCGGCGACGGTGTGAACCGGTTCGTCGAATCCCTTCTGCAAAACCCTACCCCTTGAGCCAGTGAACCAGCATTTCAAAATCAGCGGATCGGCCCGGGCCCTGCCTAGAAGGCAAATTCACGCGAGTGCGCTCGACCAACGTCTCGGCCTTCGCTCGGGATGGACGGAGCAGCATACCGGCGTGCGTACGAGACACGAATGCGACGGGCCGGGAGAAACCCGCGAGCTCACGATCCGCGTATGCAGGAATGCGCTAGCCGACGCCGGCAGGACTTTCCGGGACATCGACTTGATCGTCGATGCCAGCCTATGCATCCAGCAGCCCATTCCGTGCAACGCAGCCCTGATACAGGAGGCGCTGGGTCGGGATGCCCGGGGAATACCCTGCTTCGATGTGCATGCCAGCTGCCTTGGGTTCATGGCGGCACTCAATGTCGTCAACGGTCTGTTCGCCAGCGGCGGGGCGAAATCCGCCCTGATCGTGTGCGTCGAGACTCCGTTGCAAGGGGTGAATTGGGATCAACCCGAAAGCGCCTGCCTGATGGGCGACGGCGCAGCAGCGTGCATACTGGAAGCCGATGACGGATTCGGTCGCTGTGGATTCGAATTTGAGACGTACGCCGAAGGCGCCGAGCTGTGCGAGGTGAAAGGAGGAGGCCACCGTATGCCTCCCTATCAATATCAAGAAACCCAGCGAGCGGCCTACCAGTTTCATATGGAGGGGAGACTGGTTCACAAGCTCGCTAGCAAGCTGCTGCCTTCGTTGGTCGCTAGGATACTCGACCGGACGGGACGAAGGCTGGAGGAGGTCGATGTCATTCCCCATCAGGCCTCTGGACCCGCCCTCGAGTTCATGCGTCGAAGACTCGGCATACCCGAGAATCGATTCCATGTTTCGATTGCCGAGCACGGCAACATGGTTGCCGCCAGCATACCGTTCGTGCTGGACGGTGTACGCCGACGATTGAATCAGGGTTCGCCGGTCATGCTCGTTGGTACGGCAGCAGGATACACTCAGGCTGCGGGCATCTTCGATCTATGATCGATCAAGTCAGAGCCCTCGAAGGAGGGTATTGTCGCCAGTTGCTTGCCGCGGTGGACCGCAGATCCTGGCGCCTCGTTCATTTCCCGGCGGTCTTTCTGGCACTACGGCATCGTCGCATGGGATGGATTCTCGTGGACTCCGGCTATGGCGCCCATTTCACGGACGTCACGAGTCGTTTTCCTGAGCGAATGTATCGCTGGGTCACTCCCACCTGCGAGACCGATTCGACAAAGGCAATACTTGCCAGAGCGGGCATCGAACCAGACGAAATTCGTCATATCATTATCACCCACTTCCACGCAGACCACGTGGGAGGACTCAGCGAATTCCCCAACGCCGCCATATACTTTCGTGGCGACTCCCTCCGCCCCCTGGAGTCGCTGACGCGGTTGAGACAAGTGCGCGCGGCCTTTCTTCGCGGGCTGATTCCTGATTGGCTGCCGGACCAAGCAGTGGTCCTCGATGAAACTCGATTTGAAAGACGGTCGGATTTTCACTTCGAGACCTGGGACCTCTTCAGCGACGGAAGTATCACGCTGGTCCATTTGCCCGGACATGCGCCCGGTCAGGTCGGGTTGAGATTCGACTGCGCAGGCGCTCGGGTACTCTACGCCGCGGACGCCTTCTGGCGCAGCTGCCAGATCAAGGATGCCACTGAGCCGTGGCGCCTGGCGATGGCGCTCCAGTGGAACATCGCTGCGTACCGCCATACCGTCATTGGTCTCCGGGACCTCCACCAGCGTGGCGAATATCGGATAATCGCGTGCCACGACGAGGGCGTGACTGCGTTCCTGAATGAACTCGGTGCACGGCGATGACGCTACGCGAGCTATTGAAGCGTTTTGCTCTCGGTGCCGCTGTAGGGCTGACCGCCACCATCATGTATCATGGCACACCATACCTAGGCGCTTCCCGAGCAATCATGCGCACCAGCTGCTGGACTTGGCGCATCGTTCCGTTCAACCCTCTGTGGTTTTGGCCTTACATCTCCCTCTTTGTGCTGTTGGGCCTACCCTGGTTTGTATTGCGGACCTGGTCGGCTGTCAGAGCCTATGCGGCCGCGCTTCTGGCGGTGGCCGCCGTCGCTTGGCTGACCTTCGTGATATACCCCACCGCTTGCGTGCGGCCATCCGAACTCTATCTACCGAGCTACCTATCCACGTTCTATTTGGTCGACTGGCCGAACAACTGCTTTCCCTGCCTGCACTCGGCGTTCGCGGTGTATGGCGGATATGTGATGTGCTGCCGAGCATCGTACTGGGATACCCCAGTCCCGAAGGTGGTGATTTACTCCTGGGTGGTCGCGATCCTTGTTTCGATCGTTGCGCTACGACAGCACACCGGGATCGACGCGGTGACTGGAATAGGCCTTGGAGCGATCGGAATCTGGCTGTTTCGCAGCCTTCGAAGCGCAGATAATGCAGCCTAGATTTCCAGCCAGGATCGGGCGCGAATCAAGTGACGAGGCCAAAGACCGCACAAATATCGCTGAGCCGTTCCGGGGGGCGAAGAGTCGCACTTGGCGAACAGATATCACAAACAAACCGTGGTGTTATTGGTAGCGCCCGCCATTCCACGCTTCATCCGGCAGAAACCCCAAGGCCGAGGCGCCACTTTCACAACCCGTCTCGCACAATCCGGGACGGGGCTTTTCACTCTTCCGACCGTCAGAAATCCGCCGAGATGCCGGCGCCGACATAACTGCCCCGCACCACCTTCGCGTCGATGAACTCGTATTCGGCCTTCACCGACAGGTTCGTCCAGAACCGGTACGCGACACCTATCCTGGCGCCGGGACGCAGCGAGAGGCTGGACGAGTCATAGGGAACCAATTCGCCAACCAAGACCGATGCGTCGGTAACTGAGTTCGGTGCCGAATTAGAACCCCCAGGAATTGTTGCGGGGAGCGAGAGCGCGGGATAGGCCAGCGTCGAGCGGCTCCATAGCGCCGCTCCGAAGACGCTCGCCGACAAGGTCACGGAACTGCCCAGCCTGGCCCGATACGCAAGGCCGAGCGAGCCGGAGTCGCCCTCGTTCTCCAATTCGTAGCCGATGACTGGCATGGCTGCAGACGTTGTCCCCGGCGCCGGACCGTGCCACGTGTCGGCGAAGACGGCGGGCGACGCCCATTTCAGGTAGGTCACCTTGGGGATGTGCCGATAGCCCACTTCGAGCGAAAACGACGGTGAGAAATTCCAAGCGAGCACCACCGATGGCGACCACCGCGACACACTCCGACCGAAGGTATGGCCGGCGTCGCCGACCGAAGCCGTTCCATTCGGCAGGTAATAATCTCCCGTCACCGAAACTGTCAGCGGCACAGCCGAATCGGCACGCGCCGGCGTCAGCCCGACCACGGTGGCAAAGAGCGCGAGCAGACATCCTCGGGTGAGGATTCGACGTCCGCCCCCTACCCGCTGCTCACTGGCTTCCAATCCCCGGATTTCCCTGGGGCCTCCGAGTCTTTGTGCGTCAAATTCGACTGCGTCATTCAGGTTCATGGCTGACATTTTTGCTGCCCGGAAAAAGGACAGCGGCTGGTGCTCGGAGGGTTACGTTCCCAGAGCCCAAGGCAAGCGTTTACAGTGGACCGTCTCCATGGTGTCTCAGGCTGCCGAGATTTCATACATTCTGGATGGCGTGGCGTCGCCCCCTAGAGTGCCCTGATCCCACTTGGCCGCTTAGCTCACTCTGGCAAGATGCCCCTATGAAGTCCGCAGTGATCAGGGATTCAAACTTCACGCTGGTGACGGAATTCGCCCAGCCGGACGTGAAGAGACGGATTTACCTCGGGGAAGCCCTCGTCGGCAGCACAGCCTTCAACATCTACGGCAATGCGCTCGGCAGCTGGTCCTCGTGTCTCTGGCGCGCGGACGCGAGGACATCACTGCTGTGCTCAACGCCACGGAGAATCCGGTCTTCGACGGCTTGCGGGAAGTCCATCGGAAGTTGGTTGCCCATTGCGTCGCAGACCCTGGGTGCAATCTCGATCGATTCGTCAATGATCGCGCGCGCATCGCTGATTTTCGCCTAGTGCGTCCATCCCCGGCCCGCTTTCCACATCAGGTTATCAGATGGCTCCACTTCGGCCTCGACCACCGGCCTCACGAACATCCGTATCCGTCGTATCACTTCATCAAACCTGAGGGATTCGAGTCCGTTTCTCTGCAGGAAGGCGTTCCAGTGGGAACGCTTCCCTTCCGCGAAGGACTGCGTCAGACCTACCATCGAGTCGACGTTCGGGAGCGGAGTTTGGCGGCGCCGAAAGGTCATTCTGATCGCGAGCGCAAGAGGAGCTCCCTCAAACTCGAAACGCTCGCTGAGGAACCAGAGATCATAGAAATCCTTCATCCGGGTGTTGATCTCCCCGAGTGCAGCGATCGCCTCCAGTTTCTCGGCAACCACAGTGTAGATCGGATAGGCGCCGAGTTTCGGCGCCGGAAAGTCGAGCAAAGCGGGAAATTCGATCTGTTGAGGACCTGGCATGACGGCATCTCCGTAGCCAATGTCCACCTGAACGGGAATCCTCACCCTGGCCAGTTTAGCCACAAGCGTCACGCGAAGACCGGCATAGCGGGCATCCTCACGGATTTCTTCCACCCGGACGTTCTTCGAATCGAACACCAGCCCGTCGTCTTCGACTGGAATCTCACAGATCTCCCGAAATTCCACCTCGACCTGGGAAAGCTCAGAAGGACCGACGCCGGGAGATTCTTCTTTGCCGGGCCTGTCATGAGAGCGCCTCCAGATAGGGGCGGATCACGTTCGCAACCCGGCATACGCGCGCTTGCGCCATGACCTCATCCACTGAACACCGCCGAGCCCGTCTGGCTTCGCGCAGCGCCTCGATCGCGACATCAAGGCCGACCTTGCTCCGGAACTTGAAACAGTCAGTGACTGTTCGAGGCACGGAGGTAATCCGTACCACACGTCCCTCGATTTCGTGTTCTTCGATTCCGGTGCGCATCGATCCCGCTGCGAATTGCAGGACCCTGATCCCGGGCCCCTTCGGGATCCAATTCCCGCGTGGCACCGCGATCCAGATTTGGTGCGGGGCCTGCGTGGTGAGCTCGTGGAATCGGAGCGCAGACAGCAGGCAGATGACTCCACTTGGGATGCGTTCCGCCGCCTCGACGAAACTGTGGTGTTCCGTGACGTCCGCATCCGCGCGGCGGTAGACCCCTGGAGCGACCCGTTCGATTAGGCCATCGATCACGGCAGACTGAAGATCGGTACGAAATAGTCCCAGATCCTCCAGTTGCCTGGAGGGCAGAACCGTCGCCTTCTTGAAGGCATTCATGAGAGTCTTCTTCTTCTGGGGATTCACTACCAAACCTTTTCACTTTTTAATATGTGACAATGTTCCGTAGTGGTCAACCAATAATGCCGACCGCACCCCCACCGAGAATCCGGAGTTTCCTACAGGGCGGATTCAATTACGCCTATTTCATTCCTGCCCTGCCCCGTGGACCTCGCCACAAACGTCCGCGACACCAAGCCCCCCGCACTCGCGCATTGACCGCGGGGGCGGGCATGCTTCGAATTTCCGGCCGTGCGCAGGCCAAACTGCACACCCGCCCGATGGCTACACGCCCCGCCTTTCAGCCGCGGGCACCTGAACGAATCGCCCCCCCAATCCCGTCCCAAGACCACCATGAGAAACCTCTCCGCACTTGGATTTATCGGTAAATACAATGCCGGCCCCCTGCTCCGCACCTGCGCCTTGCTCGCCGCCCTGCTGCCCGCCTGCCTGTTCGCCCAGGGCTCCCTTCTGGTCGAACGCGAGGGACGCGTGATTTCGGTGGTCCCCTACGCGCCGAACATCGTGCGCATCACCCTGAGCACGGACAAAGCCGACGCCACGGCCAAGCCTGGCTACGGCTTCATCGCCCAACCGAACCCGGCCGGCTGGTCCAGCGAGACGAATCCCGACGGTTCGGTCACCTACCGCTCCGCACAACTCGTGGTGAACCTCGCCCCGGACCACCAGCAGCCGAAGTCCATGCCGCTCGACGCCATCAACAACCAGCTGCGCGAGGAATATTTCGGCGGTCATCCCAATCCCTACGCCCCGCACGACGACGCCCTGCGCGTGACCACTGCCAAGGGCCGCCAGCTCCTCCAGATGCGGTCCTGGACCATGGCTCCCGAGAGCCCGGACGTGGCCAAAATGGACGCCAACAAAGGATCCTCCATCGCCGCGCTCTTCGACTCGCCGACGGACGAACATTACTACGGGCTCGGTCAACAGCAGCAGGGCTGGATGGACCTGCGGGATCACGAAATCCGCTGCTGGCACAACTATGCGGGCCTGGGTGGCGAGACGGTGGGCGTGCCCTTCATGGTCTCCAGCCTCGGCTATGGTCTGATCTGGGATAATCCCTCCAAGACGACCGTTCAGCTGGGATTCAACCAGCTCAATCACTGGTCCTCGGAAGTTGGCAACCGGGTGTCCTACTTCGTCATCGCCGGCTCCTCGAGCGACAAGATCTACGAAGGCTACCGCCACCTCACCGGCGTCACCCACCTGCTGCCGCGCGACGTCTACGGCTACATCCAGAGCAAGGCGATCTACCCGACGCAGAAACAGATCCTGGACGTGGCGAAGACCTACCGGGAGAAACATCTTCCCCTCGACGTTCTGGTGGTGGACTTCCTGAACATGACCAAGCAGGGCCAGCTCGACCTCGACCCGGCCCGTTGGCCCGACCCTGCCGCGATGAATCGCGAGCTGCACGCGATGAGCATCCACAGCCTGCTCAGCGTCTGGCCGCACTTCCCGGAGGGCTCGCGTTTCTACGACATGCTCAAAAGCAAGGGCTGGCTCATCACCAACGCCGAGGGGCAGCCGGACGCGGGCTGGGCTCCGAAGACGATCGGCCCGAACATCGACATGACCAATCCCGCCGCCGCGCGCTGGTTCTGGGACGAGGTGCGCGACCGCTACATCAAGCCATTCGGTTTCGACTACCTCTGGCTCGACGAAACCGAACCCGACATCGATCCCGCGAACGACCGGTTCTCGATCGGCGCCGGCGTCCGCTACTACAACCTCTACCCGCTCGTCCACACGAGCGCCGTCTACGAGGGCTTCCGGCGTGATTTCGGCGACAGTCGCCGCGTGATGATCCTGGCGCGCGCCGCCTACCTCGGCGCGCAGCGCAACGGCACCGTCTTCTGGTCGAGCGACATCGTGGCCACCTGGGACATGCTTAAGCGCTCAATACCGGCGGGCCTCAATTTCACCGCCAGCGGTATGCCCTATTGGGATACGGACATCGCCGGCTTCTTCTCGCCGCGGATTCCCGCCGACTACCGCCCCGCCCACAAGCCGCTCATCGACGGAAGCGATGCGCGCGACGTCATCGGCAACTATGCGGACTATCCCGAGCTCTTCGTGCGGTGGTTCGAATGGGGCACGTTCCAGCCCGTGATGCGCGCGCATGGCGAGCGGAAGCACAACGAGGTCTGGTCCTACGGCCGCCAGGCCGAGCCCATCCTCGCGCGCTATCTCAAGCTTCGCTACAAGCTCCTGCCCTATACGTATTCGCTCGCGTACCGGACCTATCAGACAGGCGCTCCGTACATGCGGGCGCTGTTCATGGATTTCCCTCGCGATCCGAAGGCCGGCAACATTCCCGACGAGTACATGTTCGGCCCCGCCTTTCTCGTGGCGCCGGTCACCGAACAGGGCGCGACCCACCGCTCCGTGTACCTGCCCGCCGGGTGCGACTGGTACAACTACTGGACCAATGAACGCGTGCACGGCGGCCAGACGATCGAGGTCAGCGCGCCCATCGACACCCTTCCGCTCTTTGTGCGCGCCGGCAGCATCATTCCGTTCGGCGTCGAGGTCGCCAGCGCCCGGCAACCGCAGGCCATCGCCGAGTACCGGGTCTATCCGGGGGCCAACGGCAGCTTCGACCTTTATCACGACGACGGCTCCACCTACGCCTACGAGAAGGGCGGCGCGGCGGCGCGCATCGACCACCTCGTCTGGGACGACAAAGCCCGCAGCCTGACCGGCTCCGGCGCGACGCCGGTGGTCGTCGTGGACGCCAAGAAGTAGCCTGGGGCCGCGCTGGGTCCCGCCGTTAATGCCCACGATTGATCACATGACAACACGCCCTAAAGGCTCGCCCCCTTCCGGCCGACCAATGGCTGACGTAACCGGGCAAAGCTTTGGTTATTCTTCGGCCGATCAACAAAACAGGAGCGATTCCCCTGAACGCCAACAGCGCGGGATTCGCGTCTGCCTCGGACAGGATCAGGACCGTATCCGATCAAGTAAACGGACGCATGCTATGAAGATGAAAACCGAGGCATCGAAGAGGGAGGGGCTGTTCGGACCAAGCAGAGCGAGTGGGTTGTCCGACCGGTTCCGCCTGCGTTTGATGGTCGACGGTCTGCTGCGCCCAATCTTTGGCGGCTCGCGAAGGTCGGTGTGTTTGGCACTGATCGCCAGCGTGGCGCTTTCACTGCCAGCCTCCGGTGCCGAGGCTGCGCCCGTGGTTCGCGATCGGGCGCCAACGACCTACTGTAACCCAATATCTTTGCCCGATTACCCCATTGGGAGGCTCGTGCGCAACCTTCCTGACAATGCGCCTCCTGGGGAGCAATACCGGGAACTCGCGGATCCGTCTGCACTCTGGTACGAGGGCAAATGGTACCTTTACCCCTCGTGCGATATGGCGTGGGTGAGTTCGGATGAAGGCCTCACCTGGGTGCATCATCCGCTGAACGTCCGCGACATCGGTTATGCCCCGACCGTGGTGAAGCACGATGGACGATTCCTGCTCGTTGCCTCAGACGCGGAACTCTACAGCTCGAGCTCTCCGCTCGGACCCTTTGAGAAAGTTGGCAAGATGCAGCTTCCCAAGGTGCCCGGAATGCCGTGGTTCTGGGATCCCATGCTGTTTTCGGATCATGGCCGGCTTTTCCTCTATTGGGGCTGCACGCCGCGCGACGGCATCTGGGCCGTGGAGTTGGATGCGAAAAACCCTCTCGTCACGATTTCAAAGCCGTTCTGTGCAATTCCCTTCCGGCCCGACCTCCAGCCGTGGGAAGCGCTGGGCGATTGGAACCAAGACGCGACCGTTGGCTGGCTCGAAGGCGCTTGGATGTTGAAGGTGAAAAATCGCTACTATCTGACCTACTCTGCGGCGGGCACGGAATACCGCACCTATGCGATGGGCTGCTATGTCTCGGACAGTCCGCTCGGGCCGTTCAAACCACAAAAACGGAATCCCATTCTCCGAACGACCGAGGGACTTATCACCGGCACGGGGCATGGTTGTATCGTCGCAGGACCGCGCGGCCGACTGTGGGCATTTTATTGCGTGCACGCCTCGGTGCTCAACGGATTTGAGCGGCGGATTGGCTTCGACCTCGCCGCCATTGACGCAAACGGAGAACTGTATGTGCCCCAAGCCACCTCGCTGCCCCAGTATCTGCCAGCGCCGGTCGGGGCGCCGGAGCGACCGTTATCTCCCGGCTGGCTGCCACTCAACCAAGGTGAACCCGCGGCTGTCTCATCCGCGGCGGGGCATTTGACCGGCCGCTTCGCGGTGGATAATAACCTCATGACCTGGTGGCAACCGGCCAAGGGGGATGCAAACCCTGTGCTCACCACCGCCTTTCGCGCCCCCACCACGGTGCGGGCCGTGCGGCTGATCTGGCGCGACATCGGACTCGATACCCGCAGGGGCGCAAATCCCGGTCCATTCCGCTATCGCGTTGAAGTGGAAACCGCCCCCAAAACCTGGCAGGTGGTGCTTGACCGCAGCAAGAGTCAGGAGGACTTGCTGATCGACTACCGCGAGTGTGCGCCCGTGAAAGGGAGCAGTGCGCGGCTGGTCATAGTTGGTACACCCAAGGGAATCACTCCGGGCGTGGCCGAATTCACCGTGTTTGGAGACAAATGCATCGGAACCCAATAGGCCAATGGCTTGATCTTGGTGAGAAAGCATCAGCGGACTGATTCGAATCAGTCCGCCCAGATTGCTTCGGCTTGACCGATCCCCCGCATCGTACCTATCCGCGAGCCAATCCCTATCCACTTCCGGCGTGATGTGTTACGTTGCCAATGCCAGCGCCCCGACCGCAAACAAAAGGTTTGACCCGAATGGCCCTTAGTTAAGGCCATTCTTCGTCCGGTGCCGCGCCTAGTCACCGACACGTTACGAAATTCCTCTGCGCTAACTAAGCGCCATTCAGATTTGACCCCATACGGCCGACCTGCGTCGAAGCGTCGAGGCTCGGGAAACAGACGTGGGACTACTACGACCACGCCGAAAAGCAGCGCAGTCAAAGCCAGCACGGAAAGGGCGGACGGGGGGACGGGTTTGAACGATGCCCCCGGGGCGCGGCGCGTCCTTTCGGTCGAGCGCAACACTGGATGAACTTCCGGTTCCCGACGAGATCATCCCCTCCGCGAAGCGCAGCTGTAACGCGTTTTGACTACATACAGAGCCGGCGAGTAGCTGCTATAGTGCAGAATGCGTCTGTCCCATGCCTATCTCGCCATCGCCTTGTCGTGGCTTGCCCTCTGGTGCCCCTCCTTGTGGGCACAGTTGCCGGCCTCCGCGGTGAACGTGGCGGAGGGCGGAACTGCGGCGTTCCATGTGCCTGAGGCACAGGGGACCACCTATCAGTGGCAGCACGACGGAGTAGCGATTGCCGGCGCCACGGATGCGACGCTGTTCATCGCGAAGGTTAGTTCGGCCAACCAAGGCACCTATTCCTGCACGGCGACGAGCGCATCCGGCACCACCACCACGGTAGTCGGTTCCCTTTCCATTGGTACTGGAAATCCAGGGTACTTGGTCGGTCTTTCTTCCCGCGCCTTCGTGGGGAGCACCGCAAACGACAACCTGATTGTGGGCTTTTTCGCGGCCGGTCAGCCCAAGCCATACCTGATCCGCGGGGTGGGCCCGACGCTCGCCAGTTTCGGGATCACGGATCCCCTTGACGCCCCGTTTCTGACGCTGTTCTCGACCACCTCGGGTGTGCTTGCCGCCAACGGTGGTTGGCAAGGTGACGCGAGGCTACAGGCGGCTTTCAACGCGACGGGCGATTTCCCGCTGCCAGCGACCTCGGCGGACACGGCAATGCTCGAGTCGCTTGGAGATATCAGAGGCGGTTCTGCTGGTTATACAGCCCAAGTCAGCACTTCGTCGGGTTCGCCAGGTGTAGCAATAGCAGAAATATACGACGACGCGCCGTCTCTGGCCCCGGGTCAGCGGCTCATCGCCGTGTCCTCTCGCGCCCTCGTTAAGTCCGGAGACGGAATATTGATCGATGGCTTTGTGGTGACAGGTCACAACGCCATGACCGTGTTGATCCGGGCCGTCGGCCCGACGCTGGCAAAGTACGGCGTCACGGGGGTTCTCCAGCAGCCGGTGCTCACGTTGTTTCAAATTAATGGAAGTCAACCTGCGACCGAGATCGGATCGAACTCGGGCTGGAATGGCGACGCCACCTTGGCGAGCGTGTTTCGCCTGGTCGGTGAATTTGACCTACCTAGTGACTCGGCGGATGCCGCATTGCTGATCACACTGCCGCCTGGGCTATACACCGCTCAAGTCAGCGGCGCGAACGGCACGTCAGGCGTAGCGCTGGCTGAGGTTTACGAAGTCTCGTCAGGCACGACGACAAAGCCAACGTCCGACAAAACCACGCCGACAATTACCTGGGCCACGCCGTCGAACGTAACGCTGGGCACCGCATTGAGCGCTACTCAACTCAACGCGACTGCGAGCTATGGCGGCGTAAATGTACCGGGCACTTTCTCCTACACACCCGATGCGGGCACGGTGATGAACACGATGGGGCCGCAGATGCTTTCGGTCACGTTCACGCCAACTGATGCAACCCACTTCAATCCGGCCTATGCGACGGTTTCAGCGACCGTTGTCCGCGGAACGCCCTCGTATTCATTTCGCAACGTCAAGATTCTCGCCGGCGGCTACATCCCTGGAGTCTATTTTCACCCGACCGAGCCGAACCTGATGTACGCTCGCACCGACATCGGAGGCATTTACCGCTGGGGCCCCAAGGACTCGCACTGGGTCCCGCTGCTCGACTGGCTGACGGATGGGTTCTTTAATGGCGGCGATGCGATCGGCTTGGATCCGACCAATCCGAACAAGCTCTACGTTGCAGTGGGCTTGTATTCCAACTCCTGGGCCGGAAACGGTGAGATGCTGATCTCCAACGACCAGGGCGCAACGTTCAAGACCGTGCCGCTGAACTTCAAAAATGGTTCGAACAATCCGGGTCGCGGCATGGGAGAGCGGATTGCCGTCGATCCCAACATGCCGAGCATCGTTTACTTCGGGACGCGCCAAGACGGACTACGGGTTTCTACAGACTCGGGAAACACATGGCCCCAGGCGACCGGCCTGAAGGTTGTGACTTCGGTTTCGATCGGGGGAGGACAATACATGCCGATGGGCGTTGTATCGGTGCTTCCCATCAAGGCGAGCGGCTCCTCAGGAGCGGCGACTCCTGTTGTCTATGCCGCCGTCGCCGGCACGGGACTCAATGGCAATTCACAGGCGTTGTATGTGACCACGAACGGCGGCTCGACGACGAGCACGTGGACTGCAGTTGCAGGACAGCCGTCGTTCGCGTCAGCCCCCAAACCTATGTCGCCGATGCAGGCAAAGCTCGGCCCCAATGGATCTCTCTACATCCTTTACGGCGACGGTGCAGGATCGGATGGGGATACCGTCGGCCAACTCTGGAAATTCACGCCAGACTCGAGTTGGACCTCAGGAACCTGGACCCAGATCGTACTTCCCGTGAACGTAGGCGGCCCTCCGGACCAGCAAGGCTTTGGCAGCGTCGCGGTCGATCCCAGCCACCCAGGAACCATCATGGTTGGCACGCTGAACCAGTATTGGCCGACCGGTGACGTCGTCTATCGCTCCACCGACGATGGCGTAACCTGGCGCGATGTTTCCTCAGTAAAAGCTCCGGGCAATTCCTCGTCGATGTCGCCGAACCTGGCCACGCATGACAACACAAACGCGCCGTATGTCGGCGCGCCGGGAACAGTCTCGACCGGCAACTGGATCACCGGTCTTGCGATTGACCCGTTCAATCCCGACCACGCCATGTACTCTTTCGGCGGCGGTCTGTGGATTACACATGACCTGACCAAGGCCGATCCCAGCGCCAGTTCGTTGGGCATTGTCGACTGGAAGTTCGAGGACGAGGGCATCGAAGAGACGGCCGTCAATGTCCTGCTCGCTCCGCCTTCGGGAAGCACCATCTTGCTCAGCGGAATCGGTGACGTTTACGGTTTCGCGCATACGGACCTCACCGTCTCTCCGGCACAGGGGAACTACAAGGTTTCGCAGGCCATGCCCACGTCCATGGACTTCCAGCAGAACATGCCGACGACCGTGCTTCGCGCGTCGGACGGAACCTATGGCGCCACGCCGCTTGGTGTGATCTCAACGGATGGGGGCTTCACCTGGGCTGGTTTCGCCACAATGCCAACCGGGACCACTACGGGCGGCGGTTCGATCGCTATCGCAGCCGATGGCTCGTCAATCGTTTGGGCAACCCAGGACACGTCATCCGTCTGGTACTCGAAGGACGGCGGAAAGACCTGGACGGCCTCGACAGGAATCCAGGCGCAATCGCAGATTGTAGCCGATCGCGCAAAGGCCGGCGTCTTCTACGGATATAGCGGGAGGACCGGGACTCTTACCATGAGCACGGATGGCGGCGTGACCTTCTCCACGATTCAGACCGGTCTGCCCATTGCGGTTCCGTTTACGCCCGCCCCAACCCTCTATTCGCTCCCTGACGCCCAGGGCCATCTCTGGCTTACGGCGGGTGGAAACGCCGACGGTCTTTACACCAACACCGGCTCGGCCGCGTCACCGCAGTTGACTCAGATTGCCGGAGTCCAGAAATCAACTTCTCTGGGCTACGGAAAGGCTGCACCCGGCTCTTCCCAATTGACTCTCTTCATCGCCGGCACCATCGGCACTCAGTGGGGCCTATTCCGCTCCACCGACGGCGGCGCCTCGTGGATCAGGATCAATGACGATGCTCACCAGTATGGCGGAATCGACCATGTCACCGGAGACATGCGTACCTTCGGGACGGTCTACTTCAGCGGAAGCGGCCGGGGCATCCTCTGGGGAACGAGTGCGAATTAGTTCGCCTGGGGGCCATGGGCCAGCGTGAGCCGACATGGGCACAGGCTGGTTTACGGATACTCAGACGATGCGAAATATCCGGGCCGCTCCCAGCTTGTGAGCTAGACGTTCGGCGTCGCGTTCGTCGTATCGGCGCCGGCTTCGGTCCGCACTTCCACGTCCATCACGCTCAATTTGCGGAAGACGAGGCCACGGCGGCGCAGCGGCCACCAATCGTACAGGTAGATCTGCAGCGGTCGCCACATCGCGACCCAGCCGATGATCGTCAGGCCTTCGCGCAGCAGATCCCGCCAGGTGCCCGAGCCCTGGCCGGCAATGACCTGCCCCAGGCCAAAACACACGGCGAGAAAACTAAAGCCCACGACCAGCGCCGTCCGGCCCTGGCGCATGAGCTGTTTGAACTCCAGCCAGTTCAGCCGGGCCCGGTAGGCAAAATAGTGGTGCACCGCCTCGCGTACCCTCTGCTCGGCATTCCCCTCCACAGGCGGTCGAGTCAGATGCACGACGAGCTTCAGCTGCGGCGCTCTGGGATGCTCGTGCGCCCAGCTGATGATGAACTCCTCGGCGTCCGCATCCAGATCCCGCTCATGGAAGGGCGACGGATCCATCGAGTTGAACAGCTGCGCCACCTCGCGCACCCGGACCTCGATCAGGCCGGTCGAGTCCCGGGGGGCTTGGGCATTGAATGAGGCGACCGCCATCGCTTCAGTCTCGCAGGTCTCTTTGGCGGCGCAACGTCTTCCCAGGACCGAAGGGTCAAACCTTAAGATGGATATGCATTCGCCCCAAGTGGCTCCACCAGCATTGACACGCGCGCATCGTGTAGCTCTTGTGTAGACAATCGAATCGCATCACCCATGGCCACCGCCACCGCCCAAATCCACCTTCGCACCCCGCCCAAGACCAAGTTCCTGCTATCGCAAGCGGCAGAACTGTCGGGCGCTCCTAATCTGACCGACTACATTTTGCGGGCGGCGGTAGAGCGCGCCAAAGCCGACTTGGCTAATCAGCAGACTTTTGCCCTGAAAAAAGGCCCGTGGGCTGAATTTTCCAAGCGGCTCGATGCTCCCGCCAAGGACCTGCCCCAACTCCGCAAACTCCTGACGAGGCCCGATGTCTTCGACCGCTCCGCTGCATCGGCCTGAACCCATCAGTGACCACCATCAGGTTGCCGCGTTCGACTCTGGCGTCCCGCCGCTGAATGACTTTCTGTCGCGGCATGCCTTGGCTAATCACCAATCGGGTTCGGCCAAAACTTTCGTAGCAACCACGGATAGAAAGGTCGTGGTCGGCTACTACAGCTTGTCCGCATCGCAGGTTTTGTATGCGGATGCGCCAACTCGACTGCAAAAAGGCGTGGCAAGGCATCCCATTCCAGTGGTGCTCCTCGCCCGGCTAGCGGTCGATCTGACTTGGCACGGCAAGGGTTTGGGTTCTGGCCTTCTGAAGGATGCGATCCTGCGAGTGCTCAGCGCAGCCGAGGGTATCGGGGTGCGCGCTCTCCTTGTTCATGCCAAGGACGACCGGGCCAAGGCGTTCTACCTTCATTACAATTTCGAGCCGTTGCCGGGCCATCCCATGCACCTCGTCCTGTTGCTCAAGGATGCGCGGCGCATGATCGAGTAGCCGATGCACCGCCTGTTGGGGGGGGGGGAAAACACGTGCACACCCAGACACCCAACTGTTTGTGAATCGCTGAGCGGCAAACCGGCGAAACTTCCTCACCAGCCCTGATCGCTCCGAAGCGCGGCGCACAGTTTGTCGGCCATGATCCGGTCGGTCTTCACACTGGGATGCCAGTCGGCCCCGAGGCCGTCCTCCTGGCGCTGTTGAGCGAATTCGAAGAAGTGCTCCTGCAGGTGGCCGTCCTTGTGCTCGGCCGCGAGCATCTCGGTGACAAAGGTCCGAAGCGTACTCAGTGCATGCATACCGACGGGGTAGCTGTCGCTCATCATCGGACCAATGGCGCAGTAGATCTGGGCCCTGGGGTAGTTCGTGCGCACGCGTTTCAAGAACGCCCGGTACGCGGCGGTCCACTTTGCCTGGTCCGGCACCTTCTCCCTAAAATCATTTGTGCCGAGGTTGATCAAAACGACGTCGGGTTTCCATTGGCCGAAATCCCAGCGGCTCGTCGGATCATCGGGCAGGGTGCGGTCGTATATTTCGGGGATGGTAAACGTGGGCCACATCGTCCGACCCGACCAGGCGACACACACATACTCCGCATTCAACTCACGCGCAGCCACCGCGCCGTAGGCGAGGTAGTTGTTTTCGGTCTGCGGGGAAAAATGCTGCGACTGATCCTTCCCTTCGTTGCCGTAGCCGCAGGTGATGGAGTCGCCGATGAACTCGATCCGGCGAGTCGGCGCCGGCGGTGGAGGCAGGAGCTTGGCGCCCGCGGGCAACTGCAGACCCAGAAACTGAGTGCTGCCGACCAGGGGTTCCGTGCGCTTGAAAAGGCCGACCACGTGCGGGGAGTCCGCGAGCCCCTCGACCACACGATAGACGGTCTGGTGTTCGTTCGTCACGAGCTGGGTGGTCGGAACGCCGTCGACGACCACCTGATACAGATCCTCACCCTTCTCCTTCAGGCACACGTTCAGTGCGGTGCCTTGGAACCGGACCTCGAGCTCGGAGCCCGACCACTCGCAGCGCGGGCCTGCCGGGTCGCGATGGTCGAACCGGCCGATGAACCGGAGGTGTGTGTCGTTGGCGGATACCTGCACCGGAAGCCCGCCAACGTCCGCCGCCCGCATCGCAGCCGGGGTAATCGAAACGAGCAAACCGAGGGCCAACGTGAGGAATGTGCAGTGGGCGGACTTCATGGCCTCCACGGGAAGACGGCAGCGCGACAGAGTCAAATCCATGGGAATCCAGGGACGCCGCGTTGCCGGTGATACCCGCGCCTTGCCTTCGCTCAGGGAAAATCGAGCGCGCGTGCGGCTCTACGGGACAGACGATGATCGAGATTTGCGAGATCCCCTGAGCGGGCCGACGACGGGCGCCGTCCCCTACTCCGCCCGGAATCCCTTGCCCGTGGCGGCCCAGTAGATGCCGCCGAACAGGAAATGCTGGAAGGTCGGGTCGCCGTAGGTCGCGGAGAGATGGCCCATCGCCGTGTAGAACGAACGGCCGCCGTCGTAGGTGTGATACCACGCGATCGGATGGAATTTGCCCATGCCGTCGCCCTGCTTGTGCTGGTCGCCCCAGACGACATGCGGGTCGTAGGTCGTCTCGTCCACCGCGAGCAGGTAATGCAGGTTGTCCGCCACCGCGGGCTGGAACTGGTACCACTCGTCCGTGGCCAGGAAGCGCTTTGGAAAATACTCCATGCCGGGGAAGTTCCTGTCCAGCACCTCGACGGTCGCCGTCTGGATGGTCGGGTGAATGTAGAACATGCGCCCGACGAGCTTCGTGTACCAGGCCCAGCCATACTCGGTATCCGAAGCACTGTGAATGCCCACGAAGCCGCCGCCGTGCTGGATGAAGCGCTCGAACGCCGCCTTCTGGTCCGCGTTTAGGATGTCGCCCGAGGTCGAGAGGAAGACGACCACCTGGTATTTGGAGAGGGCCTTGTCGTTGAAGACGCGGTTCGCGTCCTCAGTCCAGAAGACCGTGAAATCGTGAAGTTGACCGAGATGTTCGATGGCCGCCACGCCGGCAGGAATAGAGTCGTGATGCCAGCCCTCCGTCTTCGAAAAGACGAGGACGTTGAACTGCTGGGCCTCCGCGGCGACGGTGGCGAAGGAGACGAGAAGAAGGACGGCAAGAAGCCTGAACGTGTGCATGGGAGACACTGGGGTTGGGGATCGCGCACGAGCGGGGACGCCCGGCGGAGTTCGAGGTAACGCAGCTCCGTTCTCAAGGCAACGACGGCGCAGGCGCCCGGTGGAGCAAAATCACTCTCACAGTCGGGTACGCCTCCGCCGTCCGAGGATTCAGGGGCGCTCAATCGACCGCCCGGCGCACATTGTATCCGGAGATTTCGAGCGCCGGATGGCCAGGGAACGACCCGGGGGCGACCGAGACCGTGAGCCGCGCCGACTCCCCAGGCAGCAGCGAGACGTCATTGTCGCTCCAATACGCCGGCAGCACCTCGTTCCCGGAATCGCGGTCTACGAGCCTGACCCGCACGAGCAGCGCCGGCCCGGTGCCCCGATTCTCGATCACGACATGCGCGGGGCGGCCCGGCACCGGAGGTTCTTCAAAGTGCGACACCAGCCTCGCGCCCGTCATCGTGGCGAGCGCCGCGAAATCGTTGTCGGGACTCAACCAATACAGATTGTCGGCAATCGCGCCGCCTCGTGAATCTCGGAGGAAGATCCTGAGGAAGGTGATGCCCGGGCGGTTGGGAACGCTCCAATCGGAGACCGTCGTCGCATCCGGAGGCGCCGCGATCGCCGCATCCCTGCGCCAGATCCGTCGCATCGAACTGTCGAACAGCTCAGCCTCGAGCACCGCGTCTTGGACGGGGTGGTCGGTGCGGTTGACGATCGCGAGCGTTCGGTCATTGGGATCAAACTGAACGTGGACCGGCTCGCCTGCCTTGCGCATCGCGTAGAACCCGGCGTTGCAGTCCTGATACCAATCGACGATCTGCCAGACGAGACTCGGCCAGCTCGAGTTGTATTTCCAGAGGGCGAAGCCGGTGGATCGGGTCCAACGCGTCCGGTTCAACGACTCCGCGACCGCCCGATAGGTTTCGTAGTCCAACATCTGGGCGCGTTCGACATAACCGCGGACCGCGGCCAGGTCCGAGCCTGCCGGCGCACCGTACCGGCGTCGGAGGATGTCGTCGAAGTCCGAAAACTTCCGCGTGTCCGGCGAAGGCCTGTCCGTCGCGTTGTGAAACGCCCACTCACCGTCGAGCGGAAACCGGCCGGCGGCCCAGGATTTCGGCGGCAGGTCGACAAATTGGCGGAGGCTCTGCCATTCGGGAACCCCGCTCGGACCGACTTCGCTGTTCAGGCCGATGAGCTTGGGATGGCCGAAATACGCCTCCGGGGGAAGATTCTGATAGGGACCTCCACCCATGAAACCGTCGTCGTTCGAGGCCCTCAGATAGAATCGTCCGCCCCACGGGTCGAGGGTCGGAAGCAGGCTGTCGCGTATCAGTGCCTCTCGCGGGTTCGGGCCTTCGTTTCCGCCACACCAGATGATGAGCGATGGGTGATTGCGCAGCTTGCGGATGATGGCGGACGTGGCCGCCTTCGCGATTTCCAGCGGAGGCGCGTTCCCCGGGGCGTTGTGAAAGGTGCCCCAGTTGTCGCTCAGAAAATCCTGCTGGATCAGGACCCCCTGCCTGTCGGCCTCGTCAAAGAAGGCATCGGGCGGGACTCCAGTCGGCCCCCAGACCCGGAGAAAATTCAGGCGCGCATGCCGGGCGAGGTCGATCTCGTCGCGATACCGGGCGGCCGTCCAGTTGAGCATCATATCGTCGACCCAATTTCCGCCGCGAAGGAAGACCCGCCGGCCGTTGATGCGAAAGATCCGGGAATGGGTGATCGGATCGATTTGCGTATCCACTCTTCGAATTCCGAATCGAACCGAAGCACGGGCGCAGGCGCCCGAGGCGGTCGTCGCCTCGAGCCGGAGCGAGTACAGAGGGTGCGCCCCGAGACCGGCCGGCCACCAGAGCTGCGGGTCGTGCACCGTCAGCGCCGGAAGATCCGCGGGCGTCCAGACAATCCTGGTGCGTCCGCGGGCGGGAACCCGGAAGGCCTGCGTCACCTGAAACGATCGTCCGCGTTCGTCGGAGATCGTGGCCCGCACAGAGCCGTCCTCGGTCCGGCTCGAGACATTGACCAGCGTGAAGGAGATTCGGAGTTCCGCCTTCGACAGATCAGACGGATCGAGGTCGGAACCGACGTAGGGATGAGTGATGAGAAGATCGTCGGTGGCCGAAAGATACACGTCGCGGGTGATCCCCATGTCCCGGTCGGGGACCGAAGGCTGCCAGTCCCAGCCGACGGTGTCCCATTTCGCGTAGTTCACGCTGATCTTCGCGTCCGTCCCCATGTTCTGACCCGGATCGCCGAGGGGCGTGATCGCGGGCGCCGAGGGTTCGCCCGGGTTGTCGAGAGGGTGGATGGCGACGGCGAGGACGTTTTCGCCCGTGGCGCGCACGGCCGATGTCACGTCGAATCGAAACTGGCGTTCCATGCCCACCATCGTGGACTGGCCTGCGATCTGAACGCCATTAAGCCACACGTCGGCGCGATAATTGATTTCGTCGAAGGTGAGCCAGACGCGTTTCCCGACGTAATTTGCCGGCAGGCTGAAGGTCGTGCGAAACCAGTACGGACGCTCCCAGGGATTTTGTCCGGGGATGTGGCTGTACCGCAGGAGATCGCGGGCCCGGTTGAAGGCATCGCAGGCGTCCGGAATACGCGTGGCATTCAGGCCCACGTAAGGATTTGGATACACTCCGTTTCGGACCAGGGCCGTGAGCACGGTGGCGGGGAGCGAAGTCTCGGCCCAGCCGCGATCATCGACGCCGGGCGACGAGAGGCGGGCGCCGTCCATGCCGGCCGTAATCGAGGACTGAACGAACCAGGAGCGACGCAGCAGCAGCGCATCGGGTGGCAGGTCCGCGAGAGGGCGGTCGCTGACGGTGAACGTTGAGACTTCGGAGCTGACCCTGTTGGCGCCGGAAACGGAGATTACCTTCCAGTGGTGTGCACCAAACGAGAGTGGAAACGGCACGTAGCGCGTGGCGTCGCCAGCCAGCGTGGTCACGCGGGCCCCATCGATCCAGATCTCAATCGACCCGGCAGCGACGGGCGTCCAACCGAGCGAAGGGGTGTTGTTCGATACGACGGCGCCGTCTCGCGGAGAGCAAAGACGAATGGCGCCGGCCCGCATTGCGGGGGCGCCGATGAGACAGGAGACCAGCGCAGACATGGCGAGGAAGCGAAGCAATCGGGTCATGGAGGGGTGGTACCTGCCCGGCACAACCGGCTAGCAGGTAGAACCCGAGCATAAATCAACCGGCGCCGCGGCCAATGAGATCGCCCGCTTCAAACCTGAGGTTTTTGGGCAGCGACCTCCGTTGCCCCGGAATGGCACCACCACCCTGAATCAGGGCGACCACACTGGGCCCCAAGTGCAAGGAGTAGAATTTGAGAAGGGGCGCACCGGCCTAATCAAGACGCCGTCGGCCTCATCCGATAGCCCGATCCCTGCGCCAATGCCCGAGGACAGTCCGCGGAATCGAATGCCGACGATGAGCAATATAAAAATCCCTAGAGCCCACGTTCTGACCAGGTGGAGGGGAATAAGCGGTACCGGGTCGCACGACATTCCAGGCCCGTCATGCAATACCCAGAAATCGGATCGCTGGACGCCGACCCTTTCGGAAACGCGTGTCGACAGCCCAGCCCCTCGCCCGGATGACCGGGGACTAAACCCGACAGAAAAGCCCCGCAGAGCAGGGCCATCGCGTGTCACCAACTCACAGCCGGTCTATGCGCCACCTTCGCGATCTGCTGCTCTGACTCCCAGACGGCCAATCCGTCGGAGACCGTCGTCAACGAAAGCTGGAACGTATAGGTTACCTGGGTGTTGTTTCCGCTGCGTATCCGGTCCTCGATGATTTTTCCCGAAAGGGTGTAGTACGGCATGCGAGACTGTTCCTTCTGACCGGCCATGAATTGATTGTATTCGGCCGCCTCCTTTGCGAGCGGGTCCTCAGCCTTGCCACCCAGCCCGAGCGTGGTGGTCGTGAGCACCTTGCCGCTTTGGTTGAGGGCGACGCGGATCTTCTTCACGAGCGAATCGGTATCGATCTGCTCCTGCGTGTCGTTGACGATTCGCGACACGGCCATGATGGCGGGCTTCTGTGGCGCGCGGTCGAGCACGCCTGATGCAAACAGGTTTGCGACAAGTTTGTCCGCAGCCTGGGCCCATTCACCCGGAGAAATCTGGGACGAATTGATGATGTTGTTGGCAGCAGGATCGACCGGAGTGACCTGGGTCGAGGTCTCGCAGCCCGCGAGGAGGAATCCCGCCGCCGAAACGGCGGAGGCAATGGCGATATGGCGCAGTTTCATTTTGGGTCTAAGGCGAGTCGGATTTTTGGGACGAGATCAGCTTTCCTGGAACTTAATGGTGAAGTCCACGGCGGCCGGGGTCGGAGCGACGCCCGACACCGAGCTGCGCTCGCGGCCCTGCAGGGTCAGCGGCTTCCAGACATCGAGCGGCGAGTCGACGACCATGCCGTCGCGGTCGGTCCACTGGATTCGGTAGCGAAGGTTGTTGGTGCGGCTGGACAGGTTCTCGACCTGCACCTGGATCTTGAGCAGGTTGCCGCTGACCGTGGTCTGATACACCGACACGATGGCGAGAGACTTCGCCAGCGTATAGTCGGTGATGATACGCTTGTCGGAAACGTAGCTCGGACTTGCCACGGGAACGGCGCGCTCGACGCTGTTCACGTTCTGGCAGCCTGCGCCTGCGGCCATCGCCATGGCCACGAATAGGATTAGATTTCGCATAACAATCGAAGAATTGGCGTTACCAATGCCTGGGCCGTTCGGCGTTCAGATGCTGAGGACCGCCTGGTCGACAAACTCCGGAAGTCCGGGAGCGATATTGCGAATGACCACCAGGTTCACCTTTCCGGCCTTGAGCTTGACGATATGTGGCTGACAACCGGGTGCCGACACAGTGATGGTACGGTCCGGGGGCGTCACGATCCGACAGTACTGAAACTGCTTGGGCAACGTGGTCCAGGAACGCGTGTCCGCGATGGTCGAGGCCATCGAATAGATGTTCATCGCAAGGGACGCGAACAGCTGAGCGTATCCACCGCCTGAATTCGAAGTCTGCTTCTGTGTCTGGTAATTCAGGATCGCCTTGAGCCCGGTCGAGATGAGCGATTTCGTCAGGATCGAAGGCCACTCGTTGTGGAAGTCCTGGGCGATGACGGCATCCATGTTGCAGAGCAGCTCGGTGCGCGTCGTCGTTCCCGCAGCACTCACGTCGAGATAGGGTGCAAACGTGTTGTCGACCCTCAAACGCGGCAGCGCGACAGTCGCGACGACGATCTTGTTTTGGTCGACTGGAACCGGCACCGCCAGCTTCCACTCCTGCAGGGAAGCCGCGCTTCCCGTCTCGAAAACGACGTAGGTCAGATTCTCGGGATTCCGACCATTAGCGGCATCGGTGGCGGTCGCGAGATCCTCCTTCACAAAATCGTTTTGCGTCATGCCTGCGAGGCGTTCGAAGGACTTCCGGGCGTGTTCGGTGTCAGACGGACCGGAGGCGTTGGTCATGAAGAACAGCCCGTCGAGAAACACTGCGTAGGGATTCACGTAGTTTGCGTAGCCTTGGTAGATCAACCCGGAGGTCTCGCGATCGACATCGGACAAGGCGGCATTGACAGCGGGGTTCTTCTGCGCGGCTGATGCATCGAAAACAGCCTTTTGCCCCGATTGGTTTTTGCTGCCGTTCTTGGCAGCCTCGGCAGCCAGGCGTTGGGATTCCGCGATGCGCTTCTCGTTTGCATCCTTGGCGTCAACCTGGGCTTGATAGACCCTGTGCAACTCGACACGGGCGGCATCGGAATTCCCGAGCGACATGTAGTCGAGTGCAGCGTACACGTGGAGCATGATTCTGTCGCACCCGCGTCCAGTGTAGGGCAGCTGGGCAAGGTTGACCATCAGCGCTCCGGCCTCGCTCCCCACATGGACTTTGGCCTGGTCGTCGTATTTGCGGATCTGATCCGCGGCGCGTTCGAATGCCGTCAGGCTGTCCTTGAGATACTGGTTCGAGGGGTCGGCAATGGTCGGCAGCGTTCCAGAGCCGGCACCCATGGGTGTGCTTGGAGCGGCCTTCGGATCAGCCGGAGGAGGGAGATCGGCCATCGCCTCGGTCCTCAGCGCAGTCCCGAGCTCGAGGTTCCAGATCACAGTGTCTTTGTTGTCCTTGTTGTCCGAGGCCTTCTTCTGCACTTCGGAGGCCGCCGCCTGGACTCGGCCCGTGTGCCAGGCCGAGGAAAAGTCGGCCGATTGCGCGGTATAGTTCTGACAGCCCGCCATCACGAAGGCGGCGGCGACTGCGAGGATCGGGGTATATGTTTTCATGGCTGGAGAATCCCGGAGCCGGCTGGGTGCCGCCGTGCTATTTCGACAACGGTCTGAGGATCGCGCCGTTCTGAATGCCGGTGTCCTCGAGCACGCGAGCGACAGTAGTCTTCGGTGTGATGCGGACCACCTGGACCTTGCCCACCTGCACTTCCTCGCGTCCGAGCGAGGCTCCCGTGTCGGGGTCGACAAGCTCCTGCCCCTGGGCAAAAACCGCCCAGACTTGGCCAACGGAAAAACCGGTGCCTTCGCCCCGGTTTATGGTCACCTCCTGGTCCATCCTGGCAATGATTCGCGCCGGAAAAATGACGTCCGCGATCCGGTTGGAGATGGCAACCGTAAGCTGGGAGGTGATGTCGTGAAGGAGCGCGTCGCTAAGGTCGCCGTTTTTTGCGTCGGCGACGTTCTCGGTCTGATCACGGATCTCCAGCGGAAAGTTGGCGGATTCGATCAGCTTCCCGCTCGACGCGTCGTAGATCTTTCCGACGGCGGCGAGCCGGATCACTCGCCATGAAGCGCTCTTCCCGAGAGCCTTGAACTCACGAGTCTCCTGGTAGTCCTGGAAGTCGTCGATGGTGGTGACGAGCAGGTAATCGACGCCGGATATCTTGAATGAACCACCGGCGAAATCCGCCTCCTTCAGCAAGGATTGGAGATCGGACCGGGCGATCACGTCGAACTTCCGCGTATTATGCACGCTGTCGATCAGCTGGCTGTCGACCGACTGGACCACCCGGTCCAGCGAATTGCTGCAGCCGGCCTTTGCCGCAGCAGCCACGACGGCGGGGGTCGCCTTCACGTCGCTGATCGCAATTTTTTTCATATGCGGGGCTACTGGCTGGCCGCGGCTGATCGCGGCCAGCACCCCGCAGAGGGCAAAGAGGCACCAGGTCTTCATAGTGGATTCGCTGTTAAAAGATCGAGTGGTAGACCGCGCCCGGGGCGTCCTTCGTGTTCACCTTGAATCCGCTCTGCTCGAGCATCTTCCCAGCCCCTTCGAGAACCTTCACCTGGGCGTCGGTGAGTTTGGCTCCATTCTTAAGCCCGTTGATGAACGCGGTCGCGTCCTTCCAACGCTGATACTGGGCCTCCGACAGTCGCAGCGCCACCGTCAGGCTCTGGCCGTCCACCGCATTGATCGTCCGTTCCCAGGAAACGAAACCCTCTCGGGATACCCGGAGCTTGTGAAAGCCGGGAGCAACCGAGAAAGAACCGGGCGCGGTGCCGACAGCGACCCCGTCGATCTCCACGGTTGCGGCGACCGGGGCGACCTTCAACGAATTGTCGGAAATCGACACCGTGCGATCAGCGCCGATCCGCACGTCCGGGATCATGAGGTCGGCGGCCTCGGCTTTCACGGTGAACCGGACCGCAGACGGCGCCTCTGACGGAGGCCGGATTCGATTGTCGGCGACCTTCGTCTCCAGGCTGTCGGCGATCTTCGTGGATGCCTGGTCCAGAAGCTCGTTGTAGACATCATCATCCTTCTCGACCGCATTCGCGGACTGCCGTGACGATGCGGTGACCGCGAAGGTGCCCGCGGTGATCGAACCGCCCGTATGGCCGTCGAGAATCTTGTAGGACACCCGCATGGTAGTGTCCTTGGTGATCATCTTCACCCCGTAGGCATCGATGGCCCGCTCCTTGGTTCCAATCGATGTGATCGAGGCGACCAACAGGTAGTCGGCACCGAGGCCTTGCGCGAGACGCAGAGCCGAGGAACGCTCGGTAAGCTGCGCATCCAGGCCGTTCGGGTCGCGGCGCGACGAGGCCACCTGCGAATCAAACGACCGCATGGAATCCGTGATCACCTCTCGGCTCAACACCTCAAACCCCTTGTCGGTGACCTTCCCAGTCACCAGGTCCTCGAACGGAGCCATGGCGGCGTCGAATTTCGCGCCGGCCCGGTTATTGATAAAAAGCGCAGCCTTGAAATGGGAGACCGGTGTGACTGTATCCGTTTCCTTGATGCGCGTGGTCGTGACCCTTTCCGTCACCATGCGACCGTCCTTGGTCTTGTAGGTCCGTGTCTCGACCCGGGCAGGATCGACGGAGGTGTCATGTTCTACCGACTGCGCGAGCAGGCTTGCGCCGAGCAGGCAGAGGATGAGGAGCAGGGCATTCTTCATGGCGAAAAAGACGCTGGACCTGAACTCACTGGGCGATGGGGCGCCCGTATTGGTCGACCTCCACGTCCACCGGCACCTGGATCGTACGTCCGTCCGGCGTGACCTCCGTTTTCCAGGTGCGTATCACCCGCTTTTCGTGGTCAAAAGGCGCCTTTGCGGCTTTGGCGGCACCCTCGGCGGCCGCCACCGGAATGGCGGCCACGTTGCCTGCCACCGCGCCGGCAGCCGTGCCGACCGCGGAGCCCAGGGCGGGACCCGGCTGGTTGGGGTTTGTCAGGCGCGCGTCGGAGGTGGACGCGCAGCTGCAGCACAGGAGCAGGCATGCGGCCGCTCCTAACACACACAAGTGTTTGGGTAACATGGATGAAGCTGGTTAGGCTGGGGTGGCGCGGGTTTATGGGATGCACCGGTTCCGACGTCAAGTATCGCGACCTAAATAGATCGTATTACGATCATTTTGACTCGCTGCCGATGACATTTTGGACGGACTCGGCCGTAATCGGGCCGCCCGATTCGACTTCGCCGCCGAATACATGACATATTTTCATCTATCTTTTTACCAACGTCTTGCCGGTCAATTAAGAGATTTCTGCCAGCCTGGAAAAGATGCGACGCAGCATTTTTTGCAGCTGACCATCGAACTTCTAATATTTTTTCCCGAGGCCGATGTACCATCCGTGCCATGACGTGGCGGAATCGTTTCGGCAACGTGCAGTCGTTGGAGCCAGGTCGGGAAAATGTCCGCAGGGGAGTGTCAGGCCGCCTTGACAGAATTGGCTAAACCGGTCCGTTGCGTTCTCGGCCCTACCGTTCGATTCAGCACAGAAGACCGAATCATTCCGATGGATCCTTTGACAAAGCCCACATCCCGTCTGCGGCACATTCTATCGTTCAGCTGGGCGTTTCTCGCCTTGGCTGCCTCCACTTTTGCCTGGAGCACTCCCGTCGACCTGTTTCCCGGCGGGAGCACGAAGGGCTGGGCGCTCCTGACGACGCCGGCGGCGTCGCTGGCCGGGGTGTGCCACTCCGAGCCAGGCGGAGTGCTCTGGGTTGCGGGAAAGCCGTCAGGGTTTCTCGAGATCACGCCTCCGTCCCAGGATTACACGCTTCACGCGGAATGGCGCTGGCCGGGCAAACCCGGCAACGGGGGGATTCTCGTTCGAATCAGCTCAGGACCCAAGGACGGTGTGTGGCCGGAGTGCTACCAGATCCAACTGAAACACGGCTCCGTCGGAGACATCCTGCCCATGGCCGGCGCGCCCCTTGCCTCCCTACTCACGTCTCCGCGCGGCGCCCGCGTGCCGACCCGCGCGCACAGCGCTCCGGACAGCGAGAAGCCCGTGGGCCAGTGGAACAGCTGCGACATCGTGTGCTGGAGCGACTCGGTCGAGGTTTTCGTCAATGGCGTGCTGCAAAACCAGGTCACTGGCTGCCAGCTTCGCAACGGCTGGCTCGGGTTTCAGCTGGAGGGAACTCCCTTCGAGCTGAGAAACGTGCGCATCACCCGGCTTCACGGCGCGTTGTGAGTCAGTGCCTCACCGCGGGTCCGGCGACATTGCGCGGGGGCGCGCCGGGGCTAAGGTGAACGTCGACTCCGCACGCTCGGGGCCGCCGCCATGTCCTACGTCGAACTCCACGCCCGAAGCGCCTTCTCGTTCCTGCGGGGAGGATCGCTGCCCGAGACGATCGCGATCGCCGCGGCGCGCCTCGACCTCCCGGCCGTGGCCCTCTGCGACCGGGGTGGCGTCTACGGGGCGGTGAGGCTCCACACCACCGCCCGGGAGACAGGAATCCGCGCCCTGGTGGGCTGCGAACTTCCGATGGAGGACGGCTCAGCCCTGCCCGTCCTCGTCGAAACCCAGGCCGGTTACCGCGCACTGTGCACGCTGCTCTCGACGGCGCACCTGCGTTCGCCAAAGGGAGAGGGCCGGATCACATGGCGTGAGCTGGCGGGCGCGACCGAAGGGCTCGTTGCGCTGACCGGCGACGTAGAGGGACCGCTCCGGCTCGCCTGGGCCAAGGGTGGAGCCGAGGCGGCGGACGAGGCGGGGCGGCGCCTGATAGACCTTTTCGGGAAAGGCCGCGTGTATGCGGAAATCCAGCGCCACCTCGTGCGGGGAGAGGACGACGTCAACTCGTTCGTCGTGGACTGGGCGCGAACGCGAGGCACCCCGCTGGTCGCGACCAACGGCGTCGTGCACGCACAGGCCGAGGATGCACCGGTGGCCGACGTGCTCACCTGCCTGCGCGAACACACGACACTCGACGCCGCCGGCCGCCTGCTCAGCCGAAATCGCGAGCGTCACCTCAAGGGCGACCGCGAAATGCGCGCGCTGTTCTCGGATCTGCCGGAGGCGGTCGACAACGCCGCCGCCCTCGGGGCCCGGCTCAGGTTCACGCTCGCGGACCTCGGCTACCGGTTTCCGGATTTCGAGGACACCCAGGGCCAATCGCAGGCCGCGTACCTTCGACAGGCCACGCGGGAGGGCGCGCTGACGCGTTACGGCAGCCGCTACGAGGGGGAGCCACGCCGCCAGATCGAACGCGAACTCGCCCTGATTGAGCGTCTGGGCTTCTGCGGGTATTTCCTGATCGTCTGGGACATCTGCCGCTTCGCGCGGCAGCGCGGCATTCTGGTGCAGGGGCGCGGCTCGGCGGCGAACAGCGCGGTCTGCTATTCCCTCGGCATCACCGCAGTCGACCCAGTCGACCAGAAGCTGCTCTTCGAGCGCTTCCTTTCCGAAGGCCGCACGGACTGGCCGGACATCGACCTCGACCTGCCCAGCGCCGAGCGCCGCGAGGAGGTCATCCAGGAGCTGTACCGGCGGTACGGACGGCGGGGAGCGGCGATGACGGCAAACGTCATCTGCTTCCGCGGCCGCAGCACGCTGCGCGAGGTGGGCAAGACGCTCGGGCTGCCCGACGACATCCTCGACCGCTTCTCGAGCCTGTATCATGGAGGCGACTACCCGCAGACGCTCAAGCTCACCGAGCAGCTGAAGATGGCCGGCCTCTCGGGCGAGCATCCGCGCCTGCACGCGCTGGTCGACCTCTGCCAGCGCATCCACGGCCTTCCGCGCCACCTGGGACAGCATTCGGGCGGCATGGTGCTCAGCGCGGGGCCGATCGACCAGTTCGTGCCGCTCGAAAACGCACGCATGCCCGGCCGCTCCGTGCTGCAGTGGGACAAGTCGGACTGCGAGGACATGGGGATCGTGAAGATCGACCTGCTCGGACTCGGCATGATGGCCGTGCTGCAGGAGTCGATTGCGCTCTGCGAGCGCCAGGGTCGGCCCGTCGACCTCGCCGGCCTGCCCAAGGACGATCCGGCGACCTTCAAGCTTATCCAGGAAGCGGATACCGTTGGCGTGTTCCAGATCGAGAGCCGGGCGCAGATGTCGACCCTCCCCCGGATGAAGCCCACCACTTTCTACGACCTGGCGGTGGAGGTCGCGATCATCCGGCCCGGACCGATCCAGGGGGACGCGGTGAATCCGTACCTGCAGCGACGGATGGGGCTGGAACCGGTGACCTACCCGGATCCGCGCCTGAAGGACACGCTTGAACGCACGCTCGGGGTGGTGCTGTTCCAGGAGCAGATCCTGCGCGTGGCGATGGAGCTGGGCGGGTTTACGGCCGCCCAGGCTGACGAGCTGCGGCGGGCGATCGGTTTCACGCGCTCGCCGGAGCGCCTGGAGCGAATGAAGGCAAAACTCTCCGACGCGCTCCGGCGAAACGGGGTCGCGGACGAAGCCGTTGAGAAGATCATCCACTCGCTCGCGACCTTCGCGCTGTACGGGTTTCCCGAGAGCCACGCGATCAGCTTCGCCCTGATCGTGTACGCGTCGGCGTGGCTCAAGGTGCATCGCCCGGCGCCGTTCTACGCGGCGCTGCTGAACAACCAGCCGATGGGTTTCTACAGCCCGGCGAGCCTGGTTCAGGACGCGCGCCGACGCGGCATCCAGGTCCTGCCGGTGTGCATCGCTCGGTCGGGTGAACGCTGCACGGTCGAAGGCGACACGATCGTGCGGCTCGGCCTCTCGTCGGTGCACGGCGTGAGGACCGCCTCGGTGGCCGCCATTCTCGCGGCGCGCGCCGCTCGTCCCTTCGAGTCGATCGACGATTTCCTCCACCGAACCCGGCTCAACGCCGAGGAGCGGCGGGCCCTGGCCGGATCGGGTGCGCTCAACGCGTTGGCGGGCCACCGACGTTCGGCGCTGTGGCAAGTCGAGGCCGTGCACGAGGACGACGACCTCTTCCGGCATGCCGAGCTGGCCGGGGAAACCTCCCCCGCCCCGCTGGCACCCATGACGCCGCTGGAGCGGATCCAGTCGGATTACAACCATCTCTCGCTCACCACCGGCTCACATCCGATGAAGCTGTTTCGGGACCGCCTTCCGGACTTGGTTCCCGCCTGCGACCTCCCGTCGTTGGCCCCCGGCAGCCGAATCAAGATCGGAGGGGCCGTGATCACCCGGCAGCGCCCCGGCACGGCGAAGGGATTTTGCTTCATCACGCTCGAGGACGAGACCGGACTGGCCAACGCGATCATCCGCCCGAAGCTCTTCGAGAAGTACCGCCTCGTGATCAATCTCGAGTCGGCACTGGTGATCTCCGGGCGCCTACAGAACGAGCACGGCGTGATCCACGTCATGGCCGAGGCGATCGCCCCGCTGCGAGCGGAGGGCTTGCCCGAAGCGGAGTCACACGACTACGGCTGAACGGACGCGAGCCCGCTGGCGGAAATGCTCTCCGCGCTCAGAGATCGACTACGACGCCGAGGGCAAGTCCGGTCATGTGGGGTTTGGGGTAAAACAGGCTCGTCTGGGGAAAGTATTCCTCGACGGAAGCGCGCAGCGCCACGCGGCGGGCGAGCTGGTAGGTTGCAGCAAGTTCGGCCTTGTACTGGGTGTCACTCATCACGCTGCTAATGGTAAATCCGGTCAATCCGCCGTACCTGAAGCTGTCCACCGAGTACCGTACGCGCGCAACGCCTACGCCTCCCTGGAGCGCAATTCCATGTCCAAGCGGGACGGTCAGGATCGCATTCACGCCCACCTCGGTCTCGTGAACGGAGGCCGAGCTTCCGGAGAAACTTTCCGGAAAGATGTTGTTGGCCTGATACGAATCCGACTGAGACCAACTGCCGACGCGAGCGCCCTCCAGCTCCAGCGCGAACATACGTGTCATGTGATATCCGATACGCAGGCTCTGACGGTCGGCGGAATGGGACGTCGAATACCTCGCCGTGCCGCCGCTGATGATGACTGGAAGCAAACCCACGGAGCCGGAATCCGGCGTTACGACCGTCTTCGAAGCTCCGCTAAAGAAGACGGCGCCCACCGAGGGCGCGACGTAGAAACCGGAGTCGCCCGCGAACGCGGGACGGCTGATGAGAACGACGGTCAGGCAGCCCAAGAAGGCGAAGAGGCGCATCAGGAAGAATGCCGGTCGGCGCGGTTGACTGGTGGTGCGCCGTCCAGGCTCAGGCAGTGAGGGTTCACCTAAGAGTCCTGTCAACCCGGCACTTCCATTTATCGACGTTCAACGCGCATCGGCCGCAGCCTGCTCGCGCGCCTTCTCCTGGTAGAACTTCTGCAGCACGTAGAACGCCTCCTTTTTCACTCCGTTCTGACCGATCAGGCCCTTGCGGTTCCAGCCGTCCTGGATGTGCGGCAGCTGGCGGCGGGGAGAGCGGAAATCGGCGAGGATCCATGGCGTGGCACCGCGCCAATTTGGGATTTTGGAGAGCATCGCGAGGTTCTGACGGTAGACCTCGGCCTGAAACTCCTCGCTGAAGCGCGTGAGCGCGTCGGCGTGGAATCCCTGGAGCGCACCCGCCCCGAACTCGGAGATGAACACGGGCTTCCCCTGCGGAACGGTCCAGCGGATCTTCCGGGCGTCGTCGGGCAGGCCCACATACCAGCCGATGTATTCGTTGAAACTCACGAGGTCGACGTCGTTGACCAGCGGGTCGTCGACGATCTTGTGGTCGGGATCCTTGGGATCGCCGACCTGCTCCATTGCGGCCGACACCAGTCGCGTGCCGTCGAGCGAACGCGCGGTGTGGATGAGATCGCGAAGGAACCGGTTGCGGGCATCGCTGACGGGCGTCTCGTTCGCCACGGACCAGACCACGACGCTGGCCCGGTTCTGGTCGCGTGCGATCAGATCGGAGAGCTGGGTGCGGGCGTTGGCGAGCGTCTCCGGGTTGCCCCATTCGATCGTCCAGTACACGGGCACCTCCTCCCAGACCATGATGCCCATGCGGTCGGCGAGCCGGGCCATCTGCTCGTTATGCGGATAGTGCGCGAGGCGGACGAAATTGCAGCCGAGCTCCTTCGCCCAGCCCAGGAGCATGCGGTCGTCGTCGATCGAATACGCGCGACCGCCGCGCATCGGGTTTTCCTCGTGGATGCTCACGCCGCGCAGGAACACGGGGCGGCCGTTGAGCAGGATGTCGTCACCGCGGGTCGTGATGCTGCGGAAGCCGACCTCGTCGATCGTGCGGTCGGTGTCGGAGGCGATCACCACCTCGTTCAGAGCCGGATGCTCGGGCGACCAGAGCGGAAGCTTTGCCGCGGGGAACTCGATTGCCGCTGCGCCGGCGCCGTCCGTTTCCGCGGCGGCGGAGAGGCCGAGGCCGGGCAGCGAGACGGTGACGTGCTGTCGGAGCTCCGGCCCGTCGAGCTGGACGCGGGCCTCAACCCGATCGAGCGTGCCCGGCTTCAGGCGGACGAGGAAGGAGGAGATGTAGGTCGAGGGGGTCTCGACCAGCAGCACGTCGCGCGTGATGCCGCCGTAGTTCCACCAGTCGGTGTTCACGGTGGGCACGGCGTCGCGGTGGCGGGTGTTGTTCACCCGCACGACCAGGGAGTTTCCGGCGGGGCGAACCAGGCCCGTGACCTCGTAGGAAAACGGCGTGAATCCGCCGACATGCCGGCCGAGCTTGTGGCCATTGAGGTAGACGTCGGCCTCGTAGTTGACCGCGCCGAAATAGAGGAACAGCCGCGTGCCCGGCGCGACGGCGGGTGCATTGAAGAGACGCCGATACCACACCGTGCCCTCGTAGTAGAGCAGCTGCGGATCCTGCGAATTCCAGTCGCCGGGCACGTTCAGCGTCGGACTCGTGTCGAAGTCGTACTCGACCAGGTCGCTCTTGTCCTTCGGTTTGCGGTCCAGGAAGAAGCCGCCCGTAGGATGCGGGGAGGCGTCGTAGGGCTTCATCCGGTAGTCGTAGTACCCGTTATCATACGGATCGATGATGCGGGACCAGGTGCCGTCGAGGTTGACGGACTTGCGCGCGTAGACGTTGGCGATTGCGGGATAGGCGCCGGCGGAGACGACCGCGCAGAGCAGCGGCAGCAAGGCGAAGAGGTTGCGCGCAAACAGGGGGGAGAGCAGACGAAGCGGCATGGCGGGGGGGCGGGGTTGAAAAAGGGAGGACGTGCCATTCAACCCTGCCGCGGGCCGCGATGGCAACCGGAGGATTACGTCGGCGAGCGGCGCCACCGGCCGGGGCGGTCGGCGCATGGACCGCGGTCACGGAGAACGCGTGTCAGGCGCGGAGGAGCCGGGGCACCGCGATCGTGGTGCCCTCCTTCAGATCGCAGTCGAGCAGGATCTGCTGCGGCGGGTCGAAGCGCTTCTGGATCAGGTCGAAGAGCCGCTTGGCGCCGATGACGCCAATCTGGTGGAAGGGGATCTGGATCGTGCTGAGCTGGGGACCGCCGGCGGGGCGGGCGATGCCGTCGAAGCCGGCGATCGAGACGTCCTCGGGGACGCGGAGCCCCTTCGACTGGAAGAAACGGGCCAGGTCGTAGGCCTGGTGGTCGGCGGCGCACAGCCAGGCGGTGACACCGTCCTTCATGCGTGCGAGCGCCTTTTCGCCCGCGGCCTCGGCCGACAGGGCCTCGTCGGGGCTGATGTTGATCACGTCCTCCATGCGCAGCGGGATGCCCAGGGCGGTGATGCGCTCGACGTAGGCGCAGAAGCGGCGCCGGGACCAGCCGGCCTCGACGGGATAATGCCAGGTGAAGAAACCGATCCGCCGGTGGCCGCGCGAATAGAGGTGGTCGATCAGCTTGCCGACTCCGCGGTGGTGATCGACATCGACGCAGTTGAGTGCCGCGCCGCCGTATTGAACGACCAACGACACGACCGGATACTTGAGCATCAGCTCGTCGACGACCGAGCGCGGGAACGGGTAGATGAGGATGACGCCGTCCCAGATGCGGCGCCGGGACGCGGCGATGCGCGAGTAGGACGGGCTGTCGAGGTGAAGGTCCTCGGGGCGGACGAAGTGCAGGTCGAGCCGGACATGCTGGCTGCGCGCGAAGTCCGAGAGCCCGTTGAGCAGGTCCTGGCCCGGATTGCCGTAGGCGGTGTTGTCGAAATTGGGAAGATCGACGCAGACCAGCACCCCGAACACGAGCGAACGGGCGGACTTGCGCACGGAGCCGACGGGGGCCCGCTTCTCGAAGTGCGTGTATCCCATCTTCGAGGCCAGGGCGAACACCTTGGCGCGGGTCTTCGGATTGATGCCGGGGTGGTTCGTGAAGCAACGCGACACCGTGGCGCGCGAGATCTTCAGCCGATCGGCGATGACTTGCTGGTTGATATTGGGCATCTGCGGGAAAGCTAGGGCTTCGGCGAGCGAATCACGGAAGCGAAACCGAAGTAAACACGAATCTCTCCTATGCATGAGGCGCGGGCATCGCGAGTGAAAAGTTGCAGAAATGTAGCTGAACACGTTATGCACATTTATGCACCTTTGTTCTTTACACCGGCTCATTCCGGGTGCTTTGTCCGATGCCATGCCCCTGCTTTCGCGTCCACCCTGCCCGTCGCGTCTCGCCGCCGCACTCGCGGCCGCGGCCTGCCTGCTCGCGCCGACGGTCGAAGCCGCCTCATCCGCCCCCAAGACTATGCCCACCCAACGAACCTGGACGGTCGTGGAAACGGCCCGCGACAACAGCCACCGCCTGTTCCCGATGGCGGGCCCGCGCCCGACGCCCGACCACGGCGGCGACGCCGCAATCATCTGCAACCCCGCGGAGTCATTCCAGGCCATCGAGGGCTTCGGCGGCGCGCTCACGGAATCCACGGCCTGGGTGCTCGAACAGTTGCCCAAATCGCGGCGCAACGCGATCCTCGCCGCGTATTTTAATCCTGACGACGGGCTCGGCTACACACTGGTCCGCTCCCACATCAACAGCTGCGATTTCTCGCTTTCCACCTGGTCGCTCGACGACACGCCCGGCGACACGACTCTGAGCCACTTCACGCTCGCCCCGATGCGCCGCTGGCTTCTGCCGGTGCTGCATGAGGCGATCGCCACGCCAGGCGCGCACATCCGTTTCCTGTTCTCGCCCTGGAGCCCGCCCGCATGGATGAAGACCAACGGGAGCATGACGCACGGCGGTGAGCTCCGCGCCGACTGTCGAGACACCTGGGCACGATTCGTCGTGAAGTTCGTCGAGGAGATGAAATCGAAGGAGCACATTCCGGTCTGGGCGCTGACCGTCCAGAACGAGCCGGCCGCCAACCAGGTATGGGAGTCGTGCCTGTACTCGGCGGCGCAGGAGCGGGATTTCGTGCGCGATCATCTTGGGCCGGCGCTGCATGCGGCGGGCCTGGACGGCGTGCACCTGCTCGTCCACGACCACAACCGCGACATTCTCGACGAACGCGCCGGCACGATCCTGAGCGATCCCGCGGCGGCGAAGTACGTCTGGGGCTCCGCCCTGCACTGGTACGTGAGCGAGGATTTCGCGGCCAGCTCCCGCCTCCACGCCCGTTTTCCCGACAAGCACATCCTGTTCACCGAGGGCTGCTGGGAAGGCGGCGTGAAACTCGGCAAGTGGGACCGGGGCGAACGTTACGCCCGCAACATGATCGGCGACCTTCGCAACTGGGTGTGCGGCTGGATCGATTGGAACATGGTGCTCGACTCCACGGGCGGCCCCAACCACGTCGGCAATCTCTGCGACTCGCCCGTCATCGTCGACCTGAAGACCGGGGAAGTCACCTTCCAGAGCTCGTTCTACTACATCGGGCAGTTCAGCCGTTTCGTGCATCCGGGCGCCGTTCGCATCGGTTCCACGGCACAGTTCGGCAACCTCGAATCGATCGCATTCCGGAATCCCGACGGGAGCCTCGCGATCATCGTCTTCAACCCCTCCGACAATCCCGCGCACTTCGCCCTGCGCATCGAGGGCAGTCAGCTCGATTGCTTCATTCCCGAACACGCGATCCAGACCTACGTCGGCTCCGTTCCCCTTTCGCAATGACCCGTTCCGCGATCCCAGACCAGGCTCAGTCATCCTCCGTCCCTCCCGAGGTTTCGGGCGGCTTCGTGGACCGCTTCGGTGGCCGCGCCTACCGCATCGAGAACTGCGATCAACTGCCGCCGTTCTTCATGAACGTCGTCAGCGCCTCCGACCTCTGGCTGTTTCTCGCGAGCAACGGGGGCCTCACGGCCGGCCGGATCGATGCGGAGCACGCGCTGTTCCCGTACAAGACCGTCGATCGGATCTACGACAGCGCGGGCCACACGGGACCCTTTAGCGCGTTCTGGGTAGGGACATCCAATTCGCGGGTGCTCTGGGAACCATTCGCACCGCACACGTCGCGGGTGCACGCCGTGCGCCGCAACCTCTACAAGAGCGTGGAGGGCGACCGCGTGTGGTTCGAGGAGATCCATCCGTCTCTGGGGCTCGTATTCCGCTATGGCTGGTCGAGCTCGGAACGCTACGGATTCATCCGTCGATGCGAGCTCCAGAACCTGCTGGACCGCCCCACCCCGGTGCGCCTCCTGGATGGGATCCGAAATCTCCTGCCCGCAGGGATCGGCACACGACTGATCAACACCAGCAGCTGCCTGACCGACGCGTACAAGACGGCCGAGGCGGTGTCTGGCACGACGCTTGCGATCTACGCGCTGGCCGCGTCGATCGTGGACCGGGCGATTCCGATGGAGGCCCTTCGCTCCTCGGCGGTTTGGTCGGCCGGTCTGGAGGGCGCGACCCTCCTGCTGTCGGAGACCCAGGTTGGAGCCTTTTATGCCGGGCGCCCGATCGAACCCGAGCTGCGCCGGCGCGGAATCCGGAGCGCCTACGCCCTCACCCAGGACCGGACCCTCGCGCCCGGCGAGACCCTTTCGTGGATGATGGCGGTGGATACGGAGCTCGATCAATCGGCCGTCACCGCCCTTCGCCAGGAGCTCGAGCAGGGACTGCTCCCCGCGCGGGCCTTGGAGGATGCCGACGCAACCACGCAACGCCTTCGCGCGCTGGTCGCCTCCGCGGACGGTTACCAGGCGGGCGACGACGAGACGGCCACCGCCCACCATTTCGCGAACGTCCTCTTCAACATCATGCGCGGCGGAATCTTCGCCGAAGGCTACTCGATCCCGGGGCCCGCCTTCGCGGAGTTCGTACGTGTGCGCAGCCGGCGCGTCGCCGACGCCCACGCCGCGTTCCTCTCGGCGCTACCCGCCTCGATACCGCGCAGCGAGCTGCTCGCCGCGGTCGGCGACCTCTCGGACCCGGACTTCCTGCGCCTCGCGCACGAGTTCCTTCCGCTCACCTTCAGCAGGCGACACGGCGACCCGAGCCGACCCTGGAACCGCTTCAGCATCCGCATCCGCGACGAACACGGCGGACGCCGCCTGCACTACGAGGGCAACTGGCGCGACATCTTCCAGAACTGGGAGTCGCTCTGCCTCGCCTTCCCGGAGTACATTGAGAGCATCGTTGCCAAGTTCGTGAACGCCTCGACGGTCGACGGCTACAATCCGTACCGTCTGAGTCACGAGGGAATCGACTGGGAGGTGCCCGATCACGAGGACCCCTGGTCGTCGATCGGCTACTGGGGCGACCACCAGGTCGTGTACCTGCTCAAGCTGGTCGAGTGGTCCCTGCGCCACCACCCGGGCCGGCTCGGTGCCTGGATGGGCGCCGAACTCTTCAGCTATGCCGACGTTCCGTATCGCATCTCCGATTACACGGCGATGCGTCGGGACCCCCACGCGACGATCGCCTTCGACGACGCGCGCCACCGAGCGATCGCAGCCCGGGTCCGCGCCGAGGGCACCGACGCGCGGCTGCTGCACGGGGCCGACGGCCGCGTGCGGCGCGTGACGCTCGCCGAAAAGCTCCTCCTGCTCGTCCTCACGCGCCTTTCAAACTTTGTCCCGGGCGGCGGCATCTGGATGAACACGCAGCGTCCCGAGTGGAACGACGCCAACAACGCGCTCGTCGGCTACGGGTTGTCGATGGTGACCCTGTGTTACCTCCGCAGGCTGGTAGCGCTGCTCGAGACGGCCCTCGTTCCCGCGCTGGAGGGGCACCCCGCCCGGGTATCCGCCCGCGTGGTCTCGCTTGCGCGCGAGGTGCGCCGCACCCTCGAACATCACCGTCCGCTGCTTGCGCGTCCGCAGATCGGCGACGCCGACCGCCGGGCAGTGCTCGACGGCCTCGCGGAGGCGGGATCAGCCTACCGGGCGGCCGCCTACGCGGAGGGTCCCGGCACGCCCATCGACTTTCCCGCCGACGAATTCGCCGCCCTGCTCTCCATCGCACGGGAGCATCTCGACCACACCATCCGGGCGAACCGGCGCGATGACGGCCTGTACCAGGCCTACAACCTGCTCGAGTTCCACGAGTCGCCCGCCTCGCTTCGCGTCCACGCGCTCTACCCGATGCTCGAGGGACAGGTCGCGGCGCTCAGCTGCGGCCTCCTCAACCCGGACGAGGTTCTCGCGCTTCTGGGCGCTATGCACGCCTCCGGCCTGTATCGGGCGGACCAGGACAGCTATCTCCTCTATCCCGACCGCGACCTCCCCGGCTTCCTGGCCCGCAACGTCGTGCCGCCGGACGCAGTGGAGTCAAACGCCCTCCTGTCGCGCCTGGTCGCGGCGGGCGACACCCGCGTGGTGGTCCGCGCACCCGACGGTCGCATCCACTTCCACGCCGACCTCGCGAACGCCGCATGCCTGTCCGACCGCCTTGCCAGGCTCGCGCAGGATCCGACGTGGGCGGCGCTGGTCGACTCCAACCGGAAGCAGGTCCTCGCCGTTTATGAGGCGGTGTTTCACCACCGGGCCTTCACCGGCCGCAGCGGCTCGATGTTCGGCTACGAAGGGCTCGGCTGCATCTATTGGCACATGGTCTCGAAGCTGCTTCTGGCGGTCCAGGAGAACCTGCTCGCAGCGGGACCCGGCCACCCGCGGGAGCGGGAGCTGGCGGAGGCCTATTACCAGGTGCGCGCCGGCCTCGGTTTCAACAAGACCCCCTCCGGCTACGGCGCCTTCCCGACCGACCCCTATTCACACACGCCCGGCCATGCCGGCGCACAACAGCCCGGCATGACAGGCCAGGTCAAGGAGGAGATCCTCACCCGTGTGGGCGAACTCGGCGTCGACGTGCGCGCGGGGCGTCTCGGATTCCGTCCGCGATTCCTGCTCGACCGCGAATTCACGACAAAGCCCACCCGGTTCGTGATCCCCGCCGCCGAAGGCGTTGAGCGCGTGATCGAACTTCCCACGGGGGCCCTGGCGTTCACCTACTGCGGCGTTCCCGTCGTGTACCGACTTTCGCGCGGCCCGGCCTTCGCGCTCGTGCGCCTCGCCGGCGAGCCCGCGCGGCGTTTCCACGGCGCGGAGCTCGACGCCGACACGAGCGCCCTGGTCTTCGGACGCTCGACGCGGGTGGAGACCATCGAGGTCGAACTCGGCGAAACCTTCCACCCGCTCACCTGAGCCGAATCGCTATCGTGCCGGACTCCGCAGCATCCCAGCCGGACGGTTGGCGCCTGGTGTGGGCGGACGAGTTCGACGCGCCCCGGATCGACACGGCGAAATGGGAATTCGAGGTCGACGCGCGCGGTGGCGGGAACGACGAACTCCAATATTACACGGACCGCCCGGAAAACGCGGCCGTTCGCGAAGGCTGCCTCGTGATCACGGCGCGCCGCGAGACCTACACGGGGCCGGAGGGCACGCGCCGCTACACCTCGGCCCGTCTTCGCACGCGCAACCGGGGCGACTGGCTCTACGGCCGCTTCGAGATCCGGGCCCGCCTCCCCCGAGGCCGCGGCCTGTGGCCGGCGATCTGGATGATGCCGACCGACGGCGCCTACGGAGGCTGGGCCTCGAGCGGCGAGATCGACGTGGTGGAACTCGTGGGCCACCGCCCCCACGAGATCCTCGGCACGCTTCATCACGGCGACAGCTTCCCCCACAATGTCCACACGGGCCACGTCCACCGCCTGACCCGCGGGGACTTCTGCTCGGAATTCCACGACTTTGCCCTCGAGTGGGAGCCGGACTCCTTCCGCTGGTATGTCGATGGCGTGCTCTGGCAGGTCCAGACGGTGTGGCATACGAACGCCGCCCCGTATCCGGCTCCCTTTGACAGACGCTTCCACCTCATCCTGAACGTCGCCGTGGGCGGCCGCCTTCCGGGCAATCCCGACGCCACGTCCGAGTTCCCCCAGGAGATGGCGATCGACCACGTGCGCGTGTACGCGAAGCATTGATAGGCCCCCCGCTGGCGCCCCACGCCAGCGAATCCCAGCCACCGCGCGGGCCACGTCCAGTAGCAGAACAACGATCGGAGGCGGGACGCAGACCGTCATCGGTGAACGGGCCGGGAGGCACAGCCTCCCGCGCAGGGCGGAATCGTGATTCCGCACTCCAACGTTAAGGCACTTTCGATCCTTTGGCGGCTCGCGCCGATTGCGGCTGTCCGGCGCAAAGGGGGCGCGGTCGGTGCTATTGGCTCAGCTAGCGTCGTGTCCGAATTTCAGCTTTCAGCGTTTTAGCGTTTTCCCTCCGCCTCCCGCGCAGGGCCGAATCGTGATTCCGCACTCCAAGAGGGAAGGGTTTGCCTCACCGCTGGACATGCGGAAATGCCGGTGCCGCGGAGGTTGTCGCCGTGGTTCACACGGCGACTCGACCGCGAAGCGCCCTCAGGCCGCCGCGTCGGACGCCGCGAGCTTGCGCTCCGCCAGTTCCCGCTCGACCTGTTTCACCTGCGACTCGTCGAGCGTGTACCAGATGATCACCAGGCCGCTGAGAAGGCCCAGCAGACCGGGAAGCAGGCTGAACATGAGGTTGATGCCGTGCTGCGCCCGCGCGGTCTGCACGGCGTTGGGCACGAAGCCGTAGTAGGTGAGCGACCAGCCCAGCAGCGCCGAGCCGACCGCCAGGCCGATCTTCTGCGCGAACACCGCGGCAGAGAAGACGAGGCCCGTGCTGCGGCGGCCGAACTTCCACTCGCCGTAGTCCGCCGTATCCGCATACATCGACCACACGATCGCCGGCGTCGGGCCGGCCGCGAAGGTCGCCACGATGTTGAGCAGGTTCAGCGCGAGCAGATTCTTCGGATCGACAAAGTAGAAGGCGGCCATGCCGACGGCGTTGATCGAGGTCAGCACGATCATCAGCTTCCGCCGCGAGAAATACCGAGTGAACAGCTTCGTCGAGAAGGCGCCCGCGATGAAGACCAGCGCGCCGATCGACATGAACAGCGAGGTGCTGTCGAAGATCAGGAACACCTTGTGGCCGTTGTCCCCGACGTTGTACTTGAAGTAATATACGATCGCGGCGTTGCGCATGCCGACGTTCGCCAGCGTGAGGAACGCGGCAAAGAACAGGACCAGCCAGGGCTTGTTCTGCGACAACCCCTTCAGATCCTTCTTCAGGGACACCTCCTGGTTCTTCGGAGGCTCCACGCGTTCGCGGGTCTTCGCGAAGGTGAACAGGAACATCGCGACGGAGATGACCGCGAAGATCGCCATCGTGTAACGGAAGCCGTTCTCGGGGTTCGAGCCACCGAGGAAATTCTTCAGCGGCAGCGTGAAGCTGCTCACCAGAAAGGCGCCCGTGAACGCGCAGGAGAAACGGAAGGCGGAAAGGGAGGTGCGGTCCTCGGACGAGGGCGACATGACGCCCATCAGCGCCGAGTACGGGATGTTGATGGCGGTGTAGGCGACCCACATCAGGATGTAGGTGACGTACGCATACACCAGTTTGCCATGCGCGCTGAGGTTCGGACCGGCGAACATCAGGTAGCCCATGACGCCGTAGGGCACGGCGCCAAACAGGATGTAGGGGCGGAACTTGCCCCAGCGGGAGCGCGTGCGGTCGGCGAGGATGCCGACCACGGGATCCATGACCGCGTCGAGGCCGCGCGTCACCAGCATCAGGGTCCCGACGGCGGCGGGCGCGAGACCGAAGATGTCGGTGTAGTAGAAGACGAGAAACAGGTTGAAGGCCTGGAAGAAGAAATTGGAGGCCGTGTCGCCGAAGCCGTAGGCGAGTTTCTCGGTGAAGCTCAGGCGCGGCGCCGAGGCTGTTTCGGAGGGTGTCATGGTCGGGAGTTTTGGGAGGGACGGGCAACGCCGTCGGGGAAGCTGCGATCGAAGGGGGCGACTTCTGGGGAAGAAGAAAAGGGGGCGCTGTGGCGCCCCCTTTTCTGCCAGCATGATTGGCCCTGCGACAAGGCTTAGAACCGATGCCTTGAACGCCCCCAAAAGCCGGCACTCATTCCCGACGGGGCCCCCAGACCCCGGCGGGACAAGTTTACTAGACCCTTTTCAGGGCGCCTCCCCCGGGAGAGTCCGCCGCCGGACCCTCGGGGGAAACGCACACCATCGGACAAAGAACGGAACGGCGTCAGAAGCTCAGCCCGTAGGTGATCTTCGCGGACGTCGGAGCGGAATAGATCAGGCCGTACAGCTTCTGATCGTTGAGGAGGTTGGCGAAGTTCAGCTGCACGTGCTGCGTGTAGCGACCCGACTTCCACTGGTACTTGATCATGCCGTCGATGTCGTAGCGGGACGGCGTATAGAGCAGCAGCAGCTGGCCGGCGCTATTGAGGATCAGCTGACCGGAGCCGTGAGAGACGCCCGAGAGGTACATGCGCCTGGACTCCCAATAACCGCCGAGGCCGACGGACAGGCCCTTGAGGGCGCCCGTGAACTGGTAGTTGGTCCACAGGTCGAAGTGGTACTTCGGGGTGTCGTCGCCGGCGGCCTGGCCCACGGAAGTGCGGGTCGAGGTATCGTAGGGCGTCGTGTAGATCTGGCTCATCGGGAGGCCGAGCAGGCCCCAGGAGCCGTTCTGGAAGTTCCAGACCGCCCACTTGTCCTGCGGGTACGGATACTTCATCCACTGGCCGAAGTTCACACGGCGGACCGTGGTGATGGCGCCATTGAGCACGACCTGGAAGTTCTTGGCGGCCTGGATCAGCAGCTGGCCGTCCCAACCCTCGGACTGGTCGGTCTGGAGGAGGGCCGAGTTGCCCGCGGCACCGCCGTGGAAGCCGACGGCGTCCATGGTGGCGTTGTTGACCAGGGCGTCGCCGCCGAGGTTGTCACCCGAGAACAGCCAGCCCGGCCATTCGGCGCCGCTGTCGGCCTGGTTGGCCGCGAAGGCGGCGTCCATGTAGGCAGCGCCGGTCGCCTTGCTGGCGTCGACGTACCACTGGGAAGTGCCATTGCCCGCGGTGGACTGGAAGGCCGCGCCCGAGGCGACCGCCGCATCCCAGGCCGCGACGACCTGAGACTGGTCGAGCACGGGGATCGAGGCGCCGGCGCTCACACCGCCGTTGGAGCCACCCGGGGCCTTCGAGGGCGTGAAGTTGGACACGTTGTACACGATGTCCTTGTTCGGATTGAAGCGCGGGGCGCCGAGCGTCGCGGGCGAGTACCACGGAGCGCCAACCCAGCCGGTGCGCTGGATCTTGTAGGCGCTGATCGTGCCCGAGATGCGACCGTTGAGCAGGTCGAGCTTCAGGCCGATTTCGCGGCTGCGGGCGAGGCTCGCGCCGGCGGGGGCGCCGTTCTGCGGCTGGACCTGGCCGGAGAAGTTGGGCTGCAGACCTTCGGAGGTCAGAGCGTAGATCGAAAGACCGTGGGTGATCTTCACGCTGACGCCGAGCTGATAGGTGTTCTTGCGCTGCGTGTCCGCGCTGCCGGAGGTGTAGGAACCCGGGTCGGTGGGGCCGCTGTAGGAGCGATCCCAGTTCGAGGCGCTGTTCGCGTCGTTGCGGACGCCGGTCAGGATGATCACGCGCCCGTCGAGGAACTTGCCCTGATAGGACAGGTACCGGCCGCGGTCGCGGTTGATCGTCTCATTCTGGTCGTTCCTGTACATGGGCACGTCGGCCGAGCCGTCGCCCTGGTGGCCGAAGACGATCGGATTGAGATCGTTCGGAGCCTTGTAGTTGTAGGCGGTCGGGAGCGTGCGCCAGGATTCGGAACCGAGCGTGTTCTTCAGGTCGGAGATGCCGGCGAGGAAGTCGCTGTCCCACTTCAGCCACTTGTGCGAGCTGAACAGGGAGAGGCTGTAGTTGACCTCCGCGCGGAACTGCTGGCGGTGGCTGTCCTGATTGGACATCGTCCAGAAGTACTGGTCGATGACGCCAGACGTGAGACCGTCCTGAATGTTCAGGCTGTTGTCGCCGGCAGAGGGACTGATCGGGTAAAGCGCGACCGTCTGTTGCAACGAGGCCGGGCCCTGGCCCGTGGTGAGGCCGCCCTGCACATCACGGCCCTGGGTGTCGTACTTCGAGTCGTTGTAGCCGATGAGCAGGTTGGCGCCCTTGAAGAGCTGCTGGGTGACCTTGAACTCGATGTTGTCGGCCTGGTTGTCGAGGAAGGTATCCGGACCGGAGAGACGGAACAGGCGGGGATTGGCGCCCGGGGGCGTGTAGAAGCCGCCGTGTTCGTTCTGGTCGTTGTTGATGCCCACGCCGGCGACCGAACGCAGGCGCATGAAGCCCAGACCATGCTGGGCGCCGCGGCCGTACTCAGTGTCGAGTGTCACCACGGTGGTCGGGGTCGGCTTCCACTGAAGGGTCGGGGCGACGAAGAAGTGATTCTCGCTGTAGTACTGCGTGTAGTCGTTGGTCTTCTGCAGTGCCGCGGAGATGCGGTAATCGAGATGGTATTTCTTTGAGATCGGGCCCGTGCTATCGAGTGTCGTGCGCTTGAAGCCGAAGGTGCCGATGGACACATCCCAAGCCTGGGACGGCGTGTCCTTGGGCTGCTTCACGAGGTAGTTGACCACGCCGCCGAAGTTGCCCGTTCCGTAAAGGAGGGCGGCGGGACCGCGGACGACCTCGACGCGCTCGATGTTCACCGAGTCGGTCGAGTTCTGGCGGATGAAGCCGTCGCGCAGCGTGTTGTCCGTGACGAAGCCGCGGATCTTGAACTGGACGGAATTCGGATTGGCTGTCTCGCCCTGCGGGTTGTTGACGCCGCCGGGGCCCTGGTAGGCGTTGCTGCCGGTGTTGCCCAGATCGTTCTGGGTCTGGAGCAGGATGCCGGCGCTGTAGGCCAGCGTGCTGCGGAGGTCGGTGGCGCCGGTGTCGTCGATGAACTGGCGTGTCACCACTTCGATCGGCATCGGGATGTCGGCGATAGGAGTGTCGAGACGGGAACCGGAGATCGAGTTGGTCGCACGGTAACCTTCGTCCTTCGAGGTGGAGACAGTGAACGGCGACAGTTCGATGGTTTGATCGTCGCTGGAATCCTTGGAGGGAGCAGCTTGAGCGTGCAGCGCCTGCTGGGACAGCAGCGCGGAGGTGAACACGGCCGATCCGATTGCGAATACACGACGGAGGCCGGAATACCTGACCGAGGGGGCAGTTCTCATGATGTAGTTGGGTTAGAAACCGCGTTGGGAAGGCCGAACAGGGGGAGGAGTTTTGGCAATGCCAACGGGGCGAATGGCGACGTTCTCGATACTTTTCGCATCATCGTCAATGCAATTCTATGCAATTTTTTTGAGATCCCGTGTTGCATTGGGATCGGCGCTCCACGGAGGTTCAAGCTCGGAACCACCGCGTGGAAGAGCCCGTGTCCGACGGGAGCCAAAAGGACTTCGCCACGGCATTTCCTCAGTGTAACTTTCTGCTAATTGCTTTGCCATGGGCACTTGATCCGGCCATCCCCGGGCCTGCCGCTCGCCGAACCAGCCCGTCCGCCTGCAACCCTTATCACCCATGTCGAATAACCGCGCCACTCCAGTTTATAAGCCAACCTGTTATCGCCCCAAGGCCGGACCGGATTTAGGGAAGATTTCCGAAGGTATCCCCTCATTAGTGTAACAATGCACATTCCTGCATGATTTGACGTTCAATCAACCGCCCGCCATGCCCTCCATCACCCAGTCTACAGAACAAGGATACACGGTCTTCACACTAGGCACCGGGGACGCGTCGCTCTCGATGGTGCCTGAACTCGGGGGGCGCGTCGTGAGCCTGCGCCGGACCTCCGGACGCGGACGCGAATGGTGCTGGCGCAGGTCGGGAACACGCTGGCTGTGGGCCGGCCAGGCGTATGATAATTTTGGCGACAGCTGCCAGGCGGGGGTCGACGAGTGCCTGCCCTCGGTGGCCGCCTGCCAGGTGGGCGACCGCCCGATCCCCGACCACGGAGAGCTGTGGTACCAGGCCTGGACCCTCGACGCCGCATCGCTCGCGGCGGGCGTCCTGGACGCCACAGTGCGAACCTCACCCTCCCCGTTCGTGTTCCGCCGCGCGATCTCCGCGACCGGCCCGCTGTCCTTCCGCTTCGACTACACGCTGACCTCCCTTAGCACCGCCCCCGAACCCTACCTCTGGTGCCTCCACCCGCTCCTCACCATCGAGGACGACGACCGCGTCGAACTTCCTGCGTCGGTCACCTCGATGCGCCTGAACGGCGGTGTCGGCGCTCCCATGACGCACGGAGAAACCTGGGCCTACCCCGAACCGCTTCCCGGACTCAGGTTCGACCGCCTGCAGGCGCCAGGCATGCCGGGCGGCTGCGTGAAGGCGTTCGCCGGCCCGCTCACGGAAGGTCGCGCGGCAATCGCGAACGCTCGAACCCGCGAGCGGCTCGAGCTTCGCTGGGATCCCGCGTTCGCCCCCCAGCTGGGCTTCTGGCTGAACCGCGGGTTCGTCGGCTTTCACCATGTCGCCCTGGAGCCGACCACCGGCGCGCCCGATTCGCTCGCGGATGCGATCGATTCGTGGAAGCAGGTGTCGGTCCTGCCGCCCGGGGGCACCGTGCGCTGGTCCGTGGACTGGATCCTGTCCTGACCAAGCCGCGAACCCTCCCAATATCCATTGCGCCCACAGGCGGCCGTCGCTACCGTCGCGGTCGCCATGCGCCCCGTCCCAGCCCCCGTCCGGACCTTGTCCGTCCTGTTGCTCGCGCTCCTGCTCCCCGCTTTCCTCCGCTCGGCGGAGCACGCTCCGCTTCCCCTCGGCTCTCCCCTCCCCGACTTCTCGTTGCCCGGAGTCAACGGCCACACGTACACGCCCGCGGATTTCAAGGCCGCCCGGCTTCTGGTCGTCGTCTTCACCTGCAATCACTGCCCAACCGCGCAAGCCTATGAGCAGCGCCTCAAGCAGCTCGCAGGCGACTACGGCCCCCGCGGAGTCGCCTTTCTCGCGGTGAATCCCAATCACGCCGAGTCCGTGCGCCTCGACGAAATGGGCTACAGCGATCTCGGCGACAGTTTCGCCGAAATGAAGGAACGCGCGGTGAATCGCGGCTTCAATTTCCCCTACGTCGACGATGGTCCCTCGGAGTCCTTCGCCGGCCGGCTCGGGCCCGCCGCAACTCCCCATGTCTTCATCTTCGACCGCAACCGCCGGCTCCGCTTCGAGGGCCGCATCGACGACTCCGAACGCGAAGCCTCCGTGCGCCAGCATACAACGCGCGACGCGCTGGAGGCCCTGCTCGCGGACCGCGAACCCGCGGTGACGCACACGAAGGTCTTCGGGTGCTCGATCAAGTGGCGCGAGAAGGCCGCCGACGCGCAACGGTGGCTCGAAAAGGTCTCAGCCGAACCGGTCTCCCTCGCCCCCGCCGACGACGCCGCGCTGCGCGCGCTCAGGGTCAACCGAGGCACGGGCCGGGTCCGCATGATCCACGTCTGGGCCACCTGGTGCGGGCCCTGCGTGTCCGAGTTCGACGAGATCGTGGAGACGAACCTGCGGTTTCGAAACCGCGATTTCGAGCTGGTGACGGTGGCGGCGCAATTTCCCGACGAGCATCCCAAGGTGCTCGCGTTCCTGAAGCGCCACCACGCGTCGATGCGTAACCTGATCTTCGGCGGCACCGACAAGTATGCGCTCGCCGAGGCCCTGGATCCTGACTGGAACGGCGCCCTGCCCTACACGCTGGTGGTCGACCCCGACGGCAAGGTCCTGTATCGCAGCGCGGGCCCGGTCGATTTCCTTGAACTGCGCCGGGCTATCGTACCGGCGCTGAATGCCGTGACTCCCTGGCCCGGGATGAGCGGCTGAATGGCGCGGCTTCCCCCTGCCGCTCAACCGGCTGCCAGCATCCGCACCGCACAGTGCGGGCAGATGCCGTGGCTCACGCGGTGGGTCGAAAGCAGCCGGGCAAGGTTCGGCTCATGGCTCCACGAGCCGTCGCCATCCTGTATCCGCCTGCACCAGGCACAGACCCGCATTAGGGTGAGCTCTCCACGCGCCGCGACCGCGCAATGCGGCCGGCTCTTCGACTCAAGCTCGTCCAAACAAACCGGATACCCGTCGTGCGAGCGGGAGGCGTCTGTGCCGAGGTCTTTCATGGCGTGAGAAATCGAGTCTGTAGGACGGACGCTACTACAATGACGCCGCGAGGAAGTTCCGGTACTGGGTAAATTTACTCTCCCCAGCCGGGCCCCGGGGCCGGCCTCCGAGGGCGGCGCAGGCGGCGTTATCTGGGTTGAAATGCGACCTCCAGCGGCTAGAACCAGCCGCCATCGACGCGACGGGAGCCCATGCGACTCAAGGTCCAACACAATAACCGCGAACTCGGCCCTTTCAGCCCCTCCGAGCTCCGTCTGGCGACGGACACCGGGACGGTATGCATGATGGACTGGTGCTGGAATCACGACGACTTCGACGGCGTGATGACGGTCTACCAGGTCCTGTGCGAAGGAAGACTCTCCGCTTCAGGCACCTCCATGCCTTTGGCGCGCGAAGAGATCCGCGGGCGACGAAACGGCACGCGTTCCGGAGTGCAGGCTCCCGCAGCCGAGGGTCCGCCCGCGCGAAAGGGCGACACGGAGGCCGACCTGGCCGCACGGGCGGAGCTCGACGACCGCAGACGCCGCCTCGAGCAGGAGCTGCTCAATAGCCGGATGAAACTCGCCGACGAGCAGCGCCAGCTCGCCGCGGAGAAGGACGCATTCTACCAGGACCGCTCCAGGCTGGAGGCCGACCTCGTCCATATGAGGGAGGATCTCGCGCGCGCACGCGAGGCGCTAGGCGAGGAGCGCAAGCGGCTCGCGGACCAGTACAAACGCCATTCCCGAAATGTCGCCGCCTTCGACACGCTGCGGCGAAAGACCCTCACCGACCTCGGCGAGGAACGCCAGCGCCTGAAGGACGAGTGGCACCGGGTGCTCGACTCCGAGCGCCGGCTGCAGCGGGAGCGGGAGGAGTGGGATGCCGCGCGCCAGGCCTGGTCAACCCAGTCGCAGGAGGAGCGCCGGCAGGCCGCCGAGGAGCAGCGCCGATTTCTCGAGACCGCCCGGCGCATGAACGCCGAAAAGGCCGAGCTTGAGGAGCGGTGGCAGAGCACCAATGAGAAGGCCGAGGCGGATCGAAAACGATTCGAGGAGGAGCGCGCCCGGCTCACGGAGCAGGAACGCCGGCTTCAGTCTGACCGCCAGGAATTTGAAAAATACCGCCGCCGCGTCGGCGCCGAGTTCGACCAGGAACGGCGACGGCTAGAGGACGAACGCCGGCTGCTCAACCACGGCCGGCGCGAAACCGCACCCGCGCACGGCCGTCCACGCGAGGAGCCTCGCGACGAGCGCTACTACGGCCGACTCCTGGGCCTGCAGGGTCGCGTGTCGTTCGAGGAGATCAAGCGCGCCTACCGCTTCGCCGCCACCCGCTGTCATCCCGACAAGCTCCAGGACATGCATCCCGAGCTGGTCGCGTCGGCCACCGCCATGTTCCGCGAGCTCAACGAAGCGCTCGAGTTCTTCAAGGCGCGCTGCGAACGGAAGTGACCGCGTCCGGGCTGCGCAGGACGACCTCCACCACCTCCCCGCGCCGCCACAGGCGCATGCGCGGCCCCCAGGTGCCGGCGCCCCGCGACACGAGCGCGGTCATCCCACCGATCCGGACCACGCCAGAAATCGTCCGGTAGCGGGTCGCCACCAACAGGTTGAATGGCCAGATCTGCCCGCCGTGGGTATGCCCGCAGAGCATGAGGCCGGCTCCGCCCGCCGCCGCCTCGTCGAGCAGGACGGGCGTATGCGAGAGCAGGATACAGGCGCCGCCCTCCGTCCGGGCGCCCGACAGCGCAGCGAGCAGCGCCGTTCGCGCGGCTCCCTCGCGCCCACCCCGGACGCCCAGGTCATCGACCCCCACGAGCCTCAGCCCAGGCAGAACCTCGGCCGACGCGTCGCGCAACACGTGGAATCCCGCGTCGCGCATGATTCCGGCCACGTCGTCCGCACCTCCATAGGTGTCGTGATTGCCCAGCACGGCCCAGACTCCGAGGCGCGCACGCAGCCCCCGCAGCACCGGAACCAGCGGCCGGACCCGGTCCGCATCCCTGTCCGCGAGGTCCCCCGCAATGCAGATCAGGTCGGGCTTCAGCGCCACGACCCGCGCAACCAGCCGGCTCATCCACTTCGCCCCGAGTCGGCTGCCCAGGTGAGTGTCGCTGACCAGCACCAACCGCACTCCGTCGGCGCTCCGCGGCAGACCGGGCAGCACCACCTCGCGCCGGCCAATCACGGGCTCGCGGGAACCCTGGATCATGGCGACCACTCCGAGGACCGCCGCGAGCGACACGGCGGCGACTCTCAGGGGGTCAGTCCAGCCGTGAAACCACAGGCCACCGCAGGTCGCGAGATCGACGGCGAGCAGGCACACGAACAGAAGGAAGAGGAAACCCAGCCACGTCGTGGCGAAAAACTCGGCGGCCTCGCCAAGCGCCTCCGCTCCGTGACGCCGCATCCAGAGCGCGATCGGAAGGCTGGCCCAACAAGTCGCCGCCACGGCAGCGACGATCCATCCCTGGACATGCGCGCCCACCCACGCCACCGACCCCAGCCGCCAGAACACGTAGGCGTTCAAGGCGGCCCAGATCGACAGGACGACGGTGAGGAAAAGGCTCATGCGAAAGAGAAGGATCCCCAGCACCGAGCCCGGAATCAATCGCCCTTCGCGGTATCACCGGGCGGGACGGCCCCGAGGATCCGCCCCAGGATCCGCCCCAGTTCGTCGCAGGAAAACGGCTTCTGCATCACCTCGCACCGCGTCAGTCTGGCGATCCGCGCGAGGGCGGACTCGGTTCCGTAACCGGTCATCACGATCACCGGAAGGTCCGGGCGCGTCCGCCGCAGCGCATGCACGAGGTCGACGCCGTCCATGTGCGCCATCGTGAGATCCGTGATCGCCGCGTGGTATTTGGCTGACTCGGCGGTGAACGACTCGAGCGCGAGCACGGGATCCTGGAACACCGTCGGACGGTAGTTCAACTGGACCAGGCGCATGGCGACCATCGTGCCGATGCTGGGCTCGTCGTCGACGACCAGCACGTCCTGGCCGTGGCCATCCGGCACTTCGCCGACTTCGGGCGAAGCCAGGTTGCGCGCCTGGCATTCGGGGAAATAGATGTCGAAGGTCGCGCCCCGCCCGGGCTCGCTCCGCACGGACACCGCACCGCCGTGGATCGACACGATTCCCTGCACGATGGCGAGCCCCAGTCCCGTCCCTTCGCCCGGCTTCTTCGTCGTGAAGAACGGATCGAATATTCGAGTGATCGTGGCGGCGTCCATGCCCGCTCCGTTATCTTCGACCCGCAGCCGCATGCAGGGTCCGCGCGGCGGCTCGTGGAGGTCCGCGGCCAGGGCCTCGTCCACGTGCACGCGCCTGACCGAGACCTCGATCCTTCCCGAACCGGAGCCGATGGACTGGACTGCGTTCGTGGCGAGGTTGACGACGACCTGGTGGATCTGCGTCGTGTTGGCGAGGATACGGCCGGATTCGAGTTCCTGGACAAACTCGATCGAGGCGGGCGTCGAGGCCCGCATGAGCTTGAGGGCGTCGGCGACGACCGCGCCGAGTTCGATGGGCTCGAGCTTCGCGAAGGATTTCCGCGAAAAAGTCAGGATCTGCGAGACGAGGTCCTTGGCGCGGAGGCCGCCGGCGCGGATCATCGACAGCGCTTCGCGCACCTCGCGGCTGGCGCCCGGCATGTAGGAGGCGAGCTCCGCGAATCCGAGGATGCCGGTGAGGATGTTGTTGAAATCGTGCGCAATGCCTCCGGCAAGCGTGCCCAGGCTCTCGAGCTTCTGGGCCTGGAACAGCTGCGCCTCCAGGCGCCGGCGCCGCTCCTGGTCGCTCACCCACCCGCTGATGTCCTCCTCAAGCAGCAGCAGTCCGTGCGTGGCTCCGTCCGCCCCGCGGATCGGCGACACGGTCGAGCGCAACTGCAGGGTCCTGCCGCCGGGGAGCTGCGACGAGATGTGTCCGTGCCAGGTCTCCCCGCGGGCCAGCGCGTCCGCGATGCCCGTGCGCGCCTCGTCGGGAAGGTTCGACCAGCGGGCCACGCGGAGGTCCTCGCCGATGGGCCGGCTGCCATCCAGCCCGTGCATGTCGCAATAACGCGGGTTGGCATAGGCGATCAGACCGTCGGGTGCAGCGAGCAGGACGCCCACCGGGCTCTGTTCGATGGCCTGCGACAGGCGCCGGACCTCGTCGACCTGGGCCGCGAGGCGCTCGTTGGTATCGGCCAGTTCCGCGGTGCGCTGCGCGACGAGGCGCCCCAGCCGTTCCTTGTCGCGACGTTCCAGATACGAGGCCAGCCAAGCCGAGCCGGCAACGAAGGCGAAGGCCAGCAACCCGTAGACGACATACGCGTAGACGCTCCGGAACCACGGGGGACGTACGACGAACGCAAGCGTTGCCTCCGTTCCGTCCCGCTCGCCGGCCCGCGGCCTGACGTGGAGTACGTAGGAGCCCTCCTTGAGGTGGTTGAACACGGCCGTCCCCGACGCGCCCTCGGAAACCCAGCCCGGCTCCCCCCCGTCCAGTCGCACCTCGAATCCGATCGGATTGGGCGAGCTGCCCACGGCCACGAAGTGGACCACCATGGAGTTGTCGGAGTAATCGAGCACCGGAAGGCTCGCCGCCCCGAGCCGGATCGTGCGCGCGCTCCCGGGCAGGTCCACCGAGGTGATGAGCGCGCGCAGCGGCGTGTCCACCGGCGCAGGCATGCGGGGGTCGTAGCGCGCGAGACGGTGATCCGCGTGCATCCACACGACTCCGTTGGGCTGGAACGTGAAATAGTAGGGCAGGAACCCGGCCCGGATGTGCTCGCCCATGTCGCGCCAGCCGCGGGAGGTCCGCTCGAGCACATGAATGGCGCCGTTCGCGGTGATCCACAGCCGCCCGCTTCCGTCGAGGCCGGGCCGGCCGACAATGTCGTCGAAGCCGCCGTGAAGTTTCGGCCACACATCGTCCTCCACAAAACGCGACTCCGCCTTGTCGAAGCGGAAGATGTGCTCGGCCGCGTTGAACCTAACCCGGCCGTCCACGGAGAACGCCTGCGACCATCCCTCGGGCAGGCCCGCATCGGGCCCGAAGATGTCCACGTGCGGCACGCCGTTGATCAGGCGGACCCTGCCCAGCTTCGCATTTCCCATCTCCATCCAGATCGTCCCGTCGGGCGCCTCCCTCGTGTCGTACACGTTGTCCAGGTCGGGCACGCGTTGGTCGATGGTGGCGACCAGGCCGTCCGGGCCCTGCGAGATCCAGCCGACCTGCCCGTGGGCCGAATACAGCCAGCGCCCATCGATCGGTTTGCGCGTGAGCACCCGCAGGTTCACCGTGTCCGGCGAAAAGCAGACCCAGCCTCCGCGGCGGCGAACAAACGCGCCATGCTCCGTGCCCGTCACCAGATGATCGCCCATCAGCGCGAGCGTGTACGCAAAACACCCCGCCGGAGAATCCGTCTCGAAGCCCGTGATCCGGCCGTAGCGATCGTAGACTCCCCGCTCGATGTGGCCATCCACCATCAACCACAGCCGACCGTCCATTCGATACGGGTGCGCCGTGGCGATGCCCGTGCCGATGAACGGTTCGAAATTCGAGACACGCGAGGGAAACTCCACGCGCACGATGCCCTCCGATAGCAGTCCCCAGACGAAACCGCCCGCCGCCGGCACCAGCTTGCGCACATGCGAAAGCCTGCTGTCCGCCGAGCGGTCCACCACCTCGACGACCCGGCCGGAGCGGTCGAAAAACACGATTCCCAGCCCTTCCACTGCGGCCGCATACAGGCCCCCTTCGGTCGGACACACGTCGTTGATCCGCATGTCGCCGTCCAGCAGCCCTCCCGACCCCAGCGGCCGGAGCGTCCGGCCGTCAAACACCATCAGCCCCCGCGCGTAGGTTCCCACGAGCACGCGGCCTCCGCCGAACGGCGTCGCGCAGGTCACGGTCAGGTTCGGCGAGGCATCTTCCGTCGCCTTCACGAGCTCCATCGATCCGTCACCATTGAGCCGATACAACCGGCCCGTGGTCCGGTCCGACAGGTAGGCCGTCCCATCGAGCTCGAAGGCGGTCTCGATCGCGTCCGAGCGGCCAACCACGCGGGCCTCGGTCCCGGGTTTCCACTGGATGAGAATGCCGCTTCCCGTATGCCAGAACCATTCGCCCCCCGACTGCACCAGCACGCGGGGCACGATGGCGTCCGCATGGCTGGATTGCCGCCAGCTCGCGATCCGCACGCCTCGCCATTCCCCGGAGTCGCCGAAGACGACCCGGGCAAATCCGCCCTGGGTGCCGATGTAGATCGAGCCGTCAGCTCCGACGCCCGCGGCCGTGCCGATCAGATCGAGATCGCCCGCGGACTCGCGCGAAACCTCCCAGCGCACGCCGTCCCCCATCGCGATCTGTCGGCCCGCCAGCACGAGCAGGCGTCCGTCGGGCATGATCCTGAGATCGGAGGGGGGGGCGTCTAGGCCCAGTGAATACTGGTCCCGGATCATGAGGTTGGGCTCGCCCGATTCCAGGAGTCCGGGCGCCTCGTCCGCTATCCGGTGCGCCTGCGCGAAGGCCGGCCCCGCGGCCAGGAACAGTGCAACCACGGCCCAAAGAAACCGGCAGGCCGCAGCGCAGGAGAATGCCCTCCGCAAACCCGGGTCGCGTCGCCCTGCGGAAATGCCGCGGGCCGGTTCGGCGGCCGCCCTGCCCGACTGCGCGTGAGTGAATGCCCGGAAAATCACGAGGGGATCGACCGAGAAATCCCGTCTGCCCGCAGGGTTGTCAAGGAAGCCCGCGCCGCGCCCGCGCCTGATCAAGATTTCCTCGCCGGGGCACGAGGCGCCCCGTAGCATGCCGCCCGCTTTTCCCGGGCCGCCGGGATCTTCCAGGCGTCGCGACGTCGACGCAGTCCACAAGCCGAATCCGACGATGTTCACTTCCTCCCGTCTCCGCCCCCTCGCCCTGGGCCGGCTCCTGGCCGGCCTCCTGTGCGCGGGTTCCCTTTGTTTCCAGGGCTGCTCGCGAAACGGCGGCGCCCCTGCCGGGGACCTGGTGTTGTCCGGCAACGTCGAGGTCACCTCGGCCGAGCTCGGCTTCAAGATTCCCGGGCGGGTCGTCGAACGGCTCCTTTCCGAGGGGCAGAATGCCACCAAGGGTGAACTCGTCGCCAAGCTCGACGACTCCGAGCAGACCGCCCAGGTGGGCGTGGCGCAGGCCGAGCTGTCCGCCGCGCAGGCCGCCCTCGCCGAGCTGAAGGCGGGGTCGCGGCCGGAAGAGATCGCCGCAGCCCGGGCCACGCTCCGCAGCGCAGAGGCCGACCGCGACTTCGCCCGCATCGACTTCGCTCGCCAGGAGGACCTCAGGCACAAGAACGTCATCTCCGCCCGCGATTTCGAGCTCTCGCAAGCCCAGCTCCGCGTGGCCCAGGCCCGTGAGGCCCAGGTCGCCGCCCAAGCCCGGCTCGTCGAGATCGGGCCGCGCATCGAGACCATCCAGCAGGCCGAGGCCCGTGTCGCCCAGGCCCGCGCCGCCCTCCAGCTCGCCCGCACCGTGCTCGCGGAAACCCGTCTCTACTCCCCGCTCACCGGCCCCGTCCTCTCCCACAACATCGAGCCCGGCGAATACGTTTCGCCCGGAACCCCCGTGCTCACCGTCGCGGACCTCGCCCACCCCTGGGTACGGGTTTACATCGGCGAAACCGACCTGGGCCGCATCCGCCTCGGCGAAAAGGTGGTCGTGCGCAGCGACGCCATCCCCGGGAAAACCTTCACGGGAACCATCGGATTCATCTCCTCCGAGGCCGAGTTCACCCCGAAGACCGTCCAGACCACCAAGGAGCGCGTGCGCCTGGTGTTCCGCCTCAAGGTGTATGTGGAAAACCCCGACGGCACGTTCAAGCCGGGCATGCCCGCCGACGTCCTGATCCCCCGCGCCGCCTGAACCGGACCCGCCCCTCCGAGCCCCCACCATGTCGGTCATCCGAGCCCAGGGACTCCGCCGCACCTTCGGGGACTGCGTGGCCGTCGACGGGATCGACCTGGAGGTCGCTCCCGGCGAAATCTTCGGCCTGGTGGGCCCAGACGGCGCCGGCAAGTCCACCACGATGCGGCTGCTCACCGGGATCCTCAGGCCCACCGCCGGAAGCGCGACGGTGGCGGACTGCGATGTGCAGCGCGACCCCGAGCGGCTCAAGGACCGCATCGGCTACATGAGCCAGCGCTTCGGCTTGTATCCGGATCTCACCGTCGCGGAAAACATCGCCTTCTACGCCGACATCTACGGCGTCCCCCGGCGCGGACGCGCCGAGCGGGTGGCGCAGCTGCTCGCGTTCAGCAACCTGACCCCGTTCCAGGCCCGCCTCGCCGGAAACCTCTCCGGCGGCATGAAGCAGAAGCTCGGCCTCGCCTGCGCCCTGATCCACACGCCGCAGGTTCTGTTCCTCGACGAGCCGACCAACGGCGTCGACCCCGTCTCCCGGCGCGACTTTTGGAAGGTGCTCTACCAGCTCGTGCGCGAGGGCGTCACCCTGTTCGTCTCCACCGCCTACCTCGACGAGGCCGAGCGCTGCAACCGCCTCGCGCTGCTGCACAAGGGACGGATTCTCGGTCTGGGCACGCCCGCCGAGGTGAAGGCCCTGATGCCCGGTGCGCTGCTGGAGATCCGGACTTCAGCCCCTCGGCGCAGCGCGGCACTCCTGCGCGAGCGGCTTGAGGGCGCGACGGTCTCGCTCTTCGGTGACCGCATCCACGTCTCGACGCGCGATCCCGAGGGGATCGGCAGGCAGGCCTCGGCACTCATCGCCGCGGCCGGTTTCGAGCTCATCACCTGCGCGCCCGTGGAGCCTTCCCTCGAGGACGTGTTCGTCGCGGTGCTCGCGGACCGAAGGGAGGTCTCGGATGCGCACTGAGCCCAGGGCGGAGGCCGAAATCGTCGTGGAGGTTTCCAACCTCGAGCGCCGCTTCGGCGATTTCAAGGCCGTCGCCGGCGTGAGCTTCTCAGTGCGCAAGGGCGAGATCTTCGGCTTCCTCGGCCCCAACGGCGCAGGCAAGTCGACCACGATCCGCATGCTCTGCGGACTGCTCGCCCCGACCGCCGGCTCCGGGCGCGTGGCGGGGTTCGACATCGTTCGCGACACCGAGCGGATCAAGACCCGCATCGGCTACATGAGCCAGCGCTTCTCCCTGTACGACGAACTCACCGTCGAGGAGAACATCGACTTCTACAGCGGCATTTACCGGCTCCCACGCGACAGGAAGGCGGAACGCAAGGCCTGGGTGCTCAACATGGCCGGCCTCGAGGAACACCGCCGCTCGCGCACCTCCGAGCTGTCGGGCGGCTGGAAACAGAGGCTCGCACTCGGCTGCGCCGTGCTCCACGAGCCTCCCATCCTCTTTCTCGACGAGCCGACCTCCGGCGTCGATCCCAACAGCCGGCGCCAGTTCTGGGACCTCATCTACAGCCTTTCCGAGCAGGGGGTGACGGTGTTCGTCACCACGCACTACATGGAGGAGTCCGAATACTGCGACCGGCTCGGCATCGTTTATCGCGGCGAACTCATCGCCCTGGGCACCCCGCGCGAGCTGAAGGTGCGGCACATGCCCGACGCGGTGCTCGAGATCGACTGCGAGCGCCCAGGCGAAGCCATGACCGTGATCGAACGCCTGCCCGAGGTGAAGGAGGCAGCCCTGTTCGGAAAGGGCCTGCACGCCGTCGCCCGCGAAGCCGACTCGGCCGGGGCCGCGATCCGCGCCGCACTCGTGGCGGGTGGATTCGCCGTCGGCCGCATCGAGCGCGTCACGCCCACGCTCGAGGACGCCTTCATCTCGCTCATCGAACAGCACGACCGCCAGGCCGGGTCCAACGGGGGAGGCGGACGATGAACCTCCGCCGTCTCTGGGCCGTCGCCCGCAAGGAGTCCCTCCACATCCGGCGCGACCCGCGCAGCCTGATCCTCGCGGTGTGCATCCCGATGCTGATGCTCCTGATGTTCGGCTACGCACTCACGCTGGATGTCGACCGCGTGCCCTACGTCGTCTGGGACCAGAGCCAGACACCCCGCAGCCGCGAGTTCCTCGCGCATTTCGAGGCCACACGCTACTTCCACTTCCTGGGCGACGTGTCGAACTACGCGCAGATCGACCGCGTGATCGACCGGCGCGACGCCTACCTGGCGCTGGTGATCCCACCGCGCTTTGAGAACGAGATCGACGCCTCCCGGACCGCGCCCGTCCAGGCCATCATCGACGGCTCCGACGCGAACACCGCGTCGCTGGTACTTGGATACGTGCAGGGCGTCACCAACGCCTACAACCAACGCCTGTCCGTCAGGCAGATCCAGCGCACCGTCGGCGTCGTCCCGAGGCAGGCGCTCGACCTGCGCACGCGGGTGTGGTTCAACGCCGACCTCGAGAGCAGGAACTTCATTGTGCCCGGGATCATGGCGGTGATCATGGGCCTGATCGCCGCGCTGCTCACCTCGCTCGCCGTCGCGCGCGAATGGGAGCGCGGCACCATGGAGCAGCTCATCTCCACGCCCGTGCGCCCCGCGGAGCTGATCATCGGAAAGCTGATCCCCTACACGGCGATCGGCATGGCCAACATGGTCATCGCCGTGCTCATGACCGTTTTCCTGTTCCACGTCCCGCTGCGCGGAAGCGTGGTCCTGCTGTTCGCCGTCGGCACGGTGTTCACGGTCGCCACGCTCGGCCAGGGCATCCTCATCAGCGCGCTCACCCGCCAGCAGCTCATGGCCAGCCAGCTCGCGATGATCTCCACCTTCCTGCCCGCCTTCCTGCTCTCGGGCTTCGCCTTCGCGATCGCGAACATGCCGTTCGTGGTGCGGATGATCACCCACATCGTCCCCGCCCGCTATTTCGTCACCCTGGTCAAGGGCATCTTCCTGCGCGGCGTAGGCCTGTCCACACTCTGGCCCGACGCGCTGTTCCTCGTGATCTTCGCCATCGTCGTCATCGCCGCGGCCATCGCCCGCACCCGCAAACGCATCGACTGAACCCTCCACCATGAATCATTGAACAGAAGGAAACCAAGGGAACGAAGAGCCCAGGGTCAGGGTTGCCGGATCCCGGTCTCGGAACTGCGAATTTCCGCCCTTTCGATGTCGGCCATTGCCGCCTGGTCCAGCCATTAGGAGACCGCTTCGTTCCCTTCGTTACCTTCCGTTCAATCCCCCCGCCCGACCAATCACCATGTGGGAACGCATCCTCACCGTCCTTAGAAAGGAGTTTCGCTCCGTGTTCCGCGACCCGCGGATGCGCATGGTCGTGATCGGACTGCCGATCATTCAGACGCTGATTTTTGGATACGCGGTGACGCTCGACGTGCGCCACGTCAGGCTCGCCGTCGTGGACCGCGACCAGACCCCCGCCAGCCGCGAGCTCGTCTCCCGCTTCACCGGCTCCACTTGCTTCGACGCCGTGGCGTTCCCGCGCGACTCCCGCGAGGCCGCGCACCTGGTCGACGCCGCCGACGTCTCCGCAGTGCTCCAGGTCGACGCCGGCTTCGAGCGGGATCTGCAGGGGGGCCGCACGGCGACCGCCCAGCTCATCGTCGACGGATCCGACTCCAACACCGCGCGCTTCATCGTGAATTACGCCGCCCAGATCGCGGCCCGGGCGAACAACGACTTCATGCTCCAGCGCGTCCTGCGGATGAACGGACACCTGGTCCCCTTCGCGAGCGTCGATCTCCAGCCGCGCACCTGGTTCAACGCCGACCTCGAAAGCCGCAACTACTACGTGCCAGGGGTCATCGCCATGCTCGTCATGCTCATCAGCCTCATGCTCACCAGCATGGCGATCGTGCGCGAGAAGGAGGTCGGCACGATCGAGCAGATCATGGTCACGCCGATACGTCCGGTGGAGTTCATCCTCGGGAAATGCGCCCCCTTCGCGGTGATCGGCTTCATCGACGTGATGCTGGTCGCGGGCGTCGGACTCTTCTGGTTCGACATCCCCTTCCGCGGCAGCTTCCCGCTGCTGATGCTGGGCACCGCCCTGTTCCTGCTCGGCACCCTGGGCGTCGGGCTGTTCATCTCGACGGTCAGTCAGACCCAGCAGCAGGCGATGATGACGACCTTCTTCTTCTTCTTCCCCGCGATGCTGTTCTCCGGCTTCATTTTCCCGATCGCGAACATGCCGGCGTTTTTCCAGTGGCTGAGTCTGCTTGATCCGCTCCGGTACATGCTCGTGATCATCCGCGGCGTGTTCCTGAAAGGCGTCGGCTTCGACATCCTTTGGAACCAGCTGCTCGCCCTGTTCGCCATCGGTGTGGCGATCATGGCCTTCGCCGTGACACGCTTCCACAAGACCCTCGGCTGACGAGGGCCGCGGCCGTTATTTCACTTCCTTTTCCTTCGCGAAGTTGCGGATGCGCATCCGGAAAATGCCGACGTCCGAGTCGCCGTTGCGGATCACGCCCTGGAGGTATTCCTTCGACGGATCGAAGTCGAAGTGCACGTCGACCTCCTTCTCGGGGACGTTGGAATTGAACCGGATCACCGAGTCCTGGAAGCGGAAGAAATAGCGCATCTCGTACACGCCGGACTGCCCGAGCGAGCCGTCCGCATTGACGGGCGCGTGGATGAAGGGGCAGGTGCCCACCGCCTCCGGGGCCTTGGCGAGCACGCTGAAGACGCTGTTGATATCCAGGATGATGTGGCCGGCGTCGAAGATGTGACCGCTCGGGTCCATCAGGACGAAGTCGCCGATGTGCTTGAGGCCCGTGTTGAGCCGCGCCCGTTCGACGTCCATCGAGACATACTCTTGGGCGGAGGCGACAAACGGAGCTGCGGCGAGGGCCACGAAGAATATAAGGCGGAGGACAGTGAACTTCTTCATGGCGCACACTATGTCCAAATTCCGCGCCCGCTCAAGCGTCCGCGTGCCGTGTCGCCGGCCGTATCCGGCCCCCGCTCACAACAGCAGATAACAGGCGGCTACGACCGCGGTGGGGCCAAGGGCTCCGAGGAGAAGCCCGAGCGGTTTCACCCCATCGGGGAAGAACCGCCCCAGGATCGCCTGGCCCGCGGGGTTCGGAGCATTCGCGATCACGGTGAGTCCGCCGCCGGCCACGGCACCGGCGAGCACCGCATAACGCAACGTCTCCGTGAAGCCGGGGACCAGAGTCGCGAGGTAGGTGATCGCAGCGTTGTCGTTGAAGGCCGTCAGCCCAAGCGCGCCGAAGAACAGCGGACGCTCGCCGAGGCGGGTGAGCACCGGCTGGATCCACCAGCCCTGCAGTCCGCCATGCACCACCAGACCCGCGAGGAAGAAGCCCACGAGCAGCGGGGGACCGAGTTCGAGCGGACGCTGGTGCTGCGCTGTCGCCTGCGCAAACCCGAGGTAAAACAGGAAGCCCGCGATCGCCAGGACGGGCTGGTGCGCCGCGAAGACCGTCCATCCGAGAAATGCCAGCTGGACCGCGGTGATCCACGCGGGGATCGGATGTTCGGGGATGCCGTCGTCGTCCGGATCTCGCCCGGACGGGGAAGCCTCCATGCGCGCGAATTCCCGTCGAAAGACCAGGCCCACGCAGGCGGTCGACACCACGATCGCTGCAGCCGATTTCCAGCCCAGGTGCGTCAGCAGGTGCAGCGTGCCCCACTTCCACGGGCCGGCCACCATCAGCACCGGGGGCGCCGCGAAATGCGTGAGCGTGCCGCCCACCGACACGTTGACGAAAAGCAGCCCGAGCGTGGCGTAGGCAAACCTTGGAGACGGACCGGCGGAGTAGAAGATCCGGGCCAGGAGCATCGCGGCGATCGTCATCGCCGCCGGCTCCGTGATGAACGAGCCGAGCAGCGGCGCCGCGATGAGGATCGACGCCCACCACGCCGCCAGCCCGCCGCCGCCCAGCATCGCAAGCCGCCGCAGGCAGGCCTCGGCGAAAACCATGACCGGACGCGTCGACGCAAGCGCCATGATGATCACCACAAACACCGGCTCCACATAGCTCACGCGGCCGCTCACATAGCCGAGCGCCGTGTCCCAGCCTCGCGCCCACGTGAGGCTCGCAACCAGCACGACCGCCCACACGCCGAAAACGATCTCCACCTCGCCCAGGAAATGGAGCAGCCGCCCGGCGAAGCTCACCTCCTCCGGATGCCCGCTAAAGCCCGGTTCGGCGCGCCTGCGCGCGAGACGTGCGGAATGGGCCGTCTCCACCGCGTGCGCCAAATGCCGGATCTTCGGTGCGAGGAAGGTGTGCACGATCGCGCAGACGAACAACAGGGTCGCCACGAGGTTGAACGGCTGCACCGCCACGCGATGGCTCAGCTCCGTCCACAGCCCCTCTCCCGGCACGTCGCCGTACGACGTGAGGCTTCGGGGAAAATCCACACCCACCGCCGGGGCCGACGCGCGCAAGACCAGCGGCGCGGCGCAGATTGCCGCGCACATCGCGGCCCGGCGCAGGCGACTGGAGCTGGGGCGGCGCGGACTCATCCGCGAAGCGAAGACATTCCGCGCACACGCCGCAAGCACGGCCCGCCGGGGCAAAACCAGTCGGGCTCGCGGAGCCTCTCCGGACTCAGAACGTGTGGACGAACAGGCCGGAGCGCAGCTTCGGCTCGAACCACGTGCTCTTCGGCGGCATGATCTGGCCCGCGTCCGCGATGTCCATCAGCTGTCCGATGGTCACCGGATACATCGAAAAGGCCACGCCCCCCTTCGCATCCACGCGCTTCACGAGTTCCCCCGTGCCGCGGATGCCGCCGATGAAATCGATGCGCTTGCTGGTGCGCGGATCGTCGATGCCGAGCACCGGGGCGAGCAGGCGATCCTGAAGCAGGCTCACGTCCAGACGCGACACCGGGTCGGCGTTCACGTCCGCCTTGAGGGTCAGTCCGTACCATTTTCCATCGAGGTACATGCTCACACCACCCACGCCCGAGGGCGCCGGCGAGGCGTTCTCCTGCAGGCCAAACTCCGCCTTCACCTTCGCGAGGAAGGCCTCCTTCGTCAGTCCGTTCAGATCGGCGACGTGGCGGTTGTAGGGAAGGATCTTCAGTTCGCTCGCGGGAAACAGCACGCACAGGAACCAGTTGTAGTCCTCGTTGCCCTGGTGGTTGGGATTGCGCTCGCGACGCAGGCGGGCGACGCGGGCCGCGCTCGCCGCGCGGTGGTGCCCGTCGGCAATGTACGTCACCGGCACGCGGCCGAAGGCCTTCACCCAGGCTTCGCCGCCCGGGATGCGCCACGCGGTGTGACGGATGCCGTCGGGCGCCGTGAAATCATGCTGCGGCGCCGTCTGCACGAGCGCGTCGACGAGAGCGTTCACCGCGGGCTCGTCACGGTAGGTCAGGAACACCGGGCCCGTGTCGGCACCCAGGGTGTCGATCAGGCGCGTGCGGTCGTCCTCCTTGTCCTTGCGGGTCTTCTCGTGCTTCTTGATCAGGTCCGCGTCGTAGTCCTCCACGTTGCAGACCACCACGAGTCCACGCTGGCGATGGGTTCCCATCTGCTGCTGGTAGAGATAGAGGCAGGGCTCGCTCTCGCGCACCAGGGCGCCGGACTTCTGCAGGCCTAGGAAATTGGCGTTGGCCTTGGCGTACACTTCCGCGCTGTAGGGATCGGTGGACGTCGGCAGGTCGATCTCGGCGCGGTCGACATGAAGCAGGCTGTTGGGTTTGCCCGCCGCGAGCGCGGCGGCTTCAGCGGCGTCGACGACGTCGTAGGGAACGCAGGCCACCTCGGAGGCCAGCGCGGGCACGGGAACCAGTCCTTTGAAGGCGCGGATACGCATAGGAGGCGTGGGTTCTTTCGGGCCTTCCGGCCCAGCGCAATCCAGAAAAGGCGCCTCCGCAACGCAGGTTCCGCCTTCCCGCGCCCGTTCCGTTCGTCTAGCAACGACCCATGAAGATCGACGCCGAAGACCTCCTCCAACGCTTCCTCCGCTACGTGCGCATCGAGACACGCAGCGACGACGCCTCGCCGACCGTGCCCAGCACGCCCTGCCAATGGGAACTGCTGAAACTGCTCGCCGACGAGCTGCGCTCCCTCGGCGCCCGCGACGTCGAACTCACGCCCCAAGGCTACGTGCTCGCCACCATCCCCGCCACCTCGCCGAAGAGTGGCGTCCCGACCCTCGCGTGGTTCGCCCACGTCGACACCGCCACCAACCTGCCCGGCGCCGCCAAGCCGCTCGTGCACAGGGCCTACGACGGGAAGCCCATCGTGCTGCCCGATGATCCGAGGCAACGCCTCACCGTGGAAGATATTCCACACCTGCGCGACGCGATCGGACACGACATCGTCACCGCGAGCGGCACCACCCTGCTCGGAGCCGACGACAAGGCCGGCGTCGCCATCGTGATGTCCGCCTGCCGCCACCTGCTCCTCCACCCTGAGATCAAGCACGGCACGCTCCGAATCTGCTTCAATCCGGACGAGGAAATCGCCCGCGGCATGACCGAGCTCGATTTGACGAAGCTGGGCGCGGATTTCGGCTACACCTTGGACGGCGAGACCTTGGGCGAGTTGAACTACGAGACGTTCAGCGCCGATGCCGCCGTTCTTGAGATCGAGGGAGTCGCCGCTCACCCCGGATTCGCCAAAAATAGGATGGTCAACGCCTTGCGTCTCGCCGGTCGCTTCCTCGCCGCCCTTCCGATGGACCGCGCGCCCGAGACCACCGACGACCGCCAGGGCTTCATCCATCCGCTGGATGTTCAGGGCAGCTCCGAGAAAGCCACGATCCGCATGATACTCCGCGACTTCGAACTCGATGGACTCGAACGCCATCGCGCCGAGCTGCGCCGCATCGTCGCTGAGCTCGAGAAGGCCGAGCCGCACGCCCATTTCACGCTCACGATCCGCGAGCAGTACCGAAACATGCGCTACTGGCTCGAAAAGGACATGCGCCCGGTCGAGATCGCCAGCGAGGCCACCCGGCGGGCCGGCATCACCCCCAACTATCACCCGATCCGTGGCGGCACGGACGGATCCAATCTGACCGCCCGCGGATTGCTTACTCCCAACTTGTTCACAGGCATGCACGAGGTCCACAGCCAGCGCGAGTGGGTCAGCGTCAACGACATGAGCAAGTCAGTCGAAACACTGCTCAATCTTGCTCAGCTTTGGGAAGAACGAGGCTGAGCCCCGCGGAAGCGGCCCCGGCGAATACCCAATTCAACCACAGAGACCTCCACCTTCGCCAAGGCTACGGCGGACATCTTTTGGGTCCTGATCCAACTGCGTTTTCGAGTGCTCATCGGTCGGCAGGGCGGGTTGTCCAACCCGCCGCTCCCTCCGACCGGGCGACCGTTTTCTCTGCGACTCTGAGTCTCTGAGTGAGACTGGATTGGCTATTTCTGCGTCCCCTGCTTGTCCGCCCGGCAGGCTCGCTGATCCTCGGACCCTGAAAATTTAAAGGCCGGGGTCCTCGCGGACCCCGGCCAGGTATTTCTGATTTATGCAGCTAAGCAGCTAACGATCAGCTCGTTAGCGGCCTAGAATGCGCTTGAGCGCGGGCCGATATTCCATCAGCGCCATCACTCCGAGCGCACCCACCGACGCCCACGCAATGACGGTATCAATCTTCACCAGATTGACTTCGACACTGGCGAGCAGCCAAACCAGCGCCGGGACTCCGACGCCGATGAGCAGTGCAGTTAGTGCTTTGTTCTTCATAGGTTCTGTTGGTTGTGTGCCCATTTCTGAGCACGGGCCTAGTCTACACCCGATTTCCTATAGTTGAACTATTTGTTTTCTATGTTATCGATCGTTTTTAACTATGGAACTGCAGCAACTCCGCTACTTCGTGGCCGTCGCTGAAACGGGAAACTTCACACGCGCCTCAGAGCGCTGCCACGTCGCTCAGCCCTCGCTGAGCCAACAGATCATCAACCTCGAAAAGGAGCTCGGCCATAAGCTGTTTCACCGGCTCGGTCGCAAAGCCGTGCCCACCGAGGCGGGTCTGGCCTTCCTGGAACGCTCCCGCCGGATTCTCCTCGAAGTGGACGATACCTTTCGCGAACTGAAGGACAGCTCGAGCTTCGAGCGCAGCATCACGATCGGAGCCATCCCCACCCTCGCCCCGTCCCTGATCCCGCCCTTGATCGCACTTGCCGCCAAACGACTGCCCCAGCTGAGCATCCAGGTTCACGAGGATTTCCACGAGAAGCTCGTGGAGGACGTCGGAGGCGGGGTGCTCGACCTCGCCATCCTGGCCTTGCCGGTCCGCAATCCCGGTCTCAGCGTCGAAACCGTCTTTTCCGAACCCCTCCTCGTGGTCGTTGGAAAAAAACATGCGCTCGCCTCGAAATCGCGCATCTCGGTGGACGACATAAAAAAGGAGCGCTTCGTGATGATGGGCAGCGGCAGTACGCTCGCCCAGGAGATCCACCGGTTCAGTGGCGAAAACGACTTCCAGCCAACCATCGTCGCCACCTGCGCCCAGGTTGCCACGGTCAAGACGCTCGTAGCCGCGGGCTTCGGGATCAGCATCCTGCCCCAGGGTGTGATCACCTGGGAGGATCGCGCCGCATTGATCAGCCACTCGCTGTCCGGCCGCAGCCCGACGCGCGAAATCGCCGTGGCGCGCCACCCGCTCCGCTACCAGACGAAGGGCGCCGAGCTCTTCCTCGGCATCCTGCGCGAACACACGAAAAAGGCGCCCGCCCGAATCACGTCGCGCTGAACGCCCCGCCCAGCGCTGGCGCCTTGAAGTTTTTCCCTCGTTGTGTCCCGTTTGCCGCAGGAGCCTGCGCCCTTCCATGTCCCACTTTTCACCGATCCTAGCCACCGCCGAGGCGCCAGCCCGCGCGGCGCGCCACAAGCCGGAGCTGCTCTCCCCGGCCGGCGATTGGGAGTGCGTGCACGCCGCCGTCGAGAATGGGGCCGACGCAATCTACTTCGGGCTCGATCGCTTCAACGCCAGGATGCGCGCGAAGAACTTCACCGCCGCCGACCTGCCCGCACTGATGGAATTCCTGCACCGGCGCGGCGTGCGCGGCTACCTGACTTTCAACACGCTCGTCTTCACGCCCGAACTCCCCGACGCCGAGGAGTACCTCCGCACGGTCATCGCCGCAAGCGTCGATGCGGCCATCGTCCAGGACGTCGGCATCGTGCGACTCATCCGTACGCTCTCCCCGGACTTCCCGATCCACTGCTCCACGCAGATGACCGTCACCAGCGACGCCGGCGTCGCTTTCGCACGCGACCTCGGCGCCAACCTCGTGGTGCTCGCCCGTGAAAACAACCTCGGCGACATCGAGTCCGTCCAGCGCGCCCAGGGCGTGCTCGGGGACTCCGGACTTGAACCCTCCGGCTCCGCGCTACCCCTCGAAGTCTTCGTGCACGGCGCCCTCTGCGTGGCCTACTCCGGCCAGTGCCTCACCAGCGAGTCGCTCGGCGGCCGCTCCGCAAACCGCGGCGAATGCGCCCAGGCCTGCCGACTTCCCTACGAGCTCATCTCGGACGGCGAACGCGTCGACCTCGGCGACCGCAAATACCTTCTCAGCCCCCAGGACCTCGCCGCCGTCGACGTCATCCCCGACCTCGTCCGGCTCGGCGTCGCCTCGTTCAAGATCGAGGGCCGCCTCAAGAGTCCCGAATACGTCGCGAGCATCACGCGGGTCTACCGCACCGCCCTCGACCGCGCCTGGGCCGCCGTCGAACCGGGCGCCGAGGCGCCGGCCCAGGCCCAACCCAGCTCCGATCCTGCCTACGAGCTGCAGATGTCGTTTTCCCGCGGACTCTACACCGGCTGGTTCCGGGGCACCGACAACCAGGCCCTCGTGCACGCGCGCTTCGGCACCAAACGCGGCGTCTTCCTCGGCGAGGTCGCCCGCGTCGACCGCGACTCGGTCGTCGCCCGCCTCTCCGCCCCGCTCAAGCCCGGCGACGGCATCGTCTTCGACGCGGGCTCGCCAGAGAAGGGCGAACAGGGCGGCCGCGTGTATCAGGTCGAGCCACACGGTCGCGAGGCCGTGCTGCGCTTCGGACGCGGCGACGTCGATTTCGCGCGCATCCGGCCCGGCAATCTCCTCTGGAAGACCAGCGACCCCGCACTCGAGCGCGAGCTGCGCTCCACGTTCGAGGGTGAGCGCATCCGCTACCAGCGGCCGCTGCATTTCGAGGCGCACGGCGCCCAGGGCACGCCGCTCACTGTCATCGCCCGCGACGACGAGGGCTCGATCGCCCGCGCCGAGTCCTCCGTGCCCCTCGCCGCGGCCGCCAACCAGCCGCTCACCCGCGAGCGCCTCGCGGCCCAGCTCGGCCGCCTGGGCGGCACGCCCTTCGCGCTCGGACGCCTGGATTCGCAGGTCGAACCCGGCCTCATGCTTCCCGTAAGCGAGCTCAACCGTCTCCGTCGCGAACTCGCCGCCGAGATCGACCGCCAGCGCGCCGCCCCGCGCCGCTGGACGCTGCGCCCCGGCCCGGCCGCCGTCTTCTCCACCCCCGCCCCCGAGCGCACCGCGCCGGAGGCCCCCGAGCTCATCGCCCTCGTCCGGCACACCCGCCAGATAGACGCCGCCTGGGAGGCGGGCGTGCGCACCGTGTACTGCGAGTTCGAGAATCCAAAGCATTACCGCGACGCCGTGCGCCGCTTCCGCGAGCTCCAGGATGGCGGGCCCTCCGGGGGCTCCTCCATCTGGGTCGCCGGACCCCGCGTGCACAAACCCGGCGAGGACTGGATCCTCCGGCAGGTCCTCTCGTCCGAGGCGGATGGGTATCTGATCCGCAACTACGACCACCTGCGCTTCTTCGAGGGCGTGCGCCGGCGCGGCGACTACCCGCTCAACATCGCCAACCCGCTCTCCGCACGCCACTACCTGGAGCGCCACGGCCTCGAGCGCGTCACCGCGAGCTACGACCTCAACGTCGCCCAGCTCGAGGCCCTGCTCTCCGCCGCGCCGCCCGCATGGTTCGACATCACGCTCCACCAGCACATGCCCATGTTTCACATGGAGCACTGCGTGTTCTGCGCCTTCCTGTCGTCGGGAAAGGACTACCACGACTGCGGCCGGCCCTGCGAGAAGCACCGCGTCGAGCTGCGCGACCGCGTGGGCGCCCTGCTTCCGCTCAAGGCCGACGCCGGCTGCCGCAACACCGTGTTCAACAACCGCCCGCAGACCGGCGCCGAGTTCCTCCCGCGCTTCCTCGCCCTGGGCGCCCGCAGCTTCCGCGTCGAGTTCGTCGACGAACCCGCCGAGGAGGTGCGCCGCACCCTCGAGCGCTACCGCGAGCTTCTCGCCGGTCGCATCTCCGGCGCCGACCTCTGGCGCGAGTTCAAGTTCATCAACCAGCTCGGCGTCACCCGCGGCCAGCTCGAGGCCGCCCCCCAGGTCCTCTCCCGCAAGGGCTGAAGCGCGCACGGGTTGTATCCGATTATCCGACACGCCGGGCCCTGAAAAAGCCAAGGCGGGGCTGCGAACGCAGCCCCGCCAGGTCCAGCTTCAACTAATCGATCCCGCCGTAGTGTACGGCGTGATCTGCCGCGATCCGACAGGCCTCCGCCGGACGGGTTCCGCAGCATCCCCGATTTTCCCGCCCACGACCCGTCCCCGCGACGACCCAATTCCAGGGCTTGACACCTTTGCCGTTAACACTACCTTGCTTCACCAAGGAAGCTTGATTCAAACCGCCGCGATGAGCATCGACGAAAAATTCTACGCCATCCGAAAGGGCCTGCTGGAGTTCCTCGTGCTGAGGATCATCTCCGCGGACAAGGTCTACGCGGCCGACATCCTCAAGCAGCTCAGCACGACCGAATTTGCCACACAGGAGGGCACCCTCTACCCGCTGCTTAGCAAGATGCGCCGCGAGGGCCTGCTCGAGTACGAGTGGCGCGAATCCGAGGCCGGCCCGCCCCGGAAATATTACAAGCTCACCGGGAAGGGTCGCGACCAGCTGCGCGAAACTTCCGAGTACTGGGACAAGATCAACGACACCGTCAAAAACCTCGGCCGCTCCTGAAGCCCGGCGCGGCCCCGCATCCAGCCATGAACAAAGTCATCACCGTCAACCTCAACGGTAACGCCTACCAGCTCGAGGAAAATGGATACGAGGCGCTCCGCGCCTACCTGCAGTCCGCCGCCGCCACGCTCGCCAGCAATCCGGACAAGGACGAGATCATCGCCGACATCGAACAGGCGATCGCCGACAAGTTCCGGGTGCTGCTCTCCGCCTACAAGACCGTCGTCACCGCACGCGAAGTGGAGGCCGCGATCTCCGAGATGGGCGCGGTCAACGACGGGACGGAATCGGAAGGCGCCGCCTCCACCCCACCCGGGGCCGGGAGCACCGGCGGTGCCGCGTCAGACCAGCCTCCCTCGGCGGACGAGTCCGCCTCCACCTCCACCGGACAGACCCGCCGGCTCTACCGGCTCCACGAAGGAGCCATGATCGCGGGCGTGTGCAACGGCATCAGCGCCTACATCGGCATCGATGTGACGCTCGTGCGCATCATCTTCGTCCTGCTCGCGATCGCCTCGGCCGGCTTCTGGTCCCTCGCCTACGTCGTCATGATGCTGATCATTCCGGTCGCCGACTCGGCGGCGGAGAAAGCCGCCGCGCACGGTGCGACCGCCACCGCCCAGGAATTCATCCGCCGCGCCCGCCGCGGCTACTACGAATCCACCAAGGGATTCTCCGACCGCGCCGCACGACGCGCCTGGAAGCGGAAGTTCAAGCGCGAGATGCGCGAATGGCGCCGCAATTTCAAATGGGAGGTGCGCTCCAACATGGCCCAATGCCAGCAGAACTGGCACCAATACTGGTCGAAACATCCCGCACCCGGATTCGAGGGCTGGGCCTCCGCCTCCCTGCTCGGATTGATCGAGGCAATTTTGGGAATCCTCTGCGCGGCGTGCATCCTGTCGCTCATCCTCACCGGTGCGATTTTCGGACTCGCCCTCCCCGCAGGCGTCCACCTCTGGATCGGAATCCTGCTCCTCGTTGTTTTCTGTCACGTCCTGACCTGGCCCATCCGCGCCGCGCGGCACTTCATCCTCTATCGCAGCCCGTATTCATGCGGTGGAGGCGGCCTGTTCTCGCTGTTCATCATCTTCCTGGTGTTCTGGTTCGTCTTCCCACACCAGACACGCGAGTTCATCGACGCCATTCCTTCCACCGTCCACCACCTCGTTGAGCAGCTCCGCGAGTGGTGGGGCAAACACTAGGCCCGCCGACGGGCGCGAACGGTCCGACTTTTCCCGCAATCACACTCGCCCAACGGAGAGGCCGGAAAACATGGCCACCGGGAGCAGCGGCACTTGGGTATGATATCGACCAATACGATTGCCCTGACTGTCGATTTCGCCTGCCCGAGTCCTCTTCGTTACCTTCGTTAGCTTCTGTTCAATTCCTCGTCCAAGGTTGAGATGAACGAGTTCGGCCGAATCCACGCGGCGCATTTCGCGGCGCTCGACGCCCCGGAACGCGGCGATGTGTTGAGGATTTTCCGGATCCTGTCGGGCGAGCCGCCGGAGTCCGTCGTGGGCCACGCCTCGACCCCACCGGCCCAGGCTCCGCACGCCGGCGACGCATCGGCGCCCGGTGCTCCTCACTCCGAAATGAAAAGTCCCGGGGCCGATTGAAGCCCCGGGGATGCGCGAACCGAGTGCAGGCGCGTCTCAAAGGCGAGCGCGCCACGCCTGACCTCAGGACATGCCCGAGGCGCCGGCGAGAGCGTGATACGGAGGCTGGCCGCCAGCCGTGGGAGCCGCATCCTTGAAAAGCGACGCCAGCGCCTTCTGCGCCGACGACAGGTCGCCCGACTTCAACGCGGCCGAAAGCGACTGGAAGTCGGCCAGCTTCGGATTGTCGGAGGACGACGAGCTCGAGGAGCTCCCGTTGACCGCCGCAGCGAGCTTGGGGTTGTCCTTCAACATCTGCGCAAATGCCGTCTGCGCGGCACTCATGTCGCCGGACTGCAGCGCATCGACGAGGCTCTTGAGATCCTTGCGGCGCGGATGGCCCGACTGGGGAAGACCGGACAGGCCGATCTGCGAATTGGAGTTGATGGGTGAGATGGACATGGAGGGCTGATTCTGGTCCGAAGACCGTTGGCTGCGCTGGAAGTGGAAAGCCGGCCCGTTCAGGCCGACGCGTTGAGCGACGAGCCCGACGAGGCGGGCGCAACGCCGGCCACACCGGCGAGCTGGCCCGAGGCGGCCGCATTGGCCGCCGTCGCGGCGTAGGCCTTGTGATGGTGATGGCCGTGATGCATCACCGTGTCGCTCGCGATGTTCTGCTGTAGCGCGTTCATCGCCGCCTTCGCACCCGCGAGATCGCCCGTCTGGAGCGAACTTGAGAGCGCCTTGAAACTGTCGAGAGGGGTCGTGCCCGATACCGAGGGGGCGCTCGAAACGGCACTCGCGAGGTCAGGCGCATCCTTCTCCAACGACGCGAAATCCTGCTGGGCGCCGGTCAGGTCGTTGGATTGCAACGCGCTCGAGAGGGCCTGGAAATCGGCGCGTGCCTTGCGGAAGTTGAGGGCGTCGCCCGGCTGAAGCGGAGTGGTTTTGGAAGAGATTGAGTCGATGGACATGGCGCGGGAGGAGTGGATTGGGGAGATCAACGCCTGCTGCAGGTCGCGTACCAAGGAAATTCATACACACCCTTCCCGCTGTCGCGCTGACATTTAGAACATGCTACGTCCGGTCGTCCGGGAGCGGCCGGCGGGCCCCTCCCCCGGGCGGGCAGAATCTGCCGGGCAACCCGCCTCCGGGGCGACCGGGCTGAATTCCTGCATTTTTGTAGGGATGAACCCCAGACTGGATTTGCATTCTGCGCGACGACCCGCACGTTTGCCTGCGCGTTCGCGCGTTATGAGAGCTTATTTCCTCCGGCGTCTTCTTCTGATCCCCCTGACGCTCCTCGGAATCACCTTCATCGTGTTCTGCATCACGCGCCTCGCGCCGGGCGGCCCGCTTGAGCAGGCGATCATGCAGGCCCAGCGCGTCTCGATGTCCGGCCCCTCGGCCCGCGGCGCGGGCATGGGCACCGCCCTCTCCGCCGACCAGCTCGCCCAGCTGAAGGCCTACTACGGCTTCGACAAACCCTGGTACGAAGCCTACGCGCTCTGGCTGGGCAAGGTCTGCACGGGCGACCTCGGCACCTCCTACCGCTACGACGAGCCGGTCTGGGACCTCATGCGCGACCGGTTTCCCATTTCGCTGTTCTACGGGCTCATCACGCTGGTGCTCACCTACGCGGTCTGCATCCCGCTCGGCGTGCTCAAGGCCCTGAAACACCGCACCTGGGTCGACACCGGGAGCTCCGTGCTGATCTTCATGGGGTACGCAGTGCCTGGATACGTGCTCGGCGCGCTGCTGATCGTGTTTTTCGCCGCCCACCTGCGATGGTTTCCCATGGGCGGTTTCGTGGGCGACAACTTCTCCGACCTCGGCACCTGGGGCAAGGTTTGGGACCTCACCCGGCACGCCGTGCTGCCGCTGATCTGCTACCTCGTCGGCAGCTTCGCCTTCGTGACGCTCCTGATGAAGAACCACCTGATGGACGCGCTCGCCGCCGACTACATGCGCACCGCCGTGGCCAAGGGCGCTTCCTACAAACGCGCCGTCCTGAAGCACGCCCTCCGCAACTCGCTCATCCCCATCGCCACCAACTTCGGGCAAAACATCACCCTGCTGGTCTTCGGCTCGTTCCTCATCGAGACGATCTTCGACATCAATGGCTTCGGCCTGCTCGGATACACGTCGACGCTCGATCGCGACTACCCGGTGGTGATGGGCGTGCTGCTCCTGTCTTCCCTGCTGCTCCTCGTGGGCAACATCCTCTCCGACGTGCTGGTCGCCCTGGTCGACCCGCGCATCCGGTTCTCCTGAGCCCCCGATCGCCGTGAGCTTCCGACTCAATCCCCTCACCCGGCGCAAACTGCAGCGGTTCCGCTCCATCAAACGCGGCTATTACTCCTTCCTCGTTCTCGGCGCCCTCCTGCTCGCCGCCGCCTTTGGGGAGCTTCTGGTGAACAGCCGCGCGCTGATCGTGCATTATCAGGGTCACACCTACTTCCCCACCTACACCGCCTTCCATCCCGGCACCGACTTCGGCCTATCCTACAGTTACGAGACCAACTACCGGGCGCTCCAGCAGGAGTTCGAAAAGCAGCACGACGGCAACTGGGTGCTGATGCCGCTCGTGCCCTACAACCCGATCGAAAACGACTTTCGACAGGGCGTGTACCCGCCGACAGCCCCTTCGCTCGCCGAGCGGCACTTCCTGGGCACCGACACCACCGGGCGCGACGTGCTTGCGCGCCTGTTCTACGGCTTCCGCACGGCGATGATCTTCTCGCTGCTCTACATGGCTTTCGTGTACCTGCTCGGCATCACGATCGGCTGCGCGATGGGGTATTTCGGAGGCACCTTCGACCTGCTCACCCAGCGGCTTGTCGAGATCTGGTCCAACATCCCCTTCCTGTACATCGTCATCATCGTCGCCTCGATCGTGACCCCCAACCTAGGCTGGCTGTTGGCAATCGTCGTGCTGTTCTCCTGGACCGGCATGACCTACTACATGCGCACCGCCACCTACCAGGAGAAGTCCCGCGACTACGTCGCCGCGGCCCAGGTCATGGGCGCGGGCACGGGCCGGATCATCTTCCGTCATATCCTTCCCAATACGCTCTCAACCCTCGTCACCTTCATCCCCTTCACCCTCGCCAGTGCGATCACGCTGCTGACCGCCCTCGACTTCCTCGGCTTCGGCCTCCCGCCGCCCACCCCGAGCTGGGGCGAGCTGCTCCGCCAGGGCACCGCCAACCTCGACGCCCCCTGGATCGTCGCCTCCGCCTTCGCCGCACTCGTCGTCGTGCTCAGCCTCGTCACCTTCATCGGCGAGGCCATTCGCGAGGCCTTCGATCCCAAGAAATTCACCGTCTACAAATGATCCCCATCCCCCGCGTCCGCACGCTCGCCCTCCTCCTCGCCGCCGCCGGCGGCCTGTTCCTCGTCTCCGGTTGCGGCAAGAAGAAGGCCGCCGTCGAGCGCAACGTCGTCCCGGTCGCAGACGCCTACTACAAGGCCAACCCGAAGTTCTTTCTCTTCAAGACGCCCGCCGACCTGCCCAACGACCTCGTCTGGCACGACGGCCACGACGTGCCCACCTTCGCCGACCCCGACGCGAAGCGCGGCGGTACGCTGCACTCCTTCATCTCCGACTTCCCCCGCACCCTGCGCTACGTCGGCCCCGACGCCAACGGCTCCTTCCGCGCCTACATCCTCGACGACAACGAGCTCACCCTCCTCGGCTACCAGCCCAACACGAGCCAGTTCTACCCGAGCCTCGCCAAGGAGTGGGCCTACGACCCCGACGGCCGCACGATGTACTTCCGGCTCGATCCCGACGCGCGCTTCAGCGACGGCACGCCCGTCACCGCCGACGACTACCTCTTCGCCTTCTACTTCTACCGCTCGAAGTACATCGTCGAGCCCTGGTACAACAACTTCTACACGGCCTACTTCTCCCGCATCGTCCGCTACGACAAGTACACGATCGCGGTCACCTGGAAGGAGCGCAAACCCCACGTCGCCTTCTGGCTCGCCCAGCTGTATCCGGTGGACGAACACTTCTACAAGAACTTCGGCCCCGACTACGTCCAGCGCTACCAGTGGAAGTTCGAGCCCACCACCGGCCCCTACATGGTTCGCCCCGACGACGTGCACATGGGCCGCTCCATCGACCTCACGCGCGTGCCAAACTGGTGGGCCAGCGACAAGCGGTTCTTCCGCCACCGCTACAATTTCGACCGCGTGCACTTCGAGGTCATCCGCGACCCCAACAAGGCCTTCGAGGCCTTCAAGCGCGGCGACCTCGACTCGTTCGGGCTCACCCTCCCGCAGTTCTGGTACGAGAAGCTCCCCGACTCCGACCCGCTGGTGAAAAACGGCTACATCGACAAGGTCACCTTCTACAACGAGGTCCCGCGCCCGACCTTCGGCCTGTACATCAACGAGGCCATGCCCCTGCTCAACAACCGCGACATCCGCATCGGCATCAATTACGCGACCGACTTCGATCTCGTCGACAAGCAGTACTTCCGCGGCGACTACGTCCGCATGCAGACCTCCGCCGACGGTTTCGCCCTGGTGCCGTTCCCCGGCATCCATCCCCGGCCCTTCTCCGTCGAGAAGGCGCTCGAGTATTTCGCGAAGGCCGGGTTCACGAAACGCGGCCCCGACGGCATCCTCGTCAACGACAAGGGCCAGCGCCTGTCCTTCACCATCACCTCCGGCTACGCCTCCCTCAAGGACGTGCTCACGATCCTCAAGCAGCAGGCCGCCAAGGCGGGCCTCGACTTCAAGATCGAGGTCCTCGACGCAACGACGTCGTGGAAGAAGATCCAGGAGAAGCAGCACCAGATCGCCTTCACCGCATTCAACGTCGCCGTCGAGCCCTACCCGCGCTACTGGGAGAACTTCCACTCGGTCAACGCCAACAAGCCGCAGACCAACAACCTCACAAACACCGCCATCCCCGCGATGGACAAGCTGATCGACGCCTACGACACGGCGACCTCCATGGAGCAGATCCGCACGCTCGCCACGCAGCTCGAGAAGATGATCCGCGCCGACGCCGCCTTCGTACCCGGTTTTGAAATACCCTTCTACCGCGTCGGCTACTGGCGCTGGATCCGCTGGCCCAAGGATTTCAACGTCCGCTTCAGCCAGTACCCCGGCCAGTTCGGCCTCGAGTGGATCGATCCGCAGGCCAAGAAGGAGACGCTCGCCGCGCGCGCCAACGGAAAGACCTTCCCGCCGGTCGTGAAGACCTACGACCAGTGGAAGCGCAAGGAAAACTGACCGTGACGCCCCCGCTCCTGAGCGTCCAGGACCTCGCCGTCGGCTTCGAGACCGACGACGGTCTCGTGCGCGCGGTCGACCGCGTCAGCTTCGAGGTCGCCCCCGGGCGCACGCTCGGCATCGTCGGCGAATCCGGCTGCGGCAAGAGCGTCACCGCCCTCTCGCTCATGCGCCTGCTCCCGCAGCCGATGGGGCGCATCCTCGGCGGGCACGTGCTGTTCGAGGGCCGCGACCTCACCGGTCTCCCGCTCGAGCAGATGCACGCCGTGCGCGGCGCGCAGATGGGCATGGTGTTCCAGGAGCCGATGAGCGCGCTCAACCCCGTGCTCACGATTGGCAAGCAGCTCTCCGAGGTCCTCGTCCTCCACGGCAAGGCGACGAAACAGGAGGCGCTCCGCCGCTCCGTCGAAATCCTCGCCAAGGTCGGCATCCCCTCGCCCGAGCTGCGCATCGGCGAATACCCGCACCAGCTTTCCGGCGGCATGCGCCAGCGCGTCGTCATCGCGATGGCGCTCGCTTGCGGCCCGAAGCTGCTGATCGCCGACGAGCCCACCACCGCGCTCGACGTCACGATCCAGGCCCAGATCCTCAGCCTCATCCAGGACCTGCAGCGCGAGATGGGCATGGCCGTCATCCTCATCACGCACGACCTCGGTGTGATCGCCGAGACCTGCGACGACGTGATCGTGATGTACGCGGGCCGCGTCGCCGAGCAGGGTCCCGTCGCGGACATCTTCGACCGTCCCACCCACCCGTACACGCGGGGCCTTCTGTCCTCGATCCCGCGCCTCGGCGGCCGGCGCAAGACACGGCTCAACACGATCGAGGGCCTCGTTCCCGGCCTGCGCGAAATGCCCGCGGGCTGCCGCTTCGCCAACCGCTGTCCGCACGCCCAGCCCCGCTGCTCCGAACACGCGCCCTCGCTCGAAACGGTCGCGCCCGGCCACGACGTCAGCTGCCTGCGCTGGCGCGAGCTGCCCCCTTTCCAAGCTTCCTGATGCCCGACCAACCGGCACCCCTCCTCGAGGTCCGCGATCTCCGCACCCACTTCCCCGTGAAGGGCGGCGTGTTCATGCGCGCCGTCGCCACCTGCAAGGCGGTCGACGGCGTGAGCTTCCAGCTCTTCCCCGGTGAAACGCTCGGCCTGGTCGGCGAATCCGGCTGCGGCAAGTCCACCCTCGGCAAGACGATCGCGCGCCTGATCAAGCCCACCGCGGGCCAGGTGCTCTTCGAGGGCAACGACCTCGCCCCGCTCTCGCGCAGTCGGCTCAAGCCCGTGCGCCGCCACCTGCAGATGGTGTTCCAGGACCCAGTCGAGTCGCTCAACTCCCGGCACACCGTCGGCACGATCGTCGAGGAACCCTTCATCATCCACAAGCTCGGCACCGCCTCGGAACGTGAGCAGCGAGTCGAGGCCTTGCTCGCCAAGGTCGGGTTGCCCAAGGACGCCGCACGCCGGTATCCCTTTGAATTCTCGGGCGGCCAGCGCCAGCGCATCGGCATCGCCCGCGCGATTGCACTCAACCCGCGGCTGGTCATCTGCGACGAGCCGGTCTCTGCCCTGGACGTCTCGATCCAGAGCCAGATCCTCAACCTCCTGCTCGACCTGCAGCGCGACCTGGGCCTGTCGTACCTGTTCATCGCGCACAACCTCGCGGTGGTGAAACACATCTCCGACCGCATCGCGGTCATGTACCTGGGCCGCATCGTGGAGCTCGCGCCCGCGGACGAGCTGTACGCGTCTCCAAAACACCCCTACACGCGCGCCCTGATCGCCGCGATCCCCGAGCCCGACCCGCGCCGCGCCCGCAAGCGCGCGGTCATCGCGGGAGATTTACCCTCGCCGATCAACCCGCCCCCCGGCTGCCCCTTCCACCCCCGCTGCCCCCACGCCACCGACCGCTGCAAGGCCGAGGTCCCGTCCCTGCGCACCGTCTCCGACCCCGGCAAGCCGGCCCACACGGTCTCCTGCCATTACGATCTCTCGGCATAGGGTCGATTTGTCATTTTCAGGAATGCGATCACGGTTTCTTCCTTGAGGCGTCCCGTCGGCGTCCGCCGGTCGCCGACGCACGGTTTCACGTTCACGAAGCGCGCAATCGATCTTGAGCTATGGAATGGGAGATACGACGTAGAGCCGACAACCTGAACTCGAACACCATCGTCCCTAGCGCAGTACCGCCGCGACGCCGCGGCCGGCTCGCCGATGCACCCGCCCCACAAGGGCCGCAGTCCGCATGAAAACCCCAAGGGGCATTTCGGCACGCCAGCCGCGCTCCCGCCCGAGGGGGCCTGCCTCCACGCGCGACGAGGCGCTCTTCGAGCTCTGGGATCGACTGGGCCGCTACGGTGCCGCGGAGACGGACGCGGCTCTAAAATATCTGATCGAGTGGATAGCCGCGCGATTTGACGCCGACAACGTCATCTTCTGCGGCGCATTGCGCGTCCAGTCCGCGGCCGCGGCAAAATGCGATCCTTTCCTGGGCTGGCGCCTGCGCGTCAGACGGCCACTTCGCGCCGACTCCGCGGCCTACCGTCGCCAGCTGGAGTCCTACCTCCTGCGCGAACACTACGGGAAACTCACGCCGACCTATTATCGGCGTTCCCATCACGAGCAGCAGGAAGCCCATGTCGGGATGGCGACGCGCGCCCTGCTCTCCGCCGCAGGCAAATTCCGGGTCCACCGCCTGCGCGACGGCTGGATCGACCTCAAGGCGTTCCGGCGCTCGCTGCACTACCGGCTTTACTACGCGGAACAAGGCATCGCCGATCGCATCTGGATCGGCATCCCAGTGACATCCCGCCACGAGGCGTTCTTTCTCGTCGACCGTCACCAAAGACCGGGTGCACGGCGCCGGCCATTCACGGCGGAAGAAGCGACTTGCGCCGGCCACGCGGCACGCGGAGCCATGGAACTGCTGCGCCGCCTGTTCCTGGATCACGGCCTTCTCCTCAACGCCAAACCATTCAGCCCGCGGGAACGTCAGATTCTCCACGCATTGCTCACCGGGCGCACGGAAAAGGAAATCGCCGGTCATGCCGGACTAAAGCCCGCGACGCTTCACCAATACGTGAAGGGAATTTACGGACGGCTTCAGGTGAAAAGCCGCGCCGAGTTGATGAGCCTGTGGCTCGACGGTTCGTTCCCCGGCCGACGCTGAGGTTCGGCCCCCCTTTTCAGGAGGGTATTCAGGCCACGCCGCTTCTGGCAAAATCGCCGCCGGATCCACCACTCGCGTTCGCTCAGATATCTCCCACTCCCGGCAATCCGGCTGTTTCTTCGCAGTTCCCGCGAGGCTCAACCGGCTGCTCGTGCTGTGCGATGTTGGCGGGACGCGGGCGGTCGCGCCGATTCATACCGCTCCGTCATGCGTCTTCTTCGTCTTATCCCAAGCTCCGTTGCCGCCCTCGCGCTGCTGTTCAGCGCGACCACTTCGGCCCATGCGCAGTTTCTCTTCACAAGTTCCGACATCGTCCAGACGCCGTTGCCGCTGGGCCACGGCTTCTTGCTCAATCTGGTGCCCGGCAGCGGGGCGCAACTGTATCTCACCACCACCGCAGAATACTACTCTTTCTCGACCTCCAATATCGCCCAACTCGGGAGCTATTCCAAGATCGGTGCGTTCCAAGCCGTGGGCGTATTCCCGGCTGGACAGTCATTCATCGCCGCCAATCCCGGAAATCCGGGCCACTGGGGCGTGACGGCCTACGACGCCAACTACAACCCGACCTATTACGATTACACCCTCGCTCCGCCCCGAGCTGCGTCCGCGTCCCCGACCCTAAGCGATCCCGGCGGTTTCTTGCCAAGCATCGCGATCGCGTTGGACGGCACCGTGTACACCCGGGAGCCGAACAACGTGATTTCGAAATTCACCTCGATCTTCACAAACAGCACGCCGGCGCTGACCTTTGGAAACACGGGGCCCCACGCGCTGAGTGGGAGCGGAGTGATCGCACTCGATACCACGAGCAATGTGCTCTACGCCACGAGCTTTCCGAGCGCAGGCGGGGCCCTCATGGAGCGTTTCAACTCCTCCGGCACCTACCTCGGATCGTTCGCGTTGCCCGTCGGCACCAACGCAGTCTACACGGTCGACAGCCAGGGAGTCGTCTATGTCGCGGATATGACCAGCTCGAACGGATACATTTACGACGGAGCCACCGGCACCCAGCTCGGCGAGTTCCACGGGAATTGGACCTCGGATGTCAACTATGCCATAAGCAAAGGGGGCGTTCCAACGATCGCGCTCACGGACAATGGCATCTTAGCGTTTGATACGGGCACGGGGTTGAACCTCGATCTTCTCGACGTTTCCTCCGTCAACGCCCCGGGCACCACGCTCTCCACCGGCGGCGCCGCAGTCAGCCAGCCGTCGATCACAGCGGCGGGAAATTACACGATAGCAGACTCTGGCGGTTCTCTCACGCTCACCGGCACGGGCAGCTCGGTCGGCCAGATTCTCAACGTCGGGGCGGGCACGCAGTTGATCGTTGGAAGCGGCGCGAGCCTCTCGGTCGGCGTCCTTCGGCTCCAGACCGACGGGACGAATTTCGGCTCGGCCCTGCTCGATGGCGGCAGCACGCTTTCCGCGAAGCTCGCGGGCTCCGGCACCCTCTCCTTCGACGGAGGCACCTTTCAGGCCTCGGGCGACACCGGCCTCACCCCCATCTCGATCGGCTCCGGCGGCGCGACCATCGACTCGAACGGCCACGCGCTGACCGATTACGCTTCGATGACCGGCACCGGCTCCCTCACCAAGCAGGGTGCAGGATCGCTGAATTTGTATGGAAACAACAGCTACACCGGCCCGACCACGGTGACGGGCGGCGCGCTCCAGTTCGGAAACCCGAACGCGCTTTACGGCGGAGACACGACGCAATGGGACGCGAATCACGTCGTCGTGCAATCCGGCGCCACCCTCGCCGTAAATGTCGGCGCCAGCGACGAGTTCACCGCCGACGAGATCCTGATCCTGACGAGCGGCGCAAAGCTCGCCTCCGGCAGCACCTTCGCCCTCGACACCACCAACGCCTCCAGCGGCAGCTTCCTGCTTCCCGGCGCGATCGCCGATAATCCCGCGGCCGCGCTCAACCTCGAAAAACTCGGTTCGAACACCCTCGTTCTCACGGGCGCCAACACCTACTCCGGCAGCACAACGATCTCCGACGGCACGCTTCAACTCGGAAACGGAGGCACGTCGGGCTCGATCGCGGGCAACATTGTCGACAATGCGACGCTCACCCTCGATCGCGGCGACGCCGTCACCCTCTCCAACGTGATCTCAGGATCAGGGTCCCTGGTCATGGCGGGCTCGGGGTCCCTCACCCTGACGAGCGCCAATTCGTTCACCGGTACGACCATCGTCTCTGGCGGAACGCTCGTGATGGGAAATTTGTCCGCCCTGGCTTACAGCACGCTCGATTACGACAATCAGGGAGGCACCGTCTCCTTCGGCACGCTTGGCTCAGCGTCACTCGGCGGCATTTCCGGTGGAGAGTCTCTCGCATTGGCCAATGCGTCGTCGTCGCCCGTCGCGCTCACCGTCGGCGGAAACAACGCGGCGACAACCTACTCGGGCGCGCTATCCGGCGCCGGCTCGCTGACCAAAGTGGGTTCGGGTATCTTGACGCTTACCGGGGCCAACACCTACACCGGCGGAACAACTGTCACCGGCGGCTTCATCGATTTCGCCTCGTCCTCCAACCTCGGCTCAGGGCTTGTCACGCTCAACGGCGGCGGTCTCCAGTGGGCCTCCGGCACAACCACCGACATCTCCTCCCAGCTCGCCCCGCTCGGCTCAAACGGAGGCACCCTCGACACCAACGGCAACAGCGTCACCTTCGCCTCCGCCCTCTCCGGCACTGGCTCCGTGACCAAGGCGGGCTCGGGCACCCTCACCCTTTCCGTCGCCAACTCCTACTCCGGCTCGACCACGGTATCCGGAGGATCGTTACAGTTCGGAGTCGACAACGCCCTGCCCTCCCCAACCGCCGTCTCGGTCTCCTCCGGCGCCACCCTCGACCTTAACGGCCACGCGGGCTCGGTCGGTTCCCTCGCCGGCTCGGGCAGCGTCGCCCTCGGCTCAGGCTCCCTGTCGGTCGGCTCCGATGGCTCCTCCACAACCTTCAGCGGCGTGATAGCAGGTTCGGGCTCCCTGACCAAAACCGGCTCGGGCTCCCTCACGCTTTCCGGCGCCAACACCTACTCCGGGCCAACCTCGGTCTCAGGCGGCGTGCTCAACCTCAACGGCTCCGCCTCCAACAGCGCCTTCACCGTCGCCTCCGGCGGCACTCTCTCCGGCTCCGGCTCCGTCGGCGCACTCACGGTCGCCTCGGGGGGCACCCTTTCTCCGGGCAATTCCCCAGGTACCCTCTCCGCGGGCAACACCACCTTCGCGGGCGGCGGCTCCTTCACCTGGCAGATCAACGCCGCCTCCGGCTCTCAGGGCCAGAACCCCGGCTGGGACCTGCTCAATGTCAACGGCACCCTCACCCTCTCCGCCTCCGGCTTCAATAAGTTCTCCATCAACCTTGCCTCCCTCACCCTCTCCGATTCGCCCGGCGCCGTCTCCGATTTCAATCCCAACCTCTCCTATCACTTCACCTTCCTCAGCACCTCCGCGGGCATCTCGGGCTTTGACCCAAGCGCCTTCTCCCTGAACACCTCCGCCTTCTCCAATTCCTTCTCCGGCTCCTGGTCCGTTTCCCAGGACGGCAACGACCTCTCCCTCAACTACGCCTCCGCCGTCCCAGAGCCCTCCTCCTACGCTACTCTAATTTCCCTCTCCTCCCTCGCCTTCGTCGCCTCCCGCCGGCGCAAGTCACGCCGCAGCTCCTGAACCCACCAGCCCGTTTCCATGGATTTCCACGGGACTCCTCCGTCCGATCTCTCCCTTTCGCCTCAGGATGCCCTCTACAAGCTCCCAGAGCTGCGCCGCCGTTCGCGTTGGGGTCGGCTCAGGAAACGCCCCACCCTCCTCGCCTTTGCATCGTGCACGCTCGTCGCAGCGCTTGTCGTCGGCACCTACCTCGGTTTCCGGCTTACTGGAAATCTTCCCGGACAAATCATGGCCCGACGCTCCAACGCGGCCATGGATCAACTCGCCAAAACTCCCGAGTTCGGCGCTTTCGTCGTCGTGCCCATTCGGGATTTTCTCACCCGAAACCTTTACATCGGCGCCCATCCCGACGACCTCATCCGCTTCATTCGAACCAGCGCCGCGTATCCTGACATTTCGACGAGCACCTACGAGCGACCCGCCTCCGATCCGTCCATCTTGATCGGCGGGTGGCGCGATATCATCGCCGAGCTCAACAAGCGCGGGCTCTGGGCTCCCGGCCTCACCACCCAGCGCAATGAGAGCGACCTTTGGCTTCGCTCCTACGTCATCCAGCGCGTGCTTTCCATCGACTCGCGAACGCAGACCGACGCAGATCTCCTCATCGGCAGGGCATCCACCGCGAATTCGATCGCTATTGCTCCGAACATTCCGTCGATCCCGGCCCGCGACTACATTGCCCAACAGCGCGAGAGGATCGCGCGCATCACCGCGCTTCGCTACCGGCTCTTTCCCGGGTCGGATCCGCAACTCTTCGCCAGGAACACCACGGCCGTTGACACCGCCGTGAATGCCCTCGTCGCGAGCTTCGGCGTCGACGAGCAGGAGTTCGACACGATCCTCTACCTCGCCAACTGCTCGCAGCAAATGCGGAACGCCCTGACATCCGCGCCGTCCACGCCGTGAACGCGTCGCAGGCCCAGGACCACGTGAATGTGGCGGACGGCGCTCCGCATCGCCCTCTGCCACGCTCCTTCGTCGCAGCACTCGCCGTTTCGGCCGGACTCGTCTGCGTCGTCGCCTGGAACCAGATGTATTGGTGGAACAACCTCGCGGACTACCGCTTCGGCTGGACGGTGCCGGTGCTCGTTGCCTACCTGGTCAACCAGCGCTGGCCCCGCATCGTTTCGCTCGTCCGCGCACTCGAGGCCCGATCGTGCCCCCGCGCCTCCGGCTGGCGGGCATGGCTGCTCGACACGGCATTCGCGCTTCTCGGACTGTGGGGCGCCGGTTGGTTCCTGGTCGGCGCGTTCTATCGGGCGACCATGGGGCCAAGCTATTCGGCCAGCTTCGCGCTGGCGATCGGCGCGGGGTCCCTCGCGCTGACGATGGTCTACTATTCCTCGCCCTCAGCGCCAGTCGGAGCGCCGTCATCACCGATCACGGCCGACGCGCGCCTGAAGCTCTGCGGCTGCCTGCTCTTCCTGCTCGGTGCGTGGCTCCTTTCGGCTCCCTTGCTCGGCGCCGTCGAGTGGTCGCTCAGCCGGTTTCTCCTGCATCAACTGATGGCCGGCGTAGGTTTCGTCTTCAACGCGCTTTGCCTCCCGATCGCCCTCCGAGGAAACATCCTCGTTCTGCCCAACGGCAATGTCGGTGTGGAGGAGGCCTGCTCAGGCATCCGGTCGTTGATCGGATGCCTTTTCGCCGGCCTGTTCCTTTCGGCCGCGCTCCTTGAGCGCTGGCGCCATAAGGCCCTGCTGTTGGCACTCGCAATCCTGTTCGCACTTGCGGCCAACCTCCTGCGCGCCCTCTTCCTCGCCGGTTTGGCCTACGCCTACGGACCAAATTCGATCGAGGGCGCCGTGCACGACATCACCGGCTACGCCGTGCTCGCGGGCACCGCGGCCCTACTGCTGCTCGTCACTCAGCGCCTCGCAAAGAGGTCGGAAAGCCGGCGCTAGCGTCGTCTCTGCGCATAAGTCCGATCACAGCAGGCGGTCCGCGCGGTGGTTTTCCAGGCCGAGCCTGGCCAGGGCTTCCACCACCCGCTGAAAGCCCGGATCCTTCCGGAGCTGCGCGTAGGGGACCGACGAAGACAGGCGCACGAAGTATTGATCCGGAGGACCGCGAAGCGCCGATTTCAGGGCGATCCTCCAGTAATCCCAGGGCGAAGGGATCGAGCCGAAATAGCGGTTCTTAATGAACAGGCGGCCTCCGACGAGGTGCCAATAGACGACGTACCGCACCGTGCCGAGCCCTTCGAGCTTCATGCGCCGCCATTGCCCGGGCAAGAGCCGCACACCAGGGCATGCAATGGTTTCCCGGTCGCGCACCGCTTCCCGGTTCCAGCCCGCCGACACCCAGCAGACGTCCGGCGTGTGCGCCGCCACCTGCATCACCGGCATGCGACCCGGTCGCCAGTATGCCGCGTAAAGCGTGAAGGTCCGCCCAGCCTGGAAATAGGCGCGATAGAATACATCGTCGAAATTCAAGGTCTGCGCCGCAGCGCTGGACGATGCCTCCGTTTGCCCGAGCGATTCCGGTCGGGAGGTCCAACCGGGAATATCGCGGGGCAGACGCGCGTCGAACCAATGGACCAGCCGCGGACTCACGTCGGCCCCCATATTCGGCTCGCTCCGATGTCCTCTCACCAGAAACACGACACCCACGCAGAGCACCAGCGCGCCCCCGGCGACGACGACGATCGATAGAGAACTGCGTTTTGCGATCGATGAGATGGAAGGCATTCGACTAGCCCGGGGATGACTAAAAAGTCACCGCTCGACGCGGCCGATGCGAGCCAATTCACCCTCTTCGGCGCCTCAACGCCCCCCGTCCGTATTCACGTTGCTGCGACTCCGGACCGGCCCAATTAGACCGCGCCCACGCCAAGGCGCTATTAGAGGTAGCGCAGCCCGCTTTCGATCTGTAAGTCGTCCCAGGGGGATGCCGGTGGAAGAAGCGCTGGCTCTGAGCCTCGTGTCGGCGTCCGTCGTGAGCCTCGACTCGCTGCACCAGCGGCCGCCCGGCCGGTGTTTCCGAACACCGATCTACCGTGTCAGTAACCGAAATGGCCGTCGCCTTCAGTTCGAATCCCTTCCATCCCCTCCATCCCTGTTAATCCCGTATTCGAATCAGCGACAGCCGGCCGCGCCCTAAACCTCCTACCTCAACTCGGCGTACGCCCGGCAGTGCGTACGTCGACCTGCTTGCGCAGGTAGCGCATTCCACCCTCCTCTTTCCAGTCCTCCCACCCGCGGTGCCGGTAAAATGAATACGCGCGCAATCGCGGATCGAGGTCGGTCGTGAGCCACAGCTCCCAACACCTGTTCTCCACGAGCCAGGCCTCCACGCGACGCATCAGCTCGGACCCTATGCCGCGTTTGAGGTACTCCGGCTGCACCGCGATCACCCACAGTTCGCCCGTCGCCCGGTCGCCCATCGCGAATCCCACCACGCGCCCGTCCTCCTCCGCGAGCCGGCCGCCCGCGAACGGTGCGGGGTATTTCACATGAGGTACGGCGGATGCGGGAAGGTCTTGAAGGCCACCACGACGATAGATCTCGCCCACTCGGGCGTATCCTTCACTTGGACGGGGCCAGAGAATTCGATCGCACGATTCTCGACGGAGAGAACCAGCCTGGGTTCGGGAGCCTCGCCTTTGTCCGGACCCCTTTCCGCAGAACTGTCGAAGACGCGCAGGTTGCACAGGCAGGGCAGCAATTTGACCCGATTGACGCGGCTGCTGATCCAGCACCGCCGAATAGGCTCCTCTGGAATCGGATGTCCGCCCCTCTTCACCCGCGAGGCCACCCGTCGAAGGTGGAGGTCGACACTCGACAGGCCGACGTACCAGAGATTGAGCATGGCTGCCTTTCGGGCTGCTTCAGCCAGGAGTGCAGGATGGTTTCACCTCCAAGCCTGGTTTCGAACGTGAAGTCCGTGCGGTTCGCGATCGCCGCGGCGAGCAGGTCCCTGCCCCGCTGCCAGGCATAGGCGTTCGCCTCCGCGCCGGTGAGCGACGACGAGACCCTGCTGGCTGCGAGCGCAACAACGTCGGGATTGTAGACCACGCCTCCGTTTCGCTCTAGGTGCGCTCCGCCCACGCTGCTCTTTCCGGCACCGTTCACGCCAGCCAGCACCGTGATGACGAATGGTTCAGCGGGCATTCGCCGTCACGGCCTTCACGGCTGACTTGCCCAGATCGGACGGCGTGGCTCCGAACCGCGCCCGAACGGATTTCCGCGACTTGGCAGTCTGCATCTTCGCCACCAACCCATCGAACTGGCCTGCGAGCGTGTCGAGCGGCGCCCGGCGGGATTTCTCGAGGCGGACGTATTCCTCGGCGGCCATCAACACCCGTTTCGGCTGGCTGTAATGGCTGATGGCCACGGCGCCTTTGGCCGCCTGCTCCGCCACGTCGCGAAACCGGTTCTTCACCGTCGACGCATCGAACAAGGGAAGCCTGCCCAGGATGGGATCAATCGTCGCGGCGCGGGTTTTCATGATTCGTTCATCTTGGCCATTTTCGCCATTTTGATCATCCAATTATTCGATGAGAATTCCCATGACGTTCCTTTCGCATTCCCGCAGTCCATCTCGCTTTGTATCCGAAAACAGCGAGGTTTGATTCCTTGAATGAATCCGAGGCCGTTGTGGGCGCGGTCGGCGTCGAGTCGGCGGGGGATCGGAAATGACGATCGGTAAGTTATCCCGTTCTGCGACAAACACGAGGAACGGGCGCGAATACGCCAAAGATAGTTCCAAGCAGGTGGTCGGGCAGCGTGTTGCCGGCGCCTCCCGGCCTGCGAGGCGATATGCGTCGCCGTTCCGTCCGCGGGTTTTTAGAATGGCCGACTCGCCGACAACACTGGCGCAAAACACATCCCACACAAATGAGAGACGATCATCTACAGAGCGCCCCGAGGGTCATCGACGATCCCTATATCCTGGTGAACGTCGTATCGAGCCGCGTGAAACAGCACAGACGCGGCAATCGCCCGCTCGTAGTATCGCTGGTAAAATTGTCGCTGGAGGACGCGGCGCTCCGCGAAATCGCCGAAGGCCGGATCACCTATGAGGCGGCCACGCCGGAGGACATCGCGAAGAGCAGGGGCGAGCGGGCTCCGCAGCCCCTGCGCAACGTCTGCTACAAGGTGGCATGAAAAATCCCATGAAAACCTCCTCCTCCAAACTCCGGATCCAACCGATCGGAGATCGCATCCTCGTTCAATATGTCCCCGAGAAGGAGGAGATCCGCGGCGGACTGATCATTCCAGATAGCGCCAGGGAGAAACCGCAAAAAGCAAAGGTGATCGCCCTCGGCACCGGCCGGAAGGCGAAGGACGGGACACTCCTGCCCTTTGCCGTGAAGGTCGGCGATGTCGTGCTCATCGCCAAATTCGGCGGCGCCGAAGTGAGGCTCGACGAGGTTCATTTCTCGATCGTGCGCGAAAGCGACATCCTCGGCGTGCTGAACTGAGGTTCGGCGCCATCACCCTTCAATTTTCAACACCAGCCACCATGCCCGCCAAACAGCTAATCTTCGACCAGAACGCCCGCCAAAAAATCCTCCGAGGCATCGAGCTCCTCTCTCGCGCGGTCAAGGTCACGCTCGGGCCCAAGGGCCGCAATGTCGTCATCTCGCGATCGTTCGGGTCGCCGACGGTCACGAAGGACGGCGTCACGGTCGCACGGGAGATCGAGTTGCCCGACGCCTTCGAGAACATGGGCGCGCAGATGGTCAAGGAGGTCGCGTCGAAGACCTCCGACGCCGCCGGCGACGGCACCACGACGGCCACGGTGCTCGCCGAGTCGATCTACAGGGAAGGACTCCGGAACGTCACGGCCGGCTCTAACCCCATCTTTCTGAAACGCGGCATCGACAAGGCGGTCGAGGCCGCGGTGACCGAACTCGGGCGGATCTCCCAAAAGGTGAGCGACCGCGAGGAAATCCGGCAGGTGGCCAGCATCTCCGCCAATTCGGACGACGCGATCGGCAACATCGTCGCCGACGCCATGGACAAGGTCGGCAAGGACGGCACGATCACCATCGAGGAGGGCAAGTCCATCGAGACCACGCTCGAAGTCGTCGAGGGCATGCAGTTCGACAAGGGATACCTTTCTGCGTATTTCGTGACCGACACCGACCGCATGGAAGCCGTCCTCGAGGACGTCTACGTGCTGGTCCACGAGAAAAAGATTTCACAGCTCCAGGACCTGCTGCCGCTGCTGCAGTCCATGGCGCAAACGCACAAGCCACTCCTGGTGATCGCGGAAGAGCTCGAGGGCGAGTCCCTCGCAGCGCTCGTGATCAACAAAATGCGGGGCACGCTCAACGTGTGCGCCGTCAAGGCGCCCGGTTTCGGCGATCGCCGGAAAGCCGTGCTCGAGGACATCGCCATCCTCACCGGCGCCAAGTGCATCACCGAGGATCTCGGGCTTCGTCTCGAGAACATCACCCTCGCGGATCTCGGCCGGGCCAAGCGCATCATCGTCAGTCGCGAATCGACCGTGATTCTTTCAGGCGGCGGCAAAGCTTCGGAGGTCCAGAGTCGCGTCAAGCAGCTCCGCCGCGAAATCGACGAAACAACTTCCGAGTACGAACGCGAGAAGCTCCAGGAACGGCTGGCCAAGCTGGCCGGGGGCATCGCAGTCATTCACGTCGGAGCCTCCACCGAGGTTGAGATGAAGGAGAAGAAGGCGCGCGTCGAAGACGCCCTGCACGCCACGCGGGCTGCCGTCGAGGAAGGCGTCGTGCCCGGCGGCGGCGTGGCACTGTTGCGCTGCGCCAAGGTGATCGGCGCCCTCGCGCTGGACGGAGACGAGGCGGTTGGAGCGCAGATCGTGCGCCGCGCCATCGAATCGCCCATCCGGATGCTTTGCGCCAACGCGGGCGTCGAAGGCGCTGTGGTGGCCGCCGCAGTGATGGCCGGCAAGGGCGGTTACGGCTACAACGTCGCAACGGGCGAATACCAGGATCTCGTGAAGGCCGGCGTCGTCGACCCAACGAAGGTCACCCGCATGGCCCTGCAGAACGCAGCCTCCATCGCAGGACTCTTGCTCACGATCGACTGCATGATTTCCGAAATTTCCGACTCGAGCAACGCGGCAGTCTCACCGTCTCCAGGAGGCGGGATCGACTACTGACCTCCACCCGGAATTTTCCGCCAACCCCTTGTCGCGCGGCCGCGCGACAGCGGCCCGTGAGGGAGCGGTGCGGCGCCGGCCGAATGACCGTCTGCGGCGTCGCCCGCCGAGGTGGTCGACGCGAGGCAATTCAAACGCGCAATTCGGCGCGGCCTCGCTCCCACCTCGCGCCTCACCGGGATCTCCGGATGCCTCCGCGCAATCCCGCTCCTCCACCACGGTTCATCCCCTCAGGCCCCCGCAGTCCGAGACCCCGGCGCGCGGGCCCGCGAGGTTCGGCAACAGGGCCCATACTCGCCGCGATTCACGCAGACCGGAGAATTGCCGGATTGGCATTCGCTTATGTGGCCGTGCAACCCCATCGTGTAGTTTCATGACTCGAGGAAAACTCCTGGGCCCCACCCGCGACATCAAGCGGGGTGGCGGTGCGCCCCGATGCGCAGATCCCGATCTTCAGTCGCGACAAGACGGCTCGCCGGAAGATCGAGCCGCGGAAAGCGATGTGACCCATGGCTGAGTCCGGCGACTTGGCGAAGGTTGCGTTTCTTGGCGACTATCTGCCGAGAAAGTGCGGCATCGCAACCTTCACGACGGACCTCCGCTGCGCGATCGCCACGGCGTTCCCCGAACTGCAGTGCCCGGTCGTGCCCGTCAACGACACCGAGGACGGCTATGACTATCCGCCGGAGGTTCGCTTCGAGGTCGCCGAGCAGGACCTGCCGTCGTATCTGCGCGCTGCCGATTTCCTCAACATCACCGACGTGGACGTGCTTTGCGTGGAGCACGAGTTCGGCATCTTCGGCGGCCCCGCGGGCAGCCACGTGCTGGCGCTGCTGCGCGAGCTGCGCATGCCGATCGTCACGACGCTGCACACCGTCCTGAACGAGCCGAACGCCGAGCAACGCCGCGTCATGCGGGAACTGACCCGCCTTTCGACGCGGCTGGTGGTCATGACCGGCCGCGGGCACGACTTCCTCCGAAACATCTACGGCGTCCCGGAGGCGAAGATCGATGTCATCCCGCACGGCATTCCGGACATGCCGTTTGCCGACCCCAACTATTTCAAGGACGAGTTCGCCGTGGCAGGCAAACAGGTGCTGCTGACCTTCGGGCTGCTGTCGCCGAACAAGGGAATCGAATACGCCTTGCGAGCACTGCCGGAAATCATCCGGCAGTTTCCCGGCGTCGTCTACATCGTGCTCGGGCAGACGCATCCGAACCTGCTGCGCAACGAGGGTGAAGCCTACCGCCTGAGCCTGGAGCGGCTGGCGAAGGAGCTCGGGGTGCAGAAGCACGTCGTGTTCTTCAATCGCTTCGTCGAGCTGGAGGAACTGATGCGGTTCATCGGCGCCGCGGACATCTACCTGACGCCGTACCTGACCGAGACTCAGATCACGTCCGGGACGCTCGCCTATGCGTTCGGCGCAGGCAACGCCGTCATCTCGACCCCCTACTGGCACGCCGCCGAGTTGCTGGCGCAGGACCGGGGCAGACTGGTGCCGTTCCGCGACAGCGCGGCGATCGCCGAGGCCACCATCGCGCTGCTCCGCGACGAACCTGCCCGGCACGCGTTGCGAAGGAACGCCTACAAACTCGGCCGCGAGATGGTGTGGAGCCGCGTGGCGCAGCTGTACGTGAACTCCTTCGAGCAGGCGCGCCGGGATCACAGTTTCGTCGGGACAAAATCGTCGCCGATCAAGACGCTCGACGAACAGCCGGGCCAGTTGCCGGAGATGAAACTCGATCACCTGTATCGGATGAGCGATTCGACGGGTATCTTTCAACATGCGAGCTTCACAGTGCCGAATTTCGCGGAGGGCTATTGCACGGACGACAACGCCCGCGCCCTCGTGCTGGCCCTGATGCTGCAGCGGCTCGGCAAGAGCTCCCCGCAACTGCAGGCTCACGCCACGACCTTCGCCGCGTTCCTGAACCACGCCTTCGATCGCCAGCGCGGACGGTTCCGCAACTTCATGAGCTTCGACCGGCACTGGCTTGAGGACGTGGGATCGGAGGATTGCCAGGGCCACGCGTTGTGGGCTTTGGGGCTGTGCGTCGCGCAGGCCGGCCAGGGCAACCTTCAACTCCTGGCGGCACAACTCTTCGAACTGGCCCTGCCGGCGGCGGCGGGGTTCACCTCGCCCCGAGCCTGGGCTTTCGCGCTCATCGGCATCGACGAATACCTGCGGCGCCTCAGCGGCGACCGGCGCGTGACGCAGTTTCGCGACACCCTTACGTCGAAACTCCTGCAGCGTTATGCCGACGCAGGTACGCCCGAGTGGGAGTGGTTCGAGGAGGTCGTTTCGTATGCGAACGCCAAGCTGCCGCACGCGATGATCCTCAGCGGCCGTTGCATGAACAACGCACCCATGCTCGAACTCGGGTTGAAGACCCTGCGCTGGCTGGTGAAGGTGCAGACCTCGCCAGCCGGCTCCTTCCGGCCCGTGGGATCAGACGGGTTTTATCCGCGGGGCCGGGAACGTGCGCTCTTCGACCAACAACCCATCGAGGCGCAGGCGACGGTGTCGGCCTGCATCGAGGCCTATCACGCGACGAACGACCCGGCCTGGCTCGCGGAGGCGCGGCGGGCCTTCGAGTGGTTTCTCGGAAGAAACGATCTGGGACTCGCGCTCTACGACCCGAGCACGGGCGGATGTCGCGACGGGCTGCACGTGGACCGCCTGAGCCAAAACCAGGGAGGCGAGTCGACTCTCGCGTTCCTCCTCGCGCTGGCGGAGATGCAGGCGCTGCAGAACACGATCACCAGCTTTACCGAACCGGTGGGAAAATAGCGGCTGGGGAGCCGATCGCAGGAACATGACCACAACCGCCACACATACCGTCCACGTCAAGCGCATCGGACCGACCCTTCGGCCCGATCCCTCCCGCGTTTTGATGCGCCCGTTTCGTCCGACCACCGACGAGATCGCCCGCCGGATCGTGGCGCAGGTGATGAGCCTGCCTGAGGAGGAATTTGCCCGCGTGCTGGCGGAGGTGCTGGGCGAATTCGGAAACCGGCACGAGTCGGTGGAGGAATTCTTCCGGAATCGGTTTTCCCAGGTGCGCGACTACGTCGCGGCCGGCCAGCCCCCTCCTTCCGCCGAACGGCAGGCGCTGATCGGAGCGTATTTTACCCACGAATACTCGCCGGAGTCGGCCGCCCTGTTCAATCCGTCGATCGTGCCCCACCCCGACCAGTCGGCGCTGCCGTGCGGGGCCCTGCGTTTCATCCTGAGCCTGCGGGCCACAGGCGAGGGGCACATCTCCTCGATCACATTTCGGGTCGGAGTCATCAGTGCGCATCACCGGGTGACGCTGATGCCGCCGGTGGCGCTCGCCGCCGAGCCGGATCGCGTGCCCAATGCGACGTATGAGACGGCGCTCTTCGCCCGCAAACTCGAAGAGGCGGGAGTGCGCAACCGCTTTTGCCGCGCCGCGCTGGACCAGCTCGGAGCCACTTTCTCGCTGGAGGAACTTCATGCCGTGCTCGCGAGTGAGCGGATCCACACCGAGGAGAATCCCGCGACGGCCGACCGCGCGGCACGCGGCATGTTGCTGCTCGCGGAATCGAACTACGATGTGCGATTCGACCCCGCCCAGCCGGTCTCGCAACGCGTCATCTTCCCCTCGTCCCCCAGCCAGAGCAACGGCATCGAGGATGCCCGGTTCGTGCGGTTTCAGGAGGACGACGGACAGGTCACGTATTACGCCACGTACACCGCCTACGACGGGAAGATCATCCTGCCGCAGCTGCTGCAGACGCCGGACTTCGTGGACTTCAAGTTCAGCACCCTGAACGGACCCGCGGCGCAGAACAAAGGCATGGCGCTGTTCCCGCGGCGGATCGACGGCCGTTACGCGATGCTGTCGCGCCAGGACGACGAAAACATCCTGCTGATGTTCTCCGACAACATTCACTTCTGGGACCAGCCTCGGGTTCTGCTCGCCCCGGCGCAGCCGTGGGAATTCATCAAGATCGGAAACTGCGGCTCGCCCATCGAGACCGAAGCCGGCTGGCTGGTGTTGAGCCACGGCGTCGGTGCGATGCGCAAGTATTGCGTCGGCGCCTTCCTTCTCGACCGAAACGACCCGACCCGGGTGATCGGACGACTGCGCCAGCCGCTCCTCTCTGCAAACGAAGCCGAGCGCGAAGGGTATGTGCCCAACGTGGTCTACACCTGCGGCACCATCCTTCACGGCCGCGAACTCATCATCCCGTATGCGATGAGCGACTCCGCCACGAGCTTCGCCAGAGTCTCCCTCGACGACCTGCTGAGCGCGATGGAATGAGAACCGGCTGAAGCCTGCCGCACGGTGTCGTGCGCGACCCTCCACCGCTCCGTTTCTAGCCCAAAAGAGTCGGACGGATTGAACAGAAGGAAACGAAGAGCCGAAGGTCAAACTGTGTTCGGGTTGCAGGCCGAGGCTCTTGAAATGGAAATACTGATCGATCCCGGCGTTGCCATCACCCTTCTGTTGCCCACCAAAATCTCTTCGCTGCTTCTGTTCACTGCATTTTCAGGTCTAGAATTCAGACCGAAAAAGCGGTTTCCACCCGCGGAGATCGACGGTGCTGCTTGCTATCACTCTGCGGCTCCGGCATCTTGCAGGGACACATGGCAGCCAAACACGCCGCATTGGGAAACATGCGATGCAACCCGATGCTTGTTCGCGAAGGCGGGCCATCCGGGAAATCCACGTTCCCCGAACCGGTCCTTCAGGGATCGCCCGGCGTACTCGGCTGCTGAATGTGCCTCAACACAACAATCGCAGCACAACCCAAATCCATACCCGCCATGGGCGACAAATCCCCGAAATCCACCAAGAAACTCGCATCGCAGAAGACCGCCAAATCCGACTCGATCGCCGTCAAGAAGCAGCAGGTGATCGCCGCGCAGCAGGCCGCCAAGGCAAAGCTCGCCGCGAAGAAGAAGTAAGTGCCTCTCGTTAGTCGGTCTCACGGCGAAAGAGGTTTTCTTTCGCCGTGAACTTCAGCAGATGTGTCACGGCGCGAAGGGACGTCGATGCGCTCCGCGGCGAAGAAGAAATGCCCCGCCTCGGAATTTGCCGGACGCCACGCAGTCCTATGCCTGCGGAAGGATCTTGAAGGCCGCCACGACGATGGGCTTCGCCCAGTCGGGAGTATCCTTCACCTCATCCCTTCCGGGAAAGTCGATCGCTCCGTTCGTGACGGAGAGAACCAGCTTCGGTTCGGGAGCTTCACCTTTGTGCGGATCCCTCTCCACGGAATTGTCGTAGACGCGAAGCGTCGTCACGTGAGGCAGCAACCTGATCAGGTTCAGGTGGCTGCTCACCCAGCGGTTCCGGATGTCGGGCTCGGGAATCCGATGCCCGCCCTTCTTCACCCGGGCGGCAACGCGCTTGATGTGGAGTTCAACGCTCGAGAGACCGGCGTACCAGAGGTTTAGCGTGGCTCCTTTCCTGGCGGCTTCGATCAGGAGCTTCGTGATCGTCTCGTCTCCGAGGGTCGTCTCGAACGTGAAATCCCTCCGACCCGCAATCGCGGCCTCGAGCAAAGCCCTGCCGCGATTCCAGGCGTAGGCGTTGGCCTCCTGCGCGATGAGCGACGGCGAAGCCTCGCGGGCAGAGCGCGCCACCACATCGGGATTGTAGTAGTCGCCTCCGTTCTGCTCGAGGTGCGCTCCACCCACACTGCTCTTTCCGGCGCCGTTGACGCCCGCGAGCACCGTGATGACGAACGGTTCAGCGGACATTCGCCTTCACGGCCTTCACGGCCGCCTTGCCCAGATCGGACGGCGTGGCTCCGAACAGCGCCCGAACGGATTTCCGCGACTTGGCAGTCTGCATCTTCGCCACCAACCCATCGAACTGGCCTGCGAGTGTGTCGAGCGGCGCCCGGCGGGATTTCTCGAGGCGGACAAACTCCTCGGCCGGCAGGATCACCCACTCCGGCCGCCCGTACCGGCAGATGGCGACGGCGGATTCCGCCGCCCGCTCGGCCACCGACCTGAACCGATTCTTCACGGTCGACGCATCTACGGAGGGAAGTTCGCTCAAAATCGGATCGATCGCAGCCGTCGGCGTTTTCATGATGTTGGCCATCTTGTCTATTTTGGACATTACGTCCAGCTGATCCGAGGGGGCCAGGGCCGATCGAGAGGGGCAAACCTTAAGGGGTTCGTTTTCTGCCTGACCCCATCAGCCTCCCGGAGCTTGCATCGACTTGGGGTAGACGTTTGTTGTGCGAGTGCCATGAACCGCCGTCGCTTCACTCCCCGAGTCCAAGACGCCCTAAGACGTCTGGCCATGGCGCCGCAGGACATGCGCGACGAGGAGCTGCTGAAGCTGATCAATGACGAAATGCGCAAACTCCCGATCCAGGACATCGAATACATCCGCGATCGCGTCCGGTATTCCTGCCCACCCTGCCCCACCGTCGTGGCGGTGGGACATATGTTAAACGGATTAATCGACTTGAAGCTGATGGGATTCTGAGGTCCGCGCTCCGTCGGCCTCCCCCATTGACGGGTCATACCGAGCCAAGGGGGTCACGTTTCACCTGTTCGGGCCGGCCTGAAACGGGAGTAGGGGGCGGCGCATCGAACTCCGAGATCCATCCCGAGTGGCGCACCGAAGAGCTCAGGCTTCGAGTCGGCTGGCGTTTTCGATTTCGGAGCGGCCCAGCCAGTAGCAGGCGAGCGGCGCGGGGATCTTCAGCAGTTGAACTTCGGCGGCGGCTCGGCTTGGCGTCATGACCCGAAAATCGGTCAGCTCGCGGGTGATCACATACCCACGCTCGACCTTGTTCTCCGCACAGAAGTCGAGCAGTCCCCGAAGTTCGCCTTCGCCAGTGCCCTCGAGGCCGCGATACTTCACCTCGAACGGCACGAGCCGGTCGTCGAGCGCCGCGATGATGTCGACCTCGCGGTCCTGCTTCCCCCGCCAGTAGGAGAAGCCGATGCTTCGCGCATAATATCGCGTGTACACGTGCTTGAAAAATGCCGTCTCCACGGCCTTGCCCAAAGCCTGCGGGTCTTCGAGGAGCGATTTCCCCTTGAGCAGCACACTCGGAGCGATCGCAGCGTCCGCAAGATAGACCTTGGCCCTGGCCTTCAACACCTGCTTGCCGTAGCCGAAGGGCAGGAGCCGGTGGATGAGGTGCGTGCTTTCCAGGAGCTCGATGAAGTTTCCGACGGTCGGACGCTTGAGTTCGAGGCTCGAGCAAAGCTGGTTGATGTTCAGAAGATCGCCGTCGTGCAGACAGAGGTAGAGGAACACCTGTTCGATCTCCAAGACGTGGCGAACGCCGAACAGAGCGGTCATGTCCCGCTTGAGCACCTTGTCGACGATGTCTTCCAGCAAAAGCTTTTGTGCGGTGGGGATGCTTTCCACGAGCGCACTCTGGGGAAACCCTCCGCGGAGGAGATACTCGTGAAAGAGGCCCACCAGTGGACTGGCGTCGTTGGCGACACGCGTGAATTGAGCTGCATCCCAGCGGAAAAGCTCCAGCAGGGAATTCACGGCCGGAAGTACCGGAGTCACCACCTTCCTGATCTGCAGGTATTCGTAGAAGGAGAGCGTCGCCAGGCGAATCGTGTGCCAGCGGCCCACACCGGATTCCTGGCCCTCGGTCACCAGGGGTGTGGCCGAGCCCGTAACGGCAATACGCCGCCGCTTCTCAAAATCGACCTGATGCTTCAGCCAAGTCTGCCAATCCTTCGCCACTTGGATCTCATCGAGGAAGATGTACTCCGGGCCATCCTGAGCGGGTTCAAATTCGCGCCACAACTTGAGGAGAGCATCGAGACCGATGAGCTTGAGCAGGGGATGGTCGAACGTGGCGTAAAGGATGTTGGTCGGCGGGATTCCCTGGTTGAGGAGATCGTCGATCGTCTGGAGATAGAGTGTCGTCTTCCCCACCTGACGGGCGCCGCTAAGCAGCAATGCGCGCCCAGCGGGCGGATTATTCACCCACTCCCGAATCTCCCGAAACGCTGCTCGCCGCCACGACGGCAGGTCCGCAAAACGGCCGCCCGACCACCAGGGGTTGTACTGACGCAGAACCGCGAAAAGCTCGGTTTTTGGCGCTATCACGGCTCCAGTCGACATCTTTTCAATTTTTTTGTCAACTATACCTTACATTCCATTCATCGTTATGCTGATTTGGACTTCTTTCCTGGATTCGCTCCGCCGAGAGAAGTGAACCAAAAACCGGGGCAATAGGTGACACTCTTGGGAGCGCCCATTTTCAGCCTGTCCCTGTTTCTCCACCTCAAGATGCCCCGATGCTCCGCCATCCAAGCGCGAAAGAGGGGCTCATGGTCGGTGAAGGGGGGCATCACGGGAATTAGTAGCCACAAACGCGAGAGCCTTACACCTTTTCCGCGAAATCGTTCAACCGAGCATCCTTGCCCTGCGTCGGCGAGACCCCAGATTTCGCGATGTCATGAACTCCCTTGCCGCTCGAATCAACCAATGCGCGAAGCTAAGCGGACGGTTCACTCTGCGGTCAGGCAAGGTAAGCGACACCTATTTCGACAAATACCAGTTTGAATCCGATCCGGTGCTTCTGGCGGATATCGCCAGAGCGTTGGCTCCGCTGGTTCCGTCCGGCACGCAGGTTCTTGCCGGACTTGAAATGGGCGGCATCCCCATCGTCACGATGCTGAGTCACGAACTCGGCCTGCCCTCTGCATTCATCCGAAAGCACCCGAAGGAATATGGCACCTGCCGGTACGCCGAGGGAGCGTCGCTGGCTGGAAAACCGTTCGTCCTGATCGAAGATGTGGTGACCAGCGGCGGCGCAATCCTGGATGCGCTGGCGATGCTGGCTGCGGATGGGCTTCGCCCGACCGCCGCGCTTTGCGTCATCGACCGTCAAACCGGAGGCGGCGAAACCTTATCGAAGGCAGGGTTGGTGTTCCGAGCATTGCTCAAACAAGCGGAACTCGAAGCCGAATAATCAGCCATCTTGCGGGGCGGCCATGCCACGTTCCACGGACAATTAGCCGATCCGAGGGGGTCAAGTTTCACTTATTACCTTTCCGACCGCGCCCACCCGGTTCCGCATCCAGTTGTCGACTGTGCGAGCCGGTTCGACGCGCGGTTACCTTCGGGATAACGTCCTAAACGCTGCAACGACGATCGGTTTCGCCCACTCAGGAGTGGCCTTCACCGCCGCGGCTGACTGTTCTTAGCTGCCCCCTACGGCTCCCCCGCATCGAGTAGCCGGCGGCGTCTCGGGCAATCTTGGTTGCCTTGGCGTGGGCCGATCCAGGGGGCATATTGATTGCCGCGTCGATCGGCATTGCCGTTATCCTGTTGTATCATGCAGACAAGACAAGGTAGCCCGCGACCATCGCAATCGAGCGACTACCCCTGGCAGGTATCCCGAGTTCATCACACCAAACCGGACCACGTTTCAAGGAGCCGCTACCGATGACGGCAAGAGCACCAGAACACTTTTCGACGGCGCGGCTCATTATTCGAAAGCCGACCCTTTCGGATTCCCCAAAACTGTTTGAAGCCTACGCACGAGATACCGAAGTAGCCCACCACATGGTATGGCAGCCCCATACTCGTATCGATTCCTTCGAGCGGTGGCTGGATTCGACGATCAAGGAATTCGGGACGAACGGCAGGAGCGATTATGTCATCACGCTGAGCGAACCCGAGGACGAGCCCATCGGAATGATTGCAATGCGGATCACCAAACACAGCGCCGAATTCGGCTATGTGTTGCGGAAGTCGTGTTGGGGCCTCGGATACGCACCGGAGGCGCTAAAGTCACTCGTCGATTGGGCGTTGTCACAGAGTGAGATCTATCGTGCGTGGGCCTTCTGCCATGTGGCCAACAATCGCTCCGCCCGCGTGATGGAGAAAGCCGGCCTGACCCGTGAAGCATTGCTGCGAGCCTGGTGCGTGTATCCCAACCTCGCGCCCACGCCGCAGGATGTCCTGACCTACTCGAAAGTGAGATACGCCTAAGGCGTCAAAACAGGGACAGGCGGATTTTCAACCGCTCGGGCAAACCACGCAGTCCGCCGGACAGGCCGAAGCTTTCCCTCAAATTGACGGAAACGATCGCGGACAATCCCCACGTTTGGCCGTTGGAATCAAGGAACACACGGTCTTCCGACCACCAAACCGACCTCACTCAGAGACTCAGAGATGAATAGTGGGTTCTAAATTCCTCTGCGTCTCCGCGTCTCCGCGTGAGATCCGCTCCCGGCAGCCTTCTTCCACCAGCCACGCCTTGCCCCTATGCGGGTGGATGTGAACACGGGGAAAGACAATCGGGACACACGGTATTTTGACCATCAAACCGACCTCACTCAGAAACACAGAGGCGCAGAGATGAATGGCGGGGCCTGAATCCCTCTGCGTCTCTGCGCCTCCGCGTGAGAGCAGTATTGGGTCGGTACAGACGGTCGGCGTTCAGGTTTTCGGCGCGGCGGGAGCGATGGTGACACCCTTCAGGGCCACGTCCTTGATCATGCTCGCCATGAGCATCTCGACCAGGTTCGAGCCGGAACCGGAACCGCCGGCGACGATCTCGGGCACCAGGCGCTGGCCGCTGGAGGCGAGCGCGCGGGCGACCTCGATGGCGACGAAGCTCTCGGCGTTGGTGGCGTTCACTTTCTGCTTGATGACATCCGCCTCGGCCAAGCCGATCTTCTGCGTTTTCTCGGCCTCGGCGAAACCGACGAGCTTGGTTACGGAGGCATCAGCTTCGGCGATGGTGGTCTTCGCCTTGGCCTCGCCCTCGGACTTCTTGATCGCGGCCTGCGCGGCGAACTCGGCGATGGCCACGCTTCGCTCAGAGTCGACGACCTTCGCCTGCGTGGCGGCGACGGCCCTGGCCTGTTCGAGTTCCTTGCGGACGATTTCGGCCTGGCGCTGGGTCTCGTAGGTGACGCGTTCCTGCTCGGCGATTTTCCGGTCGGTGAGCGTCTTCATGAGATCGTCGGGCGGGACAATGTCGCCAATGAGCGTGTCGACAGCGCCGACGTTGTACTGCTCGAGGGCGTCGCCGATCTGGCGCTTCGCGTCAGCCTGACGGTCAGAGCGCGACTTTAGGAACTCGATCACGTCGGAGCTCTGCGCGGCGTTGCGGAAATAGTTGCCGATGGTAGGCTCGAGCACCTGCGTGACGAGGTTCACCATGCTGCCGAAGCGGGCAATGACCTTCGGGGCGTCGTTGCGCGGGATGTGGATGATTTGCGAAACGTCGAGGTTGAACTTAAAGCCGTCGGAGGAGCGCACGGTGATCGTGGAGAGCTTCTCGTCGAGCTTGTGGGCCTCGGTTTTGCCAGTGGCCCAGTTGAGCACAACGTTGGCCGTCGGCACGTTCTCGACGCGGTGGGTGCGCGGGTTGATGGCGTAGCGACCCGGGTCGAGCGGCTCGGCCCAGACGCCCTTCTTTCCCTTTTGGACGAGGTTGCCGTGCTTGAAGGATTCGCCGGTGACATCCTCGCCGGGCTCGCCGACGTAGGCGATGACTACGCCCGCGTGGGCGATCGGCACCTCGGTCATTTCGACGGTTTCGACGGTGGCGAATTCCGGGTTGATGAAGTAGCGGCCGGCGAGCAGCACCTGTTCCTGGAGGCCCTTGAAGCCGCCGACGCGCACGAACGCATCGCCGTCCTGGAAGGAGTTGTGGCCGTCGACCGTGCTGCCGGCGATTTCGCCCGCGGGAAGGCTCTTGCCCTCCTTGGTCGTCACGATGCCCACGCGGTTTTCGGAAATCTCGAGCACAGGCGCCTCGCTCACGGTGAAGAGGGCGGTGTTCACACGGTAGGTGCCGGGCGGGATGACGGCGATCTGGGTGCCGCGCTGGCCGCCATTCTGGAGGAAGGCGCGGGCGTTCTGGTAGGAATCACAGTCCACGCGCTTGCCGAGAACGTGGCCCTCGGAGAGGGGTACGCCGTCGCGCGCTTCGACGACGCCGATCTTGCCCTCGTCGATCGTGACGAAGCCGACGGTGGAGACGGAGTACTGCCAGGGCCAAAGCCAGAAGTGCAGGCCCGGCGCGAGGGTATCCGCCTGGATGCCAGCCTCACCGGCGAGGGCGATGATCTTGCCGTCAGGAAGGCGCGAGGTTTTCCCCCCGAGACCGAATTTCTTGGTCACGATGCCAACGCCGTTGTTGGGAATGATGACCATGCCGAGGATTCGGATCAGGAGTCGATAGGTGAAGGCGAGCGCGAGAAGCGCGACCGCCAACGCGAGCACGAGGACGAGTGCGGAGTTCATGTGGTGGATTGAGCTGGATGGCTGACGGCCGGGAAGCTGGCAGGGGGCCCATAGCGGGGCAAGAAATTGCGTGTTATAACACTGTCGTTTTATTCCATATATAAAACACGCCGATTTTAGCCATTGAGGCCAAGCCGATTTGCGGATGAAATCCCGGGCATGCCGAAGGCCAAATCCGTGACGAACGCCGAGCGCGCCTATCTCGAGAAGAGGCTGGCGCCCGTGCTGTCGGCGTTGCGGGAGGATGAGGATCTCCGCGAGGAGTTCCTGCTCTTCGTCCGGGAGCGGGGCGGCGGAATCTCGCTCACGCTGGAGCGCTTGAAGACCGTCTGGTGGCCTAGCCGCCGCTCGATGTACCCGGGATTCTTCGTCCTGGCCCTGGTGGATTTCGGGCTGGAACGGGGCCTGTATGCCCCGGGCAAGCGCCAGGCCTCGCACCGCAGTTAGGCGTCGCCGCAGGGCGGCGGTCCAGGGTCGGGACCGATCCGAGGGGCATACCAATCCAACCGGGTCACGTTTTACCTTTTACCTTTTGCCGGCAAATAGGTGCGGCGCGCGAACCGGCAGCCCGCAAACGGGGCGGGGGAATTCACACGCGGTCCGGCAGACGCGGGAATAGGGTCCTATTTCAGCCTGTCCCTGTTTCTGGCCCTCGGGATTGAGCCTGCGCCTGCAAATTCACATGGGCGCGTTACGATGTCAGGAACGTCACGAAGCGATCCCACGCCGCGGTCGGGGCAAGGTGCATCCCAAGCGCAAAGAGCAGGGCGCAGCCCGCGAGGCCGCCGGCGAACCAGCGATCGAACGAGCGGGTCAGGGCCGACTTCGTGGCGAGAAACAAGACGCCGACCGCCAGTGGGATCAGATGCGGGCCGAACACATGGCCCCAGACGTTCGATGCGCCCAGGCCATGAAACTCGGGTATGCGGTTGGTGGCCGCGGCCATGATCGCGAGCGTCGCCAACAGCATCATCGGCGCATGGATTTTCGGTTTCTTCCGATTCCAGATCCCGATGCCGACAAACACTGCGAAGGCCCCGATGTCGCCGAGCGGGACAACCATGAATTGCCGGCGATTCAGGCCGTAGCGGACAAGATCGGTGTGGATCTTTTGCGTCGTCGCGATCGCCGTCCACGTGCCGAGCACGACGATGCAGGCTGCCAGCCCGGCGCCGAAGAGCCCAAGCGACATGTGCAAGCGGTGGTTGCGGCTGGCGATGAGAAGCGGCTGGACGAGAAACAGCGCCATCCAGGTCGTCATCGCTGTGCCATGCACGATCAGGAGAGTCCGGACCGGCGGCGGCAGCGGCTGGCCGGACACGGCGTGTCCGTGAAGGTAGAACTGCCGAAATCCTAGAAGCATCAGCACGAACAACAGGGCCGAGAAACCCAGGTAGAGAAAACGCTCGGGATTCGCACGAGACGTGAGCGCAGGCCGCACAGTGGCGACCGGCCGGACGGCGTCTGAATTCATGGGGAGTGGGGTGGGGTTGAATCCAACCTGCAAAGCCGCCATCCCTCGGCAAGCCAATGTTCGTCGTCGGATGCTCCGAACCTGAGGGGGCCCACGAAGGCACGAAGGTCGATTCCGAAGACGGACCAATGTGAATCGCCACGAAAAACACAAAGTTCCAGAGGCGTCGGCTTTACGTTGCGTGCGCCTATAGGCGGTCTCTGATCCGAGCCGTCAACCCTGATGCCTTTTTGCGTTTCTTGTGGCCAACACGTTCAGGGGTTCGGTTGCGGCGCAGCCGCCCTAGGTTCTTCGTGCCTTCGTGTGAGACCGTCTGGGGGGATCGCCGCGGGCTGAGAGAGCGGGCCGCTCGGAGATCGGCCCCTACCGGGTTTGCGACGTTGGGGCATGGCCCCACCCTACCCGCTTCTGCGCCAGGCCCGCGGGCGGGGTCTGGCGCGGTGAGGGAGGGCTAGAGGGCGGACGCCACCTTGCGGGTGAGTTCGGCCACGCGGTTGCTGTAGCCCCACTCGTTGTCGTACCAGGTCACGAGCTTGAAGAAGTTTTTGTTCAGCTCGATCGAGGAGCCCGCATCGAAAATCGACGAGCGCCGGTCGTGCAGGAAGTCCGTGGAGACGACCTCGTCCTCGGTGTATCCAAGAATTCCCTTCAGGTAGGTCTCAGAGGCCCGCTTGACCGCCGCCTTGATCTCCGCGAGCGAGGTGTCCTTCACGGTCTTGACGGTCAGGTCGACGACCGAGACGGCCGCGACCGGGACGCGGAACGACATGCCCGTGAGCTTGCCCTTGATCTCCGGCAGCACGAGGCCGACGGCCTTGGCGGCGCCGGTCGTCGCGGGGATGATGTTGATCGCGGCGGAACGTCCGCCCTTCCAGTCCTTCTTCGAGGGTCCGTCGACCGTCTTCTGGCTCGCGGTGTACGCGTGGATCGTGGTCATCAAGCCTTCGGCGACGCCAAAGCCTTCCTTCAGGAGGACGTGCACGAGCGCAGCCAGGCAGTTCGTGGTGCACGAGGCGTTGGAAATGATGTGGTGCCCGGCCGGGTCGTACCGGTCGTCGTTCACGCCGAGGACGAGCGTGACGTCCTCGCCTTTCGCGGGAGCCGAGATGACGACCTTGCGGGCGCCGGCGGTGAGGTGGCCCCGGGCCTTTTCGGCGTCGGTGAACAGTCCGGTCGATTCGATCACGACCTGGACGCCCAGCTTCGCCCACGGCAGTTCCGCGGGCGTACGGGCGCTCACGACGAGGATGTCGCGGCCGTTGACGACGAGCACGTCGGCCTCGGCCTTGTCGGGCGCGGACTTCTTCGAGCCGACCGTGCCGTTGAAACGACCCTGCATGGAGTCGTACTTGAGCAGGTAGGCCAGGTTGTCGGCCGGCACGACATCGCCCACGGCGACGACGTTGAGTTCGTCCAGGAGCCCCTGTTCGAGGATCGCCCGGAAGACGAGTCGGCCGATCCGGCCGAATCCATTGATCGCAACGTTCACAGACATACGCGTTTCCTTGGTTCGTGGTTTGCCCTGGTGCGTCGGAAGCGGAGGCCTCCGCCAGGCTCGGGTGCGATCCTAGCACGCCGGAGGGCGTGGCCCAAAGGACAGTTATCTTGCATTTTCGGCCACGCGGTCCAGGCTGCGGATCATGGCTGTTTCGAGCAAAGATGTCTGGTTCCTGATCGCCCCGCGCGTCTCGATGATCAACTTCGCCGGGCCCTGGGAGGTGCTGGGTCACGCCAACGATCTGCTGGGCCGCGAGGCCTACCGCCTTCGCGCCTTCAGTCCGGGCGCGCCCTCCGTGCCGACCCGTTACGGGCTGAGCCTGGCGGGCGTGGAGCCCCTCCCCGCCCGCGTTCCCACACCGCCCGACACGGTGATCGTGGCAGGCGCCTCGCCTCTGGACCCGATGCCGTCCGACCACGCGCCGATGGTCCCCTGGCTTCGCCGGCATCGTCCGGAGATGAGGCGGGTGGTCTCGGTCTGCACGGGCGCCTACGCGCTGGCGGCGGCGGGGATCCTCGACGGACGGCGGGCGACGACGCACTGGATGCACCTGGAGACCCTGCGCACGCGTTTTCCCAAGGTGCGCGTGGTGGATGAAGGCGTCTATGTGAAGGACCGCGGCGTCTGGACCTCGGCCGGCGTGACGGCGGGCGTGGATCTGGCGTTGGCGCTGGTGGAGGAGGATCACGGCCACGCCCTCGCGACGCGCGTGGCCAAGCGGATGGTGCTCTTCCTGCGACGCACGGGCCAGCAGGCGCAGTTCGGCACGGGACTTCAGGCCCTGGAGCGGGAGACGCCGCGACTCAACGAAATTTCTGGTTACGTGCTCGAGCACCTGGGCGAGCGGCTGTCAGTCGACCAACTTGCAGCCCAGGCGGGCATGAGTCCCCGCACGCTCAGCCGCTGGTGTCGGAAAAACCTCGGCGAATCGCCCGCCGGCCTGGTGCGCAGGCTGCGACTAGCCGAGGCGCGCCGGCTGCTGGAGGAGACCACCCTGCCGCTCAAGGACATCACCGCGCAAACCGGGATGGGCGACCAGAGCACCCTCTGGCGGGCCTTCATGAACGACCTCGGCGTCACCCCCGCGGAATACCGGCAGCGTTTCGCAAGCTGAAGGATTCACAGGGATGAAAGGGATGGAAGGGATGAAGGTTGGGTTTGCTGGACGCTGAGAGGCGCAGGTCATGCAACGCGTCCCTGGATCCGCTCTCACGCAGAGACGCGGAGGCGCAGAGAAAACAGACGACACGAACCCGACCATCCAGGGTACCTTCTTCCCGAGCCCGGATTGTTTCCCCTGCTCTGCATCCCTGCGTCTCTGAGTGAGCCTCTTCCGGCCTGATCTGGGGACAGGCGAATTTTGATCCCTCGCGGACGTGCCGAGTCGGGGCGGAGCGCCGAGGCGCTCCGTCAAAAGCGGAATCGAGATTCCGCACTGCTATGATGCCGATTAGGGCAAGAGGAAAAACACCGTCCTGCGTCGTCTTTGGGAGGCGACAGGCTCGGCCGGAGTAACACCGGCGGGAGGGTTTCCCTCCCTGTGGGGGAGGGAAAAAAGGGAGGGGGCTGAGGTGGGGGACGTTCTCCGCAGGAACACGCGAGGCGTTTTCCCCGTGGTCCAAACTGCTATCCAAGCACTGCCTTGGCAGGCGATGAGAAGACTTATGCGGAAGAGGAGCGGAGACAGACGGCACATTCTCTAAAGCCGGGTTGTTAGCCCAAGTGCGGAACCGGCCGTTCCGTTTCCACCCCAGTCCCCTAAGGGTCACTCAGCCAGGACCAGTCCCAGTTGTTCGGCGGTGCATTGTCCGGATTTGATCCTCCAAAGATCGACCATGAGATGCCGGGCTGCCGCGACTACCGCGCGGCGGCGTGCCCGGCTGCCCTTCGCAGTGCGCACCTTTACCAGTGGTTTGTAATGGGGCTGCCAGCACATCAGCCGCCAGGTTGCCTCGACCAACTGGTGCCGAACCCGCGGATTGCCATGTCGGGTGATCGAGCCTTGGCGTCGGTGCCTGTTTGTCGAGTGCTCGCTCGGACACAGCCCGCTGAAGCTGGCTGCTTTGCGCCGGCCGCTGAACCGTCCCCAGTCCATGATCTCCGACTCCAGCGTCGCGTTCGTCAACGCTCCAAATCCCTTGATCAGGGGCCCGGTTTTGCTTCGACCTACAATCCGTTTGGTCACTGCCCGGGCCTGCTCCTCGAGCCTGAGCGCGTCGGTGCGCCATTGTTCGATCTGTTCGCACAGCCAGGGCGCCAGTGTCGGCCTGATCTCCTCCCAATCCCCGGCATGCCACCAGCCCTTCTGGGCATGAACGCCCTGCGCCAGCATCAATCCACAGGCCCTCACCACGCAGCGCTGCCGCTCTCGTACCAACCTGTCTCGATGTCGACACAACGCCCGCCACTGTTCCTCCTCCGGGGTCGGCACTCGCACCACGCTGAATGCGTGTTGGTCTCCTCCAAGGTACTGGTTGAGCCGACTGCACAGCTGCTCCGCATCCCGATGGTCGGTCTTCACACGGCTGCCACTTCGATCCAGCCGCTCCGGGGCCACCACGTAGTCGGTCACCCCCAGTGCCGCTAGCTGTCGGTGCAGCCCGTAACCACACGGCCCGGCCTCGTAACAACTGTACACCTTCGCCCCCGCTTGCACGTGCCGTCTGATCCACTCAATCGCACCCTCCCAGCTCATCCGCTGCGCGGGCTGCGATAACTGCCCTTCGATCCGCCGACAGATCGTGATCTGCTCCGCATGCACGTCCATCCCCATCATCACTGTCGCTCCCGCCTCGACGGGAGCACGCCTAACCTTAGGATTACTCTGTTTAGTTTGCATTGCGCCGACAGGTTAGCGCGCTACGCGCGGCCTGTCGGCTACATGTCTTC
>DAIDAF010000025.1:0-81368 GCA_027310745.1 Opitutaceae bacterium | reverse complement strand
GGGCGGGGGAGGTCCAGGTGGTTGTCGTGCTCATCGGCCACGGGCTGTCGAGGTAATGGGCTGCCACGGCGAAGGAGTCGACGCCTGGGGACAGTCGTACGACCGCGGAGGCGATGCCGCCCTCGACGTGCATGGGCTCTGAGCCGAGCAGGGTGGCGCCATCGGTGGGGACGTCGAACTGCATGGAGCCTGAGAGTTCGGCGCAGAGCGTGCCGTGGGCGTCGCAGATCTGGACGTTTGCGACCAGCAGGTCGGGTTCGTCGACTCGTGCGCCGATGGACAAGTCGTCGATGGTCAACCGTAGCCGAGCGGCGGTGCCCGGGGTTTGGACGCGATGGCGCGCGGCCGGCCTGCCCCCGAGAAAACCGACGGCCTCGAGCGTGCCAGGAACGAAGCGGGGCAGCTCGAAAAGGAAGGGTGGGTGGGGAAGTCGCTGGGTCATCCAGGTCGTGTCTGGGCGTTTCCGCGCGACGGGTGTGCCGTTGAGGCTCAGGGCGACTTCCTCGCAATTGCTGAAGACGACGACGCGCAGGTCCGAGGCCGGGGTCCAAAACGATGCAATGAACACTTCGGCGCCGCCCTGCCAGCCGCGGCCGGATTCTCCCGGAGATCGCTGGCAGCGGTAGAAGTGGTAGGAGAATTTCGGGATGCGGTGGATGTCCATGATCCCGCAGGCGGCGCGCTCGGCGTGGTACCCGCGGGCGTAGTCGAACACGGCCCACTGGCCGTCGAGGGCGGCGGTGGAGGAGAGCGTGTCGTTGAGTGCGAGCGCGTGGTTCAGTGCCTGCTGACGGAGGCCGCGTTCGCCGTTCGCCCGCCCCTGTCGCGAACTGCTCCAGGGGGCGAGGAGCCCGGAGCCGGTGGCCTGGTCGAAACCGTCGTTTGCGGCGTAGAATTCCCAGTCCCCGTATTCCGCGACGACGAGGGCCTTGTCGCCATTTCGCCAGCGGTGGAGTTCACCGTGCTGGCGCGAGTGGGTGAATACATCGTAGCGGTCGATCCATCCGCAGGTGAACATCTGGTCGCCCGGATATTCCTCGTGACCGATCGCGTGCAGCGAGTCCATGAAGGCCTCGTCCATCGGGGTTTCGTTGAGCGACAGCTCCCAGAGGACTACGCAGGGATGGTTTCGGTCGCGGCGGATCAGGTCGCGCGCGTTCTGGAGGCAGGCCTGGCGAAAGGCCTCGCCGCCGAGGTATTGCCAACCGGGGATCGCGTTCATGACGACGATGCCGAGTTCGTCGCAGGCGTCGAGAAAGTGGGGCGACTGCGGGTAGTGCGCGAGCCGGACGTAGTCGAAGCCGGCCTCCTTGATGCGGCGGGCGTCGCGGATGTGGGCTGCGCGCGGCATGGCGTAACCGGCGCGCGGAAACTCCTGGTGGCGATTGGTGCCGCGCAAACGAAGGCTGCGTCCGTTGAGCTGAAAGCCCTCGGAGCGGGAGAAGGCGATGCGCCGGATTCCGACTCGCAAGGACTCGGAATCGACGACTCCGCCATCGGGTCCGAGGATCTCGACGTGCAGGTCGTGGAGGCGCGGGGAGTCGACGCTCCAGAGCCTTGGGTGGGGGACGGCGAGGCGCAGGGCGGACTGGCGGTCGGAGCCCGGGGGCAGGGCGGGGCAGGCGAGCGTGGCCCCGGATGCGATCTCGTCGCCGTCGGAGAGCGTCGCGCGAAGCGAATACAGGCGGGCCTCGGGCGAGGCGTTGCGCACGTGAACGGCGACCTCGACGAGCGCGCGGGTTTCAGAGGCCTCGAGCGTGCGCGCGAAAAGGCCGCCGCCCGCGACCCGTCCTGCGGAAAGCGGGTCCGTGACATGGAGTTCCGGATACGAGCGCAATTCGACCTCCCGGTAGAGTCCGCCGTACCAGCAGAAATCGAGCTCGAGGTAGGGCTTGCCGGGGGGGATGTCGGGATTCTCGCGGTTGTCGATCTCGACGCGCAGCTCGTGGTCGAGACCGTCGTGAAGCCCGGAGCCCAGCGGGGCCTCGAAGGGGAGGTATCCGCCGGCGTGCGACGCGACCTGGCGTCCATCGAGGAAGACCCGGGCGGAGTGCATGGCGCCCCCGAAATGCACCGCGTGCAGGCGGGGGGCGGCGGCCTCGGGGGCTCGGACGGTGCGCCGGTATTCGCAGACGCCGAACCAGTGGTTGCGGCCGTCGAGGTCGGGCTCGAAGGGCGTGTGGGGCAGCTCCACCGGGCGCCACGGCCCGGAGTCGGGCGTGCGGCGGCGGAATTCCCAGCCTGTGCAAAGGGTCAGATGGTCGGCCATGCGGCGGTAATCGATCTATTTGATTAAAAATTGAACCGTTTGAAATTGGGGCCGCGAGGAAGTGAGGCAGGATTTTTCCGAGAATCAGCCGACTGAATCGCGTTCGATGAGGCGCACGGGCAGGACGACCTGGCGTTCGGCGGGTTTCTGGCCGGAGGTGAGCGCGTCGATCATTGCGACGGCGCGTTCGGCCATGTCGCGCAGGGGATACTCGATGGTGGTGAGCGGCGGGTTCTGGAGGGCGGAAATGCCTTCATTCTCGCCTCCGATCAGGGCGATGTCCTGGGGAACCTTGAGGCCCATGACGTAGGAGAGGATGTGCAGGCACTCCATGGCCTGGAAGCTGGTGCCTGGGACAAAGAGGGCGTCGGCTCCGCTGCGCACGACACGGGCGACGGCGGCGGGGTGGCTGATGCCGGTTCCGAGGGTGACGAACAGTCGCTCGTCGACGGAGAGACCCGCCTCCTCGATGGCCTTGCGATAGCCCTTCAGGCGCTCGAACACGGGAGGGGCGTCCACGCCCATGAAGCCCAGGCGCTTTCGTCCACGGGAAGCGAGGTGTTTGCCTGCGAGGTAGCCCGACAGGAAGTGGTCGGAGGTCACGGCGTTCTGCTGGGGCCGGAGGTCGAACTTGTCCATGTAGATCACGGGCAGGCGGCCCTCGAGCTCGGAGAGGAGCGAGCGGAGCTTGTTGTCGAAGGTGACGGCGATGATGCCGTCGAGGAAGGAGCCGGGCAGGTCCTCGAAGGGGTTGGTGGGGAGCATCACGCCCATGCCGCGCCGGGAGAGGGCGAAGGAGAGGTGGGCGGTGAGGGTGGCGGCGTAGCCCTCGATGCGGTCGGTGAAGGTGGGGTCGGAGAGGATGGCGATCTGCCGGACGCGGACGGAGACCTGGGGCTTGAGGTTGAGCTGGCGGGCGGCGCGGAGGATTTTTTCGCGGGTCTCGGGCTTGACCTTGTCGCGGTTGTTAAGGACGCGGCTGACGGTGCCGGGCGAGACGTCTGCGAGGCGGGCGAGATCATAGATCGTGGCTTTTTTTCCGCGCGCTTTTGGGGATGGTCCGCTCATGGAATCAGCATGGACGGGTGCGGCGGCGCGGGGCGACCTCTTTGTTGACGGGGCGTGGCGCATGGGTGGATCAGATGCGGCCACGGCGGGCCTCAAGCTCGTCTCGGATCTCGTAGGCGCGGTCCTTGGTGAGCGGATAGAGGCAGAGGAGGGCGATTGCGCCGAGGGCCCAGAGTGCGGTGGTGCCGGTGAAAATCAGTCGGAGGGAAAGGATGGCGCTGGCGTGCTGGTGTCCGGCGAGGCCTGCGTTGAATCCGGACAGGGAGAGCGCGAGGCCGGTGCCGAAGTACGCGAGGGAGTAGCCGGATTTCTGGATCCAGGAGAACAGCGAGCCGAACATGCCCTCGCGGCGCTGGCCGTGGGTGAGTTCGTCCAGGTCGCAGACGTCGGCGAACATCGACGGCGTGAGCACATTGATCGCGATCCAGACCGGCCCGCAGAGCAGCGGATCGAGCAGTATCTTCCAGGGATTGCCGGGCGTGAAGAGGAACCACTTGCCCGCCGCGCCGACGAGGACCATGGCGAATGTGACGATCAGGGTGGTGCGTTTTCCGATACGATTGGCCATCCAGTTGACCGGGTAGATGCCGACGATCCCGATGATCGCGTAGGCGGAGGACAGGATGGCCTTCCAGTAGGAGCCGACGGCGACGTTGCCGCCGGACATGTGGTACACGAGCAGGTAATAGTCGATGCTGCTGATGAACATGCCGGCGACGATGTGGCAGAGCGTGAGAGCGACGAGGATGACGAACGCGCGGTTGCGGAAGGAGTCGCGCAGGCTGGGCAGGAAGCGAACCTTCTCCTGGTGGACGGCGCGCTTGAAGTAGCGCTCCTTGACGAAGAGGGCGGGAACCAGGCCCATCACGCCCATGACGAGCACGGCGATGCCCCAGCCGACGACGCGCACGCCGTGCATGACGGTGCCGAAGAGGGCGGCGCTGCAGGCGAGGGGGAATATCCACTGGTAGATGAACTCGCCCGCCTTGCCGAAGAAACCGCCGAAGGCGGCGACGCGGGTGCGTTCCTGGTAGTCGGGCGTCATCTCGTAGGCGAGGGTTGTGAGCGGCACGGAGAAGAACGAGAAGCAGGTGAAGAAGAGCAGCAGGGTGCCGAGCAGATAGGCCAGGGTGGCCGTCGACGACATGCCGGACGGCACCATCCAGATGAGGCCGAAGGCGAGCATGCAGGCGATCGAACCGACCGCGATGAAGGGGCGGCGGCGGCCGAAGCGGGAGTGGCAGTTGTCCGACTTGTATCCGACAAACAAATCCACGGCGGCGTCCCAGAAGCTTGGGATGGCGAGCGCGGTGCCGACGAGTACGGGGCTCAGCTTCAGGGTCATCTGGTACACCGGGATGGTGAGACCCTTGACTGCGGCGGTGCCGAAGAACAGGGGGAGCGAACCCAGGCCGAGGGCGGCCTTTTCCCAGAAGCCGATGCGGTCCTCCGGTCGGGTGGCTCGGGACGAGGAGGAGGCCGGCCGGCGCGGGGCCGGTGGGGAGGCGGACGGCGGGGCAACGGCGTCCAGGTCGGAAGTCGGGGCGGACATCGGGGAGGGGCGGGCGGACGCGGGAGAAGGGGCTCCCGCGTCCGGGGCGGAGCGTTTAGTATTTCAGGGTGGCGCTCAAGGTGTACTTGCGCGGCTCCTGCAGTCCGATCCGCTCGGGGATGGTGTAGGTGTTGTCCCACCAGGCCGTCGTGTAGATCTGGTATTTTCTCGAATCGAAGACGTTGCTCACGTTGAGCTGGAACTCGAGGGGCAGGCGGCGGCCGCCGATGGTGGCGGAGGTTTCGTAGCCCACCATGGCGTCGGCGAGGGCGACGTCGCGGCCCTTGACGAGACCGTTGGTGGTGGCGGCGATGATATTGGCGCTCTGGTAACGACCGCCGCCGCCGATGTAGAAGCCGCGCAGGGCGCCTTCGGAGAAGCGGTAGCGGGTGTACACATTGCCGCCGTATTCACGCTCGCCGCGGGCGGGCTTTCCGTTGAAGGCGGTCTGCTGGGTGATGTAATCGTTGGTCCAGCCGATGTTGTTGCCGAGGGTGTCCCAGGAATTGTTGGAGAGCATGAAGTTTGCGCCGCCCTGGGAGGCCGCCTTGGCGAGCCAGTAGGCGGAGTTGGTGGCGAACCAGGACTGAACCTCGGACATGATGTTCTCCATCTTCACGTGGTTGATGGAGAAGTTGGCGGAGAGGCGCCAATTGGGGGTGGGATTTGCGATCAGCGAAAACTCCCAGCCGTCAGCGTTGCGATCCTGAAGGTAGGCGTTCGCGTCGATGGTGCGGGCGGTCACGTCGGCGGAGCTGATGAGGCCGGCGGTCTGGAGGGCCTGCAGCACGCGGGAGTTGAACGAGGTGACCTGGCTCTGGATGTTGCCCCACTCGGTGGAGTTGTGGAGCTTGGTGGTGTAATAATCGACCGTGGCGTACAGCTTGCCGCCGAAGAAGTTGAACTTGGCGCCCGTGTCGATGCCGGTCGCCTTGGGCATCGGCGGCAGGCCGTAGCCAATCACGCGCTGGTTGACGTTCGGGAGGTCGCGGCTGTCGGAGGTGTTCGCGTACAGTGCTATGTCCTTGGTGAGATGATACACGACGCCGGCCGAGAGCGTGTGGGCGTCGAAGTTGGTGTGCTGGCGGCCGGTTGGATCGAGGGCGAGCATGCCGGCCGAGTTGCGGATGGTCGGGAGCGTCGAGTAGTCGAGGTGGTCGAAGCGGATGCCGACGATGGTGACGAGGCTGTCGTTGAGGAAATAGCTCTGGAGGGCGGCGAGGGCGGTGTCCTGCCCCTGCTTCGAGTTGTTGATCTGCTGGTCGGGGGCCCAGCCGGACGTGAGCTTCTTGCCGCTGATGGGGTCGGTGACGTTGACAAGCGGCGTGCGCCACGAGGGCACGTGGATGTCGGCGGCGTTGCCCGGGGTGAAGTAGTAGCGGCGGAAGACGCGGTTGGAGTCGAACTCGGCGGCGGGGTCGAAGGGGGCGCCGACGAAGACCTCGGCGTCCTCCTCATTGAGATAGTCGCGCCAATCGTGCTCGACGAGACCGGCGATGCGGTGGCGGCCGAATTTGCCGAGATCGAGCTGGTAGGCGAGGGAGGCCTGGACCTGGTCGATGGTCGAGGTGTTGTTACGGCGCGTCCAGTTGTTCTCGAGGTAGAAGCGCCCGGCGTAGGGGTTGGCCTGGCCGGTGGGGAGAACGGAGCTCGCGTCGGCCCACAGCTCGGTGGCGTCGCCCTGGTAGCCGTAGCGGGTCAGGTTGCCTGCGTTGGCATCGTAGCCGAGGAAGCTGTTCGACTGGTGATTGTAGGCGACCTGGGTGGAGAGATTGCGGGTGATCGTGCTGTCGAGGTAGGCTGAATACGTGTGGTAGCGCGTGTAGCGCGTCGCGTCGGGACCGGCGGAGTTGACGGTCATCGGGATGATCTTGAGGTTTTCAGGCGTCATCGCGAGGGCGGCCCAGCTCTGCGTGGAGGAATACGCGAAGGGCAGGTTCTCCCAATCGGCGAGCTGGCCGGTGTTCTGGGTGTAAACGAGGTGGGGGCTCCAGGTCTGGGTGACGACGGTGCTGCTCCACTGGGCGGAGCTGAAGGTGGGGCTGCCGGCGGCGCGCCAGGGGGCGGTCTGGTCGATCATAAGCCAGGGACGGGCCCAGTTGTCCTTGATGTTTCCGGCCTCGAACTCGCCTCGGAGCGTGGTGGACGGGGAGATCTGGTATTTCGCGGCGAAGTCGATGCGCTTCTCGTGGTCGAACTCGAACTCGCGCCATGTGTTCGTGTTTTCAAACATGGCGTTCACGCGGAACGCGAGTTTGCCCTGGAGGGCGACGACGTTGGTGTCGAGCGTGCCGCGGACACGGCCCCAGCTGCCGAAGGTCAGGTTGTACTCGCTGGGGATGGGCGTGAGGCTGGCCTGCTTGGTGGTGGTGTTGACGATGCCGCCGGCGGAGCCGAAGCCGAAGAGGATGGCGTTGGGTCCGCGTGACTCGTCGATGCGGTCGATGTTGTAGAAGTCGGTGGAAGAGGACCAGGCGAAGTAGTTTCGCGCGTAGCTGGCGGCCATGCCGCGGATGCGCAGCTGCCACTCGGGGTTGCCGATCATCGGGTTGGCGTTGAAGTTCGAGGCGGAGTCGCCGTACTCCGGCACGGCGTCGTTCGAGAAGAGGATGATGTCCTTCATGCTCGTGGCGCCGATGTCCTGGAGGAACTCGGGCGTGAGCACGGAGATTGCGGCGCCGGTGTCCATGAGGTTCGTGTTGAGGCGGCTGCCGGCGAGGGTGTTCTGGGCCAGGTAGCCGACGTCCTTGTTGGAGGAGACGACGAAGGGCGTGAGCTCGATGGTCTGGTCCTGGGATGAGGGCGCGGGGGCTGAGGGGGCCGGGGCGGTCTGTGCGATGGCGGGAACGGCAACGCTGCAGAGCAGGGCCAGCAGCGGGGTGAGTCTGTGCGGGGAGCGCAGGGATGGGGCTTTCATAGGTAGGGTTGGTGCGGGGAAAAGGAGGGGAATCACCGGAGGTCCCGTGCGAACGAGGCGGCGGGAAGGAGTTCGCCGTGCTGGTCGAACAGGGCGCAGGCACCGCCGAGCCAGACGAAGAGGTCCGGGGTGGGGACGGCCTCGGGGTACCAATAGAAGACGCCTGCGCCCCGGCCGCCGGGGACGGCGCGAACGGTTGCCGCCAGGGCGTCGAGGAAGCTGCGTTGTCCTGCGGGGGTGACGGGGAAGGCCAGGCGGCCTGCGATGTTTGCGAAATGTGCGTCGGGGTGCCATGGATACGCGGTTTCGGCGACCAGGACGGGCCGCCCGGTGGCAGTGGCGGTCCAGTCGAGTGCGGCGCGCAGGTCGGTGAGACTCCCGTGCCACTCCGGGTAGTAGCTGAAGCCGATCAGGTCGAACGGCACGTGGTGGCTGAGGAGGTTGCCGATCCACCATTTCGTGCGGGGAAGGTTTCCCACGCTTTCGATGTGCAGGAGGATCGCGGGTCGCTTGCCCGCTGGCAGCGCCTCGTCGATCCCGTCGGCTCCGGCCTTCAGCAGCTGTGCGAGGCGGTCCCAGGCGGCGGAGTCGCCGGATTTCGAGAAGTCGACGCGGCCGTCGGGCCAGAGCATGCCGTTGGTGATTTCGTTCCCGATCTGGACGTAGTCGGGCGTCACGCCCTCGGCGGCGAAGCGAGCGAGCGTGTCGCGCGTGTAGGTGCGGACGCGTCGCACCAGCTCGGTAAAGGGAAGGGACGCCCAGGAGGCCGGCTTGGATTGCCTGGAGGGGTCGGCCCAGGTGTCGGAGTAGTGGAGGTCGAGCAGGAAGCGTGCGCCGGATGCGCGGACGCGCCGTGCGAGGGCGAGGGTGTAGGAGAGATCGTTGTCGACGATTCCCTCATGGTTGGGATGGACGAACAGCCGGAGGCGGAATGCGTTGAACCCGTGCCTCCGGAGCAGGGCGACCGCGTCCATCGGGTGTCCATTCTCCAGATACATCGCGCCATGATTCTCGTGTGTCGGGAGCGCGGAGATGTCGGCGCCCACCAGGAACGCGCCCGGGGCGGGCGGGGGCGTGGCTGCGCCCGCGCAGGCGGAGAGCAGCAGCGCGGCGAGCAGGGAAAGTCCGGTTGGCCGGAAGGGGCGGGGACCAATGGGCATGGGGCGGGGGCGGAACGAGACCGACAGGTGACACTGCCACAAAAGATGTCAACAGTTTCATTGCAAATAAAACAGTTTGATAATTCGGATGTGCGATCCAGCCCTGTGATTCGATCGAATGCATCCGGTGGCAGGCCCGTGTGGGCCGCGTCAGAGGCCGCTGCGGTAGGCGCGGCCGCGCTGGAGCCGAGCGGCGAGATCGTCGTAATCGCGCCGCTCGAGGGAGTCGGTGAAGGTCCGGAGCTCGTCCTGATACTGCGTGAGCGCTCCGAGGATCGCGTCACGATTGTGCTCCAGGATGGCGCGCCACATGGCGGGGTCGCCGCCGGCGATGCGGGTGGTGTCGCGCAGTCCGCCGCCCGCGTAGCCGCGCCACGAGGGGTCTTTCGAGGCGAGGAAGGCGCAGAGCGTGGAGGCGACGACCTGGGGAAGGTGGCTGATGTGCGCGACGATCTCGTCGTGCCGGGTCGGATCGGTGACGATGACGGACATTCCGAGTGCGCTCCAAAATGCGCTGACGCGCTCGAGGGCGTCAGCGGGGGTGTCGCCAAGCGGGGTGACGAAACAGACGCGGCGCTCGAAGAGGGCGGAGGAGGCGTTTTCCCAACCGGTCTTGTCGGAGCCGGCCATGGGGTGGGAAGGGACGAAGGGCGTGTCGGCGCGGAGTGCGGCGTGGCAGAGGGTGGCGATCCGGGCCTTGGTGCTGCCGACGTCGGTGACGAGCGCGCCCGGCGGAAGGTGGGAGGCGATGCGGGCGGCGAGTTCGGGGATGCGGTCGACGGGAGGGGCGAGAACGACCAGCGACGCGTGTTCGACGGCTTTTTCGGCGGAGTCGGCCACCTCGTCGCACCATGGCTGTCCGCGGAGTTCGGCACGGGTCTCCGGTCTCCGGGCCCACAGGACGATCCGACGGGCGAGGCGGCGCTCGTGTGCGGCGCGCGCCACCGAGCCGCCGAGCAGTCCGGGCGCAAGGATGGAGAGTTGGTCGAACATGGCGACACGACGGCACATGCGCCGCGTCTTGTCGAGTGCGCTCCGGGGGCGGCCGTCGCCCAGATTTTTCATGGAAACGCTTGTCCTCGTGTCGACCAAAGGGAATCGTGCGGTTCACTTTTTTCCCACGCGGATTCCCATGCATCTCACCTTCCTTCAGATCGTCATACTCGGCCTCGTTCAGGGCGCCGCGGAACTTCTGCCCGTATCCAGTTCGGCCCATGTGATCGTGGCCGAAAAGCTGATGGGGGTGGATCCGTCGAACCCGGAAATGACCTTCCTGCTGGTGATGCTTCACACCGGCACGATGTTCGCGGTAATGATCTATTTCTGGAAGGCCTGGCGGGAGCGGTATTTTTCGAGCCGTGAGCGTTTCATTGAAGCGGCGAAATGGATCATCGCCGCCACGGCGTGCACCGGGTTCCTCGGGCTGGGCCTGAAGATCTTCATCGAGAAAGTGGTCCTGGCGGGTCATGCGAAGGCGGAGGTTGAATCGCTGTTTTCGAACCTGCCGCTGATGGCGGTCTCGCTGGCGGTGGCGGGCGTGTTGATCCTCATCGCGGCGGCCCGGGGCCGGGGCACGGAGGAGGTCAAGGCACGTTCGGCGCTCTGGACCGGCATCGTGCAGGGGCTGTGCCTTCCATTTCGTGGGCTGTCGCGTTCGGGAGCGACGATTTCGACCAGCCTCCTGTGTGGAACGGGCCGCAAGGCGGCGGAGGATTTCAGTTTCGCGCTGGCGGTGGTGCTGACGCCGCCGGTGGTGGTGCTCGAGTTGCATCGGTTGTACAAGGACCGTTCGCCTCTTCATCCGCATGCCTCGCTGTTTCACATGGTGGCACCGGGTCTGGTCGGCATGGCGTGCAGTCTCGTCGCAGGCCTGCTCGCGCTGAAACTGCTTTCGCGCTGGCTCGAGTCGGGGCGCTGGCAGAATTTCGGGTACTACTGCCTGTTTTTCGCTGCCGTCGTGTTCATCCTTTCCCAGTCCGGCTACTGAGGCGCACTTTCGCTTTGGCGGTCGGAGGCAATCGTGACATCTGCTGGATCGGTCCGCGCGCCGCGGACCATCCAAACCAGGAATCCCCCATGAATCGAACGTCCCGCCCCTATCCGTCGCGCTCACCGCTCATTCCCCTGTCAATCCTGTTGGCGGCGTGCGGCCTGGGTGTGGCCGTCGCGCGGGCGGGGACGCCGATCCTGCCCGGACGCATGGCGAACGGTTTTGAGCGCCTTCACAACCAGACGATGATCCGGCCGGCTGGGGTGCAGGTGCCGCTTGGCGACTTTCCGGTGAACGTGGACGTGGACGCAAGCGGCCGGTATGCGGCGGTCCTCGAGGCGGGGGCTGGCCCGCACGGCGTGGAGATTGTGGACATCGCGTCGCACAAGGTGGTCTCGCACGTCACGATCGACGAAGGGTTCGGCGGCATCGTATTTGCGCCGGACGGACGCTCGGTGGTGTGCAGCGGCGGGAGCTCGGAACAGGTGTATCGATTTCCCGTGGACGACGGCGTGCTGGGCGGCCCCGAGGCGCTTCGCGTGGGAGCGGCCACGGACCGGGGCGTGGTATCCGGCGTGACCTATTCCCCGGACGGCGCACTTCTGGCGGTGGCGCGACTCTTCGACAATGACGTGACCTGCCTGAACGCCCGCACGGGCGCGGTGGTGTGGCGCGCGCGCCTCGGACCGCCGACGCGCACGGCGTGGGTGACTTCGAAGGAATCGATTTCCCCGAACGACGTGGGGCGTGCGCCCGGACTGGCGGAAGGCGACGAGCCGTATCGGCTGGTGTGGGACGCCGCACGCGGACGGATCTATGCGAGCCTCTGGGGCCGCTCCGAGGTGGCGGTGATCGACGCGAAGGACGGGCGGGTGGTGGCTCGCTGGGCCTGCGGACTGCATCCCAACGAACTTGCGCTTTCGCGCGACGGCCGGCTCTTCGTGTCCAACGGCGGACTCAACTCGGTGAGCGTGCTGTCGGCCGATGATGGGCACTGCCTGGAGACGCTGTCCTCTTCCTTCGACTCGAGGGACCTGCCCGGAGCGACCCCGGACAGCCTGGCGCTTTCGGCGGATGGGCGCCGCCTGTATGTGGCAAACGCCTACAACGACGACGTGGCGGTCTTCGACGTCTCGAAATCGGGGTCGAGCCGCCCGCTGGGTTTCGTGCCGGCCGGCTGGTTCCCCTCGTGTGTCCGGCTGACACCCGACGGCGGACACCTCCTCGTGCTGAACGCGCGCGGCGTGGAGGCGAAGGCAAACGGGCGCTCGGATCCGCTGCATTACCCTGCGATCAAGACGCTTTACCCGGGCACGCTTCAGATCGTGCCGCTGCCCGACGAGGACGATCTTTCCAAGCAACTTGCGGCCTGGACTGAGACGGTGCGCGAAGGACGCCCGGAACCAGTCGTGAAGCCCGCTGCGGGGAATCCCGTGCCCGCCGAGGTTGGCGGCGCCTCGCCGATCCGGTATGTGATCTATGTCATCAAGGAGAACCGCACCTACGACCAGGTGTTCGGCGACATCCGGGAGGGCAACGGGGACCCGGCGCTCTGCCTGTTTCCGGACAAGGTGACGCCGAATCAGCATGCACTCGCGCGCCAGTTCGTGCTGCTCGACAACTTTTATGCGAACGCCGAGGTGAGCCCGAGCGGGCACGAATGGAGCATGGGCGCTTACGCGTCGGAATTCGTGGAGAAAACCTGGCCGGTCGATTACAAGAGCTGGAAGTCGAAAGTGCCGTATCCGGCCGAGGGCAACTTTGCGGCGGCGATCCCCGGCACCGGATACCTTTGGAACAGCGCGGCGCGGGCGGGCATCACGTATCGCAGCTACGGCGAGTTCGCGGTGCTCACCGGCCATGCAAAACCTCCGTTCGTCTCGAACCTCCCCGTGCTGCAGGGGCACATCGATCCCGACTATCACCCCTGGGACATCCACTACCGCGACGTCGACCGCGTGGCGCGCTTCGTGGAGGAGCTTCATCGGTATGAGAAAGTTGGCGACATGCCGCGGCTTCAGGTGATGCGCCTGCCGCAGGACCACACGGCCGGCGCGGCGCCGGGCGACTGGACGCCGACGGCGATGGTGGCGGACAACGACCTGGCGGTCGGGCGGCTGGTCGACGCGGTGAGCCACTCGAAGTTCTGGCCGCAGACCGCGATCTTCGTCGTGGAGGACGACGCGCAGAACGGGCCGGACCACGTGGATGCGCACCGCACGACGGCTCTCGTAGTCAGCCCCTACACGCGCCGTGCCGCCGTCGATTCGACGCCTTACACGACGTGTTCGATGCTCCGGACCATGGAGCTGATCCTGGGTCTGCCACCAATGACGCAGTTTGACGCGTCGGCGACCCCGATGTGGGCGAGTTTCACCCCGAAGCCCGATTTGCGGCCCTTCGTGGTCCTGCCGGAGACCGTCGACATGAACGCCCGGAATCCGAACGGCACGGCGGACGCGAAACTTTCGGCCACGTTCGATTTTTCGCATGAGGATGCGGTGGATGACATTACGCTCAACCAGGTCGTGTGGCATTCGGTGCGCGGCGCACATTCCGTGATGCCGGCGCCGAGGCATGCGGCATTTGTGCGTGAAATCACGGGCGGGCAGGGCGAGAATGATGACGATTGAGACGGGAACCGCCTCCCCGCGGGACCGTCTCAAGCCCCATGCGAAACATGACGCGATTCCACTCCCCCGCGCGTATTGCCTTGGTTGTGACTGCTCTGCTGCTCGGGGCCTGTGCCGCGCGGGCGGGCACGGCGTTTCTCTCGCAGCTTACGCCCACGGAGCGGGCTGCGGTGGGGGTGTCGAAGCTGGACCTCGTTGAGACCTCCGAACTGAACAAACTTGTCCAACGGGACCTTGCCCTGGCGCGTCAGGGCAACGTGGTGGGGTTCGCGAAGACGTTCACGGAGCGGCTGACGCCCCTCGAGCGGGAGCGCTCCGGTGTGAGTCTCCTGACGACGGCGGAACGGGCGAAGCTCGATGGTCTCGTGGCCGCGGCGATGGCCGCGCGTCCGGTGGCACCGACGGTGAATGTGGCGCAGGCGGCGCCGCTGAAGGGAATCGGACTTGGGCCGATGCGGCCACAGATTCATGGTGATGTGACACTCTTCTACGGGGCGGGAGGCCACGGCAGCTCGTGGTACGGCGGGGCCTTCGACACGCGCATCACCGATCCGAAGGGCCGGTACACGGTGCAGGTCGGCGTCTCGCAGACATATGGCCGCGGCCTGTGGGCTCCGTGGGGCTGCGGTTACGGTTACGGCCCTGGCTACGGCTATGGTTATTTCCCCGGCCAGGGGCCTATCTGGTAGTCGTTTCCGGCTCGGTCTCGCGCAGGCGGGCGATGGCCCACGCGGCGTGTTCGCGAACGAGGGGGGATTCGTGGGGGGCAAGCGCCTCGAGCGCGGGCAGCAGCGACGTGTCACCTGAATTGCCCGCAACGACACAGGCATTGCGGAGAAGCCCTGCGAGCTTGATGCGCTTGATGGGTGTCCGCCTATAAACTTCCGCGAAGCGCTCGGGCGTGAGGTGCAGGATTTCCTCGAGCGTGAGGCTGGCGATTTCCGGGCGCGGGTGGAGGAGCAGCGAGCGGCTTGCCTGGGCGAAGCGGTTCCAGGGGCAGACCTCGGCGCAGGTGTCGCAGCCGTAGATTCGGTTTCCAATCAGCGGACGAAACTCCTCGGGGATGGGGCCCTTGTTTTCGATCGTGAGAAAGCTGATGCAGCGCCGCGCGTCGACGACGCCCGGGCCGGTGAAGGCATGGGTCGGGCAGGCGTCGAGGCAGCGGGTGCACGATCCGCAGTAGCGACCGACGCCGCGGTCGCCCTCTGGAAACAGGTGCGGGGAGTCATCGACCAGTGAGGCGATCATGTCCGCGGGGGCGCGGACGATCACACCCGCGAGGAAGAGCCAGTTGCCGTACTCGCGCGAGATGAGCATCGCGTTTTTGCCCGTGTATCCTATCCCGGCCAGGGTGGCCCAGGAGCGCTCCAGCACGGGGCCCGTGTCGACGTAATAGCGATAGTCGCCGGGCCCGATTTCGAGATGGAGTTCGAGCGCCCGGCCGGCGGCCTCGAGGGCGGGCTTGATCGTATCGTGGTAATCCTCGTACAGGGCGTAACGCGCCCAGGCGGCGGAGGCGTTGCGCGGTGCGGCCGGGGCGTAGTTGACCCCGAGGGCGACGAATAGGTTCGCGCCTTCGACGATGAGGCGGGGATCGGCGCGCCGGTCGGCGTTGCGTGCGATCCAGTCCATGGTCGCCTGCATGCCCTGGTCGAGCCATGAGCGCAGGGCGTCGGCGCCCGGGGAGGAGCCGTCGATGCGCGCAAACCCGACGGTGTCGAAACCGAGTTCGAGCAGGGCCTGGCGCAGGGAGGTCATGGCACCAGTCTGGCCGCGGCGGGCCCCCGCGACAAGCGGGGCGAACGGCGACGCGCTCAGTTCAATGCGAGCAGTTCGACCTCAAACACGAGGGTCGAATTGGGCGGGATTGCGCCGGGGTAGCCCTGCTTTCCGTAGGCGAGCTCGGGCGGGATGGTGAGGCGGGCCTTTTCGCCGACCTTCATGCGCGCGACGCCGACGTCCCAGCCGCGGATGACCTGACCGACGCCGAGCAGGAAGCGGAACGGCTCGTCGCGGTCGACGGAACTGTCGAACTTCTCGCCGGTGGTGAACCAGCCCGTGTAGTGCACGGTGACGAGTTGTCCGGATTTCGGGTTTTCACCCTTACCCTCGACGAGGGTTTCGATTTTCAGGTCGGGAGCGGCCATGGACGATTCCCAGCAGCGGTCCGCGGGAGCGTCAAGCGACGAGCCGGGTCGATCAGTATACCCGGAAGCGACCGCTGACCTCGAGCAAGGCGAGCTGGTGGAGCAGGCCGTCGTAGTATCGGAACTGGCCCTCGGGGGCGGGGGCGTCCCAGAGGCGTTTCACGAAGAGACGGGCGAGGGCGGGATCGGCGGCGAGACCGCCGACGGCGGCCATCGAGAGGAGGCCGGGGGAGAATTCGCGGTCGACCGGCTGGCCGTCGAGGGTGAACCGGTTGGGGCAATCGGGGCCCTGGGCGGCGATGAAGCGGAGGATCCGGTTGCTCTGTTCGACCTGCCAGGGGTCGGCGTCGAACCACGCGTGATCGAGGGCGACGTTGGCGATCACGCGCCAGGCGTCGAAGGCGAAGATGCGATGACTCTCGGGGCCGACGGGCTGGCCCTCGAATGAGGCGTAGTCGGGCATCAGTCCGGTGGTCGGATTGGCGGCGCGGTGAAAGAATGCGCGGCTGGTGACGGTGATTTTGCGCAGCAGGGCGCGGTCGGCCGGATCGGCGGCCCAGCGGGCCCACAGCTCATAGAACGCGGGCAGGTGGTAGGAGGGATCGGTGAAGGTGGAAAATGGATACTTGGGGACGAACACGACCTGGTGGTGCGTGGGATCGAAGATGCTCGTGACGACGGGGGAGGCCGCCTCGCCCTTGTGGAGCATGGCCTTCAGGAGCGCCTGCGCCTCGGCCTCATAGTCGGGGGCGCCCGCCGGGTGACCCCAGCGGTGGGCGGCGAAAAAGAGGGCCATGGTGATCCACTCCTCGCCGTCGGAGGCGGAGTCGGGGGAGAGGATTCGGCCGTCGGGGGAGCAGTGCCAGGCGAAGAATCCCTTTCGCGGGCCCGAGTTGTGGCGCATGTGACGGACCGCCCAGTTCCAGAGCCGGTCGAAGACGTCGCGGCGGTTCATCTGCACCGCGATCATCAGTCCGTAGGACATGCCTTCCGTGCGAACGTCGCCGTTGGCGATATCCTCGATGTAGGCTTCGTCCTTTCCGACGGGGAAATAGACGGCCTGGGTGTCGGGATTGCCGAAAAACAGCTGTTGGAAGGAGGCGTCGATCTTCGCGTCGATGGCTGCGTCGGACTTGCCAAGCAGCTGCCTGAACAGGTCGGGGGCGGGCCTGGGGGCGGGTGCGGCGGCGTAGCTGGCGCAGGCGAGGCCGGTGCCGAGCAGGAGGGCTGAGACGACGGAACGGAGGGCGGAGACAGGCATGGAAAATGGGACAGCGTTAAAACAGGACGCTCCGCTTTTTGAGCGGAGCGTCCGGGGCGATCAGGCTTTGGCGAAAGCCTTTCGTCGCTCGGCGAGTTCGTCGCCGATCCGGAGGTTGAGCTCCTTGCTGATCGGATAGAGTGCGATGGCCACGAAGGCGATCAGGAAGGGGATGGCAGGATAGAGGGTCGCGCAGAGCCGGATGCCCATGAGGGCGTGGGGCGACTGGACGGCGTTGGGGACGTAGCCGTAGCCGGCGAGCAGCCAGCCGCCGATGGCGCCACCGAGGCCGAGGCCGGCCTTGAGGGCGAACACGATGCCGGCGTACACCATGCCGGTCGCACGGCGCCCGGTCTTCCATTCGGAGAAGTCGGCGACGTCGGCGATCATGGCCCAGAGGAGAGGGATGGTCGGGCCGTAGAACACAGGCCAGAGCAGGCTGAGGAACATGAGCCAGCCGATCGACGTGGCGGGAACGAAGAAGACGGCGGCGGTGACGAGCGCGGTGCCGAAGATGCCGGTGAGGAAGACGGCCTTCTTTCCGAAGCGGATCGAGAGCGGCTTGGAAACCAGCACGCCTACGATCGTCACCAGGTTGCCGGCCATGTTGAAGACGCTGAAGCCGACCGCGGTCACATTGGAGCCGTCGGGCTGGAGGATGAAGCCGAACCAGCCGAGCATGGTCTTGCCCCAGCCCTCGGAGGTGCCGGCGTGCACGTTGCCCAGGCCGATGTCCTTCACGAAATTGAGCAGGGCATTGTGGTCGACGTAGTAGGTGAAGTAGTAGAACAGCAGGCCGCCGCGGAGGGAGAGGGTGACGAAGATGCACAGGGTGATGAGGAACATCACGACCCAGGGCGGGCTGTGGAAGACGTCCTTGAGGTCCTGGATGATGGAGGTCTTCTGCTTGGGGTCGGGGTGAACGCGTTCCTTCGAGCTGAGGAAGGCGATCACATAGAATACGACGGCGATGGCGCCGAAGATGCCGAAGGTGACGGACCAGCCGTGGGCGGGGTTCTTGCCGCCGAACTTCTCCACGAGCGGGAGAGTGAAGCCCTGGACGATGAGGGTGGCGGCCATGGCGGACACGAAGCGGAAGGTGGACAGCGAGGTGCGCTCGTTGACGTCGCCGGTCATGACGCCGTTGAGGGCGGAGTACGGCGTGTTGTTGGCCGAGTACATCATCATCATGAGCGTGTAGGTGATGAACACATACACGATCTTGCCGCCGCTGCTGAAGTTGGGGACGGTGTAGGACAGCCAGAGGACGATGCCGAAGGGGATGGCGGTCCACAGCACCCACGGGCGGAACTTGCCCCAGCGCGTCTCGGTGCGGTCGGAGAGCACGCCCATGAGCGGGTCGAAGCCCGCGTCGAAGATGCGCACCAGGAGGAACAGCCAGCCGGCGGTGGCGGCGGAGATGCCCATGACGTCGGTGTAGAACCGGCTCTGGTACATGAGCATCGCCTGGAAGAAGAAGTTGGTGGCGGCGTCGCCCAGGCTGTATCCGGCTTTTTCGCGGAACGAGAGGCGTTCTTTATAATGGCTCATCGGGAGTTGTGGGGAGTTTTGAGTCAGGGTTTGGGCGGCCGCTCATTCGAGCAGCCAGAGGAAGGTGGTGACGCCGCGCGGGTAATAGCGGCTTCCGCAGGTGATGCCGGTGTCGCTGTGGATCTGGTCGCACATGGCCTGTGACCCGCAGCCGGGGCGGCGCTGCCAGTCGGCGTGGACCTTGTCGGCGGCGCGGGCCTGGGGAGTCATGGCCGAGGGGAAGAGCGATCGGATCACGTACTGGCACAGGGCGATCTTGGAGAACCAGGTGTTGGTGCTGGTGCTGCTCATCTTCCAGCCTCCCGAGGCGGCGTCGATGCAGATCCCGGGCTGGAGGACGCCCTCGATGTGGGCCTTGAGCTGGTTGAGCAGAGGGCCGAAGCGCCCCTCGAAGTCGAGGGCGTCGGTGATGCCGAGGTAGAGCGGATAGGCGAAGCCCTCGACGGCGGGGATGATGCGCGAGCGGTTTCCGGCCTCGAACACGGCGGGGAAGAGGCCGGTGTCGGTCTCGAACCGCGAGGCGAGGGTGGAGGCGAGCAGCGCGGAGGCCTCGCGGGCCGCGGCGCGTTCGCCGGCCAGTCCCAGCCGCTGGAAGGCGCGTTCGAGGAGGATCCAGGCGCCGAGGGTCTTCACGGCCAGGTAGAGATTGTTCCTGGCCTGGCCGAGGGAGACGTCGAGGCTGTCGTAGGTGGTGATTTCCGAGCCGTCCCGGCCGCAGCGCTCGCTGTCATGCTTGAGGATGCCGTCGCGTTTCCGGGGATCGGGGTCGTCGCGACGGCGCAGACTCTCGGCGCAGGCGACAAGCACGGAGCGTCGGCGGCGCAGCCACGCGCGGTCGCCGGTCTTTTCGGCGTAGGTCACCGCGGACAGCACCCAGTTGAGGAGCTGCTCCATGGTCATGTGGCTGAAGCAGCCTTGAAGGTGGTCGCACTCGTAGCTGGAGCGGCCCTTCGGAGTGAAGTGGTTCATCACACCCATGTCATGGGTGAAGGAGATGCCTCCCGGGGCGCGGCGGCCGCGGACCTTGATGCGGTCAGTGTAGCCGTAGCGCTCGACGAACAGGTCGAGTGTATTGCGGACCGTCCAGGGGTGCCAGGCGAGCTCGTGAAAGAGGTGGTCGACGGTGAGGTCGAAGGTGTTGATCATCCGGTATTCGCCCTCGTTCACCACCCAGACGAACTCGCGGCCGCGCAGGAGGAGCTGAGTGTTGCCGAGGTAGCTGTGGGCCGCCTGGGCGACGAGGAAACGCTGGTCCTCGTCGAGGCCGCTGCGCTCGAGCTCACGGTCGCGCGTGAGCGCGGTCTTCTCGTATTCGGAAAAGTGGCGGAGCCCGTGGTCGAGGACGTCCTCGAGACCGGTGAAGCAGCGGGTGTAGGCGTAGGTGCAGGGCATGCCGGTGGTGGCCTGCCCCGACTCGTAGAAAGCGAGGACGAGGGGAAACCGACGGCGGCGGCGGGCGGGCACGGTGAACACGAGGGCGGCCTCGGGGCCGACGACGTGGAGCCCGCGGACGTCGAAGAATTTCGGGGCGAAGACGTCGAAGCCCTGTCGCAGCGCGACCCCGCGGCCGGGTCGCGTGGCGTATCCGTAGGCGGTGCCCGTGGCGAAGCCTGCGAGCCCGGGATGTGAGTCGCCCAGGGGGCGGGGGGGGCGCTCGGGTTCGCCGATGCCGAAGATCAGCTCGACGGGGGTGTCGCCGGCGCGGTTGTCGTATTCGATCCAGCCGCACACGACCGGGGCGAGGTGGAGGCGCTCGCGGGCACGGCTCATGCGGCCGGGGTCGGGGACGCGGTCGAGGGGCGTGAGCAGCGAGAATCCGAAGCAGCCGGTGTCGGCACGCCAGGTGTCGGAGCACCAGCCAAGGTGGCGCTTGAAGGCGTCGCCCGCAAGCGGCTGCAGGGTGCTATTCTGGGTGGACTCGCCCTCGACGCCGGTGAAGGCGGCCTCCTGAGAGCGGGACGGCTGGAAGAAGGGCAGGAGCTGCCAGGCACCGGCCCCGGAGTGCCTGAAACCGATGTACACATTCTGTGCGGCCGGTCCGCGGAGGGCCTGACCGAAGCCCCCCTGAGCATTGAGCAGCCCGATCGTGAAGCTTGCAAAGGCTCCGAAGGGGGAGTGATGAGAATGGTAGCTTTCTGTGTTCACCGGGAAGGGGCCTGGGTGCGCAGGATGGGGGAGAGGAACTCAGGTTCTTCCCGGAGGTTTCCGGACCTTCAATCGGTGACATGTGCTAACTATAGACTTGTCGGTGGATACCGGACCGGCTCCGATGGCGTGCCCGCCCCTGATCCGTCCTATGAACCGTATGATTGAAGAACGCCGTTGGATTTGAACACACAAGACACAGAGGACAGGGAGGAAGGCAATTGCGGAGAATCCGTGGTTCAATTGCCGTATCCAGGATGACTTCGCGCCGCGTCACGCTTTCCGACATCGCCGACCGGGCCGGGGTGCACGTTACCACGGTGTCGCTAGCCCTGCGCAACCATCCCCGGCTGCCGGAGGAGACGCGTCGCCGCCTCCAGGCGCTGGCGGCGCAGATGGGTTATGTTCCCGATCCGGTGTTGCGCGCCCTGGTGGCCTACCGGGCCTCGAAGAAGCCGCGCCTGAATCCGCCGACGCTGGCCTACGTGACCAACTGGAACACGCGCTGGGGCTGGCGTGAGGTGATTGCGCATCCGGACTTCTATGCGGGCGCGGAGGCGAAGGCGCAGGAGCTCGGATTCAAGCTCGAGCATTTCTGGATGCGTGAGCCGGGCCTGACGCACGGACGCCTGAGCGGGATCCTTCAGGCGCGCGGCATAGGTGGCGTGGTGATCGCCTCGCACGTGCGCGAGATCGACGCGCAGCTCGACTTCGACTGGGGGCGCTTCAGCGCGGTGAAGATCGACTACTTCCCCCACGAGCCGAGGCTGCACAATGTCACCAATCACCAGCTGCAGATCGTTCGCCTGGCCATGCGGAAGGCGATGGCGGCGGGGTATCGGCGAATTGGATTCGTGATGGACGAGGGCTGGGACATCACGGTGGACCGCCTGTGGAGCGCAGGATTCCTCTGGGAACAGCAGGGGCTGCCGGTGTCGGCGCGCATCCCGGTCCACCGGATCCCGAACCGCGTCCCGCTGGAGACCTGGATCCGGAGGCACCGACCGGAGGTCATCCTGACCAAGTCGGAGTTCGTCGTACCGACCCTCAGGCGCCTGGGCCTGCGGGTGCCCGCCGACATCGCGCTCATCGATCTCTTTCTCGACGATGAGACGGGCAGGATCGCCGGCGTGCGCCAGAACCACCGTGCGGTGGGCGAGGTTGCGATCGAGCTGCTCGCGGCGCAGATCCAGCACAACAAGGTCGGCATACCGGACATCGCGACGACGACCTATGTCGAGGGGACCTGGGTGCCCGGGGAGACGTGTCCGGGGGTGATTTGAGGAAAATACTTCGACGGTTGGACCACGATTCATCATCTGGAGCTCGCCAAACGCGTCACGAGACGACCACGCAATCTGTTTAAGGCAAGGCGCTAAGGTCTACTCCGGTGCTTGGGCGAACGTGTCAAACGGCGTCACTGGGCGATTTCCCTGATTCGTAATGCACCAGCTTGACGAACGGGGCATCGGTCCTAGGTTTCGGCCCGACACTCTGCAGTGTACGAGGTACTTTCAATATACGCTCTTTGCCTTTGATAATCTACGGGAGTCACACGTGACGGCGGCTGCTAGGCCGTCCATCGGAAAGCAAAAAACCGTCCCGCGACGCCCACCTTAACTCAAAAAGGTCTTGAGCCTTTGGGTACACGGCACAAGTGGAGTGTCCACTTTCCCACCATGCCGCAGCTCACATACTTCTTCATCCATCTCACATCGATCATCCTGCTCGTGGGGGTAACGTTCTTCTCGTTTTCTGCGAAGATGGAGAAGCGCAAGCCTGTGCTGATCATTTCGGGCATCCTGAGCCTGCTGGCCCTGATCGGCGGCTTCGGGCTGCTGGCGAAGATCTACGGCAATCATTTTCCGGCCTGGGTCGGCGTGAAGGTGGTGTGCTGGCTGGGCATTTCCGCGCTGTCGGGCCTGGCGTTTCGCCGTCGTGAGAAGGCGGGCCTCTGGGCAGCGCTCGCGGTGCTGTTCGTCGTGATCGCCGTGGCGATGGTGGTGTACAAGCCGACGTTCTGATCCGCGTGTTGCGGACGGCGCGGCCGATTATGCGCGTGCGCCCCTCGGGGAACGCCGCCACGCTGACCCGATGATTCCCGAGCTCGAAGCGTCGGTCCGGGGTGTGCTGTGCGGCCTGTGGGTCGATTCTGACGCGCGCGCCCACCTGTCGGTGGCCACGCCGGACGGCGGCCGTCGCGAGACGGTGGCGGGGTTCAGGCCGTTCGCCTGGATCCAGAAGCCGGATACGGCGGTTGCGGTGGGCGGCCTCGAGATCGAGGACCTGAGGGGCGAGGGCGTGTTCACGCAGCTTGCGCACGCGGACCATCCCGACGTCCTGGACCTGCTCGAGGAAGCGATCGGCAAGGGGGCCTGCGACGAGATCCGGCCGCTGGAGAGCCAGTTCCTGCTTGAGAACCGGTGCCGACTGTATGCGGACCTGCATTTCGGCGAGCTGCGCCGTTGTCACTTCGACATCGAGACGCACTCCGAGGATGGCAGCTTCAGCGACGCCTCGCGGCCGGGAGACCGCGTGCTGGCGATCGGGCTGCGCCAGGACGGAAAGGACCGGTTCCTGGTGCTGGACGCGTTCACCGACGAGGCGGAGCGGAGCCTGCTCGAGGCGTTCAACGCGGCGCTGGCGGAGCTGGATCCCGACGTGCTCGTGGGGCACAACCTCTTTCGCTTCGACCTGGACTACCTGCGCCAGCGCGGAAAGCGGCTGGGGGTGCCCTGTGCGTGGGGCCGCTTCGTGCGGCGCGCGACATTCCGCAACAGCCGCGTGAAGGTGGCGGAGCGCTGGATCGATTTCCCGAGGTGCGACCTGCCCGGACGGGCGGTCGTCGACACCTTCCTGCTCGCGCAGATCTACGACATCTCGAGCCGCGAGATAAGCTCGTTTGGCTTGAAGGACCTTGCGGTGCATTTCGGCGTGACGCCTGAGGACGGGGCGGGGCGGACCTACCTGGACGGGGCGGACATCGCGCGCACGTTTCACGACGACCGGGCGCGCTTCCTCGCGTACCTGGGCGACGACCTGCGCGAGACCCAGGGCATCTCGGACCTGCTCCTACCGACGTATTTCGAGCAGACGAAGACGTTTCCGATCCTCCTGCAGGAGGCGACGCTGCGCGGCACCACGACGAAGATCGACCTGCTTTTCCTCGAGGAATATTACCACGCGAGGCATGCGTGTCCGGTGCCGCCCGCGATCGAGAGCTTCGAGGGCGGGTACACGCGGAGCTTCACGGAGGGGGTGTTCCTCGACGTGCTTCATTTCGACGTCGCCTCCCTGTATCCGAGCCTGCTCCTGGGCATCGGACGCAACCCCCGCAACGACCGGCTCGGGGTATTCATCCCGATGTTACGATCTCTGCGCGAGTACCGGCTGCGGTTCAAGCAGCTGGCGCGGACGGCGCCGGAGCCCGAGGTGCGGGCGGAGGCGCAGGCGCGGCAGGCGAGCTTCAAGATCCTGATCAACTCCTTCTACGGCTACCTCGGGTTCTCGGGTGCTCGCTTCGGCGACGGAGACCTCGCAGCGGAGGTGACCCGGAGGGGCCGGGAGCTGCTGCAGGCGCTGATTGACGAGTTCCAGGCGCAGGGCTGCACCGTGCTCGAGGCGGATACGGATGGCATCTATCTCTCGTCGGAGCGCTATTTCGGGACCCCGGACGCGCTGCTCGAGCTCGTGAAACCCGTGCTGCCCGACGGCATCGAGCTGGAATTCGACGGGCGGTATCCGGCGATGTTCTGTTACAAGGCGAAGAACTACGCGCTCTACGACGGGCAGAAGGTCATCCTGCGCGGCAGCGCGCTGCGCTCGCGCGGCATCGAGCCGTACCTGAAGCGTCTGACCGACTGCGCGATCATGAACCTGCTCGGCGCGACGACGGATTCTCCGCAGGACCTGCTGGCGGATTTCCGATGCCGGATCGCCGCGCGCGAGGCGCGGGTGGAGGAGCTCGCGAAGACGGAATCGCTGAGCATGGGCGCCGACGCCTACGAGAAGCACATTGCCGCGGGTGGAAAACCCCGGCGCGCCTCGGCCGAGGCCGCGCTGCTCATGAGCCCGCGCCCGAAGATGGGCGACCGCGTGAGCTACTACATTACCGCGAAGGCGAAGGGGAGGACGAGCGATTGGCAGCGCGCGCGACCGCTCTCCCTGTACGATGCCTCGACCGCCCCGTACGATCCGACCTACTACCTCGACAAGCTCGACGACTGGGTCGAGCGCTACGGCCCCTTCCTCGGCGTCAAGCCCGGGCACGACCAGGGCGAGTTCAAGCTGGAGTGAATTCAATCACGGGACGAATTGAACAGTAGGTAACGAAGCGATTGGACGCGGATGCGCTCGGGGCTGGCAGGACAGAGCGGGCGTATTGTGGGATACGAGCACAAACCCTGACGCCAATGCCTCATGCCCCGATGATCGTGCACATGCCGCTTTTGCGTGTCCTTCGCGGTTATCTGTTCCATCCCTTCCATCCCCTTCATCCCTGTTGATCGCGTCCATCGGGTTCACTCCGCGAGGGCGAAGTCCATCTGACGGCGGAAGCGGTCGACGGCGGAGACGACGACCTCGATTTTCGAAGCGAGTGTGAAGCGGCGGTGCCTGCGGCGGCCGATCAGGGCGCGGCCGGAGGCGTCGGGGGTGTAGAAGTCGTCGGTCATCCCGGAGACAGGCACAAAGCCGAAGGTGGTCGATTCGGTGAGCTCGATGAACAGGCCGTTCTGGCGGACCTCCGTGATGATCGCGGCGAAGCGCGTCCTGGGGCGTCGGGTGAGCTCGCGCTCGAAGAACTCGAGCAGCTTGATGCGGAACGACTCGCGCTCGGCCTCCTGCGAGTTGGACTCGGTGAGGCTGAGGTGTTCGGCGAGGGCCTCGAGCGACCCGCGGTCGCCGGCGGGGGCAGTGCGGGGGCGCGCGCCCGGTTCGCCGCCGCGCTTCGCGAGCCACGTATCGAGCACGCGGTGAACGACGAGGTCCGCGTAGCGGCGGATGGGCGAGGTGAAGTGCGTGTAGTCCTTCATGGCGAGCCCGTAGTGGCCGTCCGGAGACGCGCGGTAGCAGGCCTTCCTGAGGCTGCGGAGGAGCTGACTCTTGAGAAGGTAGCCCTGCGGATGGGATTCCGCGGCCTCGAGCAGGGCGGACATCTCCTCGCGGTGCGCGAGATTGCCCGCGCGCAGTCCGAGGGTCGCCGCGAACTGGCGGTACTCGTCGAGCTTCCGCTCGTCGGGGTCGTCGTGCACGCGGTACAGGGACGGGATTCGCTGCGAGCGCGTGAGGCGGGCGACGGCCTGGTTGGCGGCCAGCATGAACTCCTCGATGAGCTGGTGGCTCTCGTTGTAGACCCGCCGCTCGATGCGGTCGGCGTAGCCCTTGGCGTCGACGAAGATCTTCGTCTCGGGCATGTCGAGGTTGAGGCTGCCCGCGGCCATGCGGGCGGCGCGGAGGCGGCGGGCGACGGCCCAGAGCTTGCGCAGCCAGCTTTGCAGGTCGACCAGTTCGAGGTCGTCGAGGGAGGCCAGCGGTCGGCCGGTCGCGCCGGTCTGGTGGGCGGGCAGAGCGGGCAGGGCTCGGATGCGGTCGAGGTCGCTCTCGAACAGCAGCGCCTGGGCCTGTTCGTAGCTTAGGCGCTTTCGGCTGCGGATGACCGTGCGCGCGAACTCGGTGTCGTGCAGGCGCCCGGCGCGGTCGAACGTGAAGAGCGCGGCCATCGTCAGTCGGTCCTCGCCCTCGACCAGCGAGCAGAGCCCGTTGGAGAGACGCTCGGGCAGCATGGGGATCACGGTGCCGACGAGGTAGGTCGAGTTGCCGCGGGAGCGCGCCTCGCGGTCGAGCGCGGTGCCGGGGCGGACGTAGGTCGAGACGTCGGCGATGTGGACCCCGATGCGCACCTGGCCGTTGTCGAGGGACTCGATGGACAGCGCGTCGTCGAAGTCCTTGGCGTCCTCCGGGTCGATCGTGAGCGTCGGGATCTCGCGGAAGTCGCGGCGGCCGGTGAGCTCGGACGGCCGGACGCGCGCAGGCAGGCCGGCGGCCTCGCGGTCCACGTCCTGGGGAAAGCGCGGCTCAAGCGAGAATTTCTCATACACGCCCAGGAGCTCGGCGGTGGGTTCGAACTGGCGGCCGAGTCGGCGTTCGATGGTGCCGGTGGGCGACTCGGAGGGGTCCTCCCAGGGGTCCAAGGTCACGACCAGCTTGTCGCCGTCGACGGGCGGCGGCGTAAGGGGCGACTGGGCGGGATTCGCGAGTCGGATCGAGGGGAAGCGCGGATCGTCGGGCACGAGGACGAAGGCCTTGCCGGCGCGGCCGAGCGTGCCGACGACGCTGGAGCGGGCGCGCTCGATGACGCGTGTGACGCGTCCGCGGCGCCAGTCTTCGGTTCCCTTGCGTGCGCGGCCGGAGCCGCCGGTGATGCGCACCGCGACGCGGTCGCCCGGAAACGCGGTGCCCGTGTCGCCTGCTTCGATCCAGATCGGCCCGAGGTCCTCGGAGGGCAGGTCGGGGGATGGGTCGGGCTTGACGATCGCCTGGCCATGCATGCGGAACTGGATCGTTCCGGTGAGCTCGCCTTCAGGACCGCGCCAGCGAAGACGGTCGCCCTGAACAAGGCTCAGTTCGCCGTCGCGCAGGAGGAGTCGCACCTCGTGCAGCAGGGACGAGCGGCGTTTGCGGTCGAGCTGGAGCAGGCGGGTGAGGCCGGCCTCATTGACCGGGCGATAAGAAGGATCCCTGACGAGCTGCAGAATCCGTTCGCGGAGGGAGGAAGTGGGTAGAGTGGATCGTTTGTGTTTCACGATGGGTTGTGTGGTGTGGCTCCCGCATGAGTGGATGCCCGGCAATCGACATGAATGAGCCGCGGCTGAGGGGGCGTGTGGTGCCCGGGGCCTGTCAGGCGTGCCGGGTCGACGACTTACTGTCGCCGCGGCTTCCGCGGAGTGCAACCCTCCGTTTGATTTTGGTCGCCACGGGCGGAGCGGGCGTTTTCTTGACGAAACCTTCGAACAAACGGATTCCGGGCGCGCCTGCGGGCGGGCCCACGACCTACGACCCACCTGTCCGACACCCACGTCATGAAGATCGTGCATGTAGTCAGCGAGCTGTATCCCTACGTCAAAACCGGAGGCCTGGCGGACGCCGTCGGCTCGCTGGCGGCGACGCTTGCGGACTCGGGTCATGTGGTCTCGGTCTTCCTGCCGGGGTACCGTGCGGCGCTGGAGCATTCCGGCCTGGCGGACGCGGAGCGCTGCCTTCGACTCAAGGTGGAGATGGGCGACCAGTTTTATTCGGGGGAGGTCAGGAAGTTCTCACCCCGGCGGAACCTGACGATCTACCTGGTCTGTCGCGACGAGTGGTTTGACCGGCGAGGCCTGTATGGAAACGGCGAGCGCGACTACGAGGACAACTTCCATCGCTATGTCTTTTTCCAGAAGGCGGCGGTCGAGACGATCCGGCTGCTGGACCTGAGTGCGGACGTTGTGCAGTGCCACGACTGGCAGACGGGCCTGCTGCCTCTGCTGCTTCGCACGGCGGAGCGCCGCCTGGGGGTGTGGCTTGCGGGCACGACGGTCTTCACGATCCACAACATCGCCTTTCAGGGGCTGTTCCCGATGCGCTCCTTCTATCGCACGAATCTGCCCGGCGAGTTCCGGGGCATCGACGGCGTGGAGTTCTACGGGCAGATCAGCATGATGAAGGGCGGTATCCAGTTTGCCGACTACGTCACGACCGTGAGCCCGAGCTATGCGCAGGAGATCCAGACGCCGGCCTTCGGCTGCGGGCTCGAGGGCGTGATCGCGCTGCGCGCCGACCGCCTGCACGGGTTTCTGAATGGCATCGACACAGGGGTCTGGAATCCGGCGACGGACCGGATGATTCCGGCCAACTACTCCGCGGCGGACCTGGCGGGAAAGGCGGCCTGCCGCGCGGAGCTGGTGAAGGTGACGGGCCTGGCGCAGGCGGATTCGGTGCCGGTCTTTGGCATGGTCTGCCGGCTGTCTGAGCAGAAGGGCTTGGACCTGCTTCTGGCGAACCGGGAGTTCTTCCTCAGTCAGGACGTGTGTCTGGTGGTGCTAGGCTCGGGCGATCGCCGCTACGAGGAGGCGCTGAGGGCGATGGCCAAGGAGCGTCCGGACCGGATTCACGTGGCGAACCGCCTGGACGAGGCGATGAGCCACCTGATCGAGGCGGGCAGCGATTTCTTCCTCATGCCGTCGGTGTTCGAGCCGTGCGGGCTGAACCAGATGTATTCGCAGGCGTACGGCACGCCGCCGCTTGCGAGCGAGGTGGGCGGCCTGCGCGACACGGTGGTGGACTGCGTGCGCGATCCCCAGAACGGCACGGGCCTGACCCATGCGCCGACTGCGGGCGGGCTAAGGGACGCGCTTGGGCGCGCGCTCGCACTCTGGGCCGACCGCGGCCGCTATGCCGCGGTGCAGCGCAACGGCATGCACCGCGACTTCAGCTGGAAGGTGGCGGCGGGCGCCTACGAACGCTTCTACGAGTCGACGCTCTGAGGGCCGCCAGCCGCGGACTCACTTCTTCTTGTACACGGTGGCCGGGTCGAAGAGCCGCTCGGCGACGTACTCGAGCTTGAACGACTGCTCGTCGGCGAGCCGGCGGTAGAAGCAGGACTTGTAGCCGTTGTGGCACGACGCGTTCGCGGGGCCGGACTGCTCGACCTTGATCAGGATCACGTCCTGATCGCAATCGGTGTAGAGCTCCTTCACGAGTTGGACATTGCCGGACTCTTCGCCCTTCACCCAGAGCTTGTTGCGCGAGCGGCTCCAGTAGGTCGCCTTTTTCGTCTTGAGCGTGTGAGCGAGGGACTCCGCGTTCATGAACGCGAACATCAGCACCTGGCCGGTGGCGATGTCCTGCGTGATGCAGGGGAGGAGGCCGTCGGGGCCGAACTTGGGCTGGAACGTGGCGCCGAGTTCGATCTCGGCGGTGGTCGTGCGTGCGGGGAAGTTCATGGATGGAATGGATTTTCTAGGCGCCGCGAGTGCGCGCGGGAAGGCGCAATTTTGGCCCGGACTCCGGCGGCGTGACGGAGGGGCGGGTCGGGAGAAGGAAACGAACGGGCCCTGTGGCCCGGGAGCGCGACGGCGGGGGGCGGGGAGGACGCGGGGCGCTTGGGACCTTGACGGGCGCTTCGAGCCGCCGGGCCTGGGCACCCCTACGAATGTCGCGGAAGGCCGCGCAGATAATCGTAGGAATAGAGCCCGGAGTTGTGGCCGTCGCTGAATTCGAAGCGGATCGCGTAATTTCCCACGAGGTGCCACCGGAGCACGCGGACATTGGGGAAGGCGGGCTTGCCGTCGGTCCCTCCGTGCCGGACGCCGAGGATGTCGGTTTCGCCCTGGTTCTCCGCGCTGGGAGAGGCGGCGCGCAGCTCCTCGAAGGTGAAATAGCTCTCGCCGCCGTCGCTCCAGGCGATGGCGACTTCGTTTCCGACAATCTGGATGTTGGAGGGCGAGAGCATGAGGCGGGAGGACTGAGCCACGTAAGGGGGGAGGGCGTCAAGCCCCCTGCGAGGCCGGTCCGTCGTGTCCCGGGCCAGGGTCCCCGGCCTGGCGTCTGCGGACCACGCTGTGAATCTCGCCGGCGGACTCGCCGAACCCCTGCCAGGCGCAGGATTGCAGGGAAACGCCGATCGTGACCCCGACCTTGGTGCGGAGGTTGAGCTCGACGTAGCCCATGGTGCCCGATCCCCGGCAGGTCTTGAGCCAATCGGCGAGGGCGTCGAGCTGGACGGGGTCGACGAGCGACGAGAGCGGGCAGCCGATCACCTCGGAGCGCACGTAACCAAACATCTTCAACCAGGCTCCGTTGACCTCGAGGATCCGGCCCACGGCATCGAGAGCCTGGTAGGCGATGGGCGCGTTCTCGTAGAAGAGGCGGAACCTCCGCTCGCTCTCCTCCTGGATCCTTGCGTGGCGCCGGAATCGGCGCGACGTCCAGATAATGCCCGCCAGCCCGACCCCGCCGAACAGCGCGTGGAAGAGCGCCGCGGTGGCGACGCGCTTCCGCTTCGCGCGGTCGAACGTCGTCATGGGCAGCGTCACGCTCAGGGCGCCGTGGCGCCCGCCGACGCGCAAATGCTCGTCCGAGTGGCATTGGATGCAGCTGGGTCCAACCGTCATCGGCTGGATGTAGCGGAGCACCGCATGGCCATTTTCGCGCGCGACGCCGTAGGTCTCGTATTCGTCGTTCGAGGACGAAAAGCGCCTGAGGGCGGCGGCCTCCCAGGGGTCGGGCCGGTTCTGGGAGATGCGCGGCGTGAGGCTCACGATGCGCGCGGTGGTGCCGTCCTTGTCGAGGCTCATCGCGTGGGTTTCGCGGATGAACTCGGAGGGGTTGACCACCTCGGTGAGCCCGGGTGCGCCGGGACGCGCCGCGACGAGCACGCCACCGTGGCGCGAGGCCCAGCGGTGGACAACCAGGTCGCGGTTGAATACCGCCCGTGCCTCGGCGACGGCAAAGCCAAGTGCGTCGTGCCGGGCGTCGTTCCACTGCCAGGCGAAGGAGAGTGCGAAGGTGGCCACCCAGGCGATTGCGGCCAGGCGGGTCCATCGGTCGATGATCTTGGTGCGGGAATAGCGGTCCATGGCGGCTGCTGGAGGGCTCTGCAGGCTGGTCTTCCCACGCAATCGCCGGTATTCTGGCGAATCAACGAGAATCGCCGGGCCGGGACGCCGCTGCGCGTCATCCAGGCGGGCGCCGATGGCGGATTTGGGCGCCCGGGTTGTCGAGTGGTGCGGCCGGACGGGCCTGTCCGCATGAACACACAGCCATGCCATCCTCCTCCCCAACAGACGCACGGGCTGTCCTGGGGCGTCTGCCTGTTTGCCGTGATCGCGGGGATGTTCGCGGCGGTGGTGGCCAAAAATCTCGGGGCCTATGCGGCGGATTCCGATACCTCCGGTTATTTCCACGAGGCGCGCCTGCTGGGGGCGGGGCGGCTGTTTGCCCCGCAGCGGGCGTTGGAAGGCCTGGCCGCCACGGGACGGCTCGACTACGTCTATTGTCCTCTTGGATTCAGGCCCGAGGCCGGGGGGCGGCTTGCTCCGACCTATCCTTCGGGTTTCCCCCTCCAAATCGCCGCGCTTGGGCGTGTGCTGGGCCAGCCGGCCGGAGCGGCGGCGGCGATCTGGCTGAATGCGGTGGGCGCCTTCATCCTGACAGGCGGCCTGCTTCGGGCGTGCGGCGTGTCGTGGCGGGGGACGTTGGCCGCGTCGGTCGTCTTCGGGGCGAGTCCGCTCGTGCTTTTCATGGGCGTGCAGCTCATGAGCGACCTGCCGGCGACGGCCTGGGTGACGGGGGCGGTCCTGGCGGCAATCGCAGGCGCGAGACGCCCGGCCTGGGCGGCGCTGTCGGGATTGGTCTTATCGGTGGCGGTGTTGATCCGTCCGACGAACCTCCTGGCGGTGCTGCCTGTGGCGATCCTGTTTGGGAGCGATTGGCGGCGCTGGGTGCGATTTGCGTCCGCGGGGCTGCCGACGGCCGCGTTCCTGGCGTTCCTGAACGAGCGGCTCTACGGCTCGCCGATTATCACGGGGTATGGTGATGTCGGATACCTGTTCGGGGCCGGGTACCTGCCGGGCACGCTGGCGCACTATGCCCTCTGGCTTCCCGTGGTGTTCACGCCCCTGGTGGCGCTCGCACCGGTCGGCGCGTGGCCGGGAGCCCCGGCGTCGGCGCGGGTGCGGCTTGCACTCGTGGCCTGGGTCGTGGCCTATTTTGGATTCTACGCCTTTTACCGGTGCACGCACGAGGCGTGGTGGTACCTGCGCTTCGTTCTTCCGGCCTGCCCGGCCTGGCTCGCGCTTGCTGCGCTCGGAGCCGACCGCCTGCTCGCCCGGATGCGCCCTGCGGTGACGACCCTGGGCTCGCTGGCCGTGCTCGCATGCGCCGCGGCCTGGCTGGTTCATTGGGACCGCCGGCTCTTTGCGCTCGAGATCGGGCGGGGGCAACGGGTGTACGAGGATGCGTGCACGCGGGCCGCCGCGCTGCCCGACGACCCTGTGATTCTCACGATGCAGACCAGCGGCGCCCTTTTTTATTACACCGATCGGGCTATCGTGCGCTGGGACATGCTTCAGCCGGGGGATTTCGCCCGCCTCAAGGAACTCTGCCTCCGGTCGCGGCGCCCGGTTTATGCGTTTCTATTCCCGTTTGAGGAGCATGCGTTGACCGACGGAACCTGCCCGGGTACCTGGCGGCGCCTGGAGCAGTTCGGGCCGGTGTCGATCTGGCGCCTCGAGACTGGGGCGCCTGACGGCAGTTCATGACAACCTGTGCAGGAGCTTGCTTGCTCTTTGGATCGGACGCGTGAAAGTGGGCGGCGCTTCGAGCAAAGCACACCATGCCACGCCTCTCCTCCAAGGCTCATCACACCGGAATCGTAGAGATCGCCACGCGCCTCAATGTCTCGCCGTCCACGGTCTCCCGCGCGCTCCGGCCCGAGACGGCGCACCTCGTGCGCGTGGACCGGCGCAAGGCCATCCTGGAACTGGCGGACCGACTGCATTTCACGCCCAATCCCGGTGCCCGCATCCTGCGCAGGGGAATGAACTCGACGCTCACGGTCGTGGTGCCTTTCGACGAGAACATCTTCTTCTCGGAATTCTACGGGCGATTTCTCTCCGGAACGATCCGGGCGGCGGGAGCGCGCGGGTGGGACGTGCACATCTCGACCCTGCGCCGGAAGCCGGGCTCCGATTTTCGCGAGGTGCTGCAGCACACGAGCCTCGACACCTCGGGCGTCATCTATCTGGCGGAGCCGCTCACCCGCGAGGAGGTCCAGAAGCTTCGGGGCTACCGCCGTCCGCTCGTGCTCACGAAGTCGGCGCTCCCGAATGACATTCCCGTGCAGGAGATTGGCGTGCCCGTGGTCGGCGTGGACAATCTCAACGGCGCTCGGTCCGCGGCGAGTTTCCTGCTGCAGCTGGGACACCGGCGCATCGGGCTGATCATGGGGCCCTCGGCTTCGCGCGATGCACACGAGCGCAAGCAGGGGTATATCGAGACCCTGCGCGGGGCGGGGGCGATGCCGCCGCCGGAGTGGGTTTTTGAGGGGTCGTTCGATGCTCAAACGGGGCGAGCCGGAGTGGCCGCGATGCTGTCGCGCAGCCGGCGTCCCACTGCGATCTGCTGCGCAAACGACGAGATTGCGTTCGGCGCCCTCGACGCGGCGCGTGATGCGGGACTGCGCTGTCCGGACGACGTTTCGATCGTCGGCTTTGACGACGGCCCGTGGGCTACGATTTGTAGGCCCACGCTGACTACAATCCGGCAGCCGCTCGCCAACCTGGCGGACCGTGCGGTGAGCCTCATTGTCGAGGCCGCAAACCACCCCTCGCGGCTCCCGTCGTTCGGGGCAGGGGATGTGCCGGCGGCGATCGTCATCCGCGAATCGACGCGCGCGGTGCCTTCGGGCCGCTGACACTCCGCGGCCGAACGCCGCCGCCGAACAGTCGAATACGGAGAGGCGGAGCCAGCGTGGGTGCTGCAAGAAAACGTATGCAAACGTGGTGCATGCTGCCGTCAGTGCGGTGTGATTCGGGCAGTCCCTGAAATCGGTCGATGGCTCTAGGGGGAGAATCGATTGCAATACATCCGGGCGCTGGGTTGGCGGTGAAAACCGGCATTTTTTGGTTGCAATGCAAACGTTGTCATTCACGTTTTTCAGAAATCCCCGTCGTGGCTTCGGCGCGCGACGTTTCTCCCCACCTCCTCCTCCCCATGTCCGCCCCACGCTGTGCGAGCCCTGCTCCGTCCGCATCCCCAAATCTGGGGATGGCCCGGCGTCGACGTTGAATGAAAATCGATCGCCCAGGCGCGTTTTATCGGATTGCGAGGCTTTTCCTGGCCGGGCTGGGGCTGGGCCTTGGCCTGGGGGGCTGTCATCATCGCGCCCGGGCGGCAGGCGGGCGGGTGGTGATCCATTACTGGGAGAAGTGGACCGGCTTCGAGGCGGACGCCATGCGCTCGGTGATCGACGATTTCAACCGGTCGCAGACCCACATCGAGGTGAAGTTCCTTTCGGTGACCCCGATCGACGTGAAGCTCCTGCTGGCGGCGTCGGCCGGAGATCCGCCGGATGTGGCGGGCCTGTGGTCCTACAGCATCCCGGACTTCGCGGAGAAGGGCGCCCTGACGCCGCTTGACGGGGCGTTGAAGAAGGCGGGGCTGGGGGAGGACCATTACGTTCCGATTTTCTGGAAGCTGTGCCGGTACAAGGGCTTTACCTGGGGCCTGCCGACGACACCCGGGTGCGTGGCGCTCTGGTACAACAAGAAGCTGTTTCGCGAGGCGGGCCTGGATCCGGACCGGCCGCCGCGGACCTTTGCGGAGCTTCAGTCGATGAGCCGGCGTCTGACGGTCGTGGAGATCATGCGTGGCGGACGGCTCGAGCGCCTGCGGTTCGACCAGCTCACGGCGGCCGAGCGCGCCGCCCGCAAGTATCGGATCATCCAGGTGGGCATGCTCCCGTCCGACGCCGGCATGTTTCTCTCGGCCTGGGGATTCTGGTTTGGCGCGAAGTACTACGACGGTGATCGCCGCATCATCGCGGATGATCCCGGCATGATCGCGGCGTATCGCTGGATGCGCGACTCGGTGCGGACCTACGGCCTGGAGAACCTGCGCGATTTCGGCGCGCAGTTCGGTCAGTCGCAGACCTCGAACAGCCCCTTCCTCGCCGGCCGCGAGGCGATGGTGGTCAACGGTCCCTGGCTGAAGAACTTCATCGACCGCTACGCGCCCGACGTCGAGTGGGGTGTCGCCCCGTGTCCCGCGGCCCCCGGCGTCTCCGACCATGCGCCGATGACGCTTGTGGAGAGCGACGTGGTGGTGATCCCAAAAGGGGCGCCGCATCCGGAGGAGGCCTTTGCGTTCATCCGCTATCTCCAGCGCCCGGAGGTGGCGGAGAAGCTGGCGCGGCTCCAGCAGAAATTTACGGCCCTGCGGGAGGTGACCCCGGGGTTCTACGCGACGCACCCGAACCCGGCTATCCGGGAATTCGCGGCACTGGCGCGCAGCCCGGGTGCTCGATACGTGCCGCGACTGTCCAATTGGCGCGAATACGACATGGAGCTCTCGATCGCGGCGGACAATGTCCGCTCCCTGCGCGAGACCCCCAAGCAGGCGCTGGCGGTGGTGCAGAAGCGGGTCCAGTGGAGCATGGACCGGATCACGCGACGCTGGGACGTCGTCGGCGCGCGTCGCATGCAGGAATGGAGGGACTATGACCGCTGGTAGCCTTAGCCCTGCGAGCCGCCGCACGCTCTGGACGGCCCTCGCGTTCATCAGCCCCTGGATCGCGGGCTTCTGCATCTTCACGGTCTATCCGGTTGTGGCGTCGTTGTACTACTCGTTCTGCGACTACGACGTGCTTTCTCGGCCGATCTGGGTCGGGCTGCTGAACTACCGCGAGATGGGGATGGACTCCGTTTACTGGCAGTCGCTGGGAAACACGCTGGTCTTCAGCGCGATCTCGCTGCCCCTGGGTCTCAGCCTGGCGCTCGCGCTTGCCCTGCTGCTCAACCAACCCGTGCGCGCTCGGGGCCTGTTCCGGGCGGTCTTCTACCTTCCCTCGCTTGTGCCTGCGGTCGCGAGCGCGGCGGTGTGGCTGTGGATCTTCAATTCACGCGACGGACTGCTGAACCAGCTGCTCATGGCGATTGGCATCAGCCATCCGCCGCTCTGGCTGGACAGCCCGACCTGGACGAAGCCCGCGCTCGCGCTGGTTGCTGTGTGGGGCTGTGGAAACACGGTGGTCATCTTCCTCGCGGCGCTTCAGGGCGTGCCGCGCACGCTCCTCGAGGCGGCGATGATCGACGGCGCGTCCGCGTGGCGCCGGCTCTGGCACGTCACGCTGCCTGCGATTTCGCCGGTCATCTATTTCAACCTGATCATCGGCATCATCGGCGGGCTGCAGACCTTCGTATCGGCATTTGTGATGCTCACGAACGGCGGGCCGGACAGGTCGGCGCTGTTCTACGCGGTCTACCTCTACCAGAACGCCTTCGAATTTCGCGAGATGGGCTACGCCTGCGCGATGGCGTGGGTGCTCTTCCTGCTCACGCTGGCGCTCACGTGGCTCGCGTCGCGTGCGACGCGGGGGTTCGTGCATTACCAGGGGGAATGAACCATGAGAACGCTGAAACGCCCCCTCGTCCTCGTGCTGCTGGTCGCGTTCGCCGCGGTGTTCATGCTTCCGCTGTTGTGGATGCTGTCGACGGCGCTCAAGCCGCTGGAGCAGACGACGGCGACCCCGCCGCAGTGGCTGCCGTGGCGGTATCACGCGGTGGTGGACGGACGCGTGCTCGAGGTGAAGCTCGGATCGCTCGTGGAGGGGCGGTCCGTGTGGGCGGTGCCGGAGGGGGCTTCTGAGCCGGTGTCGCTTCCCGCGGCCGACGTGAGCGGTGCGATTTGGACGCCGGCCGGGGGCCGCAGCATGCCGGTGCGGGTGTTGCACACGGTGCCCGCGTCGTTGGCCAGCCCATGGCGCGAAGTGGTCGGCGTGGCGGACGGGCATCGGTACATCGTGCCGGCGTCGTCGATCACGCGCACCTTCGCCCCGCGCTGGGGCAACTTCCCGGGGGCGATCCGCGCGATGCAGCACTTCTGGCGCTACCTCGCGAACACGGTGCTTCTGTGCGTGCTCAACGTCACGGGCACGGTGCTCTCGAGTGCGCTCGCGGCGTACGGATTTGCGCGCCTCGAGTGGAAGGGAAGGGACTCTGTTTTTGGACTGCTGCTGGCGACGATGATGATCCCGTTCCCGGTGGTGATGGTGCCGCTGTATGCGATGTTCCGTTCGCTCGGCTGGGTGGGCACGTTGCAGCCGCTGTGGGTGGGCTCGTTCTTCGCGGGCGCCTTCAACGTCTTCCTGCTGCGCCAGTTCTTCCGAACCATCCCAAAGGAACTCTCCGAGGCGGCGCGCATCGACGGCTGCAGCGAGTTTCGGATCTTCTGGCAGGTGATCCTTCCGCTGTGCAAGCCGGCCCTGGTGGTCGTCGGCCTGTTCACCTTCCTGGGCACCTGGAATGATTTTCTCGGACCGCTGATCTACCTGACGAATGAGAGGGACTTCACCCTGGCGCTCGCACTGCAGTCGCTGCAGCAGAAGAGCGGGCTGACCGACTGGCACACCCTGATGGCCGCCAGCACGCTGGTGGTCCTGCCGATCATCGCGCTGTTCCTCGTGGCCCAGCGCAGCTTCGTCGAGGGCATCGCCCTGACCGGAGGCAAGAACTGAACCGATTTCCGTGCATCCGCACGTTTCCCGTCAACCCCAACACTACACCACGACAAACTCCCCATGAATACGAGGATTCCGATCCATCGATCCTTCGCGTTGGCCGCCGCGCTGACGCTGGGCGTTCAGGCATCGGCGCGCGCCCAGACGGCGCCCGCCGATTCCACGCCCCCGCCGACTCAGGACCAGCCGGTGCAACTTGACACCTTCGTCGTAAGCACGGCTAAGGACAACGGCTACACCGCCGTCGACTCGCTCGCGGGCGGGCGCCAGAGCGCGCCCATCCGGGTGACGCCGGCCGCGATGTCGTCGATCACGCGGGCCTTCATCGACGACCTGGCGCTCACCAACGTCCAGGACATGCTGAAGTGGTCGCTCAACGCGGTGCCCACCGACTTCCGAAACGGAATCTCGGGCGCCTCGGGCGGCGAGGTCTTCAATTTCTGGTCCGTGAGCATCCGTGGCGACAGCCACGTGCAGGGCGGAAATCCGCCCACGAAGAATTACTTCCCGACCTTCATGGTGCTCGACACCTACAACCTCGACCGAGTGGAGATCGACAGCGGCCCGAACTCGATCCTGTTCGGCATCGGCGACATCGGCGGAAGCATGACGTCGTACACGAAGGTCGCCGAATTCGGCAAGGACTTCAACCGCCTGTCGTACCAGACGAGCAACTACGGCGGGTACCGCGTCACGCTCGACGCGAACCAGGCGGTGACGAGGAACTTCGCCCTGCGCCTGAACGCCCTCGCCGCGAACGAGAAGGGCTGGAAGCAGGGCGACAACCACAAGAAGCGCGCGATCGACCTCGCGGGCACCTGGCGCATCGGCGACAAGACCCAGGTCCGCTTCGAGGTGGAAGGCTGGAAGGAGGAAAAGACCGTGTTTGCGCAGTCGCTGCAGGACGGTGCCTCGCTGTGGGACGGCAAGACCACGTCCGCAACCTGGGGCTCCTCGATCGCCAATTCGGGCTCCAACCCGCTCACGACGGCCGGCGCGCCGGGCGTCACGCAGATGAATGCCTGGGGCGGCCCGCAACACTACTACGTCTGGACCCCCAGCGTGGGCCTGATGAACTGGGCGGGCGGCGCCCGCACCATGGGCACCGGCGACGTCGCCTGGGGCGCCTACCTGCGTCCCTATTCGTTCACCTTCGGCCCGACCGGCACGACGATCGCCGCGCTTCCCAGCGAGGACTTCGCGGTGACGCCGGCTGACGGCCTGCTGAAGCCCGAGGACGTCAACGCCACGGTGAGCCTCGACCAGAGGATCAACGACAACTGCGAGTTCTCGGTCCAGGCGTATCGGTATGTCGACGACGCCAAGGCGAAGAACTTCGAGGGCGCCGGCGGCGGCCTGGGTTTCGGCGAGGCGATCGACCTGAATCAGCAGCTGCCCAACGGCCAGCCCAATCCCAACTACGGCAAGCGCTACTCGGACTTTTTCCTCGATGCGCAGACCCAGGACCACAAGGTTGGCGAGATCCGGGGGCAGTTCTCCTATCATTTCGACCGCACCGTCTTTGGCGTGCCGGTGAAGCAGCTGTTCAGCGTTTCGGGCGGACGTCAGGTGACGGACTACAATGCCCGCCAGTACATCGCCACGGTGATGAACAACTACGACCAGAACAACTGGACGCAGTCGATGGTGTGGGGGCGCGTCTATTGGGACCACCCGCAGGCGGCGCTCAACCTCCCGTCGACCTACCAGGGCATGAACATCGTCTACCAGCCGCTCCCGTTCAACTGGTATGACTTCAACTCCCGCCAGACGATCAAGTACGGCGGCCTGTATTCGCTGACCCGCCTCTGGAACGACCGCCTGAACATCTCGCTGGGCGCGCGCCGCGACAGTTACGACAACTGGAAGGTGGGCCTGCGCGGTCCGAGCAATCCTCCGACCATCGCGAATGGCTCCGGAAACACGTACTCGGCGGGCTTCGTCGGCTACGTGACGCCGTGGCTGGGCATCGTCGGCAATGTCTCGGACAACTACCAGCCCGCCGCCGGCGGCCTGGCGCCGAGCATCTTCGGCAAGGTGTTCGGCCCGTCCTTCGGGCGCGGCAGGAACATCGGCCTGCGTGTCTCCACCAAGGACGGCCGCTACTACGCGTCGCTGAACTACTACAACGACAAGTCGCAAAACGTGATCGGCGGCGACAGCCCTGACTTCCAGGGCATCTGGAACGATTACTTCATGGCGGGCGGCTCGGTGACGGCAATCGGACCTGCGGGCGTGGTCACGGGCGGCCCCGGCACCTATCACGCGAACATGTCGTATATCGACACGTATGACGTGAAGTACACGGGCACGGAATTGGAGCTGACCGCCAGCCCGACGAAGAACTTCCGCATCCAGCTGCACTATTCGGTGCCGAAGGGTGAGAAGCAGAACGACGGCCCGAACGCGGCCGCGTACTTCGCCCAGAACCTGTCGACCTGGCAGGCGGCGGCGGGCGCGAACACCCCCGAGAGCCAGAAGCTCGCGACGGACCTGAGCAACGCCCAGAACTCGATCAAGTCGGTGAGCGTCCCGACCATCACGGGCCACCTCGTGAAGTCGATGTTCAACGTCTTCGCGGTGTACTCGTTCACGGACGACACCTTCCGGGGCCTCGAGGTCGGCGCGGGTGCGACCTCGCTCGGACAGCAGTATGGAAATCCCTGGGACAACGTGAACGGCCAGCGCACGCTCTCGCCGAGCTACACCACGTATTCGGCGCTCGTGGCGTATGCGCACACCTTCGACATCGGTTCGCGCAAGGTGCGCGCGAAGTTCCAGCTGAACGTGGATAACCTGTTCGGCAAGGACACCCTGGTGTTCCTCAGCTACCAGGGCTACGGAAACAACCTCTCCCAGGGCATGGATTACAACCTGGTTGCGCCCAGGAAGGTCACGCTCTCCGCAACCTTCGAGTTCTAGGCTCGTAGGGGTTCAACTGGCGGCCGTTCAGGGGCGAGCCGCCAGTTGAACGATTCCCTCATCCCTCCTCCCACGACTCTCCAATGAACCGTACAGCTGCGAACAGGGACGATGCCGGCCTCCGGCGCATCGCCGTGGCGGACCGGCAGGGCTTTGGCCTGGCCGTGCTTCGCAACGGGTCGCAACTGTCGGTGGAGTTGCTTCCAACCGGGGGAGTGTTCGCGATCCGGCACCGGGGCACGCTTATCAACCAGATGCTTCCGGGGCCGGCTGCGGACGGACTGTTCAGGCTCCTGCTCCGCGACCGGGCCGGCGGCGGCTCGATCGCGCTGGCGGGGGCGGGGATTCCATTCGCCCACGACGGATTGGCCGCGACCTGGTCTCCCGTCGTCGGCGAACTCGTGTGCTCGGCGACGCTCCGGCTGCACCCCGAACTGCCGGCCTGGGCCTGGATCGTGAGTGTCGTGAACACCGGTTCCTCCCCGCGGCGGATCGACGTGCTGCTGGCGCAGGACCTCGGCCTGGCGGACGAGGGGGCGGTGCGCAACAACGAGGCTTACACGTCGCACTACATCGATTTTCATCCCGTCCGGGATCCGGCGTTCGGCTGGGTCCTGCTCGCGCGGCAAAACCAGCCGATGGAGGGCGGACGCCATCCCTGGCTTGCGGCGGCCTGCGCCACCGGCGCCACGGGGTACTGCACGGACGGTTGGGATTTCTTCGGGGCGGATCACCGGCTCACCGGCCGTCCTTCGGCGGAGAGCCGCGGGCTTCCGTCGCGCGTCCTTCAATACGAAATGGCGCTGGCCGGACTGCAGAGCCGTGACGGGGAGCTCGCGCCCGGACGCGGCGCCGAGTTCGCGTTTGTCGTTCGCTATTCCGAGGACCATCCGGCGGCGTCGGGTCCGGCGGACCTGGCCCTCCTGCACGAGTCGGGCGCCTGGTGGCGTTCCTCGCCGTCGGGAGAGCGGGCACCCGCCACGGGCGGAGTCCGGTCGCTTTTCCTGGATGCTCCGTGGATGCATGGGGAGATTCCGTCCGAGGCGGACCTCGCAGCCTGGTTCCCCGGACCCATGCGCCACGTGGAGCGCGGCGGACCGGACGAAATCCGTTCGTTTTTTAGCGGCGACGACACCCATGTCGTTACGCGCGGCAAGGAGGCTTCGTCCCTGCGGCCGACGGGGCACATCCTGCGCAGCGGAGACTGGCGCTGGTTCGACGCCGGGCATTTCGGGGTGACCTGCCACGCTGCGGGAGTCTTCGGCACGCAGGCCTACCTCGGTCACCCGAGTTTCGCTCGCCTGATCTCGGTGGCGCGCAATGCGCTCAATCTCAACCGCGGCGCCGGGCAGCGTGTCTTTGTGAAACTCGGCGGCGCCTGGACGCAGCTCGGGGTGGCTTCGGCCTTCGCGATGACCCCGGGCGAGGCGCGCTGGATCTACCGCTTTGGAACTACGCAGATCGAGGCGAGGGTCTGGTGCCCGCAGGACGTGCCGGCCTCGTTGCTCTTGCTGCGCTCGCTCTCTGGCGAGCCTTTCGAATTCCTGGTGACGCACGAGCTCGCGCTCGGGGCCGCGGAGTTCGACCACTCGTCCGAGGTGGCGGTCGACGAAGCAGGGGGCTGGGCCGCCTGTATCCCGGGCCGGGACACGCTCGTGGGCAGGCATCAGCCGGGCGTCGCGTTTGCGATCGCCGCGGTGTCGCCGGGATCGGCGGCCGCGATCGGCGGGGACGAGATGCTTTACGCGGACGGTCTGGGCCGATCGGGTCCGTACCTGGCGCTTCGGTCGGCGCCCTGCGCCGAGTTTGGCGTCGCGATGACCGGTACGCATGGCGGCGCGTCGGCGCTCGCGGCGGCCGTCGAGGCGGCGCGTGCCGCCTCCCGCCGCGGTCCCCAGGGGGCGCGGCCGCCGGCGAGTCCGGTGCGGATCCGGGGTGCGGGCGACCACGGGATCGGCCGCATCGACGAGATCCTGCCCTGGTTCGCCCACAATGCGGCCATCCATTTCTCCGCCCCGCACGGCCTGGAGCAGTACGGCGGCGCCGCCTGGGGCGTGCGCGACGTCTGCCAGGGGTCCGTCGAGTGGCTGCTCTCGGCGGGGGATCATGGCGCGGTCCGGCGGATCCTCGAAACCGTATTCGCCCAGCAGTATCCGGACGACGGCGGCTGGCCGCAGTGGTTCATGTTTCCACCGTATCGGTTCATCCAGCAGGCGCACAGCCATGGCGACATCTGCTTCTGGCCGCTGAAGGCCCTGTGCGACTACCTCGAGGCGAGCGACGACCTCGGGTTCCTGCAGGTGAAACTTGGATACACCGATCGCACTCGTTTCGAGTCCGCGGGTCCGGAGGAGACCGTGCTCGCGCATTGCGACCGGATCGTCGCGCAGTGCGAGGCGCGCTTCGTGCCGGGCACGGCGCTGGTCAACTACGGGGACGGCGACTGGGACGACACCCTCCAGCCGGCGGACCCGTCGCTTCGCACGCGCATGGTGAGCGCGTGGACGGTGGGGCTGGCATTTCAGGCATTCAGGCAGTTCGCGACCGTGTGCCGGCGTGCGGGTGAAACCGAACGCGCGGGTCGGCTCGAGGCGCTGTGCGTTCGCATGCGCGCGGATTTCGAACGGAGGTTGATGCCCGACGGCGTGGTGGCCGGATTCCTGGTGACGGAGTCCGACGGAACCGAACGCCCCCTGCTTCACCCGCGGGACGGCGTGACGGGTATCCGGTACCGCCTGCTCCCGATGACCCGGTCGATCCTCGCCGAGCTGTTCACGCCCGCGGAGGCCCGGCGTCACCTGGCGCTCATTCGCGAGGCGCTGTGGTATCCGGACGGTGCGCGGCTCATGAGCGAACCCGCCGCCTATCACGGCGGCCTCGAACGACTGTTCCGTCGCGCGGAGACTGCGGCGAATGTGGGTCGGGAGATCGGGCTCCAGTATGTCCATGCCCATCTCCGGTATGCCGAGGCGCTGGCGAAGGTGGGTGACGCGGACGCGCTGTGGTGGGCGCTCCAGGCCGTCAATCCGGTCGACCTGCGCGCAACCGTACCCCAGGCCGACGCGAGGCAGGCCAACGTCTATTTCTCGAGTTCCGACGCCGACTTCGCGAACCGCCACGAAGCGCAGATGCGCTGGCCCGAACTTCGCTCCGGCGGCGTTCCCGTGCGTGGAGGATGGCGCCTGTATTCGAGCGGCCCCGGCCTCTTCATCCACAAGGTCCGTTCCTGCCTGCTCGGTCTGAAAGAAGTGTTCGACGAGGTGGTTTTCGATCCCGTACTCCCCGCGTCGCTCGATGGCTTGATCGCGCGCGTGGAGGTGTGCGGACGGCAGGTCGAGGTGCTTTACCGGGTATTCGAGCGAAACTGCGGCCCCCGCAGCGTGACGGTCAATGGACTGCGCTGCGCCAGCGTGCGCCGCGAGGCCAATCCCTATCGTCCCGGCGGGCTTGCAGTGCCGAAGGACGCGTTTCGGGCCCTGCTCAAGGAGACGGGCAACGTCGTGTTGGTCGAACTCTGACTCGCTTTCATACCGCTTACCCTCATGGCGCATGTCGTCCTCCAAACCCTCTGCAAGTCCTACGTCGATCGCCGCGGAATCGCCGTTCGCGCCGTCGATTCGGTCGACCTGGAGATCCGGGACCGTGAATTCATGGTGCTGGTGGGACCGTCGGGCTGTGGCAAGTCCACCACGCTGCGCATGATCGCGGGCCTCGAGGAGATCAGCTCCGGCACGATCTCGATCGACGGCCGCGTGGTGAATTCAGTCGCGCCCAAGGACCGTGACATCGCGATGGTTTTCCAGAATTACGCGCTGTATCCGCACATGACGGCGCGCGAGAACATGGCCTTCGGCCTGAAACTCCGGAAACTCCCGCGGCGCGAGATCGAGGCGCGTGTGGAGGAGGCGGCGGACATGCTGGGCCTGCGCGACCTGCTCGAGCGGAAGCCGAAGGAGCTCTCGGGCGGACAACGCCAGCGCGTGGCCGTCGGGCGCGCGATCGTGAGGAAGCCCAAGGTGTTCCTGTTCGACGAGCCCCTGTCGAACCTCGACGCGAAGATGCGCGTCGGCATGCGCGCCGAGATCGCTCGCCTCCACAGGCGGATCGGCGCCACGATGATCTATGTCACGCACGACCAGATCGAGGCGATGACGATGGGCGACCGGATCTGCGTCATGGCCGAAGGACGCGTGCAGCAGGTGGCGCCGCCGATGGAGATTTATGGCCGTCCGGCAAACCTCTTCGTGGCGGGATTCATGGGCAATCCTCCGATGAATCTGCTTCGCGGTGTGATCCGGAGGGCGGAGGGCGGCCTCTCGTTTGCGGTTGGGCCCGGGGGGGCCGATTGCCTCGAGTTCCTTCTGCCTTCGGATTCCGCCGCGCGGGTCGCGACCCGGATAAACGAGCCGGTTGTCCTCGGCGTGCGCCCTGAGGATCTCAGCGCCGCCCCCGCGGGAGCCGGAACGCCTGGCGGATCCGCCTGCACCGTGGACGTGGTGGAGCCCATGGGCGCGGAAACCCTGCTTCACACGCGTGCGGGCTCCTCGACGCTCGTCGTTCGCGTGGCGCCGTCGCTCCAGGCCGAACCGGGCGGCCGTGTCCTGCTCCGCCCGGCGGGCGGCCGTATCCATTTCTTCGATCCAACCTCCGGCGTCGCGCTCGAATGAGGCGGCGGACCGATTTCAACCTCCCGACAACACCGTACGACCGACAGCTCATGATCCTGAACCGACGCCTTCTCCTGATCGCGGCGCTACTCGCCCCCGCTTTCCACCTGTTTGCCGAATCGCCCTATGATGACCACGTCATCTTCATGAACAGCCTCGCCGACGGAGGCTATGACGCCAGCACGAGCTTCGTCATCGCGCCCAGCCAGTTGGAGACGGACGCCGGGCGTTTCCCGGTCGAGACTGCGCATTGGGTCAGTCCGCCAAACGGGCTTCGGCTGAGCTGGACCTCGGCGTCGGGCGGCGACTGGCAGATGACGCTCAAGGTGCCGCAGCGCTACACCCGGGAGTTCCCGTTCAAGGGCGACTCGCTTACGTTCTGGGTGTACTCAGACTCGGAGATCACGCCGGCCAATTCACCGCGGCTGTTCCTCATGGACTCCGACAACCACGGCACGCCTGCCGTGACGCTGGTGACGGGCGACGACCGGATCCCGCCCAACACCTGGGAGCAGATCAAGCTGCCGCTGGCGGCGCTGTCCTCGATGATCTACCGCAGCACGGCCGAGAGCAAATTCGACGTCGGCAAGCTTGCGAGTGTCACGTTCATGCAGGGGCTCGACGACGGAAAGCCGCACACCCTCCGTATGGACGATTTCGAGATTCGCGACGGCTGGCCTGTGACGATGCCGCCCCCTGCCGCGCCGACCGACGTGGCGGTTCGTGGATACGAGCGTCATTTTGACATCAGCTGGAAGCAGCCGATCGACGCCAAGGACGTGATGACGTTCCGCATCTACCGATCCTGGGACGGGAAGACTTTCGTGCCGGTGGGGACCCAGCGGGCCGACCGACTTCGTTACGAGGATTTTGTCGGCGCGCCGAGCCGCACAGCCTACTACCGGGTGAGTGCGCTGGACGTGGCGGGCTCGGAGTCTCCTCTGTCGGCCATGGTGCATGCGTCGACGCATCCGTTCACCGACGACGAGCTCCTGGACATGGTGCAGGAGGGGTGTTTCCGCTATTATTGGGACAACGGAACCCCGGCGTCGGGACTCGCACCGGAAGTCCTGCCCGGCGATCCGAACCTGGTGCCGCTCGGGGGAAATGGCTTTGGCGTCATGGCCCTCGTGGTTGCGGCGAACCGCGGTTTCGTCACGCGCGCCCAGGCCGTCGACCGCATGCTGAAGATCGTCCGATTCCTGGAGCGGGCCGATCGCTTTCACGGCGCCTGGCCGCATTTTCTCAATGGAACCACCGGCAAAGTCGTGCCGTTCTTCGGCAAATACGACGACGGCGCCGATCTCGTGGAGACCGCGTTCATGATGGAGGGGCTGCTCACCGCGAGGCAGTACTTCGATCGGAAGGATCCCAAGGAGGAGGAGATACGCTCCACGATCACCCGCCTGTGGCACGGTGTGGACTGGAGCTGGTTCCGGCAGAACCCCGACAGCGACGTGCTCTACTGGCACTGGTCGCCGGATTACGGCTTCCACATCAACCATCCGCTGATCGGCTGGAACGAGACGATGATCGTGTACCTGCTCGCGATCGCCTCGCCCACGCACCCGGTGCCCGCGAGCCTGTATTACACCGGCTGGGCTGGGACGTCGGCGCGCAACGTCGCGTACCGCCGCGGGTGGAGCCGTACCACCGTCGGCGATCACTACGTGAACGGAAACACCTACTACGGCATCAAGCTCGACGTGGGCGAGGGTGACGGGTCGGACCTGTTCTTCACGCACTTCTCGTTCATGGGCTTTGATCCGCGCGGCATCCGCGACCGCTTCACCGATTACTTCGATAACAACCGCGCCATCGCGCTGATCAACCACGCCTACTGCGTCGCCAACCCGCGGCACTTTGTCGGCTACGGGGCGGACTGCTGGGGCCTGTCTGCCGGCGTGAATTCCGGTGGCGGCCGACCGCAGCCCCGTGATGACAACGGCACGATCAACTGCATGGCCTCGCTCTCCTCGATGCCCTACACGCCCAAGGAATCGATGGCCGCGCTGAAGCACTTCTACCGCGATCTCGGGCCGAAGGTCTGGGGCGCCTATGGGTTCCACGACGGTTTCAACCAGACCGAAAACTGGTACGACGGCGTGTACATGGCGCTCAATCAGGCGCCGATCACCGTCATGATCGAGAACTACCGCACCGGCCTGATCTGGAAACTCTTCATGTCGAACCCGGAGATCAAGCCGGCCCTCAACGCGATCGGATTCAAGCCGGATCACGAGCCCGTCCGCTGACCTTGTCCCGCGTTCCCTTTCCACGTCGTCGGCCGGGCACGCGTCCCGGCGGCGATGCCCAACACCGTTATGAAACTCCGTCATCTGATCCCTCTCGTGACCTCCTGCGTCGCCAGTCTCTCCGCAGCCACGCCGTCCGCTCAGTCGACCGGCGCCGCCTCAATTGACGCGCGAGTGCATGCCCTGCTCTCGCGCATGACCCTCGAGGAGAAAGTCGGCCAGCTCGTGCAGATCTCCTCGCCGGGCAACCTCACCGGCCCCGGGCGCTCGTCTCCGGACGTCGCCGAGATCCAGGCCGGCCGCGTCGGCAGCATGCTCAACGTCGTCGGCGCCGAGGAGTGCATGAAGTGGCAACGCCTCGCGGTCACCTCATCGCGTCTGCACATCCCGTTGATCTTCGGCCTCGATGTCATCCACGGCTACCGGACGATCTTTCCGATTCCGCTCGCGACCGCGTCGTCGTGGGACCTGAAGGCCATCGAACACGGCGAACGCATCGCCGCGGAGGAGGCGTCGTCGGCCGGAGTGAATTGGACCTTCGCCCCGATGGTGGACATCGCGCGCGACCCTCGCTGGGGCCGTGTCTCGGAGGGCGCGGGCGAAGACCCGTATCTCGGCTCGGCGATTGCCCGCGCGCGGGTCCGAGGCTTCCAGGGCACGGATCTTGCGGCTCAGGACACGATCCTCGCGTGCGCGAAGCACTACGCCGCGTACGGCGCCGCCCAGGCGGGGCGCGACTATTTCACGACCGACGTCACCGAACGGGATCTGCGCGAGATATACCTGCCTCCGTTCCACGCGGCCGTGGAGGCCGGCGTGGGTACGCTCATGGCGGGGTTCAACGACCTTGATGGCACGCCGTGCACGTCGAACGCATTCCTTCTCGACCAAGTCCTGCGCAAGGAGTGGGGTTTTCGCGGTTTCGTGGTCTCCGACTGGCAGGCGATCCTTGAACTGCTTCAGCACGGTACCGCGGCCGATTTGCGCGACGCCGCGCGGCAATCGTTCATGGCAGGTCTCGACATGGACATGCAGAGCGACGCGTATTCGAAATACCTGGTCGGCCTCGTTCGCAGCGGGGCCGTGCCGGAGTCCAAGATCGATGCCGCCGTGGCGGAGATTCTCACGGCAAAGTTTGAACTCGGCCTGTTCGACGACCCGTATCGCTACTGCAACCCTGCGCGCGAGAAGGCGACGCTCCTGCGGCCCGATTTCCTGGAGGCGGCCCGCGATCTCGCGCGGCGCTCCTGCGTGTTGCTCAAAAACGACGGCACGCTTCCGCTAAAGACCTCCGGCATCACGGTGGCGCTGGTGGGCCCGCTCGCCGATGCGCCGCTGCACCAGCTTGGAGCCTGGCATGGCCAGGGTCGTCCGGAAGACACCGTGACCGTGCGCGCCGCGCTCGAGAAACTCTACCCGGGCGCTCACCTGCGCTACGCCTACGGCTGCGACGTGCGGGGCAACGATACACGGGGCATCGCCGCGGCCGTCGAGGCGGCCAAGGGTGCGGACGTCGTGATCGCTGCCGTCGGAGAGGATTCGTTCCAGAGCGGCGAAGCGACCAGCCGCGCGCACCTCGGACTCTCGGGTCCGCAGCCCGAGCTTTTGCGCGCCCTGCACGCGACCGGAAAACCGCTCGTGCTGCTGCTCATGACCGGACGCCCGCTCACGATCGAGCCAGTGGTTCGGTACGCCAACGCGATCCTGCTCGCGTGGCATCCCGGCACGATGGGCGGCCCGGCTGTGGGCGACGTCCTGACCGGTGCCTACAATCCCTCCGGACACCTGCCCATCACCTGGCCTCGCTCGGTCGGACAGATCCCGATCTTCTATGCCCACAAAAACTCCGGACGTCCCTCGCCGCTTCCGGGCGAGCCCAACGATCCGTACTACTCGCGCTACATCGACTCGCCCAATTCGCCGCTCTATCCCTTCGGCTTCGGACTGAGCTACACCACCTTTGCGTTCGACAACCTCCGACTCAGCGAGCCGGTGCTGAAGGAGGGCGGGGCGCCCCTGAAGGTGACCGTGCGCGTCCGCAACACGGGGAAACGCGCGGGCGAGGAGGTTGTGCAGCTTTATGTGCGCGATCTCGTCGGATCCGTCACCCGGCCCGTTCGCGAGTTGAAGGGGTTCCAGAAGATCAGTCTGGCTCCGGGGGAGGCGAGGGATGTGGAGTTCGAAGTCACGCCTCACGATCTCGCCTTCTGGCGCGCGGACATGACCTTCGGGCCGGAGCCCGGCGGGTTCGAGGTTTTCGTGGGCGACGACTCCAATGCGAGTCTGACCGCCTCGTTTTCGTTGGTTCGCTGAAGCGTAGTGACGCCGTCCTGTCCAGCCCGTCTGGCGCGGGATGGCGTCATCAATTTTCGGATTCGCCTGCCGCTGGCAAAGGCGCTTAAAAACCAGCCTTTGTCTCCGCCCGGGGCGCATCCGCGCAGGATGCCGGCCTCCGGTTGGAGTCGACCCCTTCAACCGCACTCCCAATGAAACACCTCGGACTCGGCCTTGGCGGCCTGTACACCCTCATGATCGCGATGATTCTCCCCTCGTTGGCGCTGGCGCAGCTGCGCGTCAAAACCCAGGACGGCCTGCTCGAGGGCACGCTCGATCAGTCGACAGGCATACGGATGTTCAAGGGCATTCCGTACGCTGCGCCCCCGGTGGGCGATCTGCGCTGGCGTGCGCCGAGGCCCGTGACGCCGTGGGCGGGCGTGCGCAAGGCCGACAAGTTTGGACCTCGGGCGATGCAGCTGCCGCTCTTTGGCGACATGAATTTCCGCTCCAACGGCGTGAGCGAGGACTGCCTGTACCTGAACGTCTGGACGCCAAAGGATGCGAAGGTCGGTTCCCTGCCGGTGCTGGTGTACTTCTACGGCGGTGGTTTCGCCGCCGGCGACGGTTCGGAGTATCGCTATGACGGCGAGAGCATGGCGCGCCGCGGCATCGTTGCGGTGACCGTGAACTACCGCCTCGGCATCTTCGGCTTCATGGCGCACCCGGAGTTGACGGCCGGTTCGGCGCATCACGCCTCGGGCGATTACGGCCTGCTCGACCAAGTGGCCGCGCTGGAGTGGGTGAAGCGCAACATTGCGGCGTTCGGGGGTAACCCGAACCACGTCACCATCGGCGGCGAGTCGGCCGGCTCGATGTCGGTCAGCGCGCTTATGGCGTCCCCGCTGTCGAAGCACCTGTTTCAGGCTGCCATTGGTGAGAGCGGCGCGATTTTCAGCGAACTTTCTCCCGTGCCGCGGGCGCAGGCTGAGAAGCAGGGCCTCGACATCGCCGCGGCGCTTGGCGGCGACAAGCCGCTCACGATTGCCGAGCTCCGGGCGATGCCGGCCGAGGAACTCCTCCAGCGTGCGGCCAAGGTCGGCGGCCTCTGGTTCAGCGTCGATGTCGACGGCTATTTCCTGCCCCGCACGCCGAAGGCCATCTTCGAGGCCGGCGAGCAGGCGCACGTGCCGCTGCTCGCGGGCGTGAATTCGCAGGAGATGGATTACAACGCCTTCCTCAAAGGCGAGAAACCGACCTTGGAGAACTATCGCGCAGCGCTCACCCGCGTGTTCGGCGACAACGCGGACGAGGCCTTCAAGCTCTATCCCGCTCACGACGAGGAACAGGTGATGGACGCGGCGCAGGATCTCGCGGGGGATCGGTTCATCCGCCACGCCACCTGGACCTGGACCGATCTCGCCACGAAGACCGGAGGCGAGCCGACCTTCTTTTATCTGTTTGCGCGTCCGCGCCCGGCCATGCGTGCCGAGATGGGCAACGCGATTGCGGGCCTCGCCGGGGGCGTGATCCGAAATCCCGATCCGTCGAAGCCGCGTCCGCCCTCCGCCCGCGGCGCCGTGCATTCCGCGGAGATCGAATACGCGCTCGGCAATCTCGCGACCAACACGGTCTATGACTGGACCGCCGACGACTATGCCGTCTCGCAAGCGATGCAGGCATACTTCGCCAACTTCATCAGGACCGGCAATCCGAACGGACCCGGCCTGATCGACTGGCCGGAATTCAAGACCGGTGAGCGCCTCGTGATCAATGTAAGCTGCCACCCGGAAAGCGTGGCCCTCCAGCGCGAGCGCTACGATTTCCTGGACCGCGTGGGCAAGTGAGCGGCCGGTGGTCGCCGACCGGCGCTCCTGCCGTCGAAGCGCTTGCGCCCTGCGCGAGGTCGCGTTCCTGCGTTGACTGTGGAACCTTGGTTCCGCGTCAGGACACGCGCCCCGGCGCGCGCCAGTAGGATCCAAGCCCCAGGAAAATCGATCCGTGAAATCTGTCCGTTCAACCCGCGGAGGGCGGCGTTCGCTCTGGCGCGCCGATTGCCGCACGGCTCTCCGCGCGCGCCTGATACCGCGGCGGCGGGAGCGGGAGGCGGTTGCTGATGTTGTTGCCGTCATTCGGGTCGAGACGAAGGAAGACCAGCGACGAGACGATCGTGATCGCCCCGAGCGTCAGGAACGCGTCGTGCAGCGCGGGGATTGCCGCCACGGGGTTCGTCTGGTCGACCGACCCCAGGAACCACGCCGTGACCAGCGAGCCGATCGCCACGCCGAAGCTCAGCGAAAGCTGTTGCGCGGTGCTCGCGATGCTGCCCGCCTTGCTCGCGTCGACGTCGTCGATATCCGCATACACCAGTGAATTCATCGAGGTGAATTGGAGCGACGACACGAAGCCCTGCGCGAAGCTCAGCGCCAGGATCGCCAGCACCGATGAAGTGCGGTCGATTCGCATGAACGCCATCATGGTCACGCCCAGGAGGATCGTGTTCGCCAGCAGGGTCGTGCGATGGCCGAACCGCTGCAGCAGCGGGCGGCTGATGACCTTCATGCCCATCGCCGCCAGCGCCTGCGGCATGGTCAGCAACCCCGCCTGCCACGCCGGATAGCCGAGACCGATCTGGTAGAGCAGGGGAAGCAGGAACGGCATGCCTCCGAAACCGAGGCGCGTCACGAAGCCGCCGAGCACCGAGATGCGGAAGGTCCGCACCTTGAGCAGCACCAGGTGGAGCAGCGGCGTCGCGCTGCGGTGCGCATGCCAGCCATAGGCCGCCAGCAGGGTTGTCGATACCACCAGCAGCGTCGCGAGCACCACCGGTGGATGACTGTGCTCGCCGAAGATCTCGAGCACGTAGGAGAGGATCGCGATGCCACTGCAGAAGAGCACAAAGCCGACCTTGTCCATCGGCGCCACGTCCGGGTCCCGATATTCCGGCATGTGGCGCCGCGTCAGCGCCAGGCCCAGCAGCGCCAGCGGGATGTTCACGAAAAAGATCATGCGCCAGGTCGTGACGTGCACGATGAGACCGCCCGTCACCGGGCCGAGCAACGGACCCAGCAGCGCGGGAATGACGACGAAGTTCATGGTCCTCAGCATCTCCGAGCGGGGAAAGGTGCGCACGAGTGCGATGCGCCCCACCGGGGTCATCATCGCACCGCCAAACCCCTGGAGCACGCGTGAGGCGACGAGGAGATGGACCGTTGGCGCCAGTCCGCATCCGAGCGAGCCGATCAGGAATAGCCAGATCGCCGTCGTGAACACCCGCCTCGTGCCGAAACGGTCCGCGCACCAGCCGCTGATTGGGATGAACACCGCGAGGCTCAGCGTGTAGCTCGTGAGCACCGCCTTCAGGCTGAGCGGAGCCACCTTCAGGCCCTCCGCCATCGCAGGCACGGCCGTGTTCACGATCGTTGCGTCCAGGTTCTCCATGAACAGCGCCACCGCCACCAGCCAGGGCACGAAGCGCCGCGCTGTGTCGAGCCCCGACGGATACTCCACGATGGTCCCAGCCTCTGTGCTTGTCATGGGGATACCAAAGTAGGGGCGACGGCTCGATTTGCGCAAATCCATGTGCAGGAATGCCCCTCCGGGGCCGTCCGCTGGCCTTGGCCCGGCCTCGGCACAATCCCTGTGTTGTTTCCTGCGAATCTGCCGAGATGTGCTCCCTTTGCCGGCCGTGCGCAGCGGAGCTCCGCCGCCAAACCTGATCCATGCAATTGGGATGGAAGTGCGTGAATGTCCTGTGCATCAAGCGCTAATGAACATGAAAAATTGTTCATGAAGCGATGCGTAGTTGTTTGTTGGATAAGAACTTGTCGAGATGGGCATCATGGATTTTTTTGGTTTTGGTGGATTTTCTCGAGTTCGAATCCTTGTCCCGCCTGCCGGTCGTATCCTTCTATGAGGATGCGTTTCGCAAGGCCACGGGCGTGGCGTTGAAGGTGGTGCCTCCGGGGCCGCCGCGTCAGCGCGTGAGCATGGGGGACTGCGAGAATCCGTTCTGCTCGTCGGTGGCGTCCACGCAGGCGGGGTGCGAGGCCTGCCTGGAGCTTCAGGTGAAGGCCCAACGGACGATCGCGCAGAAACGGACACCCTTCCAGATCTCATGTTTTGCGGGTCTCACGGAGGTCGCGGTGCCCGTGTTCGTCGGCGATCATCACGTCGCCACGCTGATGAGCGGACAGGTGTTTCGCCGTCCGCCGACCGAGCGCGATTTTGCCATGGTCGTGGGGATGGTGGACGGCACCGACCCCGAGTGGTCGCGCAAGGCGCGTAATGCCTATTTCGCGACGCCGGTCGTGAACGCGGAGCGGTTCCAGGCCATTATTCAGCTCCTGTCCATCTTCGCCCAGTACCTGGCGGACTTCGCGACCCGTTTTGCCGCCGTGGGCAAGGCCGACGAGCCGCCTGCCGTGACGAGCGCAAAGGACTACGTGAAGGCTCACTTCGAGGAGCCCATCACGCTCGAGCAGGTGGTGGAGCACGTGCACCTCAGCCGATTTCATTTCTGCAAGCTCTTCAAGAAGGCCACAGGGCTCACGCTCACGGAGTACATCGCCTGCGTGCGGGTGGAGCATGCGAAGACGCTGCTGGTTGATCCGACGACCCGCATTTCCGACGTGGTTTTCGCCTCGGGCTTCGGCTCGGTGCCGCGCTTCAACAGCGTTTTCAAGCGCTACGTCGGCATGTCGCCCTCGGAGTATCGCAAGGGCGCGCGCCCCCAGGTTCCGGCGCTCTGACGGGGCCCGGAGGGCTCCGCAAAAGGCAATAGGAGAAACCCAACCCGCAAGTAGAGGACGGGGGAGGGGACCTGCTAGACTTTGGCTGCCGTCGGAGTGGTGGGTCTGCATCCCGCCACCCCGGGGTTCCAAAACCCGGCACGGCCCAACTCTCAACTCTTGCGATGAACCTCAAGCTCCTCTCCCTCCTCGCGGCGACGCTCCTACTCCCGGTCGCCTACCTCCATGCCGGCTCCGGCGACGAAAATCTCGACGCGGCCACCAAGGCCCGCATCGAGCGCTTCGAAAAAGGACCCGCCACGATCGACGTCTCCGCCTACCCGGGCAAGGCGAAGGCCGACTACCGCGTCTTCCGCGAGAAGTGCGCACTCTGCCACAAGCTCAGCCGCCCGATCAATTCAGACTACGTCCTTCCCAGCGAGTGGGCGCGCTACGTGAAGCGCATGATGTTCAAGCCCGGCTCGAACATCTCGAAGCTCGCGGCCAAGAAGATCTACGACTTCCTCGTGTTCGATGCCAGCGTGCGCAAGAAGACGCAGCTCGACGAGAAGCTGGCCAAGCTCTCCGCCGCCGACCGCGCCGCCGAGGTCGCGAAGATCGACGAGGTCCGCAAGGAGTTCGGCAACTGATCCGGCCCCGCCGCCGCCCCTCCCATGGCCTCGCCCTACGCCGTCGAAATCCCCGATCTGGCCTACTTCGGCCGGCAGGTCCTCTGCCGCGAAGGCTGCCCCGTGCGGACCGATTCGGGCGGCTACGTGCAGGCCATCGCCGAGGGCCGCTATGAGGACGCCTACATCATCGCAAGGCGTCCCAATCCCTTTGCCTCCATCTGCGGCCGCGTCTGCGCGGCCCCCTGCGAGGCCAAGTGCCGTCGCGGCGCACTCGACGCCGCAGTCTCCATCCGCGCCCTGAAGCGCTTCGTGTGCGAGACCTTCGGCGTCGAATCGGACTCCTTCGACCTCGGGCGCGTGTATCCGGAATTGAAGGATCCGCGCCGCGAACGCGTGGGCGATGGTCGCAAGGTCGCCGTCATCGGCGCCGGCCCCGCGGGACTCTCCTGTGCGCATGAGCTCGCGCTCATGGGATTCGCCCCCACCGTCTTCGAGGCCCAGCAGCAGTCGGGCGGCATGCTCGTCCTCGGCGTTCCCGAGTATCGACTTCCCCGCGACATCGTGCAGTCCGAGATCGAAGCGATCGCCTCGCTTGGCGTCGAGATCCGGCACAACACCCGGCTCGGCCGCGATTTCACCCTTTCTGACCTCAAGCAGCAGGGCTTCGAGGCCGTATTCCTCGGCATCGGTGCCCACAAGAGCCGCGAGCTCGCCATCGAGGGCGTGATGCTCGACGGCGTGCTGCGCGCCATCGATTTCCTCCTCAACGTCAACCTCGGCTACAACGTCAAGCTCGGCAGCAAGGTGGTGGTGATCGGCGGCGGAAACGTCGCCTTCGACGTCGCCCGCTCCGTGGTGCGCCAGGCCGAGCGGTTCGCGAATATGACGGAGGCCGAGCTTCGCACCGCCCTGCACCAGGCCGCGGGCGCCCTCGAGCAGCTCACGGCCCGTGAAAACGAGGCCCCGGACGAGGTCCGGCTCGCCTTGGATGTCGCCCGCGAGGCCATCCGCAACGGCGTTCCCGAGGTGCACATGTACTGCCTCGAGAGCCTCGACGAACTCCCCGCCGCACGCGAGGAGATCGAGGAGGCCGAGCGCGAGGGCATCAAGCTTCACACCCGCTACGGCCCGCGCCGCGTGATCGGCGCCGACGGACGCGTCACCGGCGTGGAGCTCGTCAAGTGCGCCCGCGTGTTCGATTCGAACCGCCGTTTCAACCCGCAGTTCATCGAGGGCAGCGAGGAGACCGTGCCCTGCGACACCGTCGTGCTCGCCATCGGACAGTCCGCCGATCTCGCCTGGGTCCGTCCCGAGGACGACCTGAAGATCACCCCCCGCGGCACGCTTCAGACCGACCCGCAGACGATGGCGACCTCGAGGCCCGACATCTTCGCCGGCGGCGACGTCGCGTTCGGCCCGCGGATCATCATTACCGCGGTGGCGGAGGGGAAGAAGGCCGCGAAGTCCATCGCGCGGTACCTGACGGGCAAGGTGCCCGTGGAGCCGGTCCAGGCTCGCACCACGATTTACGACCGCAAGGCCTACACGATGCCTGCGAACTACGAGAAGCTGGCCCGCCGCAGTCCGCCCGCGCTCCCGCTTGAGCGCCGCATCGGCATCGCCGAGGTCGAAAAACCCTTCCCGCAGCCCGACGCCCGGCTCCAGGCCCTTCGCTGCCTGAAGTGCCACGTCAGTCCGGTGTTCAACGGCGACGCCTGCATCCTGTGCGGCGGTTGCGCCGATGTCTGTCCCGAGTCCTGCCTGCGCCTGGTGGACGTGGCTCGCCTGCGCGGAAACGAGAAGCTCTCCGCCGCCTTCGAGGCCCGCTACGGCCGCGTCCCGCAGCCCGGCGAACACGGGGCGATCATCAAGGACGAGGCCCGCTGTATCCGCTGCGGCCTGTGCGCCGCACGCTGCCCGACCGGCGCCATCACGATGGAACGCGTCGAAATGCTCACCACCTGATTTGCCGCCATGACTCCTGAAGAGAACAACGAACACAAAACGACCCGGCGCGGCTTCCTCGAGCTGACCCTGGGCTGGACCACCGCGGCGGCCGCCGTGGCCGCGTCATCCGCCGCCGCCGTGCGCTTCCTGGTGCCCAATGTCCTCTACGAGCCGAGCGCCCAGTTCAAGGCAGGCAAGCCCGGCGACTACGCCGACGGCTCCATCACCTTCCTCGAGGCCGAGCGCTGCTTTCTCCTCCGCAAGGGAAACACCTTCCGCTGCATGTCCGCGGTGTGCACCCATCTGGGCTGCACGATCAATGAAACCAAGACCGGCTACCACTGCCCCTGCCACGGCAGCGTGTTCAACGAGGACGGCAAGGTCGTCGGCGGCCCCGCTCCGCGCCCGCTCCCCTGGTTCCTCGTGTCCCTCAGCCCCGACGGCCGCCTCATGATCGACAAGAACCAGCTCGTCCCGGCGGACAAATACCTCGTCATATGAAACCTTCATTCCTCCAGCGCACCTGGGAGGGCTTCCGGGATACCCGCGTCGGGCGCTCGATCTTCAGGGTCGGCCTGCCGGGCAGCAATCTCGAGCGCGCCCAGGCGATGGTATCCAGTTTTCTGCTTCACTTCCAGCCGGCCAAGGTGAGCCGGCGGGCGCTGAAGCCCACCACCACGCTCGGCCTCGGACTGATCAGCCTGTTCCTGCTGCTCATCCTCGTGGGCACCGGCGTGCTGCTCATGTTCTACTACGTCCCGGGCACCGACCAGGCCTACGCGGCCATGAAGGACCTGCAGTACGTCGTTTCGGCGGGCCGCGTCGTGCGCAACATGCACCGCTGGGCCGCGCACCTGATGGTGCTGTTCGTGATGCTCCACCTGTGCCGCGTGTTCTACACCGGCGCCTACAAGGCCCCTCGCGAGTTCAACTGGAACGTGGGCCTCGGCCTGTTCCTGCTCACGCTCGGCCTGAGCTTCACCGGCTACCTGCTGCCCTGGGACCAGCTCGCCTTCTGGGCGATCACGGTCGGCGCCAACATCGCCAGCTACGCCCCCCTCATCGGACCGAAGCTCAAGTTCATGCTCCTGGGCGGAAACGTCGTCGGCCAGTCCGCGCTCACCCGCTTCTACGCGCTGCACGTCATGGTGCTGCCCGGCCTCACCTTCCTGCTCCTGGGCATCCACCTGTGGCGGGTCCGCAAGGACGGCGGCCTCGCCGCGCCCGAACTTCCCGTCGACCAGACCGAACCGCTCGAGGGCGGCAGTCTGCCGGTCAACAAAACCTACGGCCTGATGGAGCTCGCCAAGGGCACCAGCTTCCAGGTCGGACGCGACCCCGACGAGGAGGTCTTCTCGTGGCCGCACCTGATTTTCCGCGAGATGCTGCTGTTCCTCGCCGTCATCGCTGTGGTGCTGTTCCTTGCCATCTTCTTCAATGCCCCGCTCGAGGGCATCGCCAACCCCATCCATCCGCCCAATCCCGCCAAGGCGCCCTGGTACTTCCTGGGCCTGCAGGAGCTCGTCAGCTATTCGGCGCTGTGGGGCGGCGTCATCGTGCCCGGCTGCCTGGTGACCGCTCTCGCGGTCCTGCCCTACCTGGACCGCAGCCGCAAGGGCGTGGGCCGCTGGTTCGCCCGCGAACGCCGGGTGGCCAACACGATCTTCTCCCTGTGTCTGGTCGTCGCGATCGCACTGACCATCATCGGCAGCTTCTTCCGCGGCCCCAGCTGGTCGTGGCAGGTGCCCTGGAAAACCCCGGCCGCGGCCGTCTCGGAGGAGCATTGATATGGACTCAGAATCCCCGCGCAAACTTCGCATTTGGTTCGTCGTCCTGAGCCTGCTCGTGGGCGTCCTGGTCGTGGTCGCCTACTACAAGGACCAGTTCCGCAGCTGGAAGATCTACCAGCACCAGTACATCCAGGACCAGGTCCGCCGCGCCTCGACGCCCCAGCAGAAGGCGATCGCCGAGGCGACCCCGGTGGAGATCCACCAGATCCTCCTTCCGCAGCTCGACCGCGTCGACCGCTGCACGACCTGCCACCTCTCCGTCGAGGATCCGAGCTACGCCGGCTATCCACAGCCGCTCGCGTATCATCCCAACCACGACCAGCATCCGTTCGAGAAGTTCGGCTGCACCGTCTGCCACGGCGGACAGGGCCGGGCCACCACGGTCGCGGGTGCGCACGGCGGGCCGAATCCGCTGCTGCCGATGGATTTCATCCAGGCCTCGTGCGCCAAGTGCCACGACGCCTCCGACAATCCCGCCGCCCCCGAGTTGGCGCGCGGCGCGCAGATCTTCTACACGGTCGGCTGCATCGGCTGCCACAAGCTTAATGGCGTGGGCGGAAGCATCGGCCCCGTGCTCGACCACGTTGGCGATCACCGCTCCGCCGAATGGCTCGAGAAGCACTTCCTCAATCCCGCGGCCATGACCCCGAACTCGGGCATGCCCCCGCAGCACTTCACCAAGCCCGACCTGCACGCGATCACGCTGTTCATGCTCAGCCAGACCGGCGAGAGCCTGGGCGGCTTCTACACCTCCATGAAGGTGATCCCGAGCGCCGAGGAGGGCAGGCACCTGTTCGAGACCAAGGGCTGCATCGCCTGCCACCAGCTCAACGGCGTCGGGGGCAAGATCGGACCCGCGCTCGACAACGTCGCCACGCGCCGTTCGCCCGAGTGGATCATGCAGCACTTCCGCGATCCGAGCAGCGTGACTCCGGGCAGCGTGATGCCAAAGTTCGGCTTCACCGAGACGCAGATCCGCGCGCTCACCCAGTTCCTGCTGCATGTCAACGACCACAAGACCGCGCTGAACATCCCTGCGCTGATGAGCGCCGTCGAACGCGGCCGCGATGTGTTCCGCAAGTACGGCTGCGCGGGCTGTCATGGCCCCGACGGCAGGGGCGGCGTGCCCAACCCGAACGCCAAGCCCGGCCAGCTCGTGCCCGATCTCATTCACGTCGCGGACGGCTTCACGAAGAGCGAGCTCATCGCCTTCATCCGCCGCGGCCAGCACGAGATTCCCGCTCTCGATCCGAAAAAACCGGCCCCGCCGCTGTACATGCCGGCCTGGGGAGATAAAATAAAGCCCGGCGAATACCAGGATCTCGCAGCCTTCCTGTTCAGCCTGAAGCCAAAGGACGAAGACCTCGGCTTCTGAGCCCGGGACGATCCTTTCCAGTCACCCAAACCGAGAAAAACCATGAAAAGTCATCCATCCGATAAGTCCTCCAACGGACTGCGCGCGCCGCGCGCGCTGCTCGGCCTGCTGGCCACCGCCGGCGCCCTGGCGCTCGCGCCCGCCACGACCTTCGCTCTGCCGAGCTTCGCCCGGCAGATGAACATGCAGTGCACCGCCTGCCACACGGAGTTTCCGATACTCAATCAGTTCGGCCGCGAGTTCAAACTCACCGGCTACACCGAGAGCGCGGACGCCAGCAACCTGCCTCCGCTGGCGGTGATGCTGATGCCCTCGGTCACGCACACCCAGCAGGGCCAGGCCGGCGGCGCGGCCCCGGGTTTCGGCGACAACAACAACTACGCTATGACCCAGGCCAGCGTGTTCTACGCCGGCCGCCTGCTCGGCCCCTACGCGAAGAGTATCTTCGGCGAGGATACCGCCAACTGGCTCAACAAGATCGGCGTCTTCTCGCAGGTGACCTATGATGGCGTCGCGAAGGAATGGGCGTGGGACAACACCGAGATCCGCTTCGCCAACTCCGGCTCCCTCGGCGACCACGACGCCACTTACGGCGTGTACGTGAACAATAATCCCACGCTTCAGGATCCGTGGAACTCGACCCCGGCCTGGGGCTATCCCTATGTCGGCTCGAGCCTCGCGCCCACGCCGACCGCCGCGACCTTCATCGACGGCGCCTTCGGCGGCACCGTGGCTGGCGCGGGGGCCTACCTGTTCCTCGACGACAGCTTCTACTTCGACGTCGGCGCGTATCGCATGCTCGGTTACAACGCCCAGAAGGCCTTTGGCGTCGACCCGACCGGCGAGACCCGAATCGTCCACCCGGCCCCGTACTGGCGCTTCGCCTACACAACCATGGTCGGTGACGGCACCTTCGAGATCGGCACCTACGGCATGTCCGCCCTCACGTATCCAGGCAGCGACGCCAGCGCAGGAAGCGACAAGTTCACGGACGTGGGCTTCGACTCCGAGTACCAGAACACGTTTGGCAAGCACCAGCTGACCGCGATGGCCAACTACGTCCACGAGAGCGAGTCCTGGTCCGCCAGCTACGCGCTCGGCAACACCGCCAATCCCAGCGACAGCCTCAATACGCTGAAGCTCACCGTGAACGACGTGTACGACAAGACCTACGCCGGCTCCATCCAGTACTTCAACGTGGACGGCAACGCGGACGCGGGCCTGTACACGGTGAATCCCAACGGAGTGCCGACCAGCGACGGCTTCATCTTCCAGGTCGACTACATGCCCTTCAACAAGGACGGCGGACCGAAGTTCTGGCCGCGCAGCAACGTGCAGCTGACCCTCCAGTATACGGTGTACAACCGGTTCGAGGGCGCCCGCACGAACTACGACGGCGCGGGTACCAACGCGAGCGCCAACAACACGCTCTACGCCGAGGCCTGGATCGCCTTTTGATTACGGTTAGGTTGATTGTCTAACGGCTGTGAGGCCCCCGGGGTGGTTCCCGGGGGCCTTTGCGTAATCAGGTGGTGCGGGAAGGTTCCTATGACGGATTTGACAGGGATGAAGGGGATGGAAGGGATGGCGTGGTTGGGGTGAGCGCAGCCCGCTGGAATTCCCAGGTCCAAGACGCGGGCAGCCTTTGAGGTCAGCAATCCAAGTGGCAATCAGTCCAGGGCCTCACCGCACCCCATCCCTTCCATCCCCTTCATCCCTGTTAAACTATTCTCCCGGTTCGAATGCGGCCTCCGGCCGCTCCTGGAATCCTTCAGGATTGCCCGGTTTCTTCCAGGCACGGACCTTTTGCGGAAGGAGGGGGGCCTTGGGACGCCCCGGAAGGACTCCTTCCGCACTGAAGCAAGGCCGTAAAGGCTCTTAGAAAAACAATCCGCGGAGAGGGATTTGTCAAAGCGCCCAACCGTTTTCGCGGACCGGAGGATTTCCCGGATTTTGCCCTCGCGCCGCCCTGAGGCCCAACCTAGGACAGCCCCATGTCTAGCACACAGGTCTATCTCATTCTCGGGGCATCCGGGTCCGGACGCCGCGAGGTGGTCGCAGACCTCGTCTCCGATCTCGTGGATCGCGGCGAGACGGTCGCGACCTTCCTCGCCACCTCGGAGTCGCCCTCCGACCACGACGCCCGGCTTGGACGTCTGGAGCGCTGGGAATGGACGACCGAACACGTCATCCGGATCGAACGCCCCGAGGGGACGACCGTGATGTTCTTCATCCTGGACGGCGCCCGCAATCCGGTGGACCAGGTCGAGGCGTTCCGCGCCTGGCTCGCGTCCTCGGGGGCGGAACTCGCGCGCATCTTCTGCGTGGTCGACTGCCGGCTCGCCCACCGCGAGCCGAAGCTCCTGGCCTGGTACGATGCGTGCATCCATTTTTCGGATGCGGTCCTGCTCAACCGCCGCCAGGACGTTCCCAACAAGTGGATGAGCGATTTCATCGACCGTTTTAGGTCGCAGCACATTCCCTGCCTCGTCGAGTACGTGAAGGAGGGGCGGATCAAAAATCCGGCACTCCTGCTCGAGCCGCAGGCGCGGCGGATGTCGCTGGCCTTCGACGAGGACGCGGTGGTGCTTCCGCCGGGCGTCGTGTTCGAGGACGAGACCGACGAGGAGGACGACGAGGAGGCGGGGGAACGTTCGCCCGACGATGGCGACGAGCCGCCGGGCGAGGACCCGTATTTCCAGCGCAAACCCGGTGGTCGGCGCGTGCGGGAGATCCCGGACATCGCCGAGTTCATCGCCCGCCGCAACGCGGGCGCCTGAAGGGTCGCCCGCGGGTTGCGCGGTTCAGTTCGATTCCGGGGCGGTCGGCTTTGCGAAGCCGAGCCGGTCCTTCACGTAATCCTTCACGAACGCGGGCATCGGCGTGGCCTGGTAGAATTTCTCGGTGTGCCCGTCGGCAAAGGTGATCGTGAAGCGATAGATCCGCATCGTGGTTCCCTCGTAGTTGAGCCACGGGACCTGGTCGACGCTCGTCGGAACGAAGGGGTGTATCGCGCGCCAAATATGATCGGGCTCGAGCTTGGGAGACTTGTCGTCGACGAGCGGCGTCACCGGATCCTCCGAGACGTCGTCCACCTGGACGCGCTTGGGCGGGACGCCCTTCTTGAAGAGCACGGCGAACAGGAAGAGCATTTCCTTCTTCCCGGGCGGGATCGAGAAGGTTGCCAGCGAGATGCGGATCTCGCTGTTCTCAGTCTCCTGCGGGCCGCCGGGGCCCAGGGGCACCTGAACCTTCTTCCCGCCCGCGGCGGTGAGGACCATGATGTAGGAGCCGCCGGCGCAGGCGGCGAGGAGGAGCAGCAGGGGTAGGATCAGGAAACGGAGCCGATGCATGGCCAGATAGGCAAACGGCGCCCGCTCGCGGCACAAGCGGTTTTTTGGCCTTCTGGCACGGTGTACCCCGGGTTGGTCCGAGAAAACCAAGGATCGCCGGGCGCTGCCCCGACCGCTACCCGGATCTTCAGTCGGACTGTTCGCCGATCTCGATTTGGCCCTCCAGCGAATACTGAACAGATTTAACAGGGATGGAGGGGATGGAAGGGATTCGGGGCGGTTGGAGTGGGCGCAGCCCGGTGAAATTTCGGTGCCCAGAACTCGGACGGCCTTTGAGGCCGGCAAACCAATCGGAATTCAGTCCGCGGCTTTGCCGCACGCAATCCCTTCCATCCCCTTCATCCCTGTAAATGAATGCCGGCGTGACCCTGGACCGGCTGATCACGACGTCGGCGAGAAAGGGAGGGTGGCGACGAGGGATCCGGTGTCGATGGTGGCCTGAGTCAGTTCGAGGGTGCCGCCGAGCTGTGCGAGCAGCCGCTGGGCGACCACCGGCGACATGCCCAATGGCTCCGCTGCGGTCTTCGTGCGGACCGCGGACGTGAGTTCAAAAAATTCAGCCGCCTGTCCGTCCCGCAGCCGGAGCCGGTCGAGAGGAATTTCGAGACGCAGATGCGTGCCCGCATCCGAGGCGCGCATCGGGATCGGCTGTCCGCGCGTGCGGAAGCAGCCACCGAGCCTGGCCATCGTGGCCAGCGCCCTCAGCAGCCAGGCCATGTTGCCTTTCAAGGGTCGGTCAAGGAGCGCCGCGGGCTCCGCCTCGACGGCGAGGATCTCCATGCCGATCATCTCGGCGACTTCCACGAGCAGCCCCGAAAGTGGCGCGTCGTCGCTTTGCCCCGCCAAGGCGCCGAGGCCGTCCCCGGTCAGCATCTCGAGGTCGTCGAAGAGCTGCAGCAGGCGGTCGCGGCTTGTTTGAAACATCGCGACGTACTGCTCGCGCCCGGCGAAATCGACCGAGTCGAACATGAGGTCGCATATTCCAAACAATCCGTTGGACGGCGTGCGCACCTCGTGCGAGATCATCTCGAGAAACTCGCTCCGCAGTCGGTCCACGGCCTTCAGGCGGTCGTTGGCACGCGACAGCTCGCGAGTGCGCTCGTCGACCCGCTGCTCGAGGAGTCTGTTGTGATCCTGAAGCGCGCGCTGCAGGGAGCGAAGCTTGAGATGGGTCGTCACGCGGGCCTCCACCTCCTCGACCTGGAAGGGTTTCGCAATGTAGTCGACCGCGCCGAGCTGGAAGCCACGCACCTTGTTCACGGTCTCCGTCAGCGCGCTGAGGAAGAGGATGGGAATGTCGCGCAGGCGCTCGCTGCCCTTGAACCGCTCGCAGACCTGGTAGCCGTTCATCTCGGGCATGTTGATGTCGAGCAGCACGAGATCGGGCGGCTCGGCGAGCGCCGCCTGGAGGGCGAGTTTTCCGCTGGGGACCGGTCTCGGGCGATAGCCCCGTTCCTTGAGCAGGCCGGCCAGCAGCTGAAGATTAGCCGGGGTGTCGTCCACGATCAGGATGCTGGGGGATGCGTCGTTCATGTGCGTTGGGGGTTCGCCAGGAGGGAGAGAATCGATTCGTAGTCGAAACGGTCCGCGAGCGCCCGCAACCTGGGTGCGGCAACGGGGTCGGTCCGATCGGCCTCGTCGAGGATCTCGGTGATCAGGCCGAGGTCGGCGCGAAGCGTGGCTGCGCGGAGCCGTTCCAAAAGCTCCGGCGGGAGGAGCGAAAGGTTCGGGATGTCGGACTCGGTCCTGGTCTCGGAATTGGCCTCGGTGGCCGCTGCATCGGAACGCACGTAGCGCACGCCGGCAAGTTCGCCGACGGCCTCGAGCAGCTCGTGCTCGAGGATCGGTTTCGCGAGGAACCGGTCTGCTCCCGAGGCGAGCGCGGCATCCCGGTCCTCCGCGAGGCCGCTCGAGCCGAGCGCCAGGATCTTCGTCGGAGCCGCTGGATTTGAGCCCCGAAGCGAAGGGACGAGGTTGGGGGCGGTTTGTACCAGACGAAAATCGAGGAGGACGACCGCCGGTTGCCAGCCGGCTGCGATCGCGGCCGCGAGGTCGCCGTCGGCGGCGGTGCGGACGTCGAATCCAAGCGGTCCGAGCATGCGCTCCAACAGGAGGAGTCCGTCTGCATGCCCGTCGACGACCATGACGCGGCAACCTGGCTGCCCGGGCTCGAGGTGCAGGATCCGGCAATGGCCGGGCTCCACGGTAGGAGCAGAGTCCGCGCAGACCTCCAACATCACATGCGCCCGGAAGACCGATCCCTCGCCGGGACGGCTCTCGGCGGTGATGTCGCCACCCATCAGGCGTGCAAACTCGCGGCTGATTGCCAGACCCAGCCCCGACCCCGATCCGGAGCTCCGTCCCAGCTTCGTCTGGCTGAAATGCCGGAAGAGCAGCGTCATCTCCTCGGGCGCGATGCCAGGACCGGTATCCAAAACCTCGATATCAAGACGGCTCAGCCCCGGCCCGTTCATTGCAGCCGAGAGCCGCAGCGACACTCGCCCACGGGTCGTGAACTTGATCGCGTTGCCAAGCAGGTTGATCAGCAGCTGCCGCAGCTTCGCCGCGTCGGCCAAAACCGCCCGCGGCAGGGTCCGGGCTCCCTCGACCGAGAAGTCCAGGCGCTTCTCCGCGGCCTTCAGCCGGAGCAGGCGCGTGACGTCGTCCACCAGGTCCGGCAGCGAGCAACGCTCCGGGTTGAGCGTCAGCCGGCCCGCCTCGATGCGGGACAACTCGATGATGCCATTGAGGACCGACAGCAGATGCTCGCCGCTTCGGGTGATGATTCCCAGGTGATCGAGCTGCTGCTGCGACAGGCTTCCGCGCTGGAGCAGCTGGGAGAATCCGAGGATCGCGTTGAGGGGCGTGCGGATCTCGTGCGACATGCTCGCGAGGAAGGCGCTCTTCGCCCGGTTGGCCGCGACGGCCGCCTCGCGGGCGCGGATGAGGTCCTGCTCCAGCAGCTTCTTCGCGGAGATGTCCGTCTCGACGGCGATGTACTGCGACACGCGACCCTCGCCGTCGAAGATGGGTTGGATGTTCATGTCCACCCAGTATCGCTCGCCCGTCTTCGAATAATTCACCAGCTCGGCCCGCACGGGCCTGTTCGCCACGAGGCCCTCGCGGATCGCCGCCACGGTGTTGGCATTGGTCTCCGGCCCCTGGAGCAACTCGCCCGGATGCCGTCCCGCGACCTCTGCGAGGGTGTATCCCGTCAGGCGCTCGAAGGCGGCGTTCACCCAGGTGATGCGGCGCTGCGGATCGGTGATGACCACGAGGCTCGCGGTCTGCTGGACGACCAGCGCGAGCCGCTGGTTTTCGGCCGCCGTGCAGCGCTGGGTCGTGACGTCCTGGACTTGGCGAAGGAAGCCCGAGGCCGAGGCGCCGGGCATGCGCCACGGCGACAGCACGCAGGCGAGGTGGCGCAGGGCGGTCGCGCCGGCGTACTCCAGGTCCACGTGGGCCTCGTAGGCCACCGTCTCACCCGCGAGCACGCGCTCGCGAGCGTCCCTGGGCAGATGGGCGTCGGAAAACAGGTTCAGCCGGCCCCGCAGCGGACGGTCGGCGACGCCGAAGAGCCGCTCGCACGCCGGATTCAGGTCCACGAGAAATCCGTCCGCGTCGTACAGCTCGATGGCCAGAGGGGATTGTGCGAAAATGCTCCGGAACAGCTCCTCGCTGGCCCGCTGCAGTTCCTCGGCCTCCTTGCGCGTGCTAATGTCGATCCAGCATCCGACGACGTCGATCGCGCGTCCCTGTTCATCGCGAATCAGGCAGCGTTCGTCGCGAATCCACCGATACGCGCCCGCCGCGGTCCGGAAGCGGTACTCGCATTCGACGCGCTCCGACCCGTAGAGCTGCGGCAGGGCGGAATAGACCCCCGGCTGGTCGTCCGGGTGAATCCGGGAGAACCAGGCGTCGGCCTCTGCGAGAAGACGCTCGGCGGAATGCCCCAGCAGTCGCTCGACGTTCCGGCTGATGTAGGTGTGCCGGAACGGAGGCTGGGCCTGCACCGTATAGAAGACCACGGGGCTGGCCGACAGGAAGGTGTCGAGGTGTTGATGGATCTCGGCCAAAGGGGTAATGGGTGCCCGATCGAAAATTCCGTTCGCGGGCGCCGCAAGCTTCGGCCGATGCGTAGTTTCAGCACAAGCACGGGGAGCAAGTGGGGGATTGTCCGACTGACGCCGGGGTGGTTTCATGGGGGCGACGTGAACCCCGCACGGCATACCCTTGCGCTGCTCCTGCTGCCTCTCGTGGCGCGGGGAGGCGCGGCCACCCGTGTCGGCGATGCGCTGAGCCTGCCACCGTGGAGGGTCGAGGCGGCGCGCCTGCTCTCGGGGCTCGGTTCATGCGTGGGGCCCTCGAGCCTGACCGACCTGTCGCGGCTCGGCGAACGGGCCTCAGAGGGTCTGGCGACCGCGCTCGACGGAGCGCCGGGCGTGATGCTGCTGCCCAGTTTTGGCGGTTTCGAACCACCGCGGTTGTCCATCCGGGGCTCCGGAATCCAGAGCGCGCCCAGCAGCCGCGGGATTCTGATGGCGCTGGATGGACTGCCGCTCAACCAGGCGGACGGCTCGTTCAACGCGGCGCTGTTCGATCCCGGTCTCGGCGATCGCCTGGATGTCTCCCGTGGATACGATGCGGCGGCCGATGCCCCCGGTGTCATGGGCGGCGTCATCGACCTCGTGCGCGACGATCCACCCGCCGGCGGCGCGAACATGCTGTCGTTGCAGGCCGGAAGCTGGGGATATGTGCGGGCTACCGCGGGTGGAGCGTGGCAGGGAACCGGCGATGGCGTGAGGGCCGATGCGGCGGTGCAACGGTTGGACGGATACCGCGCACACTCGACGCAGTGGCGAGAGGCGTTCGCAGCCTCCGGCCGGGCGGGCCCGCTGCGCTGGGCCGTCCACGGTGTTTCGCTCGCCTACGACGTGCCCGGCCCGTTGACGGTTGCGCAGGCGTACGCCGCGCCGCAGTCGGTCAGCGCAGAAGTGTTGTGCGACCAGCCGCGTCGGGAGGCGAGCCTGATTCAGGCGTCTTTGGGTATGCACCGAAGGATCGACGCCGGCGTGGCCGATTTTGCGTTGGGCATTGCGGGAGGGAACGACTGGTTCCGGCAACTTGCGGCGAACGGACTCTCGCGAAGCGGCGGGGGCGATGTCGTCTGGTCCGGCAGCCTGGTGAAACGTGCCCATTTGGGCGATCTGGCCCACGAACTGCGTGTGGCCACGCGGGGCGCGGTGGGCGGGCATGGGCTTCGACGCTACGCCAACCAGTCGGGCGCCCAGGGTGCGCTCTTCGCCGATGAGGCGCTGCGCGCCTCCACAGTGTCGACGTCGGTTGACGACCGTTTGGACCTGGGCGGCCGGGTGTCGCTGACTGTGGGCGCTTCGTGGCTGGAGGCGCGCCGCCTCGCGGATAGCCGACTGTCGGGGAGCGGCGGCACGTTGATTCGGTGGAGCGACGCCCGAGTGCTTGGACGCACTCGGCTCACCTGGGCGCCGTCGACTCTTGCCACGGCGTATGTCGCGTGGGAGCAGAGCGCCGAACCGCCGACATTCGACGACCTGGTGCCGGTCTCAGGTTCCGCGGTGGCACCGACGGTGCGCGTCAATCCGCTTCTGACACAAACCGCGGGCACCTGGGAGTGCGGCGTTCGGGGCTCGCACGGAGCCATCGACTGGGACCTGTGCCTGTATCGGGGACTTTGGTACAACGAGATCCTTCGCCTCGCGGATGCGAACGGCCTTCCGCGTGGCGCAGTGAATGCCGGCCCGACGCGGCACGAGGGAGCGGAGACGACGCTTCGCTGGCGTATTCTCCGGGGCCCCCGTCGCCTGAGGCTTGAAACCACGGCCATGTGGACGCGGGCGGTCTTTCTCGGTGATCCCGTCGACGGCGGTCGAAGGCTGGCGGGACTGCCGCCGCACCAGGGACGGATTGAGCTCGGTTACGACGACGACCACGGTGCGTTTGCAGCCGTGGCCTGCGACTGGACCGCCGGGAGGACATTGGCGGATCACGCGGGACGTCTGGGTTATGGAGGAGAGGCGGTGACAAGCTTTCGTCTGGGGCGACGTTGGCCGCTCGGGTGGAGCGTCTTCGTTCAGGTCGACAACCTGTTTGGCAGGCGCTGGATCGCGAGCACGGCCGGAGTGCTCGACGTCGCGCGCGTGCCCGCCTCGACGGCCGTGTTCCTGCCCGGCACGGGCCGGAGCGTCACGGTAGGGGTCGCACGGCGGTTATGAGTGGTGCGCTCCCGGGGCTTTCAAACCGGTATTCACAGGGATGGAGGGGATGAAAGGGATTGGGATCGTTGGGGTGAGCGTAGCTCGGGAGAATTTCGGCACCCAAGACCTGAACGAGATTAGAGGTTGGCAAACCAATCGGAACTTAGTCCGCGTCTTCGCCGCATCTTATCCCTTTCATCCCCTCCATCCCTGTGAATCCCGTATTCGCGCGAGCGTGACGCCGGAGCCGGCGTCACTCGTGGTCCGCGTTGGGGCTGAACCGCGGCCTCGGGCCGTCCGACGCCTTTTTCCAGACGATGCGCGGCTTGCGATCCGCCCGCGCTGCAAGATGGGCGCGCATCTCGGCGCGTTCGATTTCCAGCTTCAGGAAACTTTGCCAGCGATCGGCCGCCAGGGCGCCGGATTCTAGTGCCGCACGGATCGCACAGCCGGGCTCGGATTCGTGGCTGCAGTTGGAGAAGCGGCAGCGCAGCGCCAAGTCCGCGATGTCGGGAAACGAATCCTCCACGTCCGCTTTCCATAGCTGCAATTCGCGCAGTCCCGGCGTGTCGATGATCAGCGTCCCCGACGGCGCCGCAAACAGCTCGCGTCGTGACGTCGTGTGCCGGCCCTTCGCATCGCTCTCGCGAACGTCCTGCACGTCCTGCACCTCGTCGCGCATCAGGCGGTTTACCAGCGTCGATTTGCCCGCGCCCGAGGGACCCACGAGCGCGATCGTTCGCCCGCGCCGGGCCCAGCGGGAGAGCGCGCGGCATCCGGTGCCCTCCGTGGCGCTCGTGGCCAGCACCGCGGCGCCAGCGGAGACCGCTTTCACGGCGTCGACCGCCGCGGACGGGTTCGGGTGAAGGTCGCACTTGTTCAGCAGCACCACGGGCTCCGCTCCGCTCTGGCGCGCCACGGCCAGATAACGCTCGATCTTCCTCAGGTTCGGCTCGCGCTCGAGGCTCACGAGGATCAGCAGCGCGTCGGCATTGGCCGCCACCACCTGCTCGTGACCATGTTCGCCCGCCGCACGTCGGGAGAAGCTCGTCCTGCGCGGGAGCACCGCGAGTATGTCGTGCCGGTTCGCATCGGTCGAACGCGGGCGAATCGCCACCCAGTCGCCCACGGCGGGGAGATCCGCGCGCGAGCCCGCTTCATGAAGCAGGCGCCCGCGACACTCGCCGAGCACCTCGTCCTCGCCCGTGGCGAGTGCGTAGGCGTGTTTCAATTCGCAGATGACCCGGGCCGGCCGCAGTCCCTCACGTTCGAAGCGCTCGAACGCTTTGGCGAAAAACTCATCCCAACCGAGGTCGGCAAGCGCCATGCGGGATCAAAGTTCGATCTTCCGGCGTCCGGGCTCGGCGTTCGGACGGTAGAAGAGCGCGGTGAATCCGACCGAGCCCACATGAAGGCACGCCGCCGCGTTTGCGAGCGCCTCCGTGAGGCTCGCTCGTTGAACACGGTCGGCACCCGCGAACCGGACTTTCACCAGCTCGTGTGTGTCCAGCAGGCGGTTCAGTTCCGCCACAACGGTGGGGGAGGCGCCTGCCTGGCCCACGAGCAGCATGTCGTCGAGCTGCTGACCTAGGCCGCGAAGCCGGGTTTTCTGGGCGCCGTTGAGGGAGGGGAGTGACATGGGTGGATTTGCCTGATTCGTCCCGGCATTGGCACGAAGATTCGGAAAAACGCGAGCAAAACGCGAGCGAGCCCGGCTGGGCTCGGCGGCGGAAGGGCTCTCCGGGTACATGACGGTCACCAACCGCGGGAATTGTTCTGCGCCGCATTCAGGGCGGATCCTGCCCGATCTGGGAGCCTTTTCCCCGACTACCTCCGCCATGATTATCACCAAGCTCGAACCTTTCATCCTCCACGCGCCCGTGACGCGCGGATCCATCGCGGACAGCACACACCGGCTCTCGCATTGGGGCGCCCCCGGCGTCGCCATCCACACCGACACCGGCCTGGTAGGCTACGGCTTCTCCGGCACGCACGCGCACCTGCCCACGGACCGCCTGATCGTCGATTGCATCGTCAACAGCTATGGCCCGCTGCTCCTCGGGCGCGATCCTCGCGAGGTGAGGGCGCTGTGGGAGTTGATGCACAAGAAGTCCGAGATCTACTGGGTGGGCCGCTCGGGCATCACGCACCTCGCGCTCGGCGCCATCGACATCGCGCTCTGGGACCTCTCCGCAAAGGCCGCCGGCCTGCCCCTGTGGAAGCTGCTCGGAGGCTCCGCCTCCAAGAAGGTCGAAGCCTACAATACCGACGGCGGCTGGCTGAATTGGTCGCTCGAAACCGTAGTCGACGATTGCCGCCGACTCGTCGAGTCCGAGGGCTACCGGGCCGTGAAACTGAAGGTCGGCGGTCCCAACCCGCGCGAGGACCTCCGCCGCGTCGAGGCAGTGCGCAGGGCGCTCGGACCCGACGTCCGGATCATGACCGACGCCAACGGACGGTGGACGCTTCCCCAAGCGGTGCAGACTGCCGGCCGGCTCGCCGAGTTCGACATCACCTGGATCGAGGAGCCGCTCGCCTTCGACGATGTGCTCGGACACCGGCGGCTCGCCGAGACGATTGCCACGCCCATCGCGCTGGGCGAACAGCTCTACCTGTCCGCGCAGTTCCGCGATTTCATCCACGCGGGCGCCGTGCACTACGTCCAGCCCGACGTGGTCCGCCTCGCCGGCGTGACCGAGTTCTGGGAGGTCGCGGACATGGCGCGCTGCTACAACCTGCCGGTTGCCCCGCACGTCGGCGACATGTGCCAGGTGCACCAGCACCTCTGCTTCGCGCATCCGTCGTGCTCATTGCTCGAATACATCCCATGGCTGCACGACTGGATGGAGCATCCCGCTCGTATCGAGGCTGGCAACTACGTTGCCCCGGAGGTCCCCGGCGCCGGCACGACGCCCAGCCGCAGGGCCTTCGCGGAGATCAACCGGATTTGATTCACAGGGATGGAGGGGATGGATGGCCTGGGTAAGTCAAACCCGGCGATCCTTCCGCACCCACGACTCGGACCGCCTTTGAGGCTGGCAGGCCAATCGAAATTCGGTCCCCGGCTCCGCCGCCCACTATCCCTGTCGTCCCGTCAATCCCGATTGAATTCCTTTGTTGGAATTCCTTTTCGATTCCCGCCCCCTAAGTCTTTCCACCTTCACCCGCCTTTCCTGGAATCAAACTCGTCCAATGCCAGCTCTCGCCACGCCCCTGGCGAGAGTTCGCCAAGGCCGAGGTGACCGAAACGCTCCCGATGAAGCGCGGTCACCAGCAGCCCGAAGTGCGCGAACATGCGCCGCACCTGGTGATACCGTCCCTCAGTCAGCTCGAGCTCCGCTACGCGATCGGAGCGCCACGCCAGCCGCGCCGGCGCGCAGGGCTCTTTTTCTCCCTCGAGCACGAGCCCCCCTGCGGTGAATCCCTCTCCGAGCACTGCCCGTTCCGCGGGTTCCGGCGCACGGTCCAAGGTCGCCACGTAGAGCTTCGCCACCTTGTGCTTCGGCGACGTGAGCCGATGGACGAGCGGGCTCTGGTCCGTCAGGAGAATCAGTCCGCTCGTGTCCTTGTCGAGCCGGCCGATGCTCGTGACCACCGGATTGCGTCGACGCCAGCGCGGCGGAAGCAGGCCATAGACCGAGGGCCCTTCGCGGTCGTCGTGCGAACAGACCAGCCCAAGCGGCTTGTTGAGCACGAGAAGCAGGCCGTCGGGATGATCCAGCGGCTCGTCATCCACCAGGACCCGCGCGGGGTCGACTTTGTCCGCCACGCTTCGGGCCGGACGCCCATCGACCTCGATACGTTCGTCGTCGACCCAGTCGCGGGCTTCGCTTCGCGTGCAGTAACCCAGGCTGGAGAGGAGTTGGTCGATGCGTCGCATGGCGTGGATCGGCAGCGTCGCCAGCGCGGCAGCGGGAATCGAGGCGAAAGTGGGGACGCGGTGCTTGACGACTTTGTTAGGGTGAGGGCGTGAAGTCCCTCATTCTCCTGGTCCTCTTCGCTGGCAGCACGGCCTTCGCGCGCCCCCTGCGCGTCGTTGCGCTCCACTCCGTGCTCGCCGAATGCGCGAGCCGGATCGGCGGCGACGAGGTGCGCGTGAGCTGTCTCGTGCCCGCCGGGAGCGATCCACACACCTTCAATCCCTCACCCGAGGACGCCGCGAGCATCGCCAACGCGGACCTCGTTCTCGTGTCGGGATTCGACCTGGAGCCGTCGTTCGAACGCCTGGTCGCGAACTCGGGCACCAGGGCCGCCATCCTTCGAGCCTCCGACCTGATCCCCAACCCGATTCGCTCCGCAGCCGACGGCGGGATCGAAGATCCTCATTGGTGGAACAGCATCGGCAACATCCGAATCGTCGCCGCCGCGATCGGCGTGGAGCTCGCCCGCCTGCGGCCCGCGGACGCCCCTGCCTTTCGCCAGCGCCAGGCCGCCTACGATGCCAGCCTCGCGTCGCTCGCGGCCTGGGCGCAGCGCGAGGTGAATCGGCTGCCCGCCAGCCGGCGAATCCTGGTCACCAACCACGACGCGTTTGCGTATCTCGCCCGTGACTACGGATTCCGAATTCAGCCGCTCCTCGGACTGAACCCCGCTGCCGAGCCCAATCCGCGCGAGCTGGCCAGGCTCATCGATTTCATCCGCGCTCATCAGGTGCGCGCGGTGTTCGCCGACAATACAGAGAACCCGCATCTGCTCTCGACGATGCTCCAGGAGAGTGGCGCCAAACTCGGCGGCGTTCTCTACGCCGATGGACTGGGCCCCGTCGGCTCCGACGCCTCGACCGTCGAACAGCTTTTCCATCACAACCTCACCACGATCGTCGACGCCCTCGACGGCAAGTGAGAGAGCCACGGGGCCGATGCCCGGCCCGGAGGCCCGGCTCCGGCTTCGCGCACGATGCGGAATCGAGAGTCCGCCCGCCCTCTCTCGTCCTCCGTGGTTCAAACCCCAAACTCAGCCGAAAAGGTTGAGTTTGGCGTCGCTCGCGGTTTCTTGTGTCGGTCCATCGACCGATTCGGGCCCTTTCAACCTTCTCTTTCCTTCGTCATGAGCAATCCCATCCCTGTCACCGTCCTCACCGGCTTCCTCGGCGCCGGCAAGACCACCTTGCTCAACCGCATCCTCACGGAGCAGCACGGCAAACGCATCGCCGTGATCGAAAACGAATTCGGCGAGGTGGGCGTCGATAACCAACTCGTGATCCAGAGCGAAGAGGAGTTGTTCGAGATGAACAATGGCTGCATCTGCTGCAGTGTGCGCGGCGATCTCATCCGCATCCTCGGACGCCTGCTCAAGCGCAAGGACCGGCTCGACGCCATCCTGATCGAGACCACCGGCCTGGCGAATCCCGCCCCCGTGGCACAGACTTTTTTCACCGACGACGAGATGCGCGGAGCCTTCCGCCTCGATGCGATCGTCACGCTCGTGGACGCGAAACACGTGAGCCTGCACCTCGGCGACAGCGACGAGGCCCAGAAACAGATCGCCTTCGCGGACGTCGTCCTGCTCAACAAGACCGACCTCGTGCAGCCCGCCGATCTCGACGCGCTGGAAAAGCGCATCCGCGGCATGAACGCCGTCGCGCGCATCCACCGCACCGTCAACGCCGGCATCGAACTCGACAAGGTCATCAACGTCGGCGGCTTCAACCTCAGCCGCGCCACCGATCTCGATCCCCGCTTCCTCGAGCCCGAATACCCCTTCGAATGGGCGGGCGCCTACGACCTTCCCGCCGGCCGCCTCGATCTCGAAATCGGCGATTGCGATGGCGAGGGCGATGAACATGAGCACGGCCACGACTGCGGTCACGATCACCACTGCGAGCATCACCATCACAACGAGAACGAACTCGACGTCGTGGTCATGCCCGTGAAATCCCTCGCCGAGCCCGACCTCGTCACTGCCCGCGAGGCGGCCGTGGTCACGTTTGCCGACTGGGAAAACCGCGTGAAGGCCGGTGAATCGCTCGCCCCGGGCGGCATGCTCCATCGTCTCATGCTGGAGGAGGGCAGCGGCCGCTTCACACTCGAGGTGAAGCATCCCGGCCTGCACCTCGTCTTCGAGCAGTGCGGCGAGGTGCCGCTCCATATCGTGCGCAACGGCGACGTGGTGAAGCCGTCCTGGCAGCAGGACTTTCACGTCAAGCACGAGCACGACGACAAGGTCAGCTCCGTGGGCATTCACCTTCCCGGCGAACTCGACCCCAAGAAGCTCAACGAGTGGATTGGCGAACTGCTCCGCACCAAGGGCGGTGACATTTTTCGCATGAAGGGCGTGCTCGTGGTGAAGGGCGCGGCCAACCGCCTCGTTTTCCAGGGCGTGCACATGCTTTTCGACGCCAAGCTCGATCGGCCCTGGGGTGACGACGCCCGCATGAACACGCTCGTGTTCATCGGACGCAACCTGGACCGAGCCGCGCTCACCGAGGCCTTCAAGTCCTGCCTCGTCTCCTGATTCCGCCGCCCTGCACATGCAATTGACCAAGCACTGGGCCGCCCAGCTCGACGACTATGTGATCGACCTTGAGTGGTCGCCCGACGGCACCCTCCTCGCCGCGGCTTCGGCCGCCGGGACGGTCCAGCTGTTCGCTACGGCCGACGGCGCCAAGGGAGCGCCGCTGTCCGGGCATGAGGATGGCGCCAACGCGCTCGCCTGGCGTCCCGACGGACGCGCGCTCGCCAGCGGCGGTCAGGACGGGAAGGTGAAGTTTTGGGATCCCCTCGCGGGCCAGCACACCGGGACCTACGACTTCGGCGGCGCCTGGGTCGAGCACCTCGCCTGGCGCCCCGGAGGTGCCGCGAAGCCCGTGCTCGCGGCATCGGCCGGCAAGAAGCTCGCGCTCATCGGCGCGGACGGCGCCCTCGTGCACGCGTTTCGCGACGCCCCCAAGACCATCTCCGCACTTGCCTGGCAACCCGCGGGCGGCTGCCTCGCCGCAGCCTACTTCGGAGGCGTTTGCCTCTGGGATGCGGATGACCACGTCGTCCAGAAGGAGTTTCCCTACACCAACGGCATCCACGCGCTCGTGTGGTCGCCCGACAACAGGTGGCTCGTCTCGGGCAATCAGGATCCGAGCGTGCACCTATGGCTGCCGGAGCAGGATCAGGAATTTCACATGAGCGGCTACGAGGGCAAGGTTCGACACCTCAGCTTCGATCGCGCGGGTCGCTGGCTCGCGACGAGCGGCGGACGCGACGCCTGCCTGTGGGACTGCGAAGGCGAGGGACCCGAGGGCCGCGAGCCCCAGATGTATCCGCACGACGCTCCCGTCTGCGCGGTCGCCTTCCAGCGCCAGCACGGCCTGCTCGCGACCGGCTCGGACGACGGCGTGCTCATGCTCTGGAGTCCCGAGCGCAAGCAGCCGCTCCGCGCCACCGTTCGCATGCCCTCCGCCGCGGCGAAGATGGCCTGGTCTCCGGACGACCGCTACCTGGCAATCGGCACAGCCCAGGGCGTCGTTTACGTGCTCAACTGCACCGAGTGACCCGGCGAGCGTCCGGGCGCCGCTTCGCCATGCACCGTTTCTCGATCCCTGCGCTCACGGGGGAACCGGCCCCGGCCGCCGATCCGGCGCAGGCGGAGGCCATCCGACGCTGGATGAAGGAGTATTTGGACCTTGGTGACGACGCGGTCGTTCGCGTCTTTGACGCCGCCTGCCTGGATCCGGGGTGTCCCATCGTCGAGACGACGGTCGCGGTCTTCGAGGATGCCCGCACGCGAAGCTGGCGCTTCGCCCGTCCCCGTGCCGCCGTGACCAAGGCCATGGTGAAGTTCGCCCTCGAGGGAAAGCCGCAGGGCGAGTGAGTCAGCGCGATCGAATTGAACAAAAGGCAACGAAGGGAAGCCCGGGTGAGGCTCCGGTTGCGCCCTTCCGCTCGCGCAGCCGCTGACCATTTGGAGTGCGAAGTTCCACTTCGCTTTGCGCGGGAGGCTCCGCCTCCCGGCCAGAAACATTGACGCGACGCCGATTGCCGCTCAAAACAGGCCGTGCGTTCGAAAAACAGGCCGGTCGGTCAAAAAACGTCCTCGTTCATCGAGGAGGCAAGGCGCAGGCAGATCATCGAGGCGGCGATTGAGGTGATCGCTCGTTCCGGATATCCCGGCGCCTCGCTCGCGAAGGTCGCGGCGCACGCGAAGATCAGCAAAAGCATCATCTCCTACCACTTTTCCGGGAAGGACGAGCTGCTCGAGGAGACCGTGCACCAGATCTACGAGGATATCTGGGCTTCAATCGGTCCACGCTTCAGGGCCGAACGCACGGCCGCGGGCCAGCTGAGGGCCTTCATCGAGGCGGAATTCGCCTACCTCGAGAAGAACCGCGCGCGTCTGCTGACGGTGGGGCACATCCTGATGAATCACCGCGACCGCCGCGGCCGCCTCGCCCTTCATGAGGAGTCCGAAAGGCAGACTCTGCAGATGCTCGGCGGGATCCTGCTGCAGGGCCAGAAGGCGGGCGAGTTCCGCGACTTTGCCGTGCTCCCGATGGCGACGACTCTGGTGCACTCCATCAACGGCGCCCTCGGCCACTGGGCGGCGAACCCGGAGCTTTCGTTGACCGATTACGCCCGCGAACTCGTCACGATATTCGACCTCGCGACGCGCAAACAACCGGCTCCGCGCACGCGTCGCGGATGAGGCGGAGCAACCCTGTCATGAATCCGACCCAATCCCCGTCTCCCGCCCCCGAGCCCCGCGGTTTCCGCCGCGTCGCACCGGCGTTCGCATTGTTCTTCCTGTCCCCCTTCGTCGCCGAGTACCTGCTGGGCAACATCTCGATCAGCGCGCTCGGTGCGATGGTGATCCTCGCGCCGCTCTACGGCGGCGGCGCGCTCCTGATCCGTGAATCAGCCCGTCGTTTCGGCCGCGGCTGGCCAACGATCCTGGTCCTCGCGCTTGCCTACGGCCTGGTCGAGGAAGGCCTTTCGATCCAGACGCTCTTCAATCCAAACTACCTGGGCCTCCATCTCCTGAAGGAAGCCTTCATCCCGGCGCTCGGTATCAGCGGTTGGTGGACGCCGTTTGTGCTGACCCTGCACACCGTTTGGAGCATCGCCGTCCCGATCGCAGTCGCGGAGGCGCTGTTTGCGGACCGGCGCGAGACGCCGTGGCTGGGCAAGGTCGGCTTGGGCGTGGCGGGCATCCTGTTCGTGCTCGGGGCGACTGCGGTCCATTTCGGGACCCGGAAGCAGGATCCATTTGCAGCATCGTCGACGCAGCTGGCCCTGGTGCTGCTGCTGATTGTCCTGCTCATCGGGGTGGCCTTTCGTTTGGCGAAACGCCAAGCGACGGAACCGGGCTCTGTGCCAAACTCATGGCTGGTGGGTGCCTCGACCTTGGGACTCGGGCTGGGATTTATGACCCTGCACGACGTGATCCATGGGTGGGTTGTAGTGGGCGGGTATGGCGTCATCTACCTCCTCGCGCTCGCGCTGCTTGGGGCCTGGACACGACGCACCGCCTGGACCCCTCTGCATACCCTTGCCGCGGCTTCTGGCGCGATGCTCACCTATGCCTGCACCGCGTTTCCACAGCAGCCGGTGGTTGGTGCAAAGGGGACGGTCGACCTCGTCGGAAACACGATCTTCGCCCTTATTGCGATCCTGCTCATTGCGCGGGCTGTGAAGTCGGAGCGGACGCGGCTGGGGCGGTGACCCATCGGACCGCCTCGCTTGCAAAACAGCGCTGTCGCGTAGGTTTTGGGGTCGTATGCCATGAACCCGACCACCGACGCATTTCTTCGGGATATCTGGATCCAGGCCGGAGGTGACTCCGCCGCGATTCCGCACGTCGAGGCGTTTGGCGACGGGTGCCTGCCTTCGGTCTTCGCGGTGACCGATCTGGCCGCCGCTTCGATCGCCGCCGCGGGACTGGCCCTGGGTGAATTGCTCTCCACCGCGCACGGGGGCGACTGTCGCATCCGCGTGGACCGCCGCCTCGGTTCGCTGTGGTTTGGATCGTCGCTCCGCCCGATGGGTTGGAGCGTTCCTCCGCCTTGGGATTCGATCGCGGGGGACTATCGGGCCGGCGACGGCTGGATCCGGCTTCACACGAACGCCCCGCACCACAAGGCGGCTGCTCTGGCGGTGCTCGATGCGCCCGAGCAACGCGAGGCCGTCGCACGAGCGGTGGCAGGCTGGTCCGCGTCTTCGCTAGAGGAGGCCGTGGTTGCGCGTGGCGGCTGTGCGGCGGAGATGCGGTCGCTGGACGCGTGGCGCGCGCACGACCAGGGACGCGCCGTCGAGGCCGAACCGCTTTTCCATCGTCGCCGCTTGGCTTCAAGCCCTTCCACGGCGTGGGTGCCTGATCGGGACCGTCCGCTGCGTGGCATCCGCGTGCTCGATCTCACCCGCGTTCTGGCGGGACCCATCGCTACGCGCTGCCTCGCGGGGTGGGGCGCGGACGTCCTGAGGATCGATCCGCCCGGCTGGGACGAACCCGGCGTCGTTCCCGATGTGACGCTCGGCAAACGATGCGCCCGTTTGGACCTGCGGGAGCGGGGGCATCGTGAACAGTTCGAACGGCTCCTTGCCGAGGCCGATATCCTGGTGCACGGCTACCGTCCTGGTGCGCTCGACCGGTTGGGACTCGACGCCGAGCGACGGCAGACCCTGCGTCCCGGCCTCATCGACGTGTCGCTGGATGCCTATGGCTGGACTGGACCCTGGGCCGGGAGGAGGGGATTCGACAGCCTCGTCCAGATGAGCGCGGGGATCGCGGACCAAGGTATGCGGCAAGGGGGACGGGATCGTCCCACCCCATTGCCCGTGCAGGCACTCGATCACGCTACCGGCTATCTGCTGGCCGCAGTCGCCGTGCGCGGCCTCACCGAACGCTTCAGGGACGGTGCCGGAGTAGAGGCGCGTACCTCACTTGCCCGCGTGGCGGCGCTGCTGACGTCGGTGTCTGCGACAGCCGGCGATCGCATGGCCGATGAGACGCCCGCCGACGGGTCGGACTCCATCGAATACACGGAGTGGGGCCCCGCGCGCCGGTTGCATCCCCCACTGACCGTCGGAGGGATTGCCCAGCGCTGGGACCGCCCCGCGACAAGCCTCGGCAGTTCACCACCCGTCTGGCTGGCCCCTAGTGTAGTGTCCCACAAATAAGTGCCTTTTTGAATTAGGCCAGGGAGCGGATGCGTTTAGGAGGGAAAGTGCATCCCGGCTTCATGGCTTCGAGGCGCTGACGGCAGCGTTCGACCTTGCCGAGGATGCGTTCCACGC
>DAIDAF010000023.1:0-77446 GCA_027310745.1 Opitutaceae bacterium | reverse complement strand
TCTGACCCCGGCAGGCTGGCAGCCATCGTAGCTCTCACTGTTACGACCGCCAGTCTACGCGTCGCAGTCACTGTAACGCCCAGCCCGCAACGCGTCGCCATCACTGTAATGCGTCAAGGGGGTACTCCGACGGACGCTTACGCCCATTCGACAAGCTCAGGGGCTTCGGCGGGAATCCGGAGGGCAGTGGGGAGGGCGGAGGGCGGTAGAAATGGGGGAAATTTTCGGGACGACAACTTTCCGCCGTTCATCGGTTTAAGGCCGTTGATGGGTTTTCAGAGGGGGGATGGGTAATAATTGGCCTTGGAAAGGGCTGAAGTTTTCGCGCATGGTATCCGAACTAGATGGCTATGTCGTTTGCGACGTCGGCTCGAACGGTCGTCGTCGTTTACCCTGTCAGTTCGTTCGATCAGTTACCCGACATGCCCGAAATTACCCCACAGAATTCGTCCCTGCAGGTTACCCCCTGCACGGTGTACCACATGCTCGCGAACGCCGCGATCGTGTGCCTCATTGCCTCGTTGGTCGTGAACCTCTTCGTCGGCGGCGCCGCCCGGATGGCGCTGCATGGTGGAATGGGGGGAGTCTTTATTGCCGGTGCCTTGATGTTGCTGGCCGTCGTATTTGGAATGATCGCTCTGTGCGGGATTCCCCGGTACGGATCGAAGTGTCTGCTCTGGGAGGGGTTGGTTTCCGTTCTGGTCCCCGTGCTGCTGATCGCCTTCGCGATCCCGGTCTACAAGACGGTGCGGATGAAGGCGCAGGCGCGGATGCATGCACAGCAGCAAGAGCACGCGGGACCCTAGGCCTGAGGCGGGGAGAGTGAGAGGCTTCCTCCTTCGCCAAGGCTACGGAGGACAGGAGACAGAGGTCAGAGGTCGGAGGTCGGACGTCGGAGGTCGGAGGGCGGGGGCGCTAGTCGAGACTCGCGTCCGAGGACGGAAACCCCGTTCGACAGGCTCAGGGCTTTCGGCGGGAATCCGGAATCCAGAATTTAGGAGCAAGAATCTGGCAGACTTGCGGGGACCGAACAGGACATCGCGAAGCCCCTGGTACAGACGGAATCAGGGGCGATGGCCGAGGATGCGGGCGGGGAGGAAGAGCAGGGCCTTGATGAGGGCCAGGATCGCTTCCATCAGGACGCCGACGATGCGGAAAGGGATCGAGAGCAGGTAGAGGAATGGCCAGAGAATCAGAATGGCCAGGGCCAGCGGCCAGCAGAGGACGAGCAGGATCGCCCACAGCAGGAGGGTTATCAGGGTTTTCATTGTGGTTGTGCCCCATTAACACGGCAGGAGGGCGTCGGGATTCGGAAATCGGATGTCGGATATCGGAGGTCGGAGGACGGAAGACGGAGGGCGGAGGGCAGCGGTCAGACGACAGCGGTCAGAAGACAGAGGTCAGATGTCAGAGGTCGGGGGGCAGAGGGCAGAAGGCGGAGGTCGGAGGACGGAGGTCGGAGGTCGCCCATTCTTGGAGTGAGGAGCCTCGGCTCCGCTTTGCTTGCGGAATCCGAAACCGCGGTGACAGAGGAGAATTTTGCCGGAAAACACAATTTTGAGGGATAGTAGTACGGAGGCCTGTCAGGACAAATTACCTCGTTTATGAAACTTCCCGGTATTCCGACCCTGGTCCTTGCGACGTTCATGAGCGGACTGCTTGGCTTTCTTTCGGCTTCGACGCAGACGTGGCGGGACATCGAGGCGACGGGCGGAATCGAGGTGATGCAGCCGGTCGTGCGTGACGGTCGGCTGATGCTGCCGGTGAACTACGATGTGAGCGGCCTGCGGTGGATCACCTGCAAGCCGACCACGATGAATTCCGGCCAGGGTGTCTGGGGAGTACGGGCCCGCGCGAGGGGGCAAGCAATCTGGGTAACCGTGTTGGTGTGCCTGCACGCGCCGGAGTATCCCGCGGGAGGGATTCACTATGCGAAACTCTCGGGCGTCAGTCCCGGCAAGTATACGGTCTATTACGGCGAGCTGGGCGATCGCGGTCATCCGATAGGCTCGGTGGTAATCGCGGAATCGGAAGCGCACGGGCATTCGTCGTAGCGATGAGAGAACGGACGCAGGTTCGAAATATCCTGGGCTCGGTGGATGAAACAGAGAGGCGACGTTCATGAAGAACCAGCCGCGTGGCCGGGCGATGAAAGAACTATGCGGTCGCCGCAGAACTGCGTCGCACGTGGTCCCGCCGCTTGCCGGACTCCTTAATATTCATCCCTGGGTTGCCCCGATTTTCCATCATCCTAAAAACCGCAATTGAACCACAGAGACACGGAGGTCACAGAGCCTGAAGTTGAGGCAAGGCATAGAATTGGCGCTCACCTCGAAGGTGAAATGGTTCGGATACAAAATTCCCCCGTAAATGCCATTCTCCGTGTTCTCTGCTCGTCCGCCGTAGCCTTGGCGAAGGAGGACGTCTCTGTGGTTCAAATCAAACTGCTTTATTTGGGATCATGAAGTCACTGATCCCAAAGCCGGCGATTGGACGGAACAGAAGCCAACGCTGGCGTGAGTACAGACGCCCTGTCGCCGTCAGTTCGGCGCGGCCGTTCAATCCCCGATCCCAAGAACCCATGCTCCCACCACGACTTCGTTTCCATTCCCTGATCTTGAACTCGCGCGGGGCGGCCTACCTGCTGCTCGCCCTGATGTTTGGCGCGGTGTCGGGCGCTTGCGCGACGAACCCCGGGAAGCCGGTGCCACATGGTAAGGAAGACCAGGCGCCGGTACCTATCTACCAGTGCGGTCCCGTCTATCCGTTCGACATGCGCGCCAGGGGGATCACCGGTGTCGTGAAGGTGTACTTCGAGGTGGATGCCTTGGGCAACAGCCACGTCCTGAAGACATGGGGAGGGGCGGGCCCGTCGATGTCCCAGGCGGCGGCGGATGCGGTGGCCAAGTGGAGGTTCAAACCGGGCATTTTGCATGGGGAGGCCGTGGCGACTCGGATGATCGTGCCGATCAATTTCTCGCTCTCGTCCTCCATGGATCGGAGTGGCAAGCAGGTGCCGATTCCGCTGGTTCAGCAGCAGCCGGTCTTTCCGATTGAGAAGCGTCTGAGAGGAGTGCGAGCGGTGGTGCGGGTGGTCTTCGTCGTGGATGTGAATGGACGTTGCATTGTTCAAGGGGTGGAGGGCAGGCCGGATCCCCTTTTTGCGACTGCCGCCATCGAGGCGGTCAGCAAATGGAAGTTTCAGCCCGGGAGCATTGCGGGACGTCAGGTTGCGATGCGGCTGGTGGTTCCGGTGGTCTTCGAACCCAACCGGGATCGAATTGCGAAGCCCGCAAAGGTGGCGCCGCCGACGTCGTGATAGCCGGTAGGATCGGGTCGGCGAGACGCGAGGGCCGGCGGGTTCAGGATGATAAGGGAATAAAACCATCCGTTTGGTTACACCGATCGGCGACGATGTACCGTAGTAGCATGGCACCAGCCCCGGAATATCCGTTCCGTCAGGACCATGCCTTTCGCACGACTCAGTCTAGCCTGCCTTCTCGTCGCCTGTTGCGGCGGGATGCGTGCTGCCGTGACCACGAGTCGGCCGGTGGTGACGGCGGTGCCGTTCGAGCCGGCGTATCAGGCATTCTACGACGGCCACCACAAGTATCGTCACCCCGGCGAACTGGTGCCGCCGGAGTTCGTCGTCCCGGAGGAGGGCGGCGAGCGCCGGTGCTGCGGTGACGTCGTGGTGCTGGTGACGGTCGACTGCAAGGGCCGTCCCGTGCGCCTTGCGGTTCTCTACGCCACCAACGCGCAAGTCATCCAGCCGGCGCTGCGCGCCCTGGAACGTACGCGTTGGACGCCTGGCCGGCGCCCGGTCGCGTTTTACTACGACGCGCGATTCTGACCCTCGGCGTTTCTGGCGCAGCTGCGGGTCTGGCCCGGATCGCGGTAGCCAATTTGCCTGAGTGGCTTGCGGCGGACGTGATCCTGCGTCGATTGCGTTTCAATGAGCGAATACCGGGCCAAGGACTACCTCGTCGGGCTGTTTGACGAGATGGCCCGGACTTACGGATTCGTGCATCTGGTGGCGTCGCTCGGGTTCGCGTATTTCTGGCGCCGGGCCTGTGTGCGGAGATTGGATGGCATCGAGGGGCGGGTCTGCGACCTGATGGCCGGGGGCGGCGAGTGCGTGCGGCATTTGAAGCGGCGCCTCGGGCGTTCGGTGAGCGTGGACCTCTTCGATTTCTCGTCGGTGATGTGCGAACGCGCCAGGGCGACGATCCGTCGGGCCGGCTACGAGGATTGCCGGGCGATTCATGCGGATGTGCTGGAAATGGAGGATGGCGCTGGGACTTACGACGCCGTGGTGTCGACGTTCGGGGTCAAGACGCTGGGGGAGGACGATCTGCGTCGGCTGGCCGCGACGGTCCATCGGCTGCTCAAACCAGGAGGCCGCTATTCGTTTCTGGAACTGTCGGTTCCGGGCAATCCGTTGGTTCGCGCGCCGTTTCGGTTTTATGTGGCACACGTCGTCCCGTGGATAGGCCGGCTGGCGCTGGGGAATCCGGAGAATTATGCGATGCTATGGAAGTACACGGCGGCGTTTGGCGACTGCACGAAGCTGGCGGCGGCGTTTCGCGAAGCGGGATTGACGGTGGTGTACGAGCGGCACGTCTTCGGCTGCGCGACGCAGGTGTCGGGGGAGAAGCCGGCGGCGTAAGAGGGGAAGTCGGAGGTCGGAAATCGGAGGGCGGAAGTCGGAGGTCAGAGGACAGAGGTCAGATGTCAGAAGTCGGAGGTCGGACGTCGGAGGTCGGACGTCGGAGGTCGGAGGACAGAGGGCGGATGTCGGAAATCGGAGGTCGGAGGTCGGAAGACGGAAGACGGAAGACGGAGGGCTGAGGTCAGAGGTCAGAAGACAGAGGTCAGAAGTCCGATTTCTCTGCGTCTCTGAGTCTCCGCGTGAGCTTGGATCGGAGCCTTCGGTTGGTAGGTCGGAAGTCGGAGGGCGGAAGGAGGAAGGCGGAATCTGGATTCCGCCTTCAAAAGTGGGAGAGTTTGCGGGCGGCTGGGGGCAGGGTGAGGTGCGAACTCTTGCCGATGGCCCGGTTTGGTGCTGGAACGGAGAGGGATTCAGCCAGTCCCAGACACACTTCCTCACTTCCATGCGTTACCTCCTCATTTTCCTTCTCGCTTGCGCCGTGGCGCGGGCTTCCGACGGCGGCCAAATCAACGTCTCCGGGTCTGCGCGCGAAGTGGTGCCGCCGGACCGGGCCACGTGGCGGTTCACGATCTATTCCACCGCGCCCTCGGTCGAGGCGGCTGCCGCCAACGCGCGGGCGGCGCAGGACCGGCTCATGGGAAGGATGGCGCAGCTCCAGGTGCCGGCGGACACGCTTGTATCCGAGGGCATGCGACAGGGCGCGCTCTGGCGCTACGACCAGGGGCACCGCCTGCCGGACGGCTTTTTCACCGAACTCTCTTACAAGCTGAAGCTGACCGACCTCAAGGAGTACCCGGTGGTGAGCGAGAAGCTGTTTCTCGACAGCCTGATCGAGGTCCAGAACGTGGAGCTTTCTTCGACGAAGAAGGCCGAGGCGGAGCGGGATGCGATCCGGTCCGCCTTGGTTGACGCGCGCCAGAAGGCCGAGACGATCGCGCAGGAGATCCACGCGAAGCTCGGGTCGGTCAAGGATGTGTCCTGTCAGAGCGATGAACCGGTGGTCGTTCGCGGCATGATGATGGCTGCGGCCAGGGCGAGCCAGCCGGCGCTCGAGCCGATCGTGGTGAACGCACGGGTGTCGGTGACGTATCGGATTGGTGAATAAAGCGTCGTTCGTTCAGCGAACGGTAACGCGGAAATGCCGTTGAGGTTGTGGTATCCTGCGGGCCGGATGGCGCGTCCCTGCCGAAGCCATGACCCAATCCCCCATCCGTAAGTCCGCCCTCCTGATTCTCGCGCTTGCAGTCGCTGGCGTGTTTGCCTCCCGTGGTGTCGCCGCCCCGGCTCCGATCGTCGAGTCGAACGTGGCGCCGCTGGACCAGCACACGTTGGACAAGCACGCCAACGGGGTGGTCAAGGCGTTGCGTCTCGAAGGTGCGAAGGCCGACGCCGTGCGTGGCATCCTCGAAACTCATTTCCAAGCCGTGCAGGCCTGGCATGCGGCGCATGCGGCGGAACTGTCGGCGCTGTGGTCGGAGTGGTCGGCTGCGCGCACGCCTCCGCATCAGGACGAGGCGAAGGCCGCCGGTATCGCGACGCAGATCTATGCAGCCTACGCGGGATTCGCGCCGCAGCACGACGCGTTCATTGCGGCGCTCGGACGCGAGCTAAAGCCCGAACAGATTGAGAAGCTGAAGAACGTGCTGACCAAGAAGCCGGGCATGCAGCGCACCTACAAGGCATACCTCCAGATGATCCCGACCTTCACGGCGGAGCAGAAGGCGGTGATCCATCACAAGCTCGAGCAGGCGCGGGAGACCTCGCTGGATTCCGCGAGTCCGAAGGAGACGATTGCGCTGTTCAAGCTGCGCAAGGTGGAGATCGAGGCCTACATCGATGCCCAGGGTCTGGATTACAAGAAGGCCTACGCGGCGTTCTGCGCGCGGATCAAGGAAGAGTCTGAGGCGCGGAAGGAACGGCACGAGTGACGGGGGGGGACAGAGGTCGGAGGTCAGAAGTCGGAGATCGGAGGTCGGACGTCGGATGTCGGAGGTCAGAGGTCAGAGGACAGAAGACAGAGGTCAGGAGTCCGTTTTCTCTGCGTCTCTGAGTCTCCGCGTGAGCTTGGATCGGAGCCTTCGGTTGGTAGGTCGGAAGTCAGAGGTCAGAAGACAGAGGTCGGAGGCCGGAGGACGGAAGCCCCGTTCGACGGGCTCAGGGCCTTCGGGTGATTCTGCGCTCAGAAGTGGGGGAGTGGGAAAGGCGGAGCTAAAATTTCGGGGTGGTGTCTCGGGGGGCTGGAACAATAACTCTCGTCACAATGAAAACGATTAGCCTGGGTCTCTTCCTCGCGTTGGCGGGGAGTTGCGCGGCGTTTGAAACGAACCGGCCGGTGTCGGTTTCGCCGTTTGGTATGATGGATTTGGGTCACTTGGCACAATCGAATCGGGTCATGGAAGCACTGCGACCGCGGAGCATGGACGTACTCGGCGCGGCGTTTCAGCGGCCGGCGTCGCCGTCGGCTGAAGGACTGCGGGCTGGCTCGCCGGCCGGAGGCTCGAGTTATCCGATGCTGATGGGCGATGCGAATCCCGCGGTTGACCGGGGAATGGTGCATCGCGCCGACGCGGGGATCGACGCGGCGATGATCCACTCGCCCGATCCTGCGCGGCGGGGATTGGTCAAGGTGAAGCCTGCGCCCGAGCGCGCCAAGAGTTTCCCGGATCGGTGAGCGGATCCGCCTGATGTCGCCATGAGTCGGATACGCCTCTTCCTTATCGTCCTAATTTCGGCGGGTGCCGGAGCGCTGGCGTCGGCCCTCTATTTCCGAGGGCTGGCGACGCGTGGCGGTTCGGCGGCGGCGAGCACGTCCAAACTGGATCGCTCCGAAGCGCCATCCGCGTCGGGTCTTGCGGCGGCACCGGCGGTGGTGGCCGCGAAGACGGCGCCTTCGCCTGAGGCTGCGCTGGCCGCGAGGCCGAAGTTCAAGCGGCTGACGTGGGAGGAGCGCGACGCGATCATGAAGCGGTTTGCCGCGGAGCACCCTGGGTACCGGGCGGCGGAGCGGGCGATGCGGTTGCACTGGCTGAGGCTGCAGTACGGTGATCTCTCAAAGGTACTTGGGGTGGACCGAGGCACGGCCGACAAACTTCTGACGCTCCTGGACGAGCGCAATCAGACCCGGCGCGACGTGTTTGAGGTGATGCTGGAGCATGGCGTCAAACCGCGGGGGACGGAATATGCGACGGTGCTGCACGAGCAGCAGGGGGAGGTCGACGCCCAGATCAAGCAGCTGCTTAGTCCGGATCAATACACGATGCTACAGCTCGCCCCCGGCATTCAGCAGAGTCAGCAGATTCTGCAGTCGGCATTATCCTCCGATTCGACAGGTGCGGGCCAGGCGTTGACCCCGGACCAGACCAGCAAACTTGCGGTGGAAATGGCGACGACGAAGGCGTACGTCACGTGGGGAACCAAGCCGGTTGCTGTGACCGGGCCGGATGCGTTTCTGACGCAGGCTCAGCTTGCAACATTGTCGTCCGCGAGCGCGTACCTGACGCCGGATCAGCTGGCGTCATTGCGGAACACCTGGGCGACGCTCCAGGCGCACACTTATTACACGCACCAGCTGACCAAGGCGTTCATGGCGGCGGAGCGGCAGTGAGGGGGAAGTCGGAAGTCGGACGTCGGAGGTCGGATGTCGGATGTCGGAAGTCGGATGTCGGAGGTCGGAGGTCGGAAGTCGGAGGTCAGGGGACAGAGGACAGAGGTCAGAGGTCAGGGGTCAGAAGACAGAGGCCAGAAGTCCGTTTTCTCTGCGTCTCTGAGTCTCCGCGTGAGCTTGGATTGGAGCCTTCAGTTGGTAGGTCGGAAGTCAGAGGGCGGGGGGCGCGAGTCGAGACTCGCGTCCGAGGGCGGAATCGTGATTCCGCACTCCATATCGATCGGCAATTCACCGAGGTCGGAGGGCGGGGGCGGGACCAACGGGCGGAGGGCAAATGCTTGGAGTCTGGCGGTGGGTTCTGTTTAGTTCGGGCAGGTTGAATGCCTCGAAACGTCGGATTCACAGCACTCCATCCCCATGACTCTCTATTCTCCCGCGGACGAACTCAGGGAACTCGAGCCGATCTTTCATACCCCGTCGACCTGTCCGCCGGGGCGGATGCCGGATGATGTGCTGTTGGATGATTTCTGGGAAGTGGGAGCTTCTGGACGGCGATACACGCGGGAACTCGTGATGAAGATCGTCCGGGAGCGGAAAGATCATGCGATGGACCGCTTTCAGGTGTCGGATTTCGTGGCGAATCTGGTGGCGCCGAATTTGTACCTGGTGACCTACACCCTGCGCCAGCCGGACCGGGTGACTCGACGCATGAGCTTGTGGAGACGCTGCGCCGACGGAGCCTGGCGGCTGAGGTATCACCAGGGAACGATTGCGGAGGACGGGGAAGGGAAGGGCTGAAGGGGGAAGGAGCCCTTCGACTCCGCTCAGGGCAGGCCCCTTCGACGTCGCTCAGGGCAGGCCCATTCGACTACGCTCAGGGCAGGCCCATTCGACTCAGCTCAGGGCAGGCTCATTCGACTCAGCTCAGGGCAGGCCCATTCGACTTCGCTCAGGGCAGGCCCATTCGACTACGCTCAGGGCAGGCGGGTGGCGGAGGGCAGAGGACAGAAGTCAGAGGTCAGAAGTCGGAAGTCGGAGGACTGACGTCGGAGGACAGAAGTCCGGTTTCTCCGCGCCTCTGAGTCTCCGCGAGAGCTTGGATCGGAGTCTTCGGTTGGTAGGTCGGAAGTCGGAAATCGGAGGTCGGAAATCGGAGGTCAGGGGCCAGAAGCCAGAGGGCAGCGGGCGGAGGGCGAGAGTCGAGGGTCCGCACTCCGAAGGTTGAAGCGAGGATTGTGGAAAAGGATTCGAGCCTGCAACACGCCCAACCCGCTCAGCGGCGGCTGGCCTGCGTAAGGCCTTGAAAGTGCCAGGGAGGCCGGCAGAACGGAGGGCACCATGGCGCGTTTTGCTGCATTCCTGCGAGGGGTGAGTCCGATGAACCTGAGGATGGCGGATTTGAAGCGGAGCGTGGAGGAGGCGGGGTTCACCGAAGTGAAGACCCTGCTCTCGAGCGGCAACGTAGTGTTTGACGCACGACACGGGACGGAGCGGAGCGTGCAGCGGGCGGTGGAGGAGGGGCTGCTGGCGGTGACGGGGAAGGCGTTTCCCACGTTTGTGCGGACGGCTGAGGAGTTGCAGGCCTTTATCGAGGCTGACCCGTATGCCGCGCACCGCCTCGGTCCGCAGGCGAAGCGCGTGGTGACCTTCCTGCGCGAGCCGCCCGCGAACCCGCCACGGCTGCCGATCTCGGCGCACGAGGCGAGCATGCTCGAACTGCGGGGACGCGAACTCTTGAGCGCGTACGTGCCCGGCCCCAAGGGACCGGTCTTCATGAACCTGATCGAACGAACCTTTGGCTCGGATGTGACCACCCGCACCTGGGACACGGTGCGAAAATGCAGTGTCGCATGAACTCGAATACAGCAGATGAATGGAACAGAAGGCAACGAAGGGAACGAAGAACAAACAGCTAACCGCAGACTTGTGGGTGTTGATTCATTCATCGTTTGGGTGAGTCGATTTTGGCGCCGGAATGTCGGATAAACGTCGGGAGATGAGGTCTTAGTTGTCTTCGTTTCCTTCTGTTAACCGCGTATTGTTAGGTTGAAGCGGATTGCGATCGGCTCGAGCAGGCGGCATACCGTCAACCCATGACCTGGAAAATAGCCCTGGTTGGATTCTGCGTCGCGGCCTCGGCGTGCAGCGCTTACGAAGGACGCGTCTCGCAAGCCGTCGAGCGGCTTCGGACGCTGCATGAAGTCGGTTCGGACCATGTCGGCTATGCGGGAACGCCACATGCCTTCTACCTGCTGTTCTCGGAGCTTCAGCATGCGTGCACCAACAAGGACGTCACCGACATGGTTCACGATGCGAATCCCATTGTTCGCATCATGGGAGCGAAATGCGTCGTCGACGGTCCCTGGAGAAAGATCGACAAGGCGGTCCTCAATCCGCTCGTGTCGGACAAGACCGAGATTCTGGTCGGTCCCGGCGGATGCGTGTTCCGGCATATGACCGTCGGAGCGGTTGTGTTGGCCCTCGTGCGAGATCCCGGTTTTCTCGGAGTCAGGGAGACCAAGGTCAAACCGGCGGGCATCCCGGCCGCCTGGGCCGATTGGAGGGAGACGGAGTGACGACGAGCGCGGGCCACCGATCCATCGTGCCTGAGATTCGGCCTCTGCGTCCGGAAGACGAACGGTCGTTTCGCGAGGCGGTGACGGAGGCGGCGGCGGAGGTGCCACCCTGGCCGTTCGCCTTTGGGTGGAGCGACGGGATGGCGTTTCCGGATTACGTGAGGCAGGTCAACGCCTGGGAGCGGGGCGAATCGCTACCCGAGGGATTCGTGCCGGCGGGGTATTACGTCGCGGTGGTCGACGGGGAGATTGTCGGGCGGCTCTCGGTCCGTTTCGCACTCAACGATTATCTTGCGGAGATTGGAGGGCACATCGGTTATGCAGTCCGGGCCGCGTATCGAGGGCGTGGTTACGCCACGGTGATGTTGCGCGAGGCGCTGCGCATCTGCGCTGGGCGCGGCATGAGTCGAGTCCTGGTGACCTGTCATGCGGACAATGCCGCATCGCGGAAGGTCATCGAGCGGTGCGGCGGGGTGTTTGAGCGCACGACGGTGGATCCCGGGCATCCGGCGGGGATGAGGCGGTATTGGGTGCCGACGGCCTGAGGCGAAGCTTGGCAGGAGTATCGCGTGCGAGCCCGGGCGAACTTCAACCGGCCAAACATCAGCCCGCAGCGCGTTGACCCTCTGGCGGTACCGGGTAGAGTGAGGGCGCGAATTCCCCACCGTATACGAAGCCCCATGGCGACCTCCGAAAAACGAGGCATGCTGGCGGTTCTGACCGTGGCCTGTGGCCTGGTCGCGGGGTGTGCCGTGGGCTACCGTCCGTCGCCCGGCGAAATCCAGGCGGCGAGACGGGACAGCCTGGAGGGCACGACGATCGACTCCCGCCGGGTGAACAGCGCGATCTTCTTTGTCATCACGACGAATCGCCAGATTCCCTGGGGGGCGATCGGCGGGCGGGGTGGCGGAGGGGTGGCTGCACTGGAAGATGCGGTCAAGCGAGGCGATCCGCTGCGCTCCTCGTTTGGGCTGGCCTTTGCGGTGGATCCGAAGGGGTACCTGATCACGGCGTCGCACTGCCTCATCGAGGGATCGCACACCTATTTGCTGGGAAAGATCGACGGGAGGGGGGCGGTGTTCGAGCCGCGCGTCGTGGCGAAATTGGAGCGGACCGAACCGGGAACGGAGTGTGCGCTGCTGGCGATTCCCAGGCACCTGGACGACTGGCTGAAGCCGGGGGCGTTGCCGGAGGCGGGTGGAACGGTGGTGGCGGTGAGCTGGCTGGTGAGCCCGGCTGGCGCCAATTTCGAGCGAGGATCGGTGGTGCACGTGGTACGATATGGCGGCGAGCCGGAGCTTTCGACGATCGAGACCACGTTGCCGTTGTGGCATGGCGACAGCGGGGCGCCCCTGCTCAAACCTGACGGGAGCGTGGTCGGGGTCGTCGTCGGAGGGTATCGGGGCGTCCACCTGGACGGAAAGGTATACGCCGGCGGCAAGTGGCGGGGGCAAGGCCTGGCGTGTGCGCCGAACTGGGGTGAAATTGAAAAGCTGATACGAGAGGACGAGCCGGCCCGGCTTAGGGACGAGCAGTCGGATCACGTCCTGATAGATCCTCCCGACAACAACGCCGCCAACCTGCGACTGCTGAGGACGGCAACGGGCATTCGGTCGCGCTAGAGCGAGGGACGGCAGGCTCGCGGGATCGATCCGGATCCACCGGGGCAGGAATTGGTGCAGCAGCCGCGAACGACGCTTGGATCGCGTTGGCTTTTGGGATTGGGACGAGGAATGGAGTTTGTCAGAGTGCGCGGCGATGCAGAGACGACTCTTTGACCACATCGACCTGCGGGTGAGGAATCTGGCGGAGGCGCGGCCGTTTTACGCGGCGTTTCTGCCTGCGATCGGATTTCCGGATTTCTGCGAAACGAGCATTGGCATCGCGTATGACGCGCGGCGCGAGCATCCGAAGCCGGAGTTCATCGGCTTGATCGAGGATCCGGAGCATCGGCCGAACGCGACGCGGCTGGCGTTCTGGGCGGAGAGCGCGGAGGAGGTGGATCGGATCGCCCGGGTCGTCGTGACGGCGGGCGGGCGCGCCATTGAGGGGCCGATGGCGTGTCCGGAGTATTCGCCGACTTATTACGGGGTGTTTTTCGAGGATCCGTGCGGCAACCGACTGGAGGTGTGTTGTCGGACGGCGAAGCTGTGAGGCGCGCGGCTGTGGTCGGGAGTTCAGAATATAGGAGCGAGAATTTAGGAGTTAGGAGGGCTGTCGGGAACACCTCAGGACCTTCGGCGCGGGTAGGTTGATCGGTCGCCGGGCGCGGTTGGAGCGAACGGCGGGTTGCGGGAAACCCTCCCTTCCAACGAGCCTGGGCTTCCGGAAATGGGTCCTCGTTGACTTCATTTTTCCTAAGAACCGCAATTGAACCACAGAGACATCCGCCTTGGCGAAGGCGGTGCCTCCCGGCCCATCCCTTCCATCCCCTTCGTCCCTGTTCGTCTCTTCTTCTGAGACTGTAGAATTTAGGAGTTGGGATTTCGGAGGTGCGAAGCTCCTGACATAGGGTTGTCAGGGGGCGGGTGTAGGATGCCGTCGAACTCACTCACCCATGGCTAATACACTCTGTTGGACTGATATTCCGGTGCGGGACCTCGACCGCTCCGTTTCCTTCTACTCGGCCGTTCTCGGCTCCACGGTGCAAAAGATCGCGCTGGAGGACGGCACGGTCTTCGGGCTCCTGCCCTGTGAGAACTCGGAACCGTCTGGCTGCCTCGTGAAGGGGCCCGACCAGGTGCCTTCGCATCACGGAGCGATGGTTTACCTCAGCGTTGAGGGCCGGATGGATGCGGCGCTCGGCGCGGTGGGCAAGGTCGGCGGAAAAGTGCTTCAGCCGAAGCACTCGATTGCGCCCCATGGTTTCCGGGCCGTTATCGAGGATAGCGAGGGCAACCGCGTGGCGCTGCACTCGATGGCCGAGTGATCCTGAGAGCCGTCATTGAACCACAGAGGCGCAGAGGGCACAGAGAAAACAGATTACAGACCGAGAGCTGCGCAGGAACGCTCCACCTGTGAGGCGAGCCGGGAGCAATCTGGTTCTCAAGACGCCCGGTCCGTGTCCTCTGTGTTTCGACGACAACTACGCTGTTTTGGCCAAGGCGCTCCTACTGCTTTGTTAGCTCTAGGTGTGCGACCGGCCCACGGGGGCCGGTCGTTTTTGTTGAGGTCGTGGTGGTGACACGGGCGACCTTTAGGGACGTCGGGCGGATGACCGTTGAGCTCATCCGACAAACGGACAATTTGGACGCATGACGAACGAAGTCCTCATTGCGCGTGCCCGGTCGGCGGCGATCGATTTCAGTCCCAGCGAAGCCTGTTCGGTCGGCGCGGTCGGCGCGGCGCTGCTGACCGACGACGGCGAGGTTTTTACCGGGCTTTGTATTGACCTGCCGTGCGGCATGGGTTTTTGCGCCGAGCATGCCGCAGCGGCGGAGATGCTGAAGACACGACGATCTCGCATCGCCTGTGTCGTCGCCGTGACGGCAGCGGGAGAAATTCTCCCTCCATGCGGCCGTTGCCGCGAGTTCCTGGTAAAGATGAATCCGTCCAATCGACTGGCCGAGGTGATTGTCGCCGCGGGGACGCGGGTTCGTCTGGGCGATCTGCTGCCTCTCGCCTGAGACCTTTCAGCGCTCGGCGTCCATCGTCTCGATCCGCACGGCGCAGGCCTTGTAGGAGGGCTGGCGGGAATGGGGGTCGAAGGAGCGGAGGGTGAGCTGGTTGACTTCGGGAAAGTGCATGGGGAGGAACAGCTGGCCGGGCTGGACTGTGGGGGTCACGAGGGCGAAAGCGGTGGCGTCGCCGCGGCGGGAGGTCACGCGGACGGGGTCCCCGGTGCGGATTCCGAGACGGGTGGCGTCGTCGGGGTGGATTTCGGCGTGGAGGGAACGCGGGGCGAGGCGGCGGAGCACCTCGCTCTTGTCGGTTCGGGTGCCCGTGTGCCACTGGGCGGAGGAGCCGCGGCCGGTAAGGAGCAGGAATGGGTAGGTGTCGTCGGGGGGCTCGGGCATCGGGCGGGGCTCGTCGAAGCAGAAGTGGGCGCGTTCGTCTGCGGTGTAGAAGTGTCCGTCGCCGAACAGGCGGCGTTCGCCCGCCCCGGCGTCCGAACCGACCTGGAAGTCGGCCTCGTCGGTCTCTGTCCAGGGCCACTGGATACCGCCGCGCGCCTCGATCTGGTCGTAGCCGGCGATGCCGGTGAACTCGCAGGGCTGTCCGCGCGACAGCTCCCGCAACAGGCCGAACGCGGCTTCCGGGCTGGACCAATCGCGAAACAGGTCCCCGCAGCCCCAGGCCTCGGCGATGAGGCGGAAGATGGCGAAATCGCTGAGCGCCTGGCCCGGGGCGCGACGAACCTTGCGGATCACGCCCAACCGGCGCTCGGAGTTGATCAGCACGCCCTCCTTTTCGCCCCAGCCGGCGGCGGGCAGAACCAGGTCGGCCATGCGGGCGGTTTCGGTGGTGACGTAGAGGTCCTGGACCACCAGGAAATCGAGCTTCTCGCGCAGCCGGCGGAAACGGTTGAGATCGACCCAGGAGTGCGCGGTGTTGGTGGCGACGATCCAGAGCCCGCGAATCTCGCGCCGCTCGACGGCCTCGAGGATCTGGTCGTAGGCGAGGCTCCTCCGGTCTGGGATGAGCGCGGGATCGAACCCGAGGACGGAGGCCACGTGGGCCCGATCCGCGGGATCGCCGAAGTCGTATCCGCCGAGCAGCGACGTGGCGTTGCCGAACAGGCGCGATCCCATCGCGTTGCACTGGCCGGTGATCGAGTTGGCGCCGGTGCCGGGGCGGCCGATGTTCCCGGTCATCAGGGCGAGGTTGATGATCGCCTGCGCGGTCCGGGTGGACTCGTGGCCCTGGTTGACCCCCATGGTCCACCAAAACGACACGCGTTTCCCGGAGGCGACGATGCCGACGAGACGGCGGAAGATGTCGTCGTTGAGACCGGTCTCCGCCAGCACGCGCTCGACGGGGAAGGCCTGGACGAAGGAGGCGAATTCGGAGTAGCCCCGGGTGTGGCGTGCGACGAAGTTGGAGTCCACGGCGCCGGCCTCGATCACCGCCCGCGCGAGTCCGTAGAGCAGCACGAGGTCGCTCTTCGGGCGGAGCGGAACGTGGAGCGTGGCGGCCATGGCGGTCTCGGTCCGGCGCGGGTCGACGACCACGATCTCGGGGTTGCGGGCATTGGCCATGACGCGCTGCCAGAGGATCGGGTGGGCGATGCAGGGATTGGCTCCGATAAATACGAGTGCGTCGCTCTGTTCGAAGTCCGCGTAAGTGAAGGGGGGCGCGTCGAAGCCGAAGCTTTCCTTGTAGGCGGTGTGCGCCGTGGCCATGCACTGGCGCGTGTTGGAATCGACGTGCACCATGCCCATCCCGAACTTTGCCAGAGCGCCGAGCAGGGCCATTTCCTCCATGACGATCTGGCCGGTGCTCAGGAACGAGAGGGCGGCGGGCCCGGCGTCGTGTTGAATCGCCTTGAATTTCGAGACCATCGTTTCGATCGCGAGGTCCCAGCAGACGGGTTCGAGCTCGCCCGTGGCGGGATTGCGCAGCAGCGGCGTGGTCGCCCGATCGGGGGCGCTCAATGGTGTGAGGGCCTCCCAACCCTTGGGGCAGGCCATGCCGAGATTCACGGGGTATTCCGGGTCCGGGCTGAGATTCAGGGCCTGGCCTTCGGCATCGAGGTGGATCTTGAGGGAGCAGCCCGTGCTGCAATAACCGCAGATTGAACGGGCCACGGCCGCGGGAGCGAGGCGGGCCGGGACACGTCCGAGCCCGAAGGCGCCGGGTGCCTGAACGAGCTGGGCGGTCAGGGGACCGGTGCGAGCTTTGAGGAGGTTGGCGAGTGGATTGCGCATCCGGGAATGGGCGGAGTCGGAAGTCGGAGGTCGGAGGTCGGAAGTCGGAAGTCGGACATCGGAGGGCTGAAGTCGGAGGTCGGAGGGCGGAGGGCAGATTTCAGAGGTCAGAAGTCAGAGGACAGAAGTTCGTTTTCTCTGCGTCTCTGAGTCTCCGCGTGAGCTTGGATCGGAGCCTTCGGTTGGTAGGTCGGAGAGCGGAAAGAAGAAGGAATCTAGAATTTAGGAGCTAGGAGGGTATCCGGCTTATTCCTACCCAATGGCTTCGGCGGACGAGTTGCTTTCAGCTACGCCGTGACGCCTTTCCGATTCGGAAAGGCGGGCGAGGCCGGGCATTTTGGAGGGGTCGACGGCCTTGAAGTACAGGGTCCGCTCGAAGAGTTCGCCGAGGCCGAGGAGGACGAGTGCCGGCCAGGGAAATCCGAGTATCCAGACTGCCAATGCAAGGACGGGGAGCGCGTGCCGGGCGACGTGTTCGGCGCGAAGTGGTCCGTTGAGCGCGCGGCGCGATGCAGGGACCCGGGCGGCCTGGGCCAGCTCGAGCGTAAGGCGCGCAAGCGACACGGAGCCGAAGGCGAGGAGGGCAAACGCAAGCGGGCGGTGCAGGGCCTCGGCCTCGAGGGCGCCGACGAGCACCGTTGCTCCGAAACGCGCGAGCGTCCAGGGAAGCCTCCAGTAGAGCCGAGGGGTGACGGCGTAGATCATCACGGAGGACAGCACGCCCGCCGCGCCGACGGCTGCGGCGAGGACGCCGAGAAGGGTCGACGAAAACAGGACGGTGGCGGCGAGCAGGGGCAGGTAGGCGCCGAACAGCAGGATTTCGCGGGAGAGCCACGAGGTCCGCAGACCGAGGAAGGCGCGCCAGGCGCGTTCGGGACGTCCCAGGTGGCCGATGCTTGCGAGCAGCCCTCCGGATGCGAGGACCAGAGCGGGGATCCGCGCGTCCGCGAGCAAGGCGCCGAGCGAGAGCTGGGTTCCGACGAGCATGAAGGCCAGGGGAGCATGACCATGCTGGACGACCGTGGCCTCCGCGTCGGCGGGGCGGGCGTCGTCGGGAATGGGACGGGCGGAAACGTAGCGAGTGGTCGGCCGGGTATGGGACGGCGAGGGGGCGGCGGAAAGAAAGCCGGTGGTGTCGCCCCTCCGATCGGGACCGAGCGCAACCGTCACCACCCGGATCGCACTCGTGGGGCAGGCCTGCACACAGGCGGGCGCCTCCCCGTGGGCGAGCCGGCCGTGGCAGAGATCGCACTTCCGGACGATGCCCAGCCGGTCGTTGTATTTGGGGACATCGTACGGACAGGTGAGGATGCAGTACTGGCAGCCGATGCACTGGTCGTCGAGGTGGCGGACGATTCCGGAGGTGGGATCCTTCTCGTAGGCGGCGACGGGGCAGCCGTTGAGGCAGCCAGGGTCCGCGCAGTGGTGGCAGGCGGAGGTGATGGTCTGCTGGTAGGGCCTTCCGTCCGCGGAGCCGAGCACAAGACCGACATCGCGCCAGGTCTCGTCCTCATCGAGTCCGTTGAGCGAGTGGCAGGCGGCGACGCAGGCCTTGCAGCCGGTGCAGGCGTCGAGGTCGACCTCGAAGGCGTACTGTTCGCCGGGTGCGGGTGCGGCGAGGGGGATGAGGTCGCGGTAGACGCCGGCAAGGCCGGGGGAGGCGTCGTGGGCGTGGGCGAAGCGCGCGGCCGGGGTGGCGAGCCGGCCCTGCTCGGCGAGGAGCGTCGCGAGCAGCACGGGGCCCGAGGCGTCCCGGGTGAGGGTCGGGCTCGGATCAATAGACATCACGGCAGTAGCGCTTTCCCCCGACCAGGTTTCGTACGTACGCGGCGGCCTGTTCGGGACTTTTTCCGCCTGCGCGGACCAGGACCTCGTGCAGGGCGGCGTCGACGTCGGCGGCCATGCGCGAGGCGTCGCCGCAGACGTACACGTGGGCGCCGTCCTCGAGCCAGCGATACAGCTCGGCGGCCTCCTCGCGCATGCGGTGCTGCACGTAGATTTTCTCGGCCTGGTCGCGGGAGAAGGCGGTGGAGAGCCGGGCAAGCGCACCGCGTGCCTGCCACGACACGATCTCGGCGCGATAGATGAAATCGGAGGCGGCGCGCTGGTCGCCGAAGAACAGCCAGTTCCTGCCGGAAGCGCCGGTGGCGATGCGCTCCTCGACGAAGGCGCGGAACGGGGCGATGCCGGTGCCGGGTCCGATCATGATCATGGGGACCGAGGGATCGGCCGGCGGTCGGAAGGACCTGTTTTCGTGCACGTGAACAGGCACGAGGGATTCGCCCGGGATTGCGCGCTCGGCGAGAAAGGTCGAGCAGACGCCCAGCCTGCGCCGTCCGTCGGCTTCGTAGCGCACGGCGCCCACGGTGAGGTGCACCTCACCCGGATGGGACTTGGGCGAGGACGAGATGGAATACAGCCTCGGCTGGAGCCGTTTGAGGAGCGTCACGAATTCGGCGGGAGCCAGACCGGGGCGCGGATGTGCGGTGACGACATCGATCACCTGGCGCAGGGTGACGGCGGTGCCGCCCGTGCCGGCGCCCTCGAAGCGAGCTCGCAGCTCGGCCGTGGGTTTGCCGAGGTCGTAGTGGGTGGTCAGTGCGAGCTTGAGGGGGACGCTTTCGCCGCCGGGGGCGGGCACGGCCTCCTCGCCATCCCAGCCGAGGGCGGCGAGCAGTTCGTCGACCAGCCCCGGGCAGTTCCTGGGGAGGACGCCGAGCGCATCGCCGGCCTCGTAGGAGAGGCCGGATTCGGGGAGGCGGAAGACGAGGTGATTGATCTCCTTGGCGGAATCGTGACCGCTGAGCCGGGTTCGGGAAAGGAGGAGCGAGGGATAGGGATTCGAGCGGCCGAAGCTCCCGGGGGCTTCGTCGTCCGTGACGACCGAGGGCGCAGCGGCATCGGGCGCAGTGGCGGCCACCGGGGCGCCGACGGAACCGAGTGCGCCGAGTGCCTGGTCGAGCCAGCCCTTGAACACGGCGTCCTGATCGACGTCGCATTCGGCGATCGGCGAGGCGCGGCGTGCGCCGCGGCGTTCGAGGAACGCGTCGAAATCGCGACCGCAGCGGCAGAAGTGGGCGTAGTTGGAGTCGCCGAGTGCGCACACGCTGAAGGCGACGCCGTCGAGGGCGGGTGCGGCGTCGGCGGAGAGTTCCGCGTGGAGGGCCTTGGCGTTGTCGGGTGGTTCGCCGTCGCCGTAGGTGCTGGTGATCACGAGGACGGAGGCGCACTGCGCGAGCTGGGCGACGGTGGTCTGTGCCATGTCGACCAGGGTGGCGGCGAAGCCCCGTTTGCCGGCCTCCTTGGCAGCCTTCCTGGCAAGGCGCTCGGCGGTGCCTGTCTGCGAACCGAACAGGATGGTCAGCGGGCGGAGCGCCGGAGCCGCAGGGGCCTGCGTGGGAAGGTTGGCCGGCAGAGGCGCGCGGGAGAACAGGCCGGCGAGAAAACCGTTGAGCCAGGCGCGCTGCTCGGTGCTGAAAGGGGCGGAGTCCGGGATGAGGGGGACGGAGTTCATGCGTCGGGATCAGGAGGAGAACAGTTCCTGCAGTTCTTTGACCGAATGGCGCCGGCACCAGGCGACGAAGGACTCGCCGGGCGAGCGGCGTTCGTCGTAGGTCGTCAGGATCGATTCGACGAGGGAGTTGACCTCGGCGGCGCGGATGCCACGGAACAGCTCGCGAGCGACGCCCTGTTCGTGGTCCATTCCGCCGCCGAGCACGACGTGGTAGCCCTCGGAGCCGTCCATGAGCTTCGCGCCGACGAAGCCGATGTCCCCGCAGTAGTGCTGGGCGCAGGAGTGGGGACAGCCCGTGAAATGAATATTGACCGGGTGCCCGAGCGAGAGGCGCTGACCAAGGTGTTTCGCGAGCGCCAGTGCGTGGGCCTTGGTGTCGGCGGCGGCGTATTTGCAGCCCTTGGACCCCGTGCAGGCGACGATCCCGCCCGTGGCGAGCGAGGCCTCGGTGAAGAAACCCAAGCGCTGGATCGAGCGCCGTGCGGATTCTACAAATGCATCGGCGACGTGCGGAATCAGGATATTCTGCCAGACCGTGAGCCTGAGCTCGCCCTTGCCCAGGTGGTCGGCGAGATCGGCGAGGGAACGCATCTGCTTCACGCTCATGCGACCGATGGGGATGCCGACGCCGATGGAGTTGAGCCCGCGCTGGGACTGGCGGTGCACGCCGAGCCAGCCGTGCTTGAGCACGGGCCGGCGGGGTTCGCAGGCCGACAGCGGCGTGCGCACGAGCGGAAACGCGAGCCGCCGGACGGTCTCGTCGAGGAAGCGGTCCACGCCCCAGGCGTCGAGCAGATATTTGAATCGCGCCTTCCTGCGGTCGGTGCGGTCTCCGTTTTCGACGAACACGCGTATCATCGCGGCGGCGACGGCGACTGCCTCGGAGGGCCGGACGAGCAGGCCGGCGTCGCGCGCGAAGTCGCCGTGCCCCGTGATGCCGCCGAGCTGGACCCGGAAATAGACACCGGGTGCGGGAGCGCCGGCGGCGGCCTGCTCCCTGGGCTCCGGCACGCGGCAGGCGATGAAGCCGATGTCGTTGGTGTCGGCCGCGACGGAGATCGAACCGCCGTTGTCGAAGGCCACGTTGAACTTGCGGGGAAGGTCGTAGAGATCGCGGTGATTGAGGATGTAGTGATGGAGGGCCTTGGCGAAGGGACGCACGTCGAGCAGCTCGTCCGGATCGAAGCCGCTGTTGGGCGAGGCCGTGATGTTGCGCACGTTGTCGGCGCCCGAGCCGCGGGAGGTGAGGCCGAGTTCCTGGACGCGGGTGAGCACGCGGACGATGTCGCGCGGCCGAAACTCGCGGATCTGCAGGTTGCCGCGCGTGGTGATGTGGGCGTAGCCACCGCCGAGTTCGGATGCGAGGTCTGCGAGGCCGCGCAGCTGGGTGGACGTGAGCTCGCAGGCGGGGATCCGCAGCCGGAGCATGAAGCTGTCCTGCGCGGGAGCCACGTAGAACAGCCCGTGGAACTTGAAGCGGAACGAGTCGGCCTCGCCGGGGAAGCGGTCGGCCTCGGCGTGGGCGACGAGTTTCTCCCAGATGTCGAGGGGGTTCTCCTCGTGTTTCCAGACCTCGGGCTTGGAGAGGTCGCCCAGCGGAGTGCCGTGGACGGAGTCCTCCGGGGGAGGCGAGGCAAGGTTGGGCGCTCCCGGCGCCGCCGCCGGATCAGCGGCCAAGCGCCCGTCGGCGGCCTGGCCCACGAACGGCAGCCTCATGGCCGCGAAGAAGCCCTCGAGGTACTGCTTCTGCTCCGGTGTGAACCCAGCGGGCGTCTCGTCGGTATTCTTGTTCATGGACCCTTCCGATTCAGCTCGGCGCGTGCCAAGCGGCCGTCTCCATGCGGGTAATACCGCTCATCGTTTCGATCGGGATGATGAGAAAAATCGATCATCCTGGGTCAAAACGTGTACTCGGTCTGCAGCCAGGCCTTGTGTGTGTTGGAGAACGGGCCACCCGAGGAGTAGCGGGCCAGCTTCGCGAGCACGGTCCAGTGTTTCGTCACCTTGTGGGCGACAACCGCATCCCATTCGTTCCCGTACGAAAGGTCGCCGAAATCGGAGTGGAAGTCATGATACACCACCGTGATTGGGAATCCCCCGGGGATGGCGGCGCCGGCGGAGACGAACAGGTCTCGAAGCCCGTCGGCGGGCGTGATTAGGAACAGGTCGGCCCATCCGTCGAAGGCGTGGAGCGTGGCGAGCGGGGTGGCGAAACCCTTGCGCCCGTGGTCACTGCCCAGCGTCTCGTAGCCGACCCCGAAGTGGAACGGCTTCACCTGGGCCCCGACCTGGAACAGCGAATAGTCGGCGCGGTAGTGGACGGGGTTCCTGCCGGCGTCCGCCTGCGTGGCGTATTCGAGACGGTAGGACACCTTCACGCCGGCGCCGACCGGCGCGGCGCCCGCCAGGCTCGCGCCGTAGGTGTCGGACGAGTTCGGGGCGGAGTTGTCGAAGTCGAGCAGGTAGGCGTAGCCGGTGAGCTTGCCGAATGGCAGGCCCGAGTAGGTTGCGTTGATCAGGTGGATGTTGCCGGTGAAGTCCGGCTGAGGGGACTTGTTGCCGAACACGCGGCTGACGCGCCAGATGTAGCCGTAGAAAAATGACAGATCCCTTGCGGGCGCGGCGGTGAGGTCGGCAGCGTCGAAGGTCTGCATGTTCTGGCGCCAGCCCACGTCGCCGACGAAGCGGGCGTTGTCGAGGATGATGCGCTGGCGGCCGACCTTGAACGTGGCGTCGGGGGCCGCGTACGAGAGCCAGGCCTGGTTAATATCGGTGACGGTCGGGTCAGCGATGACCGTCCGCCCGGCGCCGCCGGGGTTGGTGCCGGCGGCGTTGTAGTCGTCGGGGTTGCCTAGCGAGGCGACGTTTTCACCCTGGAGCATGGCCGAGAACCCGTGGAGCGGGGCGGTGGTGAAGCCGAAGCGCGTGGCGAGAGTCTCGGCGTTCGAATCCTTCAGGTTCGACTGGGTGGCGTGTTCCCAGCGCAGGCGGGCGTCGAAGGAGATCGTGCCTTTGGCGAAGGCGTCCTCGAGCGAGGCGGCCTCATGGCTGGCGGGCGTGGGTTCGGCCGCGAATGCGGCGATGGTGGTGAGCGCGAGAAGCGCGAAGGTTCGGAACGGTTTCATGGTTGGTTGGGTGGGAAGCTTCGCTTGGGGCTCGGGGAGAAAGCGTGTGTCAGGTGAGGACTGGGGAGAGAGGGGCGGGCGCCTCGGCGGGGCGGCGGTGGGAGCGTTCCTCCAGGAAGCCGATCAGCTGCTCCCGGAGGCGGTAGTACTCCGGATCTTCGAGCAACTGCTTGCGGGAGCGGGGACGCGGGAACGTGACGGACAGGATCTCGCCGACCGTCGCAGCGGGACCGTCGGTCATCATCACGATCCGGTCCGAGAGGAACAGGGCCTCGTCGACGTCGTGGGTGACCATGATCGCGGTCTTCTGGTCGCGCTGCCAGAGGCCGAGCAGCACGTCCTGAAGTTCGTAGCGCGTCAGCGAATCGAGCATGCCGAAGGGCTCGTCGAGGAGGAGCATCTTGGGAGAGAGTGCAAAGGCGCGAGCGAGGCCGACGCGCTGGCGCATGCCCTGGGAGAGTTCCGCGGGCTTGCGGTGCATAGAATCGCCCAATCCGACCACGGAGAGGGTGTATTCGGCGACCTGGCGGCGCTCGGCCTTCGTCGCGTGCGGATACACGCGGTCGACGCCCAGCATCACGTTGTCGAACGCGGTCAGCCACGGAAGCAGGCAGGGCGCCTGGAAGACGACGCCGCGGTCGGGCCCTGGGCCCGTGACCTCCCTGCCCGCCAGCAGGATGCCTCCGGCGGTGGGTGTGGCGAGGCCGGCAATCATCGCGAGAACGGTCGACTTGCCGCAGCCCGAGTGACCGATCAGCGAGATGAACTCGCCCTTCCCGACGTCGAGCTTGAAGTCCTTGACGATCACGGCGGGACCCGCGGCGGTCGGGTAGCTCTTGGTGACGTAGGAGATGTCGAGAAAGGCGTGCATGGCGACGGTCAGTTGATGGCGATGGGCGTGAGGCAGGGCGGAGCCGGCACGCGGCCCGGAGAGGTGGCTTTGCGCCGCGCGGCGGCGTCGAGCAGCCAGGTGGTGACGGAGGCCCGCAGGCGCTTGAATTCCGGGTTGTGGTTGAGCTCGCGCCGGTCGCGGGGACGGGGAAGCGTGACTCGGACCTCGGGTCCGAGCGTCGCGCCGGGGCCTGGCGTCATCGGGATGATGCGGTCCGCGAGGAGCAGGCCTTCGTCGACGTCGTTGGTGATGAGCACCACCGTCTTTCGGTCCGCCGCCCAGATCCGCGCGATCTCGTTCTGGAGGGTGCCCCGGGTGAGCGCGTCGAGGGCGGACAGCGGCTCGTCGAGCAAGAGGATCCGCGGATCCATGGCGAGTGCGCGGGCGACGGATACGCGCTGCCGCATTCCGCCGGAGAGCTGGCGCGGAAGCTTGTCGCCCGCCGCCGCGAGGTTGACCATTGCGAGGTGCCGGTCCACGTGGGCGCGCCGCTTCGAAGCAGGCCAGTCGGGGAACAGGCTGTCGACGGCGAGCGCTATGTTCTCCCTGACCGTGAGCCAGGGCAGAAGCGCGTAGGTCTGGAACGCCACGCCACGGTCGGGACCGGGACCCGTGATCTCGCGACCGTCCAGGCGGACCGAGCCCGTGTTGGGCCTGAGCAGTCCGGCGATCAGGTTGATCAGCGTGGTCTTCCCGGAGCCGGAGAAGCCGACGATGGCGACGAATTCCCCCTCCTCGATCGAGAGGTCCAAGCCGCGAAGGACCGGGGCGTGTCCGAAGGACTTGGATACGCCGTTCAGTTCAAGGAAGGCCATTGCGTCAGCGTTTTGCGGACCGCTCGTAGCTGACGAGCTGCTGGAGCGTCAGCATGAGCCGGTCGAGGATGAAGCCGATGATTCCGATCGTGAAGACCGCGACCATGATGAGCGCGAGGGTCTGGCTGCTCCCATTCTGGAACATGTCCCACACGAATTTCCCGAGGCCGGGGTTTTGCGCGAGCATCTCCGCGGCGATGAGCACCATCCAGCCGACGCTCAGCGACAGACGCAGGCCCGTGAAGATGAAGGGCAGGGCGGAGGGCAGCACGATCTTGCGCAGCCGCACCCACCACGACAGCCGGAGCACGCGGGCCACATTGAGATGGTCGGGATCGATGGAGCCCACGCCGATCGCGGTGTTCACCAGGGTGGGCCACAGCGAGCACAGGGCGACCGTGATCGCGGAGCTCACGAAGGACTTGGCGAACAGCGGGTCCTTCGACGTGTACAGGGCGCTCACCAGAATCATCACGATCGGGAGCCAGGCGAGCGGCGACACGGGACGGAACAGCTGGATGTAGGGATTGACGGTGTTGAAGAAGGTCTCGCTCAGTCCGCAGAGGATGCCGATGGGGATGGCGATCGCGGAGGCGATGAGGAAGCCCGCGAACACGGTCTCCAGGCTGGTGAGGATCTCATCGAGGTAGGTGGGCGCGCCGCTGTACTTGCGCTCGGCCCAGTGTCGGCCAGGGAAGGCCTTCTCGTAGCGAACCTTGATCTCGGCCTGCCTCGCATAGAAGGCCCGCTCGCGGGCGCGCTCGGCGAGGTGCTCCTTCACGAGCCCCTCGGCCTGCTCCCAGACCTGGACCGGGCCGGGCAGGGCGCCGATGCTGGTCTTCACGTCGGAGGCGACGGCGGACCATGCCAGCAGGAAGACCGCAGCACCGACCAGCGGCAGCCCGGCGATCCGCCCGAGTGCGCCGAGCTGTCGGCGCGGCTCCTCTCCGAGGCAAAGCCGGAGCACGGGCACAAAGAGTGTGAGACCGGTGGTCTCGCAGAAGGCGATGAGGCGTCGGAGCAGGTTCATGGCGTGCGGCTCCTCACTTCAGTCCGATCTTGAACGACCGCAGGTAGGCGTTGGGATGTCGGCCGTCGTAGGTGATGTGGTCGATGAAGTCGCTGGTGGGCGGCTTGAAGCCGTCGGTCGTGGGGAGATCGGAGGCCTTCATCTTTCCCTCCGCGATGAGCTGTTCGGCGGCCTCGCGGTAGATGTCGGGCCGATACACCTCCTTTGCGACCTTCGTGTACCAGGAGTCGGGCTCGGAGGAGGGAATCTGGCCCCAGCGACGCATCTGGGTCAGGAACCAGATGCAGTCGCTATAGTACGGATACGTCGCGTGATAGCGGAAGAAGACGTTGAAGTCGGGCATCGGGCGGGTGTCCCCCTTCTCGTACTCGAAGGTGCCCGTCATGCTGTTCGCGATCACCGCGGGATCGGCGCCGACGTACTGGGGTTCGGAGAGGATCTGCACGGCCCGGCGCCGGTTGGCGGCGCTGGCGTCGAGCCACATCGCGGCGCGTATCAGCGCGCGGAGGATGGCGAGGTGCGTGTTGGGGTACTTCTTCGCCCAGGCTTCGGTCACCCCGAAGACCTTCTCGGGATTGTTCTTCCATATCTCGTAGTCAGTTATGACCGGCACGCCGATGCCCTTGAACACGGCCTGCTGGTTCCAGGGTTCGCCCACGCAGTAGCCCTGGATCGTGCCCTGCTCCAGGGTGAAGGGCATCTGGGGCGGCGGCGTCACGTACAGCAGCACGTCGGCGTTCGTGGTCCCGGTGGTGTCTCCATTAATATAATACCCCGGGTTGATCCCGCCCGCGGCGAGCCAGTAGCGCAGGTAGTAGTTGTGCGTGGAAACGGGGAACACCATACCCATGCGCATGGGCGTGCCGGCGGCTTTGTAGCGGTCCACGATCGGCTTGAGCGCTGCCGCGGAGATCGGGTGCGGCGGATGGGGCACGTCGAGCGCGGGGTCGGCGGCCTGCATCTGACGCCAGATGTCGTTGGAGACCGTGATCCCGTTTCCGTTCAGGTCCATGCTGAAGGCGGTGATGATCCTGGCCTTCGTGCCGATGCCGATCGTGGCGCCGATCGGCTGGCCTGCGAGCATGTGGGCGCCGTCGAGTTCGCCGCTGATCACGCGGTCGAGGAGGATCTTCCAGTTGGCCTGCGCCTCGAGCGTGACGTTGAGGTATTCGTCATCGAAGAAGCCGAGCTCCTTCGCGATGACCAGGGGCGCGCAGTCGGTGAGCTTGATGAAGCCGATCTTCACGTCGGTCTTCTCGGGCGGAAGGATCGGCGGGACTCCGGCGGCGGAGGCGATCACAGACGTGGCGGCGAGAAGGAGCAGGCCGCCGACGGCGAGGCGCCGGAGCGGACGGAGGGAGCGAAACAGCGGTGCGAGTGGGAACATGCGTGTGGATCTGTCGGTTTGCGTTCGTGGGATGGAAGGCGCGGGTGAGGTCAGCGGGCGCCTGCGGATTGGGCGCTGGATACGCCGAAAGTCTGCTCGAAGAGGTCGACTCGGAAGGTGCGTTCAACGAGGTCGTCGGGTACCGGAAGTGACGCGGGGATAAGGCCGTGCCGGTGGAAGCCCTCGAGCAGCCAAAGGGCCTTGTCGGCGGAAGGTTCGTGCACGTTGGTGCCGTGCAGGATCGGGAACATGGGGGCCTCGGTTGCGCCCAGGCCGAGTTCGACGACCTTTGCGGAGAGGTTCAGGTATTCGCGGCGCGCGAGAAGGAAGACCAGTTCCGAGCGAAACTCCGGCCGGGTGCAGAGTTCCGAGGCGGAGGCGAGCGCACGCAGCAAGGCCCGGTGTTCGGCATCGCGGGACTCGGCGAAATCCTCGCGCACCATGAGCACCTTCTCGACGTGGCCCGGTGCGAGAGTGCGGCTTGTCGCCGGGCAGAAGCCCGCCTGTTCACGCACGGCGAGGGCGTTCCAGGGCTCCCCGGAGCAGTAGCCGTCGATCGTGCCGGCGTACAGGTTTCGGAACAGCAGCGGCGGCGGGACGACCACGATGCGGTAATCGACGTCGGGACGCAGGCCCGCAGACTTGAGCCAGTCGCCGAGGAGGATGCGGTGCGACGAGTATTCCGAGACGACGCCGAAGACGAGTGGTCGGTTCCCGCGCAGTCGCCGGGCCTCGTCCCGCAGCGTCGCCCCGTCGTGCACGCCGCGCTCGTGCAGCTCCGTGGAAAGCGTGATCGCGTTGCCCTCCTCGCCGAGCGCGAAGGCGGTCAGGCAGGGGCAGGCGGGACAATGGATGCCCAGGCTCGTGCTGAGCACCAGGGCACCAAGCGCATGAGCCGCATCGAGCTCGCGATAAATCACCTTGTCGCGGATCGTGGCCCAGCCGAGCTCGCGGCGGAGCTCCACGCGGACGCCCTCCCTCCGGAAGAGCCCCATCTCGTGCGCGACGATCAGGGGCGCGGCGTCGGTCAGTGCGATGAAGCCGACTCGAAGGGCGGTGGGGGCCGTCCGGGCGGTGGTGAGTGTGGATTTGGAAGGCATCGTGAACCGACATGCTTAAGCCGGTGCGATGCCAGAACCGCAGGCTGGCTTGAAAAGTGCTTTTGAAAGATTCGCTCAAAATGAGAAATGTAATTCATCATCGCCCCGGGCCTCCAGGGAAGCGCCGCTCATCACCTCCATGAGCGCGGTGATCGACAGCAGGCAGCTACTCGCCTTCGCGACCCTCGCGCGGCGTCGTAGTTTTACGAATACGGCCAGGGAGCTGTGCCTCACGCAGTCCGCGGTGAGCCACGCGATCAAGACCCTGGAGCAGGATCTGGGCGCGCCGTTGTTCAACCGGGTGGGGAAGACCGTGCACCTGACCGAGGCCGGCGAGCGTCTCCTCGCGACGGCTGACGGCGTGCTGCGGGCGATGAGGGAGGCCCGCGACGGCGTGCGCGACCTGAAGCAGTGGGGCCACGGGCGCCTGCGCGTGGGAGCCAGCACGAGCATCTGCCAGTACCTGCTCCCGACGGTGCTGCGGGAGTTCAAGCAGAGCTTTCCGGCGTGCGAGCTTCGCGTCGAGCCGGGGGACGGCCCCAGGATGGTCGACATGCTGCGGGCGAACCAGGTCGACGTGGCGCTGATGCTGAAACCGGCGCGCCACAACGAGCTCGTGTGCCGCCGCCTGTTCGACGACGAGCTGAAGCTCATCGTGTCGCCCCAGCACCGCTGGGCGGCGGCCGCCTCGGTGAACCGCGCGGATCTCGGGGCGGAGACGCTGATCCTCTACAACAAGGGCAGCTACACCTTCACGATGATCGACGACTTCCTGAGACGGGACAAAATCGTGCTGCAGAACTTCATCGAGCTCGGGAGCATGGAGGCGATCAAGGAACTCGTGAAGATCGGGCTCGGGGCGGGGATCTTCGCGCCGTGGATCGCGCAGAAGGAGCTGGCGGAGAGGTCACTGGTGGCGCGCTCGCTGGGCGCGCGCAGGCTTCGGCGAAGCTGGGTGGTGGCCCACCTGAAGGGGCGCAGGCTCTCGCTTGCGGAGGAGACCTTCATCGGCCTGTGCGAAAGCGTGGCGGAGACTGGGATCGTCAACGGACTGGTGGAGTAGGTGGGCTCCACGTGGCGAGGTCGCCCGGATCGTTCAGGTTGGCGGCCGCGGCTCGAAGCGGGGCCGGCAGTTCGACGACCGCGAGGAGGCCCGCCTGTTCGAGCGAGCGGCACAGCCCCTGCATCGAGAGTTCGCGGCGCCCGACCCGGCGGACTGCCTCGTCGAGGGCGGCGGCGGGGTAGAGCGCGGCGAGGGGCTCAAAGTAACCATTATTCAGATACACTGCGCCGCGCCGGTCCTCGGAACGCCCGAACAACGGGGCGAACCACGCGGCGTCCGCGCCGGGAAGGTCGATCGCAAGCAGCGCGACCAGCGGGCCGGCTTCAAGCCGCAGGCCCGCGAGCAGGCCGCCCATCGGACCGAGGTCCGGTGCCTCGTCGGGAAGTGACTCGAGTCCGGGAATCGGAGGTTGTCCGGCCTGGCGGGACACCACGATGCGCGAGCAGCCGAGCGAGGCGAGTGTGCCCGCCTGGCGGCGCCAAAGCGGTTCGCCCTTGATCTCGACGAAGGCCTTGTCGCGCCCCATCCGGGTCGACTGACCGCCGGCCAGCAATACGCCGAGCGCGGGAGCGGTCATCGCGCGGCGACGGCGGCCTCGCTGTGCAGCACGCCGTTGGAAAGGATCCGGCAGCGCAGCCCGCCGCGGCCCTTCAGCCAGGCCTCACTGCCCTGCGCGATCGCCTGGTCCATCCAGTAGCACGGCCTGCACTCCTCGCTGCCCTCGAGTTCCACGCCCTGAAGGCGGAAGCGGCGTCCGACCAGTGCGTTGAGATCCGCTCCGGCCACGATTGCATTTCGGCGCAGCGCGGCGGGCGGCACATCGGGGGCGCCGAGTTCGCGGCGAAGCTGTTCGAACACCTCCCAGGAGAACAGCGTGAGCTGGCCCTTGTAGTCGGGCTTGTAATCGAAGAACCGATCGCCTCGCAGCCCGCGGCCGGCGACACACTCGACCTCCGGCACCTCGACGACGGCTTCCTCGCCGGCGGGACCGCCGTGATGGCCGAAGTAGTTGTGTGCTGGAGACAGGTAAAGGTGGAGGATGCGAAGTTCGGAGGACATGACTGATTACAGCGCGGCGCGTCGGCCCGCATTCCGTACCCGAAATGTGCTGAAGGCAACGGCGAGAATCGCCCGATCCGGTTTATGCGGAGCCAGGAGGGAGGGAAAATTGGCCACGAAAGACACGAAAAGGCGTTGGTGGCGATGGCTTTGGTTTCTGAGCGCCTAAAAGCGTACGCAGGCATAAGCCGCAGCCACGGAAACTTCGTGATTCTTGTCGCTACTCCTTTCGGGGCTCTGCATCGAAGATTCCGGAGGCGCGGATGTCGCGCGAGGAGGCGCCGACGAGGATGTCGAAGCGGGCGGGATCCATCACCCAGCCGGCGGCGGCGGGGTCGTAGTAGGAGAATGCCCGGCGGTCCAGGAGGAAGGTCACCGTGCGTTTTTCCGCGCGCTTCAGGAACACGCGTTGAAAGCCCTTGAGCTCCTTCTCCGGGCGGAAGAGGCGGGGATGCTCCTCGTGCACGTACAATTCGGCGACCTCGGCTCCGTCGCGCTCCCCGGTGTTCTCGATGTCTACGGAGACACGGGCGACCGGCCCGCCGGCTTCAGAGAGTCGCTCGACGCGAAGATTGGAGTAGGCGAAGGTCGTGTACGAGAGGCCGAAGCCGAAGGGGAAGAGCGGCTGGATCTTTTTGGTGTCGAACCAGCGGTAGCCCACCAGCAGGCCCTCGTCATAGTGTTCGACGCCATTCTTTCCCGGATACGCACCGAGCGCGTGGGCGGGCGAATCGGAGAGCCGAATCGGGAAGGTGCAGGGCAGCTTGCCGGACGGGTTCACGTCGCCGAACAGCACGTGGGCGATCGCATTGCCGGCCTCGCTTCCGCCGTACCAGGCCTCCAGCACCGCAGGCACGCGGGAGAGCCAGGCTTGGTCCATCGCGACCGGGGAACCGGAGACAAGCACCACGATGGTCCTCGGATTGGCCGCGACCACCGCGCTGATGAGCTGGTTCTGTCCCCAGGGGAGGTCGAGTGAAGTGCGGTCCGCACCCTCGCAATCATAAGGACGCTCGCGTATGAGGCCGCCGACCACGATCGCGACGTCCGCCGCCTTCGCTGCGGCGACCGCCTGGGCGATCATGGCGGGCGTCGTCCCCGCGGCGCTGCTGTAGCCGGGCGAGGTGATGATGTTCAACCGGGAGCCGACGCGGTGAAGGAGTCCCTCAAGTGGCGTCACTTCGTAGAGAGCCTTGATCCGTGCACTATCGCCGCCGTAGGCCTGGAGCCGCGTGGCATTTTCGCCGATCACCGCGATCGAGCGGAGTTTCGACGGGTCGAGAGGCAGGGCGTTGTTTGTATTCTTGAGCAACACAATGCCCTCCTCGGCCACGCGAAGGGCGGCCGCGCGATGGGCCGGCGTGCAGATCGAGCCCGGCTCGCGCGTGTCGAGCACGCCGGTGGCGATCATCACACGCAGGCTTCGGCGCACCTTGTCGTCGAGCAGGGACAGGGGATATTTTCCGGAGAGGATGCCTTCCTTGAAGGCCCGGGCCATGTGGAATCCGTCGTAATTGTCGCGGTTGGTGCCCATCTCGACATCCAGCCCACCTCGGACGGTGCCATCGGTGTCGTGGGCGGCGCCCCAATCGGAGATCACGATGCCCTTGAAACCCCACCGTTTCTTGAGGATGCCGTTCAGCAGCGCGTCGTTCTCGCTGCAGTACTGGCCGCGGAATCGGTTGTAGGCGGCCATGACGGCCCACACGCCGGCGTCCCGGACCGCCGCGTGGAAGGGCGGCAGATAGATCTCGTGGAGCGTGCGCTCGTCCATCTCCACGTCGATCGAACCGCGTTGGGTCTCCTGGTTGTTTCCGACGAAATGTTTCACGCAGGAGGCGACTCCGTGGGACTGAACGGCGCGGATGTAGCCGACGGCCATGCGGCCCGCGAGGTAGGGGTCCTCGCCGAAGTATTCCGAGTTCCGGCCGTTGAGCGGCGTGCGCATGATGTTCACGCCGGGTCCGAGCATGATGTCCTTGCCGCGCATCCGGGCCTCCTCGCCAATCACGTTGCCGAAGGCGGTCGCTGCGTCCGGATCCCAGGTGGACGCAAGATCGATCAGGACGGGCATGCACATCACGTAGTCGTCGTGCCGGTTTGCGGGCGCGAACGAATTGCGCAGCACGTCCTCGCGCACGCCCATCGGGCCGTCATCCATCCATCGTTCGGGGATGCCGAGGCGCGGGATGCCCGCGGTGCTGAAGGTCGAGGCGCCGTGGACGAACGCGAGTTTTTCATCGAGCGTCAGCCGTCCGAGCAGGTCATCGACGCGCAGTTCGACGGGAAGGGTGGGGTTTCGGTAAGCGGGGAGATCGGCGGCTGCGCGGGCGATTCCGACGGAGAGGATCAGGGAGGCCAGCGGCGCGCGGAAGGATTTGAAAAACATGGGCTGCGGCGAGAGGGGTGGAGTTGGGCTCCGTACACACCGTTCAGGAATCCAAACTCGGCAAACGGTGGCAGGTTCACACGGTAGAGCCCGGGATCTCCGCGAACCGATGGTCTGTTGTGAGACGTTCCTAGCTGTCGACTTTCTAGGAGGTTAGAAGGCCGCCGAATTTTCGACTTGAGTTTACGGAAGATTTAGCGCTAAACAGTTTTCACGCAAGTCATCCCACCCCTTTTAGATGGCGTGCGTACCTCAAGCAATCGAACCATCCCCCGAGTTCGTCCCGCATTGTGCCTTTGTGCAGTGGGAGACGGTCTCAAACTCTAAAATCCCCCGCAAACTCTTCACGATTCGTTCGGAATAGTGATGTAACGCTAAACCACCCGGGAGATCACCCCAGAAGGTCTTCGGGCGAAGGTATATCGTTAAATCGTTCTTAGCCGCGTCCGCTCAGGGCGCGTTGTTTGGCTTCTACGGCTAGATCACGATTTTCCCCGTTTGCAGCCTCCCCAGAAGGCGGCGGAGGGGGATTAACCACACCACCCCAGACCATGAATAAGCATCCGGTAGACAAATCGATGCTGGCGTTCCTCGCGGCGCTGGCATTTGTCGCCGTTCCGTCGGTCCAGGCGCAACAGGCGTCCCAGGATCAGACGACGACGAGCGACACCAAGACGAAGGTGGAGGACGAGACCATTGAGCTGTCTCCCTTCACGGTGTCGGCAGACGAAGACAAGGGAAGCTACACGGCGACGGCGACGCTCGCCGGCTCCCGCATTCGTACGGACATCAAGGACGTTGCGTCCTCCATCTCCGTCATCACCCCGGAGTTCCTCAGGGACACCGGAGCGCGCAACAACCAGGATCTGCTCATCTATACCACCAACACCGAAGTCGGTGGCATCTATGGCAACTATGCCGGCGTCGGCAGCACGTTCATCAATGGCGCCAGCGAGAGCAGCAACTTCCTGAAACCGAGCCAAAACACCCGCGTGCGCGGCCTGGATTCGGCGGACAACACCCGCGATTATTTCCAGACCGACATTCCGTGGGATGCGTACAACGTCGGTCGTATCGACCTGCAGCGTGGCCCGAATTCGATTCTCTTCGGAATCGGCAGCCCCGCGGGCATCATCAACAGCTCGATCAACGAGGCGACCTTCAAGAAGGGTGGCAACGTGGAGAATCGCTTCGATCGCTACGGCTCGCAGCGGTTCTCGCTCGACTACAACTACGTGCTGATTCCGCAGGAGTTGGCGTTCCGCGTCTCGGCCCTGGATGACAACACGAAGTTCCGTCAGCGTCCGGCCTACAATCATGACCGCCGTATCTTCGGTGCGCTGAGGTATGATCCGAAGCTGTTCGACAACCTGGGCGGGCATACCTCGTTCAAGGCGAACTTCGAGGCCGGCGACGTGCAGGCCAACCGGCCGCGCGACCTCCCACCCGAGGACCGGATCACTCCGTACTTCGATCCGAACGCCTTCAACCGGCAGTCCTACGATCCGTATTACGCGTGGCAGTCGGGAGAGATCGGGTATCCGTCGACGAACACGCCGCCGACCTGGGACACCACCTGGAAGAAGAACTACTGGCTGGTCCAGTATCCCGGCCCCGGAGTCCAGGCCACGGTGAATCCGATATTTACCTACGACGCGCAGAACTCATCGACGCCAGCCTCCGTTCGTGAGGCCAGTCCGAACACGATCTATGGTCTCGGCGTGAACAGCTCCGGACAGGTCATTTCGGATGCGAGCATCGACGGCTTCCCATTTGGCAGCAACATCGGCATCGGAAGCTTCAACGAGTACACCTACAACACGTGGCGAAACAACGTGATGGCCTCGAACGGCAACTACCTGTACCCGGCCGCCGACAAGGGCTTCTGGAAGGGCAAGTCGCTGACAGACACGTCGATCTTCAACTACTTCGACAACCTGATCGACGGCCCCAACAAGAAGGAGTGGCAGAAGTGGAAGGCCTTTGACCTCGGTCTGTCGCAGACCTTCCTCGACAACCGCGTCGGCTTCGAGGCCAAGTACGATTACCAGGACTACAACGACGGCCAGGAGCGCAACCTGAACAACCCGTACATCAGCGTCGACATCCGCTCGCACCTGATGGTGTACCCCTGGACTCCGCAGGCCACCTCGCTCGCGGTCGTGAATCCAAATGTCGGCCGCGCCTTTGTCGGTTCATCCGCGAAGAACGGCGGCAACAGCACGGACTTCACCACCCGCGAAAACGAGCGGCTCACGGCGTTCGCCGAGTTCCGCGCCACGGACGTGCTCCACAAGGGCCTTCTAACCGACATCATCGGTCGGCACGTGGTGACGGGCCTGTGGTCCCGCGAGACCTACACTGCCGAGACCCGCAACTTCGTGCGCTACGCGCTCGACAGCAGCTGGTCCAACGCGATCGGAACCGGCACCGCCAACGGCGGCAACGGATCCGGCGGCCTGACCAACGGTGACGTGGTCCTCGACTGGATGACCTACCTGACTGGCAACCTGTCCAATCGCACGTCCGCTGCGGGCCTCGACATCGGCCGCATCTCAGTGGTCCAGTCGCCGACCGGCGCGTATTCAATCCCGTACTTCGACTCGCACTGGGGCAAACCCACCAATCCGAGCGATCCGAATTACGTCGATCCAAAGGCCGCCTGGACGAACGTCTATCGTCCCGACGGGACCGCCGCCAACACGAACGGCGCGCCCTCCACGCAGACCGAGAATCCGCTCAACTACGTGGGTTGGGTGAACGGCACCTTCAATGTGCTCAACGCCGACAATGGTGACATCAACCGCCTGTACACGGACGTGAGCCACATCAAGAAGCAGACCACCTCGAAGGGCCTCACCCTCCAGAGTTATCTGTGGAAGGATACGATTGTCGCGACCTACGGCTGGCGCGATGACCGCCAGACGCTGGCTTCGGGCTCCTCGACGGCGAGCACCAGCCCCTCCGGCGTGGCCTCGATCAATCCGCCACTCGGACCGATCGCTCCCGACGCGATCTCGGACGGCCAGAGCGTGAGCTACGGCGTGGTGGTTCACACGCCCAAGCCGCTGCGCAAGTTCCTGCCCCAGGGCATGGACGTCAGCCTCACCTACAGCCATGGCCGCAACACCCGCGTCGAGACGCGCTACGGCTTCGACGGTGCCGCGCTGCCCAATTCGCAGGGCGTCACGAAGGACATGGGCGTGGTGGTATCCGCGTTTGACGGACGCCTGCAATTCAAGGCGACCTATTACAAGACGGACGTGAAGGACGCTAACCTCGCGAGCGTGACGACGGAAGTCTCCACCCTCGGCAGCAACACCTATTACATCAAGAACCTCGAGGCCTGGGGCACCGCCAGCGCGATGCTCGACCTCGCGGGTCGTGCGGGTGGCGCCGCGGGCTGGGAGTGGTACTGGAACTGGGCCCTGGTCGACAACGGCTGGAACTCGATCTACAACGATCCGACCGGCTCCGCGTTCAAGAACAACGCGTCGACTCAGGCGCAGACCACGGCCATCAACTCGTGGCTGGCGCAGATGAATCCGCAGTCGTGGTACGATGCCTACGGCTTCCCGGTCAACGTGGCGGCCGCGAAGGCGGGCGACTGGCAGCACGCGATCTCTGGCTGGACCCCGTTCTCGGGCGTCGGCGGCCTGCAGCCCTCGGGCGGTGGCCGCATCAACGGCGCCTGGCCGACCGGCACCGCGGACAACGAGTCCAAGGGCTGGGAGTTCGAGGTCGTCGGAAGCCCGGTCAAGGGCCTGAACGTGTCGCTCAACGCCTCCAAGACCTTCGCCTCGCAGACGGCGCTGGGTGCAAACCTCGTGAACTTCCTCAATCAGATGTACACGAAATACTCCTCGCCCGCCGGCGATCTCCGCCTGTGGTGGGGTGGTGACGCCACCCTGAGGCAGTACTTCATGCAGAACATCTGGTCCGCGTACCAGTTCCAGCTGCAGACCAACGGAAAGATGGTGCCCGAGATGGCGCCGTGGCGCTTCAACCTCATCACCAACTACACGTTCCCGGACTCCGGGCGCCTCAAGGGCTTCAACGTGGGCATCGGCTATCGTTGGGAGGAGAAGCACATCCTCGGCTATGCCCTCAACGCGACCATGGACAACCTCGACGTGGACAAGCCGTATTGGAGTCCCTCCTACGACTATGTCGACGCCTGGATGGGATACCAGCGCAAGATCAGCCACGACCTGACCTGGCGCATCCAACTCAACATGCGCAACATCGGCAGGGGGCCGCAGCTGGTGCCCATCAGCGTGCAGCCTGACGGATCGCCCGCCGGGTTCCGTATCCAGGAAGGCATGACTTGGACGGTGACGAATACGTTTTCGTTCTAGCCTGAAGCCACAAGATCCGGTCCGGGGGACCTCCGCGCGTCGGAGGACTCCCGGGAGCCGGTCCGGTGTTAGGGAACGCCGCGATCCGCCTTCCGGACCGCGGCGTACATCGGGCGGGCTTCCAGAGACCCAGGATCACTTTGTGGGGGTTTACTAGAGCATCGGAGGCCGTGGGCTCGCGCCTGCGGCCTCCTTTTTTTCCTGAATCCGACGGATGGCCGGACCGCCCCCCGGAAAAGACGCAGTTAACAGAAGGAAACGAAGATCACGAAGGACAAGCGCGCTTAGCGCGAACTCCAAGGTGCTGTCCTTTCCAACTCAGAGGTGAATGGCATTCGTTTGGACCCATTTGTTCGAACGCCTGGCCTTCATGCCTTTGTTGCCTTCGTTTTCTTCTGTTCACTGCATTTTTTTCATTCAACTGCTCTTTTCAGTGTGAATGGGAGTGGAATCGGGATTAGCCCGCAGGGGGCTTTCCGTGTGCGCAGTGTGCCTCTGTGGTTCTAACCTGGACTGTGTTCTGCATGAGAGACGGACGCAGCCTGCCGCGCGGAATTCAGCGGGCGGTGGGCGTGAGGAAGCCGCGGTCCGCGAGCCAGTCGGCCATCCGGTCGGGCCAGTGGCGGATCGCGAGGAAGCGCGAGCGGTTGCCCATGTTGAAGGCGTGTTTGCCCTGGGCGATGAAGTGAGCCTCCACGGAGATGCCGGCCTCGCGGTACTTTTCGTAGATCGCAAGCGCGACCTTGTCGCAGCTGTACTCGTCGTCGTCCGCAGCCAGGAGGAATGCGGGAGGAGCGTACGGCGGCACGACCTTTGGGACTCCGCCGCCCGGATACACCATCATCACGAAATCGGGCCTGGCGTCGGCGCGGTCGATCGGGTCCGGCGCCTTCGGGTTTCCTGCTCCCGGGAAAAACGCGAGCATGGTGGCGATCTGTCCGCCGGCGGAGAAACCGAGGAAGCCGATGCGGTGCGGGTCGACGCCGAACTCGGCGGCGCGGGAGCGCACCAGGCGCATTGCCCGGAACGCGTCCTGGTGTACGTTCGCCAGCGTGTAGGGGGAGTGCGGGGCGTTGGGGAGCCGGTATTTCAGTACAAAGACCGTGACGCCGAGCGGATTGAGGTAGTCCGCCACCTGTTTGCCCTCAGCGTCGAAGACGAGCTCACGAAATCCGCCGCCGGGTGCGACCACGACTGCGCAGCCGTTGGATTTTGCGGGATCGGGACGGAAGACCGTGATCGAGGGATTGTTGACGTCGCGGACCCAGTAGGAGTGGGCCCGCTCGGGGATATCCTTGAGATTTTCGAAGCCCGGGGCGCCGTTGGGCCAAAGATGAATGACCTGGGGTGCTGGGCGGGCGAGAGCCAGCACGGGAATCAGAAATGCGACCAGGGATGTGAGGCGAAGCTTCATGGTGGGGATTGATTTGGGCGGGAGATGGCCCGCCGCCCGAGAGGGACGCTGGAAGGCGTGCTGCGCCGTAACATTCCAACGGCGAGGCCGGCAGGCAAGAGAGCGAAGCGTCTGTCCGTCCGGGACAGCCGAGCAAACCCACCGTGATTCATCCTTTAGAGAAACGGGCGGTGCCAGGCGCCCGTGGAAAGGTCGGGTTGTCCGCTGGCAGGGGAACACCCCATGCCGTGAAATGCGTCGGAGGTGTAATGTCCGCAGGACGACATCGCCAAACACGTGCCGGTCCACTGTTCGTCGCTCTATGGCTTTCACCTTTTCATGCATCTTATTGGCAGTCGGTAGTTCCATGATTATCGCCTCTCTGTTCGGAACGGGCTTCGCCTCCTCCGACGTGCATGGGCTGCGTTTCAAAGTGCCGCAGCGGCATCGAAACCTGTCCTGGCTGGTGAGTGGTGGATTGATCGTTGCGGTGGGTGGAGCGTTCATCCTCCTGTACTCGTTCTATCATCGGCTCTGAACGCGCCATCATGGACTTTCGTGGATCGTGCTATTCAGGCCGGCTTAGGTCGCCCGAATATCCTCCTGTCGAGGGCGAGGGAGAATTCCGACTGGGAGCCCATACGACGGCATCGGATTTGGACGGAGCGATTTCTGTCTGGGAAAACGAAGGGGGGCGTCCAGTGGCCGCGGCCTTCGCCGGAATAACCCGGCATCCATGGCGCGGCGGGGCGTGTGTGGTGCCTCAACGCAGCCGGTTTTGGCGAATACAATAGGGGCGGGCAGCGTGGCGGTTTCCGCGGTCGGCATCCCTGAGCATGCGATCGAACTCGCTCCCCGTCATCACGGAGCCTCTGCGCCGGATCTCGGAGGCGCCGGTGTAGGACGCGGGAAGCTTCGCCGGAGGCAAGGAAGCGCCGGGTGTGCCGGGTGCGACTCTCCCCTGAGCTATCCCGCCAGGAGCTTGGCTGCAGTCCGGCTCCAGCGGCACTGACTTAAGGCTCCAAGGTAGTCTCGGTTGGAGATCGGCTGGTGACTGTTTGCACTTGGTCATCGATTGAGGACGTCCGGCGGCGAGCTGGGATTTGAAAAATAGCCGCGGGCCAGCGCGAGCAGTTGGTCATCGGAAAGGTGGTGGGCGTCGACGATGACGGAGCCCGCGATCCGAAGTGCGAAATCCGGGCGGTGCGTCGTCAGCCACGTCGTGAACTGTTCCATCTCGTTTCCGGTGCCGGTGCCTCCTCCGAGGATGAGGATCCGGTCTGCGCCCGCCAAGGCGTCGGCGATCGGACCGAAAAAGCTGTGGGCCGCCGGTTTTTCCTGCCCTCTTGAGAAACCATCGAAACTGGTCGTGTGGCTGATCGATTCGTCGGACTGATCGGGGCGGATGTGATCTGCTTTCGACCCCCGTTCAAGGGACCGGAAGATTCGTGCCTCATGGTGGTCGATCACGGCCAGCCAGCGCCGAGGTGATCCGTTGCCGGAGGAAGTGGATGGGGGGAGACTCGAGTGAAGGCGTGGGGTGCTCATGGGCGGAAGAAATCGGACCAGTGCGTGATGTTGTTCTTGTGGCAGGGAGAGGCGTCCGGGCTCATGCGTTGCCGGGCTGGCTCATTCTCTTGGGGAACCCCTCGAAAAGAGCCCGGAGTTTTTCCTCTGCCGAAAGAATCCGGAGCGCCAGGTCGGCGGCGTAGATCTTCGTGAGCAGGGGGGGAGTAGTGGTTTTCATGATGCGGACGATTTGTGCGGACGGTGAGGCAGGGCCAGGGAAGTGCGCGGTTGGCGTGGTCAGGGCCGGCCCGGGCAGGCCTGGGCCACTTCGTTGTTCCTGGTCTGAAGAATATCCTCGCTGGAGAGGTTTAGGTAGACCGTTGAGTCCTCGTAGCTGATCCGCTCGACGTTGTCCGGCAGGATCAGGATTTTTCTCACGGAATACCAGTGGCCGGAGTCCACGGAGATCTCGCGGATCTCCCAGGTTTTGCCGTCCACCATGAAGCTCCGCACCGCCCCGGCCGGGCGATCCGTGGCTTGTATTTGATAGCCGGCGACGGAGGCCGTGCTGAACAGGTGGATGTCGTCGCGTTGGTTGTGTCCATGGCGCGTCGGGCCGGCCGCCGCGGGCGGAGGGGTCGGGGCCGGGATCCCGGCCACGCCCGAAAGGCCCGCATCCTGCCAGTAGGTCGGCCAGCCGTAGTAACGATGATAGTCGTCCTCGTATTGCCGCGAGACTGGCCGGTGGGTGTCGACGGAAGGGCTGTCCTCGATCTGTTTGCGGGTGAGCCTGGCGTGCAGGACCCGGTCGGAAGTGAGAGCGCTGGAAAAGGCGTCGGGGGCGAAGGCATGGTGGGTGAGCAGCACCTGCCGCCCGGGCAGCCAGGACCCTGTATCCGCCACAATGTAACGGAGCATCCACGATTGTTCGTCGAAGTAGAAATCCTTCAGATGGCCGATAAGGCCGTCCGAGGCCCCGATCTTCATTCCGTAAAACAGTCTGATATCTTGATACATGGGTGGGTTGCCCCAAGGGGCGGAGAGGGCGGCGGTGCCGGGCGCCCTGTTGCCGGGCTGGATGGGTTGAACGGTTCGTGTGCGTCGGGGACTGGTTCACTCCCCGTGTCGCGTGTAAGCGGAGAATGCCGCGATCATGAAGGTAGGCTTCACAAGGGGCCCATGCCATGGGGCATAACCCGATCTGCGCCGGCGACACCAAAGCGGGGAGATTGTCAGCGACGGAAAATCGGCGGCATTCCTGCCAAATACGGGTTTCGCGCTTCAGCATGGAAACGGCGGTCGTTAGCGTAACACCCCATTCCGTGGCGGTGGCACCGGGGTATTCTCACGCTGATGAAATCCCCACCAGTGTCCTGCGGCCCGCCAGAGACGCGCATAGGTTCCCCGCCCGCGTTTGTCGGGCCACCGACTTCCGGGCTCTTCTCAGCCGAATCTAAACTCCATGCACGACGAGTGTCCGCGCAGAGATCTGCCACCGGGCATTTCGTCGTGCATGGAATCCATGAGTGGGACGGATGGCTGGCTGATGGGAGGCTCGGACGATGAGAACCATGAAAACGGTGTGCTTCTATGGCTACGGAGGGTCGGACGTGCTCGTCCAGGAGGAGGCGCCCTGCCCAAGGGCCGGCGGCGACGACGTGTTGGTGCGCGTTCATGCCGCGGCGATCAATCCCATCGACTGGAGGATTCGGGAAGGACAATTCAAGGATACGCTGCATCACACGCTCCCTCTTGTGCCGGGATGGGATGTCTCCGGCGTGGTGGAAGGTGTCGGACCGCGGGTTGTGCGGTTCAAGGTGGGTGATGAGATCTATTGCCGATCGGACATTCTGCGGGATGGCGCCTATGCGGAATTCGTCGTCATACGTGAGGCGGAACTGGCTGCGAAACCCCGGTCCGTGGATTATGTTCACGCCGCGGCGTTGCCGCAGGCCGGGCTGGCTGCGTGGCAGTCGCTCTTTGTGGTGGCCGGACTGACGAGCGGCCAGCGTGTGTTGATACACGGGGCGGCAGGCGGAGTCGGACATCTGGCCGTCCAGATGGCGAAGGGCAGGGGCGCTTTCGTCGTGGGCACGGCGTCGCCGCGCGACCACGGCTTTCTGAGAAAACTCGGAATCGACAAGGTCGTCGATTACGCGACGGCGCGGTTCGAAGACGTTGTGGAGGATGTTGACGTGGTCCTGGACACGGTGGGGGGGGAGGTGCAGGACCGCTCCCTGAAGGTGCTCAAGCGCGGTGGCATCCTGGTTTCCCTCGTGAGCCGGCCCTCACCTGCCGCGGCGGCCGAGCACGGTGTGCGGGAGGTTCTTATGACCACGGAACCCAACGCGGAGCAGCTGGGTGAGATATCGAAACTCGTCGATTCGGGCTCGCTCCAGGTAAGGGTGGAGACGGTGCTTCCGCTCTCGGAGGCGAAAAAGGGCCAGGAACTCAGCCGTCGCGGACACACGCACGGGAAAGTCGTGCTGCAGCTGGTGCCGCCGCCGCGAAAGTGAGCCGGGCAGGCGGGGCTTACGGAAAGCCAAGCAATGGAGCTGTCCGGCCGCGTGGTGAGGCAGATCGCACTACGACCCGATTAGAGGGTGGATCACCGATGGGGTTCGGCTGGCGCCGGACGACGATCCGCCGCGTTCACCCTGACGATGTTGGATAGGAGCGAATAAACCTCAAAAAGGACCGGAGCCCATGGGCATACAATTCCAAGACTATTACCAGACGCTGGGTGTCGGGCGTACCGCTTCGTTTGACGAAATCAAACAGGCCTTTCGCAACCTCGCGCGCCGGTACCATCCGGACGTTGCGGCGAACAAGGTTTCCGGGGAGGCGAAGTTCAAGGAGATCAACGAGGCGTACGAAGTGCTGGGGGATACTGCGAAACGCCGGCGTTATGATGAACTCGGTGCGAACTGGGAGGACGCCGAAGCGACTGGAGCGGGACGGGGTGCGGAGCGCCGCAGTGGACCGCGGTCCGCATCGGGGGCGCCGGATTTCGAATTCAGCGGGACGGGATTCAGCGACTTTTTCGAATCGTTCTTCGGCGGGGGACGCGGTCGATTTTGGACGAACGATTCGGCGGATGGGAGACACGGCGACCCGCGCGAGGGCGGGGATGTTGAAGCGGACCTCTTGGTCACTTTTGAGGAGGCGCTGCGGGGCGCCGTCCGAACTGTGACGCTGCGGCGTCCGGGAGAGAACGGTTCCGAAGACCGGACGGACGCCTACCATGTCCGAATTCCCGCCGGGGTGCGCGAAGGACAGCGCATCCGCCTGGCCGGTAAGGGTGGCCGCGGCGCACGAGGCGGCGCGGCTGGGGATTTGTTCCTGCGGGTGCGGCTCGCGAGCCATCCCGATTTTGGAGTCCTGGCGGGCGACCTCTATTACGATCTGGCCCTGGCGCCCTGGGAAGCGGTGTTGGGAGTGTCCGTCACGATACCTGCGCTCGATGGGCCCACGTCGCTGCGGGTGCCGCCCGGGACTGCGGCCGGCTGCCGCCTTAGGTTGCGCGGAATGGGCCTGCCCAGGTCGGACGGCGTTCGGGGCGACCTCTATGCGACCGTGCGTATCCACACCCCTGTTTCAGTTTCCGCAGACGAGCGTTCCCTTTGGGAGCAACTTGCCCGCATCTCTCCGTTCAAACCCAGGATTTCACCATGAACGAGTCGGACCGCCCTGAAAAATATCCCCTGACGCTGGCCCGATTGCCCGATTGCAGCCGTTCGGCCTACACGCTGGAGGAAACGGCCAGACTTGTCGGGGTGTCACCGGACAGGCTTCGGTCCTATTGCAGTCTCGGCCTGCTTGGTTCGATGCGTGAGACTCCGAAAGTCGGGCTGAGCTTCGATAATGACGCCCTGTACGAACTTCGCCGGATCGAACGTTATCGCCGGACGCACGGATTCAGCCGCAGGACGCTCAAACTGATCTGCAGCCTTTGGCGGGAAAACGAGGACCTGAAGGCGGAGCTCCGCTTCCTACGCACCCGCTGATGTCAATATCCCCTGGGGGAGGGGAGACGATGGTGCCCGACGGGTAGGGGCGCTCGAAAAAGAAGAAGGGCTCGGTCGTGCGAGCACCAGGCCGTCGGGGTCTGTCAGGCAATGCCCCATGGCAGAGTCGGCGGATGGGGGCTACTCTCGCATCGTTGCCGTTGCTAGAACCTGCGGAACCGATCGGAGCTTGTCACAAGGAGCCCGATACCCGCGAGGCGCTCATGGCAACCAACCTCGTCCAATCAATCCCATGAACAGACCCATGTCATTCGTCCTGCTGGTCGCGGGAATCATCTTGATCGTTTACGGCGTCCTGGCGTCGAGATCGGTCGGCTCCGATTTCTCGAGACTATTCACGGGGGTGCCGACGGACACGACGCTGTGGTTGCTTGCAGGCGGCCTGGTCGCCTCGGTGGTGGGAATCGCCGGCCTGATGCGACGCAGCGATTAGCGATCCACGGAATGCGAACATTTCAACCAACCGTGTCGCGACCTTGGTCGTCTGTGGCCTGAGCAGGCCGGAAGATCCGGGCGGACGAGATCCTTTTATCTATGACAACAACCACAGAGATTCTTACGCCGAAGGAGCTTCTTCGGGAGCTGCAGGCGCTGGTCGTCGAGGCGGAGACCATGATTGCAAATACTGCCTCTGAACAATCCGACGAAGCGGTCAATTCGCTCCGTGCCCGATTTGTCGCGGCGCAGGAACGGTTCGAGAAGGCGTACGCCGGCGTGAAGGGCAAGGTCGTCGTGCAGGCGCGCCGCGCCGATGAATACATTCGGGAGAATCCCTATCAGGCGCTCGCGATTGCGGCGGGCGCAGCGCTGTTGGTGGGCCTTCTCGTGGGGCGCCGTGGAAGAGCGACTCCGACCGCATGAAAACCGATGCATCGGGACCTCCGGGACTGGTCGAGTCGCTCAGATCGCTGGGTGACGGACTGATTGCCGCGGTCCAGGATCGCGTCGAGTTGTTTTCCATCGAGTTTCAGGAGGAGAAGCTCCGATTCATCCGGGTGCTCGTGTGGATCGCCGCGGCGATCTTTTCGGGTGTGATGGTGATGCTGTTCGCCAGCATGACCCTGGTGTATCTGTTTTGGGAGAGCGCACGGATTACCGTGTTGGTCGGACTCACTGCATTCTACCTGGCGGCACTGTTCGTGACGGTTGTAGTTCTCCGCCGGTCCTTTGTCGGTCAGCCGGGACCGTTTGCAGGAACGCGGCGGGAGCTGGGGGACGATCGAACATGTATTCGCGGCCGGAATTGACCAAGCTTGCGGATTGCAAGGCGGAACTTCGACGGACGATTGCGCTCCGTCGGGTGGAGAATGCCGCAACGATCACACGGGTCATGATGCCCGTGGAGCGCATCGATCGGTTGGTGGTGCTGTGGCGGAAGACTTCCACGTGGATCGAGACTGCGATCCGGGCGGCGGGACACGATTACTCCGGGGACGCGGCCTCGACGTCAGTCCGAACCGGCCCCGGGACCCCGAGGGCGCGCCTCGTGGTCGGCTTGCTCGGGACCGGGTGCATGCTGGTGCTGCGGTACCTCCGACGGTCCGGGACCTAGCGCGAGGGGAGCCCCGTGGCCTGGGTCGGTTCGCGGACCCCGTCCGCGTTTTTACGAATCGCCAGGCCCGTTTCTTAACGGGGACTTCCAATCCGCCGCGCCCCTGAGTGTGGCATCCCGATGCGGTGACAGCCGGGCAAATGCAGTGGGGGAGGTGGTCTACGCAGACCTCCGGGCGGGCTACACCCCATATGCCATATCGGCGTTCAAGCCTACCTTGGCCGCTCAATTCGGAGCATTAACACCAGACCAGCTGCCAGCGTTCAACGAAAGATCCTTCCAATGAAAAGTATGCGAACCTCTCTATTCCCGTTTTTGGCGGTTTTGATGACATTGACCTGCGTCCAGACGCGCGCTGATTCGATGGCATCGATTGCCATAACGCCCGCGACCGGCGCGGTGACGCTGGTTCCCCAATGGGCTATCGGCGGCAGCCTTGCTGGGTTTCATTTCATGGCGCAGGACCTGTCGCTAGGAGGCGGGGCCAGCCAGTTCTATTCGATCAAAGGCACCCCGATTCCGGCGGGCGGCGACATCACGGCGTTCGCGCATTACATCGCGGCCTCCGGCGCTGCAACCAACCACGCCGATATCGGCAGCAAGCTCACCCCCGATTCGTATTCGGCCCTCACCTCGGCGGATCCGGATATTGGATACGGAGCCGTGAATTTTTACCTGATCCACCACAAGACCACCGGGGACTATTTCACGGTCATCGTTCCGAGTTCGGGCACGGCGTCGGCCGTCACGGATCTCAAGCCCATGGACGGACCAGGCGGTCCCGGTACCCTGGGCACGAGCGGCTATTTCGGCCTCACGTTTGCGGCCGCAAATCTGGGCTACGGTCTGAACATGTTCTATTATCTCCGCACCGATCCGGTGACGGGGAACACGAAGTTCGGCACGCTTGATCCGGCATTGCTGGGTACGTCGGCCGACAAGTTCGACCTGGGCATGGGCGGATTCAACGCCCTCGAGTTCACCGGCACGGACGTCGGGTTCGGCACGGACAAGATGTACTACCTCCGCCTGGATCCTGTCACGGGTTTTACGATACTGGGTATGCTGGATCCGGTGACTGGCCGGGTTTCGGATGTCGCCAACCTCGGCAGCATCTATTCGACGCTGACCTTCGTGCCAGGCGACGTGGGCTTCGGCTCCAACCATTTCTACACGACGGGTGCGGTCAACACGACCTGGCAGTCCGTGAGCTTCGCGGCGATAGCGGACCGTGCCATCAGCGCAGGTTCATTCGCAGTCACGCCCTCCGCCAGTTCCGGCCTGCCCATCACGCTCAAGGTGGTTTCCGGATCGACCGGAGCCGCTTCGATCAGCGGACCCGTGGCGGGCGTATTCACCGTCACTCCGACGGCTCCGGGAGTCATCACGCTGCAGGCCACCCAGACCGGCCAGCTCGCCCCGACCGCATACGAATACAACATGCTAAGACAGAGCTTCACGGCCACGGGCACGACGCTGCTCGGCATCACGACGCAGCCGACTTCGCAGACCGCGGTCATCGGGACCAACTCGACGATTTCGGTGGTGGCAACCGGCACGAGCACCGTGACGTATCAGTGGCGCAAAGGCGGCGCCAACATCGCGGGCAATGCTTCGGCCACGACTGCCACGCTCACCCTGGCGAACGTACAGTCGACCGATGCCGGCAGTTATGACGTCGTGGTGTCCAACACCTCCGGGTCGGTATTGAGCGACACCATCCTTCTCACGGTCGTCAATGCCGCTCCGATCGTCACCAATTCACCTTTGACCGCAGCCGGTACGGTCGGCTCGGCGTTCACTTTCACAATCACCGCGTCGGGCACGCCGACCAGCTATACGGCCAGTCCGCTACCCGCCGGACTCGTGTTGAACGCAACCACGGGAGCGATCACGGGCACGCCGACGACAGTGGGCACCACGTCGGTGCTGCTGGGCGCGACGAACGCGACAGGCACGGGGAACGCCACCCTGACGGTCTCGGTGGCCGCTGCTGGCGTTGCACCTATCATCGCCAACTCGCCGCTGACGGCGGCGGGCACGGTCGGCACGCCATTTAGTTTCACGATCACGGCTTCGGGCACGCCGACCGGTTATACGGCGACTCCGCTACCTGCCGGACTTTCGGTCAACGCAACCACGGGAGCGATCACGGGCACGCCGACGGCGGTGGGCACGACCTCCGTTCTACTGGGCGCAACGAACGCGACGGGCACGGGGAACGCGACCCTTACAGTTACGGTGGCGGCCGCTGGAGTCGCGCCGATCATCACCAATTCTCCGCTGACGGCGGCGGGCACAGTCGGCACGCCATTTAGTTTCGCGATCACGGCCTCGGGCACGCCGGCCAGCTATACCGCGACCCCGCTTCCCGCAGGTCTCACGCTGAATGCGACCACGGGTACGATCACGGGTACGCCCACGACTGTCGGGACCACCGCGGTGCTGCTGGGCGCGACGAACGCGACGGGCACGGGGAATGCGACCCTTACGGTAACGGTGGCGGCCGCTGGAGTCGCGCCGATCATCACCAATTCTCCGCTGACGGCGGCGGGCACGGTCGGCATCCCATTCAGTTTCACCATCACGGCCTCGGGTACGCCGACGGCGTACACGGCGAGTCCGCTTCCTGCCGGGCTGACGCTTAACGCGACCACTGGCACGATCACGGGCACGCCGACTGCGGTCGGCACCGCGTCGGTGCTGTTGGGCGCCACGAATGCGACGGGCACGGGGAACGCCACGCTCGTCGTCACCGTGGCGGCGGCAGGCGTTGCGCCGATCATTGCCAACTCGCCGCTGACGGCGGCAGGGACGGTCGGCACGCCTTTCAGCTTCACGATCGCGGCCTCGGGCACGCCGACTGCGTACTCCGCGACGCCGCTTCCAGCGGGTCTTGTGTTGAACGCGACCACGGGAGCGATCACGGGCACGCCGACTGCGACTGGCACGACCTCCGTGCTGCTCGGGGCGACGAACGCGACAGGGACGGGAAATGCGACCCTGACGGTCACCGTGGCGGCTGCTGGAGTGGCCCCCATCGTCACCAACTCGCCGCTGACGGCGGCAGGGACGGTCGGCACCGCGTTTAGCTTTACCATCACGGCCTCGGGCACACCGACCGCCTATTCCGCGAGTCCGCTGCCTGAGGGGCTTGTGGTGAATGCGACCACTGGAGTGATCACGGGCACGCCGACTGCGGTCGGAACCACGGCGGTGCTGCTCGGAGCGACGAATCCAACAGGCACGGGGAACGCCACGCTCGTTGTCACGGTGGCGGCTGCCGGGGTCGCACCGATCATTACGAACTCGCCGCTGACGGCGGCAGGGACGGTTGGCACGGCCTTCAGTTATACGATCACGGCCTCCGGATCACCGACGTCCTACTCGGCGACTCCGCTACCCGCCGGGCTTACGATCAATACCGTAACAGGGACGATCACGGGCACGCCGACCGCGGCTGGCACGACCTCTGTGCTGGTGGGCGCGGACAATGCGACCGGCACCGGCATCGCGACCGTGACGATCACGGTGGCGACCGCCGGCACGCCTCCGGTGATCGCGAATGATCCGTTGACCGTGGGAGGCTCGGTTGGAACGCCATTTGGCTTCACCATCACGGCCTCGGGCACGCCGACGAGTTATTCCGCCAACCCGCTGCCGGCGGGCCTGGTGTTCAATTCGGCAACCGGAACGATTTCGGGAATACCGTCCGCAATCGGGATCACCCAGGTGGATCTTGGTGCGACCAATGCGGCGGGCACCGGCAATGCCATGGTGACGATCACGATTGGCGCCGCCGGGATCGCCCCGATCATCACCAATTATCCGCTGGCCGTGACAGGCACCATTGGAAAGCCGTTCAGTTTCACGATCACGGCCTCGGGAGCCCCCCTGAGTTTTCAGGCGAGTCCTCTGCCTTCGGGCCTTGTGATAAACACGACGACCGGAGTCATCACGGGGATTCCCACGGCTGTGGCCGAGTCGGCCGTGCTGGTGAGTGCCAGCAATGCGGCAGGGACGGGCCACGCCATTCTGATGATCAAGGTCGTTCCTGTTCCCCGCAGCTGGATCTCGGTCTTTTCCGCGCGCGCCATGTGCGGACCCGGAGACAAGGTCCTTATCGTGGGGTTCTATGAGTCGGGCGGATCGGAGAACGTCCTGGTCCGTGCGATCGGGCCGGGCATGATCCCCTACGGCGTACCGAACGCGATCGTCGATCCCAAGCTGACGATCTTCGGTGGGAGCAGCGAGCAGGCCACCAACGACAACTGGGAGATGGGAAGCAACGGCCAGCCCGATGGCGCGGCAATCGCCGCGGCCGCCGCAAAGGTCGGTGCGTTCTCCCTCGCATCGGGAAGCAAGGACGCCTCCCTGCTCTTCAGCGCTCAGGAAGGGGTTCCGACCACGTGTCTCATCGAGCCGAATACGACTCCCGGGGACACTCTCGCCGAACTGTACGATACCGACAATGGTCTGGGTGGGCAGATCACCAGCGTCTCGGCCCGCATGCAGGTTGCCGGAGCCGGATTCACCTCGACCGTGGGGCTGGTCATCGCCGGCGATGCACCCAAGACATTGTTGGTCCGCGGCGTCGGTCCCACTCTGGCGACGTTCGGGGTGTCGGGCGTCATCGCGGACCCTGTGATCACGCTCTTCTCTGGGAATGTGGTCACTCAAATCGCGACGAACGACAACTGGGAGGTCGGCGACACCACTGCGGCTCAGTTGAGGCAGGTTGCGGCGCAGACCGGCGCCTTCCCCCTGCCTGCGGGAAGCAAGGACGCGGCCCTGCTCGTGACCCTGCAGCCCGGCACCTACACGGTGCAGGTGACCGGAGTCAATGGAGCAACCGGTGTGGTCCTGCTCGAGTTCTATGTGGTCGACTAGAGCACCGGTCCGGAATCGAGGGTCCCGACGTTAGTCCGGGACCCTCCTGCCAGCGAAACGCCAACGTAGGTTAATTTCCACCCGGGTGCCTGCGCCATCGGAACAATCGATGTTCCAAAGCGTGCACGACACATGACGGGAACAGGGCCGGCAGAGGGTGCCGGCCGCTGCGGGCGCAGCCCTGCCGCAGCCCAAAGCCAAAGCAATTCCATGAAACTGAATTCACAACTCATCGCCGGCGCGATTCTCGCGTTCGGCTTCACCTCCGCCTCCTGGGCAAACGTCGAACCGTCCCATGTCAGATTTGGAGTCGAAAAACCGGTCAACCAGATCGAGCAGATCGAGATCAAGAACTTCCAGGACGAGAGTCTCGGTCGCATCGTGGATCTGGGAGTCGACCTGGTGAATGCGCGCATCGTCGAGGTGCTCGTCCAGTCGGACTCATCGCTCGGCGTGGGCGAGAAGATCGTGGCGGTGCCGCCGCTCGCGCTGTATCCGGATCTCGCCAACGAGGTCTATCGCCTGAATGTCAGTACGGACGTGTTCAAGACCGCCCCGGCCATAGACCTTTTCAAATGGGAGGACTTCGGTCGCGGCGACAGGATCGAGGCCGCCTATCGCAGGTTCGGCCAAGTGCCCTATTTTCTCGCGAAAGGTGAAACCTCAGTGGATGCGGCGAATCGGCCCAAGGTGGCTCTGGGATACGTCGAGCGCTCAAGCCAGATCCTCGACATGCCGGTGAGGAACTTCAAGGAGCAGCCCTTGGGGAAGGTATGGTCCCTGAGCCTCAACATCACCCAGGGCAAGATCGAGTCGGTCATCATCCTTGCGCCCGGCAATTTCAAGACCAGGAGCGTCGTCCCGGCGGTCGCGCTGAGTTTCAACGACGCACGGAACGGCCTTCTGCTGGATGACAGCAAGATCGAGTTCAGGGACGAGCCGCGCTACCTGCTCACCTTGGCTGCATTCGGCCATGGCGCCTACTACCAGCAGGAGTCCTACAAGGGGCCGCACACCACCGTCGATCTCGAACAGGGCGAGAGCTATGTCGATGTGGATACGACCGTTCGAATCAACCGCGAGATGCGCGCCGCGAAGATCGACTGCAGACACGTCGAGGTCGGCACATTCAATGGACGCGTCACGTTGCGTGGGCAGGTCGCCACGGAGGAGGACAAGCGTCGCATCGGTGTGATCGCGATCGGGGCGTCCAGTAATGAACTGGTGGATAATCAGATCGTGGTGACCGGCTCCGCAGAGGCGAACTAGGCTTCAGCGTCATCCCGAAACCCAACGGAATGCTTCGAATCGAGACCCTTCCATGCCCACATTTGCGGAGCTCTACTGCTCGCGGCATGGGTGTCCTTTGCGGGCATTCCGGCGGCGGATATTCTGGCAGTTGCTGCCTTGGCATGCGCTGCCGTTGGCGCCCGTCCTCGTCTTGGGTGACTACTTCGCCCCGGACTATTCGTTGATCGACGCCTGCGCGCGGGCCACGGGCATGGGCGGAATCTACGAGGCGATCCGCGACTATCCGAATTCGTGCAGGAACCTGGGCTGGCTCAGGAGGCGTGCACGGGTGCGCATCTCGACGCGACGGCTCTACAGGCTGGCGGCCATTCACCTGGGCGACGGGAATTTGCCCGTCCTGAAAAACCGCAAAGTGCCCAAACTTCATCAATCGCGATCAATATGAATCTCAAATGCCTCGTTCTCCTGGCTGTCGGTGTAGTGGTCTGGTTGAGACCGTATGCCGAGGGCCAGACTGTTATCACCATGGGAACCGCCTCGAGCTATGGCGCGCTGGCGGGCGTCTCGGTCACGAATACCGGGGCCACCACGATCAATGGCAATTTGGGAGTGAGCGCGGCGACTACTCCCACGGGCTTTCCTCCGGGCGTTCTTAACGGAACGCTCAACGTGGGCAACGCCGCCGCCACCCAGGCCGTGGCCGACGCACAGGCGGCGTACAACGTGGTGCAGGGCGAGGCGGCCACCCAGATTTTGACGGGCTCCGACCTGGGCTCGCGCGTGCTCACGCCGGGAGTCTATTTCTTTGCCACGTCCGCCCAGCTGACGGGCGGGCTCACCCTGGACGCAGGGAACACCGTCGGGGCTCGCTTCGACTTCCAGATCGGTAGCACGCTCACGACTGCGGCCGGCAGTTCGGTCTCGCTGATCCACGGGGCCGCGGCCGGCAATGTCTACTGGCAGGTCGGCACCTCCGCGACCCTTGGTACCGGCACCGTGTTTTCGGGTAACGTGCTTGCGGACCAGAGCATCACGATGAATTCCGGATCGACGCTTTCGGGCACGGCGGCGGCGATCAATGCCTCCGTTACCCTGGATTCCAACACGATCACCGCCTCGCCCGGCGGGGCCGGGCCTGCGGTTCCGGAACCGGCGACCACGGCGCTTCTGATGGCGGGAGCCGTCGGTCTGTTCGTTTTGGCGACTCGATTCCGGCGCCCCGGGCCTGTGCAGGCCGATTGTAGTTAGACCACGGAGACGTCCGCCATAGCCAAGGCTGCGGCGGACGAGCCGCGGTCACAGGGAGGGCGGGTTGCGAACGTTGTCCCGCTCCGAAGCCGGGCGTCCCGTCGCACCCGGGCCGTTTTGCGGCCGGAGGAACAGGGGAGTGGCCGGTCCGGGCGCTTGGCGGAACCTATCCGCCCGTCACGCCAGCACGCGGCGGGGAGCCGCGAGCATCGCCAGCCGCCTTGGAGTGTGTCGCGACGGGATCGGCCAGACAGAGCTTGGCGAGCGCCTCCATGAGTTTTCGGAAACCGGGATCGTTCCATAGCGATTCAAACGACTGTTGGGAATTGATGCGGATGAAATACTGCTCGTCGTTCCCTCCGGTGTGATAAAGGAACACGGATTTCCAGTAGGCGAAAATGCTCCGCGAGCTGTTGATGTGGTAGTCGCCGCCAAAAGGCTTTCCTCCCGACAGATGCCAATAAATGACCTGCTGGACTTCGCCCGCCGCATCATGGAACACGCGGTATTGCGCCGGAAACAGCGGCTTGTGGTCGACGTCGCAGGTCCAGGACAACGACTCGGCGTCGCAGGTCCAGCCGCTTGAGACCCAACAGCGGTCGGGGGTATGCCCGCCGACCAGGACCGGGGACATTTTCTGCGGCGGCCAATACGCGACATAGAGACTGAAGCTTCCCATCGCCGAGTGGTACCTTCGGAAGATCAGTTGGTCGAAATTCAACGTGCGTGCGATCTCGGAGCTATCCGTCTCCGTGGGCCCGATACGGAGGTGCTCGACCTGCCAGCCCGGGAGCTCGCTGGGCAGCGCCTTTCGGAGGGAAACGATCGGGGCCTTGCCTGCGTACCGCAATTTGGAGGCGACAAGTCCGGATTCAGCCGCCACGGAAAATCCGAGCAGCGCGGCGACAAGGCCCAGGCAGAGGTAGTCGAGCTTCATGGGGCTCCGCCTGGTTTGGAGAATTCGACGCGGATGCGGCCCGCTTGTTTGAAGATTCCAACCATCACGAGCAGGCCCAGCGTCGAAAGTGCCAGCACGGCGTAGCCGGTCGCATCGTGCACCATTCCCTCGATGGAATGGGGTCCTCGTTGGTAGGACCAGATGCAGAGAAAGAGGGTGCGGGCGAGATTTGAGAGGAAGGCCATGAGGATTGCGGCCAGCAACAGGAGGACTTTGGGCGTGTAGGTGCGGAAAAAGGCGGCACCGAGGAAGGCGCCGGTGAAGAGGCTGCCGGTGAGGGAGCGGATTCCCGAGCAGGCCTCGCTCACGCCGATCGGGCCGCCGGGAAGCAGGAGCACGTTGCCTTCGCGAATCAGCGAGGCGCCGGCGAGATCGAAGACGGTGGATACGAAACCCGTGATCCTGGCCTGAAGAAACAGGCTGAGCGGAATCTCCACGGCCCCCATCAGGCGCGCGGAAAGCATCCAGACGCCCACGGGATAGATGAAGAGCGCCAGCACGCCCAGCCGGGCATCCTTGGCCAGCGTCGCGGACGCCGTGCCATTCCGGGAAGCGGGTACGCACACGAACAGCAAGCCGAAGATGGCGAGAATGCCTCCCAGGGTGACCGTGAAATTTGAGGCAGCTGAGGGCTCCATGCCGTCCGTCCGCATGAGGGAACCGGCGACGATTCCGCCACACCCCAGGGCGAGGAAGGCGATAGCCGAGAACTTGAGCAGGATTCCCCGGAGTCCGTCCGCCCGCGCGGATCCCGGCGCCTCGGCGGCGGCAAGGGACCTCAGGATGAGCGGCCAGCGTTCACGGACGATGGTGAGGCAAAACAGGGGCGTGAGGAATCCGTAGAAGTAATCCGGTTCGCTCACCCACCAGAATGATTGATTGTAGGCGATGAACACCAGCAGCGCTGCGGAGAGTCCCAACGCCAGGTTCCAGGGCAATCTGCGTTGGCTACTCACGTCGTTTCGCATCTGAGAGTGTCGGTGCGACGCTCGCGGTCGGCGCAGCCTGGATTTCCATCTTGAGGGCCGCCAGATGGTAGCTGCAGGGGTAACGCTCGAGCGCCACGTCGAGGATCCTCATGGCGGCCTTTTCCCTGTGGAAGCTTGCGAGCACCCGGACCGCACACGAGAAGTCGGCCCATTCGAGCGAATGGTCTCGGCAGAAGTATTCGAAACGCAGCCGGGGTCCGTCGCCGACATCCGTTGCCGCCGAATCCAGGAGCTGGAAATAGTCGCGCAGGAAACGTTCCCGGCCGCTTTGGAGGTTCCAATGGGCGCCGAGTTCGGCGAAGAGCGTTCGCGATTGGCGGATGTTGGTTTCGTTGAGGTCGAACACGGCCTTCGAAATCAGCAATTGTTTGAGCGGACCACCCATCTCCCGGGCGAATTGCAACAGGCGATCCATTCCCCTCCCGTCCTTGAGCTCGAACAGGCGATCCATGGCGGACTCGACCAGGGCTTGGTTCGAACCAAAGCGGCCGAGAAACGACTCCAGCGCGAGGTTGGCTGATTCGAATTGCCCGGCCTGAAATCGTTCGGTTGAGGAAAAGAGGAGGACCGCCGGCTCTTTCGGAGCCATGGAACACGCCAGATCCAATTGTGCGTCCATCGCGTCGAGCTTGCCCCCGCGCCTGAACGCCTGGGCCCGGAGGCACGTGACCAGGAGATCGTATTTGGGATGCCCGAGGGACCAGCGGTTCAATTCGTCCAAGGCCTGGGACCAGTTGCCCAGTTTCAACAGGGCGAGCGTGCGCAATTCGCGGAGGCCGGGATTGGTCCTGTTTGAGCCGGCGGACGACAGTGCGATGAGTTCCCGGTACTGTCCCTGCGCCAGAAAAAGCTGGGCTTCGCGCACCAGCAGCCAGGAACGGTCTCCCGCAGGCATCGAAACGCCGAAACGATTGATCAGCTGCCTGCACCAGCCGGTGGATCGGGCGAGATCATCCGCGCTTTGGGCGACGGCGAACGCATCCTGAATGTAGGGGAGGCCTGGATACCGGTGCGCGAACCCGCCTTCGAGGAACGAGGCCCCCTGGGCCCACCGGCCGGTGGCGAGGCAGAGGGAGGCCAGCTGGCACCTGCCGACGAGAAGGCCCGGATCTCGCTGCAGCCCGCTTCGGATGAGCATATCGGCGTCGGCCCATCGGCCCAGGTCCATGGCCTGAAGGCCGGCATTCACCGACACCTGGGCCCTGCGCGCCTGAATGGAGTCCCAGTTGCGGGGCAGGAGGAGCATTTCCCCGTATCCCAAATCCAAGTTCTTGTTTCTGCTCCAGACCGAGAACAGGACCGTGACCGCTCCGAGGTAGCCGAAGAGCGCCGTCCCCAGCGTCCAGATCAGAAGCCCCCGCAGGTCGACGGCCAGGCCGCTGTAGCGCCGCCCCTCCACATGCGTGTAGAAACTGAACAGCCCCAAGCGCCACCGCCTGCATTGGAAATTGCTCCGCGAACGAACGAATCGAAGGTGACGGATCATTGGATTGAAGGCGGAGGTTCGGCCCTGGGTCCGAGGCGCGGCTAGCCGCGCGGGGACGGAGAAGGTGCGGCGGAGGGGGCGGCGCCGGGCGGGTTGGTCTGGTCCAGGCAATTGCGGACGGTCAGGGCAAGAGTCCCGATGTCGTAGGGCTTCGGCAGAAACCAGAGGCCGGAGCCGGCCAGGCCCTGCAAATTGAAGTTCGTGTCACTGTATCCGCTGGAAATCACACCCTTGAGGGTGGGGCGTTCCGCCTTGAAGCGTTCGTAGAGCTGAGTGCCCGTCATGCCGTGGGGCATGCGCATGTCGGCAAACAAAAGGTCGAACGCTCCCGCCTGCGCGCTCCACAAATCGATCGCCATCGGACCGCTGGCGGCTTCGAACACGCGGTAGCCACGTGACCGCAGGGCGAGTGCGATCATTTCCCGGACGGGTCTTTCGTCCTCGACCAACAGGATCGATTCGATGCCGCCTCGAATCGCGGCGGCGGGCGCCTCGATCTTCGGGGGAGGGGCATTGCGCAACGCGGGCAAAAAGACTCGAAACGTGGTGCCGACTCCGACGGTGCTGGAGACCTCGACCCAGCCATTGTGCTGCTTTGCGATTCCGTAAACCAGCGAGAGTCCAAGCCCGGTGCCCTTTCCAACATCCTTGGTCGTGAAGAACGGTTCGAACAGGTGGGGCAGCGTGAACGCGTCGATTCCGCAGCCCGTATCAGACACCTCCAGGCAGGCGAACAGACCCGCCCGGGCCAACGGATTGAGCAAGGGAGCCTCTTCATCCAATTCGACGAGGCGGATCGCCAGTCCGAGCTGCCCGCCCTCCGGGTCCATCGCGTCCTGGGCGTTCAGGCACAGATTCGTTACCGCCTGCTCGATCAAGGTGCGGTCCGCCTCGATCCAAATGGAGCATTTTCCGAGGTCCGGCTCGAGGAGGACATGTTTGCTCATCAGTCGCCTCAGCATTTCCAACAATTGCTCGAGGACTTCCGGGAGGTTCAAGGGAGCCCGGCCGATCACCTGAAGCCGGCTGAACAGCAGCAACTGTCGGGTCAGGCTCGCCGCGCGCCTGGCGTCTTCCTGAAGCTGCCGGAGTGCGCGCTTCGTGTTTTCCGTGTGGGCGGAATCGTTGAGCAGCACGCTGAGCTGAAGCAGCGTCGAGGTAAGGATGTTGTTGTAGTCGTGGGCGATTCCGCCCGCCAGGCGGCCGACGACCTCCATCTTTTCGGCCTGCCTCAATTTCGCCTCCAGGACCTTCCTTCCGCTGATGTCCCGGATGTTGCACTGGATCACCATCCGACCGTCCACTTGGTAAAGGTTACTGATGAACTCGACCTCCCGCCTGACGCCCTTCTTGGTCTCCAGAGGCAAGTCGTCATAGCGAATATAGCCTTCCGTTCGCAGTTTTAGAAATGCCGATTCGGATAGTTGCCGGTCCCTGAACAAGCCTATTTCCCAAAGCTGCTTGCCGACCATTTCGTCGAGTCGGTAGTTCAGCATGTCCAGCAGGAATGGATTTGCGTCGTCGATGATGCCGGTGTCTCCGTTCAGGATCAGGATGCCGTCCTGAGCCGTCTCGAATAGCCGCCGGTATCGAAGCTCCGAATTCTTCAGAGCGTTCTTTGGAGTGTGGTTTCTATCACGAATCAGGTTCATGAGTCCTCCGGATGTAGTGGTGAGATGAACAGTGGCCGGCGGAGAATAGTCGCGTAGGAGGACGGCCAAAGGTCCGGCAGGTTGGATGGTAACGCTGAATGTGTCCGCGCCCTGCGCTGGTGAGAGTCGGCAGGAGCAAGCGAGGAGGTTCTCGATGCTACCCTGGAAAACGAAGCGACACAGTGGGTCTTACCCGCCCCCGCGAGTTTTGGGCCGGACTCGCGACTTTGAGGACGATCCGGTCCGGGCGCTTCTCCGGCCGAGCCTGCGAACCGGGTTCGTTGGCTCCCGTGGGGTGGGACCATAGCGGCCGGGTATCACCCCATGGGAGAGCCCTTCTTCCAGGTCCATGCTTGCACCCGAATGGATATACCAATGTTCGACACGGTAGGGTGCCTCCCCGGTTTCGGAGCAGTGGAAGCCGAGCATGGACGATGTCGGGGTTTGAACGCTCGACCGGCACCGGCGATCGCCGGCCAAGGGCGCCTGTGACCGCCTCGTCCACGTTGGAGTCGGTGGCAAACGAACTTGTTGCGCCGGGCAAGGGGATCCTCGCTGCAGATGAGAGCTTCCCGACACTCGGAAGGCGGTTCGCCGCGCTCGGCATCAAGGACTCCGAGGAGACTCGCCGCAGCTATCGCGAGCTTTTGTTCACCACGGCTGACTTGGCCGATGCCATCAGCGGCGCGATTCTCTTCGACGAAACCTGCCGCCAGAGTGTGCGAAGTGGAGCGTCCATGACCGCGACGCTGACCCGTCTGGGCATCACGCCGGGAATCAAAGTCGACAAGGGTACGACTCCCCTGGCCGGGTTCCCCGGAGAAAAGATGACCCAGGGGCTTGATGGCCTTCGGGAAAGACTCGTGGAGTATCGGGAGCTCGGCGTCCGTTTTGCAAAATGGCGCGCGGTGGTATCCATCGGCTCAGGACTGCCGACCGCGGGCTGCATCGAAACCAACGCGGAAGCGCTGGCGCTGTATGCGGCGTTGAGCCAGGAGGCCGGCCTCGTGCCCATAGTGGAGCCGGAGGTTCTGATGGATGGCGAGCATACGTTGGAAGTCTGCGAGGAGATTACGCGCGTCACCTTGAATGCGGTGTTTTCCGCGCTGGTCCAACGGCGTGTGAGCTTGGAGGCCATGTTGTTGAAGACCGGCATGGTGATTCCCGGGAAAACCTGTCCTCAGCAGACCGATTCAACCCGTGTCGCGGAGGCCACGATTCGTTGCCTGCGTCGCGCGGTGCCGACGGCGGTGCCTGGGGTTGTCTTTTTGTCGGGCGGGCAGGGCGCCGTGGCCGCGACGGAGCGTTTGAATGCCATTTGTCGGACGGGCGGAAACCCGTGGAGGATGAGCTTTTCGTTTGGGCGCGCCCTGCAGGACGAGGCGATGAAGGTCTGGGGTGGTTCGGCGGCCAGGGTGCCGGCCGCACAGGCGGCACTGCGTCACCGTGCCAGGTGCAACGCCCTTGCGACCATGGGGCGGTACACGGAAAAGGTGGAGCGCGAAGTCGGGTCGCTCTGAACGGAGCTTCCATCCATGGCGGAATTCTCAACAAACCTGATGGCGGGGTCCCGGCGGATCGGGTGCGCGGCGGATCACGGGGGCTTTGAATTGAAGGAGCATATAGCCGCCAAACTCCGCGAGGCTGGTGTCGAGGTGATCGATTACGGCGATCGACGGTCGGATCCGGACGACGACTACCCTGATTTTGTGCTTCCGCTGGCCAGGGCGGTTGCACGTGGGGAAATAGCCCGCGGCGTGGCGGTCTGCGGAAGCGGAGTCGGTGTCTGTGTGGCCGCCAACAAGATGGCGGGCGTACGGGCATGCCTGATACACGAAACCTATTCGGCGCATCAAGGGGTGGAGGACGACGATTTGAACCTGATCTGCCTCGGAGGTCTGGTGGTCGGTCACGCGCTCGGATGGGAGCTGGTGCAGACCTTTCTCTCGGCGCGTTTCAGCGGATTGGAGCGCCATCGTCGGCGATTGGCCAAGGTGGCGCGATTGGAAGGCATGCCGTCGGACGTTGTGCCATGAAGACCGACCCTCTCGCGGGCAAGCCGGCTCCACTGGGACTGTTGGTCGACGTCCCCAGGCTCGTGACCGCCTATTTCAGCGACCGGCCGGATCCCTCGGTGGCGGCGCAGCGAGTGGTGTTTGGCACCTCCGGACATCGCGGCTCGTCGTTCGATCGGGCGTTCAACGAGTGGCACGTCCTGGCGATCACGCAGGCGATCTGCCTGTATCGCCAAAGCCAGCACATCCAAGGGCCCTTGTTTCTCGGGATCGACACGCATGCGCTCTCGATTCCTGCCCAGGCAACGGCGCTCGAGGTGCTGGCGGCGAATCAGGTCGAGGTGATGATCGCCGAGGGCAACGAGTTCACTCCGACACCGGTGATATCCCATGCCATTCTCTCCCATAACCGTGGCAGGAAGGGTGGGCTCGCGGACGGCATCGTGATCACGCCCTCGCATAATCCGCCGCGCGACGGAGGATTCAAATACAACCCGCCAAACGGGGGACCAGCCGGCACGGACGCGACCAATTGGATCGAGACGAAGGCGAACGCACTGCTTGAAGCGGGCCTGGCAGGGGTGAAACGACTCCCGCTCGGGGACGCGCTGCGGACGTCCACGACGCATGTGCACGATTACCTTACCCCGTACATCGACGACCTAGAAAACGTCATCGATTTTGACGTCGTCCGCGGCGCGAAACTCAGCCTCGGCGTCGATCCCCTCGGCGGGGCGGGTGTTCACTACTGGGCGCGGATTGCGGAACGCTACCGAGTGAATCTGACCGTCGTCGACGACACCGTGGACCCCACGTTCCGGTTCATGGCCGTGGACTGGGACGGACAGATCCGAATGGATCCGTCGTCGCCGTACGCGATGGCGCGATTGATCGGGATGAGGGGCCGTTTCGACCTCTCCTTCGCGTGCGACACCGACCACGATCGCCACGGCATCGTCACGAAGGGCGACGGATTGCTGCCACCGAACCACGCGCTCTGTTCCGCCGTTTCCTATCTGTTCAAGAACAGACCGAGCTGGTCGAAGGCGGCGGCCGTCGGGAAGACCGTGGTCAGCAGCGCCATGCTCGATCGCGTTGCCGCGAAGCTCGGCCGGAAATTGTTCGAGGTGCCTGTCGGGTTCAAGTGGTTCGTCGACGGATTGCTCGACGGTTCGCTTGGATTTGGCGGAGAGGAGAGCGCGGGAGCGTCGTTTCTTCGCCGTGATGGGAGGGTCTGGACCACGGACAAGGATGGATTCATCCCCTGCCTTCTCGCCGCCGAACTGACGGCGCGGACAGGGCTCGATCCGGGGGAGAATTATTGCGGACTCACGAGGGAATTCGGTGAGTCATTTTTCGACCGAAAAGAGGCCCCAGCCACGCCCGGGCAGAAAGGTGTGCTCGCCAAACTTTCGCCCGAGTTGGTCGGCAGTACCGAGCTTGCGGGTGAGAAAATCAAGACCGTGATCACGCGTGCGCCGGGCAATCATGCTCCAATCGGCGGATTGAAAGTCGTGACTGAAAACGCGTGGTTTGCGGCACGCCCGTCAGGCACTGAAAACCTCTACAGAATTTACGCCGAGAGTTTTCTTGGAGCGAACCACCTACGCCGGGTCCTTGACGAGGCTCAGGCGATGGTCAGCACTGCGCTCGGAGCGCCTGAGCGGGCCCTCGCGAGCGAGCAATGCGCTGGCGGTGCTGCATCTCAAAACCGGGTCCAAAACGAAGGAGGAGCGACCCAATGAAGGGGGCTCCAGTCAGGGAACCGGGCGGCCGGTCCGAAATTGGTGAGGCCGAAATTTCATGAACACGCATAAGTCAGTCTTGCATTCGAACTACGGTCTGCTCCCCAACGACGTCGACGGGTTTGATTCCCTGGCGGAGCTGGCCTTGGACATGCGGTGGTCCTGGAGCCATTACGCCGACGACGTGTGGCGGAAGCTTGATGCCGGATTGTGGGAGCTCACCTACAATCCCTGGGCGGTCCTTCAGTCGGTCTCACGCGAACAACTCGAGCTCAGGCTTTCCGAGCCGGCCTTTCGCGCACGGGTGGAGGGACTCGTCAGGGAGAAGAGTCAGGCTATGGCGCAACCGACGTGGTTCCAACGAATGCACCCTGACACCGCGCTCACCTGCCTGGCCTATTTCAGCATGGAATTCATGTTGAGCGAAGCGCTCCCGATCTATTCCGGGGGCCTGGGCAATGTCGCCGGGGATTTCCTCAAGGCAGCGAGTGATCTGGGTGTGCCGGTGGTGGGCTTAGGCCTTCTCTACCAACAGGGTTATTTCCGGCAGGTGATCGACCTGGATGGAGCGCAACAAGCCGTTTACCCCTACAACGATCCGGGTCAGTTGCCGATCGTGCCTTTGCGTCAGGCGAACGGCGAGTGGCTCCGCCTGGAAATCGCCTTGCCGGGCTACTCGCTGTGGCTTCGCACCTGGCAGGTGCAGGTGGGCAGGGCCAAACTCTATTTGCTGGATTCGAACGACCTCGCGAATCTTCCGGCGCATCGCGGAATCACGGCGGAACTCTATGGCGGCGGTCCGGAAATGCGGTTGATGCAGGAAATCGTCCTTGGAATCGGCGGCTGGCGATTGCTTGAGGCGCTCGGGATCCGACCGGAGGTTTGCCATCTGAACGAGGGCCACGCGGCGTTCGCTGTCCTGGAGCGTGCGTGCGGTTTCATGAAGGAGAACGCGCAGCCATTCGATGTCGCCCTGGCGGCCACCCGCGCCGGCAACCTGTTCACCACGCATACGGCGGTCGAGGCGGGGTTCGACCGATTCGCTCCGACTCTGATTGGACGCTACCTGGGCGCATATGCGGAAAAGGAGTTGGGCCTGACGCGTCACGAGATGCTCTCCCTGGGCCGCCGGAATCCGAACGACGATTCGGAGCAATTCAATATGGCTTACCTGGCAATCAAGGGCAGCGGCGCGGTCAATGGCGTGAGCCGGCTGCACGGACAAGTCAGCAGGCACCTCTTTGAAGCCCTATTCCCCCAGTGGCCCGCGGACGAGATCCCGGTCGGCCATGTGACGAATGGGGTGCACATGCCCAGTTGGGATTCTGCGGCCGCGGACGAACTTTGGACAGAAGCCTGCGGAAGGGATCGGTGGCGCGGAGCTCCGGACTGCATGGCGGAGCACATTGGCCGCGTCAGCGACGAGCGGCTCTGGAAATTCCGTCTCGACGCGAGCCTGTCCCTGATCGATTACGCAAGGCAGCGACTGGCCCGGCACTACGCTGCCGCCGGCGAATCCGATGGAGTCATCGAAGAGGCCAGACGTCTCTTCGATCCCAACATCCTGACGCTTGGGTTTGCGCGCCGATTCGCCTCCTACAAACGTCCGAATCTGCTCCTCCGGGATCCGGAACGGTTGCTGCGGATCCTGGCCAATCGCGATCGTCCGGTGCAGCTGGTCATCGCCGGGAAAGCCCATCCCGCCGACAGGGAAGGGCAGGCCATGATCAAGGATTGGATACACTTTATCCGCCGCCCGGATGTGCGGCCGCATGCGATCTTCCTCAGCGATTACGACATGCTCCTCACCGAGCATCTGGTTCAGGGCGTCGATGTCTGGCTGAACACCCCGCGCCGGCCCTGGGAAGCCTGCGGAACGAGTGGCATGAAGGTGCTCGTCAATGGCGGTTTGAATTTGTCGGAGTTGGACGGGTGGTGGGCGGAGGCTTACTCGTCGGAAGTCGGCTGGGCTTTGGGCGATGGCAAGGAGCACGGCGATGACCCGGGGCAGGACGCCGTCGAGGCCGAGGAGCTGTACGAGAAACTCGAGCGGGAGGTGATTCCCGAATTCTATTCACGCAACGAAAAGGGAATTCCTACGGCTTGGGTGACGCGCATGCGGGCAAGCATGGCGAAACTGACTCCATGCTATTCGGCCGGTCGCATGGTGCGCGATTACACGGAGCACTATTATCTTCCCGCAGCCGGCGGGTATCGCACGCGCGCCGCCGACCGGGGTGCGAATGGTCGCAAGCTGGTGGATTGGCGAAACGCGTTGGCGTCCGCCTGGGGAGGCATCCGCTTCGGTGCGACGACCATTCGAACCGACGGAGACCACCACGTGATCGCGGCCGAGATTTTTCTGGGTAAAGCACGCCCTGACATGGTTCGCGTTGAGCTCTACGCCGACGGCGCGAACGGCACGGACGCGCCGAAGCAGGAAATGACCTGCCTGAGGCCGGTCTCACAACAGGAAAACGGATACGCGTTCAGCGCGACAGTCCCGTCGGCCCGTCCGGCGACAGATTACACCATCCGAATCATGCCGAAATGGAACGGCCTGGCGGTGCCTCTGGAGGCCGGGTGGATCCTTTGGCAAAAATAGAGCGTTGAAAACATGCCCCTGGGGCGGACTGGAAAAACATGACGACACACACTGATTCTGGATCTCCGTGCGACCTTGGCATGATCGGCTTGGGGGTTATGGGTCGCAACCTGGTGCTGAACTTGTCGGAGCACGGATTCTGCATCGCAGGGTACGACCTGGATCCGTCAAAAATCGCGGCCCTGCGCGAGGAGGCGCCGTCTGGGAATATCCGCTGTGCGCGGGATATCCGGGAGTTTGTGGCGCTGCTGCGGCGGCCGCGCGCCGTCATGATTCTCGTGCCGGCGGGGCCCCCGGTGGATTCCGTCATCGGCGAATTGATCGCTCATCTGGAGGCAGGGGACATCGTCATCGATGGGGGAAATTCCCACTTCAAGGACACCGACGTGCGGGCACGCACCTTGCAGGCGAAAGGGCTGCGCTATCTGGGTGTCGGGGTGTCGGGTGGCGAGGAGGGGGCGCGGCGTGGGCCGAGCCTCATGGCCGGAGGAGCGAAGGATGCCTATGAAAACGTTCGCGCTCTCTTCGAAGCGGCCGCGGCGCGGGTTGACGGGGAGCCATGTGTCGCCTGCCTGGGCCCGTCGTCGGCGGGGCACTACGTGAAGATGGTCCACAACGGCATCGAGTACGGACTGATGGAGCTTCTGGCGGAAACCTATGACCTCTTGAAACGTGGATTGGGACTGAACGACGACGAACTGCATGCGTTTTACGCAGATTCAAACCGGGGAGACCTGGCCGGATATCTGGTGGAGATTACAGGCAGGATCTTTTCGAGACAGGACGACCGGACCGGACAGCGGCTGATCGACGAGATTCGGGACGTAGCGCAGCAGAACGGCACGGGCATGTGGACCTCGGAGAGCGCGCTGGAGCTCGGTGTGCCGGTGCCGACGATCGATGCGGCAGTCGCGATGCGCAACCTGTCGGTGCTCGATCAGGAGCGGGTGTCCGCCGGTGATGTGTTTCGACGGCCCGCGCAGAGTTTCTGCGCTGATCGGGAGGGATTCCAGACGCAGTTGCGAAGTGCGCTGTTCGCGGGAAACCTCATCGTGTTTGCGCAGGGGATGGCACTTCTGAAGGCGGCCTCGAAACGGTATGCCTACGATCTCGACCTTTCCGTCGTGTCCAGGATCTGGCGGGGAGGCTGCATCATCCGCACGGACGCGCTCGGGCGCATAGCCGATGCCTATCGCGCGCGACCCGAGCCGCCCAATCTGATTCTCGACCCTGTGCTGGCCAAGGCGCTGCTGGGGCACGAGCGGGATTTGCGCGACGTGGTGGTGGCGGCCGTCCAGCTCGGATTGCCGGCTCCCGCGTTGATGACGGCTCTGGGCTACCTCGACAGTTACCGCAGTGCCTGGCTGCCCGCGAATCTGATCCAGGCCCAACGCGATTACTTCGGGGCGCACGCCTACGAACGCATCGATGCCAGGGGCACTTTTCACACGGAGTGGAATCAATCATGAAATCCGAAAAAACCGGCGATCGACTCGATCCCACGATATTCGTGATCTTCGGCGGGGCCGGAGACCTGACCTGGCGCAAACTGATACCGGCCCTGTTCGACCTCTCGCAGGATCGCAGCCTGCCCGACGAATTCGCGATCATCGCCGTGGATCGAATCAGGATCGGCGACGACGCCTTCCGGCACCGGCTGAACGACGGCGTCAAACGTTTCGCCCGCTGGGGCAAGGCGAAGGCCGCCGCCTGGGGCCGGTTTGCGCAGCACCTCACCTATCAGCAGGGTGATTTCAAGAAGCTCCCGACCTATACGGCGCTGGGAAAACGCTGTACGGCGCTGGAAAAGACGTGGGGAAGAAAGGCGCATCGTATCTACTATATGGCTACGCCCCCGAGCATGTTTGGCGAGATTCCGGCGTACCTGGGGAAGGCTGGTTTGGCGCGGGATCGGGCGTGGGCGCGGATCGTGATCGAGAAGCCGATCGGCTACGACCTCGAGTCGGCGCGTGCGCTGAACGCCGTCCTCGCGGCTAGTTTTCAGGAGTCCCAGATCTATCGCATCGATCACTACCTCGGGAAGGAAACCGTGCAGAACATCCTGGCGTTTCGGTTTTCGAATCCGCTTTTCGAGCCCCTCTGGAATCGCCGCTATATCGACTACGTGACCATCACGGTCGCCGAGACGGTGGGTGTCGGGCACCGCGGAGGCTATTACGATCACGCCGGTGCGCTGCGCGACATGGTGCAGAATCACCTGATGCAGCTGCTGTGTCTGGTGGCGATGGAGCCGATGGTGTCGTTCGATGCCGACGAGATTCGAAACAAGAAGGCCGATGTGCTCCATGCGATTCGTCCAATCCACGTGAGCTGCGCCGTGCGGGGACAATACGGTCCGGGCGACATCGAGCGCAAAAGGGTGGCGGGGTACCGCGCGGAAATCGATGTGGCGCCGGAGTCGCAGACGGAGACCTTCGTGGCGCTGCGCCTCTACGTCGACAACTGGCGCTGGCAGGACGTGCCGTTCTACCTGCGCACGGGCAAGCGGCTGCCGCGTCAGGCGTCGGAAATATCGATACATTTTCGCGCGGTTCCGCACCAATCCTTCCCGCCCGAAGCTTCGCTGGGCTGGCAGCATTCCACGCTGGTCCTGTCGATTCAGCCCCAGGAGGGCATCTCCTTGGGTTTCCAGGCGAAATATCCCGGACCGAAAATGCAGCTTAGGCCGGTGAACATGCAGTTCAGCTATCGCGGAAGCTTCGCGACCCGGTCGCCCGATGCGTATGAGACGCTTTTGTGGGACGTGATGAAATGCGATGCGACCCTGTTCATGCGCGCCGATCAAGTGGAGGCGGCGTGGACGTTGTTGATGCCGGTGCTGCAAGGGTGGCAGTCGACGCCGTCGGGTGATTTTCCAAACTACGCCGCGGGGACCTGGGGGCCCGAGGGGATCCAGGCGCTGCTCGCTCCGGGACACAGCTGGCCGCTGCCGACCGAACTCGTCCGACCGACCTAACCCCGTGTCGTCGGGGCTTAGCCGCATCGGTGAGGACCGGACACGGCTGTCACGGAAGGATCCTGTAGCACGGCATGGATCGGGGCGGGGCCGTCCGGAGAGGGCGCGGCCGGGCGTGGGCGACCCCTCGTGGACGGGCGGGTTTCGGTAGTGCGCGAATGCGCCGGATGGGAACCGCACGCCAGTTGCGCGAGCTGCTTACTTCACGATGAGGTTGTTCTTCACCTCTTTTACCCCGGCGACGCCGCGGGCGTCCTTGCCGGCTGCGTCCTTCTGATCCTGCGTGTTCACGAACCCGCTCAGTTGAACAACTCCTTTCACGGTCTCGACGCTGACCGCAAAGGACTTCACGTTGTTGTCGCCGAGAAGGGCGGATTTCACCTTGGCGGTGATGACCGAGTCGTCGACGTACTGGCCGGTGCTGTCGGTGGTGCGCGTTTCGACGCAGCCGCTGTTGGCGCCGACGGCGATGGCGCCGAGGGCGAGCGTGCTGGTCAATGCGAGCAGCAAGGTGAATTTCGAATTGGTATGGGATGATTTCATCGTATGGCTGGGTTCTACTTTCCGAGGATTTTCTTGATCTGGCCCGATTTGATCTGGGCACGACCTGCGATCTGTTCCGCTTTGCCTTCGGCTTTCAATTGAGGGTTTCCGAGTAAGGTGCCTGCGGCCGCCTTCGCGCAGCCTGCGACGCTTTTCGAGATGCCGGCCGCTTTGTCGTGATTGCCTGTTTTCATATTGGTTACGAAGGCGCATGCCGTCGTATCGGAAGTGTAGGCGGAACGGGGCACATACCCCATGGGGTGTAACCCGGCGCTTGCGCACCGCGCTGGACTCGTCGGCGCCCGTCCGGACGCCGTGCCCCATTCGGCGGCGTGGCGGCCTCGGGCTCCGGCGTTCCGAAGAAACGCGGTCAACAGAAGGAAACGAAACCAACTAAGAAGGCCGAAATCCGGGCTCACTTCGGAAGTCGGTAAAATTGGATACGCCACTTCCCAGCAACAGCCTTCCTGCCGGTGCTCCGTGTGGTTCGAACCTCGACCGCGTTCCCTGGATCAGGCGATGGACGAGGGAACGCGCCAACGGATCATCGCGACCTTGATCGCGTCGTTCACCGCGAGGCAAGAGACCAGGGCATAGCCGAAGATCAGGAGCATCTGCGGCCAGGGCAGGGGCGGAAGCCCGGGGATGCCCACGCGTGTCAGGAGAGAGCCCGTGAGTGCGTCCGCCATGAGGGCCGCGATCAGGGGTTTGGACGGGATGGTGGACCAAAACCAGCGACGTTCGCGGGCCGATGCGACGGAGAACACGGCAAAATAGAGCATCGTCAGGAAGCTGAACGTGCAGAGGACCTTGTCGTTCGAAGCCAGCCCAAAGCGCGACCAGCCCAGCCACAGCAGCAACAGCGCCTCCCCGACCATCGCGACTCCAAGGACGACAGCCACCGCGATGAAACCGCCAATGTTCCAGGTCTCGGGTTTCTGGGACGGCCTCACGTGGTCGGTGGAAAGCGTGATCTTCGCGAAGTCGGTCATGAAGACGAGCAGCAGCATCGCGAAAGCGGATACGACAAATTTGCCGGTCACGACGAACGCGATGGCCACGAACGCGGCCTTCAGGATGGTCCTGCTGATCTTGTTGATGATCCAGGTGAGGATGCGCTGGTAGATCGCCCGTCCCTGTTCGACCAGGGAGACGATGTTCGTCAACCCGGCCTCTGTGAGGACGACGCTCGCCGCGCCCTTGGCCACGTCGGTGGCGGTGCTCACGGCGATGCCGACCTCGGCCTGGCGGAGCGCAGGTGCGTCATTGACGCCGTCGCCCGTCATGCCGGTGACATGACCCGCAGCCTGGAGGTGCTGGACGACGATGTATTTGTCCTCCGGATATATTTCCGCGAAGCCGTCGGCGCCGGCGAGCAGGTCCACCGCCTTGTTGCCCGGAAGAGCGGCCGCGGCCTTCAGGTCGGCCACGCGCTGGATATTGGGCAGGCCGACCCCCTTGCCTGTCTCGCTTGCCACGGCGAGCGAGTCGCCGGTGAGCATTTTGACAGACACCCCGAGCCCCTTGAGCGTGGCGACGAGCTGCCCCGCATCGGGCCGCGGCGGATCGTAAAGCGACACAATCCCTATCAACGTGGGCTGTCCCGATTCGGGACCACGGGCGACTGCGAGCGACCGGAATCCCTTCGCCGACAATTCGGCGACCTTGGCGTCCAGCGCAGCGATTTCGGGAGGCGGGAGCCCGCAGGCGTCCGCGAGGGTGCGGACCGCGCCCTTCATCACGCGCAGCTTCTGCCCGTTTTGTTCGACGATGGCCTCGGTGCGACGGTTGGCGGCGTCGAACGGCGCAAAGGACACGGGCGTCACTTTGGCGACATTATCAAAGACCTTGTGCTCCTTGGCGGCGGCCAGGAACGCCCGGTCGATCGGGTCCTGATTGGATTCCTGCGACGCGAGTGCGCCGGCGAAAAGCACGTCGGCCTCGCTTGCCTGCCCCTGCGGGATCACCCCGGTGACGGCGAGCTGGTTCAGTGTGATCGTGCCGGTTTTATCCACGCACAGCACGTCCATCGTCGCCGCGTCCTCGGCCGCGCTCAGGCGGGTGACCAGGACTCCGCGCTTGGCGAGATCCCTGGCTCCGATGGACATGCTGACCGTGAACATGACCGGCAGCGCCACAGGTACGGCGCTCATGAGCAGTACGAGGAGCAGGGGGATCATTTCCACCAGCGGCGCTCCTCGGACCAGCGAAAAGATCAGCACCACGGCGAGCAGCACGCCGACCACGACAAACAGCCAGCGCACCACCTTGGAGACGATCGACTCGATGTGCAGCTTGGGACGGGCCTGCTGGACGAGTTCCGTCGTGCGTCCGAAGAAGGTCTTGGATCCGGTGAGAAGCACCACGCCATTGCCTTCGCCCCTCCTGACGATGGAGCCGGAAGCGAGCGTTTCGCCCTGGGCCTTGTTGACGTCGTTGGATTCCCCGGTGAGGGCCGACTGATCCACGGACAAGTTGCCGTCGAGGAGCTTCACATCGGCTGGAACGACGTCGCCTGCCCGTACCCGGACGATATCTCCGGGGACTAGATCTCTTGCGGGGACCACCTTCCACGCCGCGTCCCGAAGGACTCGGGTGTTGACCTGGAGCCGTCGTCGCAGCGCGGCCACGACTCCGGCGGCCCTGCGTTCCTGGACGAATCCGAGGACGGCGTTGACGATCAGGAGGGCGCCAATGACGACCATGTCGGAGTATTTTCCGAGCACGGCGGACAGCACCATGATGAGTTCGAGCATCCAGGCCGAGATACCCCAGAACTTTCGGAGAAACTTGAGAAGCGGATGACCCTTCTGTTCGGCGACCTCGTTATAGCCGTGTTCTTTTCGGCGCGAATCGACCTCGGCGCTTGAAAGACCGGCGGCGGGATCGACTTTGAGCGTAGCCAGCGTGTCGGGGATCGAAGCGGATGCGATTGGAGGAATGTCGGCGCCAGCGGCGTGCTTCGTTTCCGGTTTGGCGTCGGGTTTCGGCGCGGAGGGGGTCTTGGATTCCATGGGAAGCGGGAGAGTGGGGGATTGTGGATTGAGGAACTGAGGGACGCTTTTTTTGGGCCGACGACCGGCGGCGCCTGGAGAAAGGTGTCGTGACGGTGCTCTCTACCTTGTCGCCACGATGTGGAGGCCGGCGTGGTGGGGGCGACGGTGGGTGGAGAACAGTTCGCTTCAACCCATGCGGGGTGCTCGCAGTGCGGTTCCCGCTTCTTGGCGGCTCGAGCATTTATCTCGTGTGGGCGCTCGCGGGAAATGGCGACGGGGCGAGGGACTGGATCGTGAACCGGGGGCGCCGGCGCATCGGGCCCACGTCGCCGGCAACGCCCGGGCCGGACCCGATGCCGTGGGTAGTCGGCCGATGAGACGCCGCCGGTTGTAAGGAGACGCGAAGCGGTAAAGGATCCCGGCGAAGCATGGGGAGCCCGTGCAGGAAGACCGGGTATGACCAAGCCGGCCCGGACCAACGGTCGGGTGCACGCGACCGTGTCCGGCGGAGGGAGGTATTCCAATGCGGCATCTTCCCGGGGCAGGCAGGTCCCTGTGTGCCCGCATTGGAGACCTTAAGGCAAACATCGTGGAACCTGGGACCCTGCGTGCCGCCTAGACACGGCCCATCATCAGCAGGATCAGAAGGACGATGAGCACCAAGCCGAGGCCACTGCTTGGATAATAACCCCAGTTCCGACTGTGCGGCCAGGCCGGCACGGAACCTACCAACATGAGCGCCAGAACAATCATCAGGATAATGAACAACATAGTGACTCCTTCGAATTTCGGATCAGTACAGACGGCTCGTCTTGGGCAGTGATACGCCATCAGGGGCTCTGACAGGATTCCGCCGTCTGCTTTTCGTGACCCGCGAGCATCGCCCCGATGGCGATCAAGCGCTATGGGGTGAAACCGCCATGCGACGGCCTGGGTGCGAAGACGTGGTCGTTTGGACGGGCAGGGCAACGGGACGCCCGCGAACGGGACACGCCGTATTCATCTGAAAATGCAGCTGGCGGAAACGAAGCTAACAACGAAGGCCGATCCAATCGATTACGCGAAATCACCGAGCCAAAATCGACTCACCCACACGGTGAACCAATCCACGCTCTCTTAGGTTCATGGATCGGTGACGCGTCATGCGCATCCCGCGATCATGAATGCCCTGTCGGCACGAATTGCCCGCACCCCCGGCTCCCGGCTGGCGTGATCCGGTCGCCCTGGCCTGAAACGGGAGCTCCTCGGTCAGGAACGGGTGGAAGGGCCGCCTGCGTCGGGCCGTGCGTCATCCATTGCAACCCGAGATGGACACGGACGATCCCGCTTCCGTGCGGAATCGTGCGACCTGATTCGGAGCCTGTTTCCGGGAATGGGCGGCAGTGACGGTTGGGGACGCTAGCGGGCGGAACGTCCGGCGGGAGGCATGAAGAAGCGCAGGTCGCGCCCCAGCAGGTCTCCGATGTGATCCACGCTCACGTCGGCGGCCGGGTTGGCGGCCACGATCTTCGGATCCAGTGCGTAATGTCCCTGCCGCACAAATACGGTGGTCACGCGCCGGCCCCAGGATTTCTTCATGGCGGCGAGGATGCGCAGCTTGTCGTCGATCATTACGTAGTGGTCTGCGGGATACCGCTTCAGCACGTCGGCCAGCTCCTGCTCCTTGTGGACGTAGATCAGCACCTTGCCGTCGACGGCCTCGTACAGGCCCGACCGTTCGACCTTCCTTGGCTGGAAGACGACGTCGCCGTCCGACAAAATGGCCGCAGTTCCCCACCGCCTGACCTGTTCGATCACGTCGAGCGAATTGGGAAAGAGCCGGTTGGCGAACGGGTAGTTCACCAGGTAGCGGGAGATGGTGAGCAGGCGCGGATCGTGAGGATGCTCGACCCGGTACCGCTGCAGGGCACCCAGGTAATCGGCGTATCCAAGTTCCTCCCTCAAGCGCTCGAAGATGCGCCAATAGGTCCTGGATTGCGCAGGGCCGACTTCAGTCTCGAGGTGGCGCCTCAAATCGGCCGTGACGCGATCGTTGTCCAGAAGCGTGTTGTCGACGTCGAACAGGAAGACGATCTTTTCTCGGGCCTGGGATTTTCGGGGCATTGCCATCCCGAATGATACTGAAAATAGGACGGACTCAATACGCTACCCGCCATTTCTGGCGTTTTTATCGGACGTTGCCTTGATGCCGGGTGCATGCGCATCGGGGACGTGGGGTCTCAATCTTCGATCGCGAAACCGACCTTGATGATCACCTGCCAGCGTCGCACTTTCCCCTTGTCGATGTCGCCTCGGGTCTCGATGACCTGAAACCAGCACAGCCTCTTGACGGTCCGGTTCGCGCGTTTGATTGCGTTGGCAACCGCGTCCTCGATGGACCGGGGTGACGTGCCTGTAAGTTCGATGAGCTTGTAGACTGGGTCTTTCATGATCGTGGGTTAGGGAGAATTGCGGGTGCGCGGTTGGAATTGAGCGGACAGTCTCCGCGAACGTTGGGCGATTGCGCAGGGCTGCGAGAGGGGGCGAAACCGGGTGCGAGAACCGATGCGTCCGAACGTCCGGCCCCCGGCTCGCCGGTACGCAGCTATTTCATCTCGGGCATGTGGACGTCGCCGGAGTGCCCCAGCACGCCGAAGCCGTAGAGCAGCCAGAGCACCACGGCGACCACGACGACGACATTGAGGATGAATTTGATTTTCCCATCCATCGGCAGGAAGCGGTTGACGACTGCGAGCAACAGACCGACGACGATCAAGGTGAGGACGGCTGAGAGGAGTGACATGGGAGTGATTCTAAACGATGCGGTTGTATTGAAGTCACTGTGACACGGCAGTCACAGAATGGGGAAGCGGCGCGGCCTTCGGACGGCTGAAAAGGGAGGAAACAGACGTCCCTCCGTCGCGGGCGATGGTAGCAGGGGCGGGCTTCGTGGGTTCGCCCTGTTCGGATGCGGCGATTTTTCGACGGACGCTCACGGTGCAATCTTGTCGCTGACCCACTGGCGCGACTGGTTCACGCCATTCTTGAGCGAGGCGTAGGCTTTTTCGTAGTCGGCCTTGATGCCGCTCCAGGTTGAAGGCGTCGAATCGACGACGGCCTGGAGCTGCTGGTTCAACTGAGCCGCCTGCTCGCGCAGGGCGGCGAGTTTTGGCTTGGCGTCGGCCTGCACCGCCGCGCTGGACTTTTCGATCTTCGCGGAAATTTCGGTGATGTTCTCATTCAGCGCCGCGAGTTCGGTCTTCATGTCAGAGACGAAACGGGTCTTTTGGTCGAAGGTGTAGTCCTGCATCCGGTCGGCGGCGTCGTTGCCCGCGGCCTTGGCCTTGTCGAGTTGCTTGGCGGCGGTGCCGGAGGACTCGGAGGATGCGGAGGATGCGTTCTGGGAATTCGGTTTGCAGCCGGCGAGAAGAACGACGGCTAGAATCGAGGCAATCAACAGTGTGTGTTTTGTAATCATAGTGGATGTGGTTGAGCGGTGTGAAAAAGAGGAATGGCTGGCGTGGAGTTCCGGTGCAGTCGTGCCGGGGGGGATTGGAAAGGGCTGAAGATGGAACAGGGAGGCGGCGCCGAGGGCCGGATGGGCGGCCGTGAGTGGCGCCCGGCTGGAGTCGAAACCCTTGGGAGTCCGGTAGCGTACGCGCCCGCGGCGGACGGAGCCATGGGGTGTTGCCCGACGCCGGCAGGTGGTGGCGTGGGAGGCGTTCCGGAGGCAATACGTTCCGGGCCCGGATGGTCCGGGGCAGCCCTTTCGATTCCGGTCGCTGACGCAGTGGTTCCCGGCAGACTTGAAAAGACGGCTCAGGTCGCCCTGGGGTGGGATTCACCCCACAAAGGAGCGCTCGCCAGCGACCGCTCTTCTCGGTAATTAAGCAGACGCGCAGGCAGCAGTCCGATCCAGCCGATTCGAGCGACAGAGTCGCGGCGGGAATTGATTGTTTGTCTGTGAATCGATCGAGCGGACATGACTGAAAATCCAGCACTCAACTATGCGAAACGATACCATGCGGCCCTGAGGCGCCACTTGGCTGGCGGGGCGCGTGACGGAGAGAGTTCGCGCCTGCTGGGGCTCGATGCGGCGGGGTTGGGGTTCGACTCGGTGGACTTGGCCCAAGTGCACGACCGGTCGATGTCGGCCCTGTCTTCCACGGACAAGTTGGCGAGTGGACGGGATGGAGATCTGCAACTCGTCACGGAGGCGGGTGAATTTTTCCTGGGCGCGCTCAAGCCGCTGGAGGCGGTGAACCGGGCGGCGAAAAAATCGGCCAGGCGGGTCCTTCGTCTCGAAGAGATGCTGCGCCGTCGGACGGCCGCCCTGGCGGAGGCCAGGCGTTCAATGCGGATCGAGTGCAGCCGCAGGAAGGCCGACGAGACGAGGCTCAAACTTGGAGCGCGGCACTACAGTCAGCTGCTTGCCCGCTCGCACCGGATGCAGGACCAGCTTCGCAGCTTGGCCCACCAGGTGCTGCGTGCGCAGGAAGACGAGCGCAAGGAGATCAGTCGCGAGTTGCACGATGAGGTCGCGCAGATCCTCGCGGGGATAAACGTCCAGCTTGCGGCGCTGAAAGAGGCGTCGGCGATCGACAACCGGGGCCTGAGGAAACGCATCAACCAAACCCAGCGCCTGGTGCAGCAGTCGGTGGAGGTGGTGCATCGATATGCGCGTGAGTTGCGTCCCGCGATGCTTGACGACCTCGGACTGGTCCCCGCCCTGCGGTCATTTATCCAGGATCTGCCCGGGCGCAGGAAGCTGCGGATACGGTTCATGGCGTTCTCCGGAGTCGAGCGGCTCGACAACAACCGACGCACCGTGCTTTACCGCGTGGCGCAGGAGGCGCTCACCAACGTGGCCCGCCATGCCCATGCGCGGCTCGTGTCGGTGCGCGTAAGCAAGGTCGATGGCGCTGTGCGCCTTGAAGTGCACGACAACGGGAAATCCTTTCAGGTGGAAAAGCTCATGGCATCGAATGCGAACAACCGGCTTGGATTGCTGGGGATGCGAGAACGCGTGGAGATGATCGGCGGGGTGTTTTCGATCGAGTCGGTGCGTGGCAAGGGAACGACAGTCCGGGCGGAGATTCCGTTCGGCAAGCCACCGGCGGGACAAGACTCATGAAAACGACCATCGTATTAGCGGAAGATCACGCGATTGTGCGCGAGGGCTTGATAACGCTTCTGGGCCTGAGCCCGGACTTTGAGGTTGTGGGCGAGGCGGCCGACGGCCGTGAAGCCGTGAGCCTGACCCGCAAGCTGCGCCCGATGGTGGTCGTCATGGATATCGCCATGCCGGTGCTCAACGGCTTTGAGGCGACGCGCCAGATCAAGGCCTTTGCTCCCGAAACCCGAATCCTGGTCCTGTCCGCGCACAGCGACGACGAGTATGTGGCCCACATGGCCCTGGTCGGCGCATCGGGATATCTGGTGAAACAGAATTCCGGTCAGGCCTTGGTACGGGCGATCAAGGAAATTGCCGCCGGCCGCCCCTATTTCAGTCCCACGATCCTCAAACGCATGCAGAACGCAGAGCGCCGGGCGCGGGAGATCGGGGTCGCGAACGTGAAGGCGTCCCGTCAATTGACTCCGCGCGAGGCCGAGGTTTTCCAGCAGATCGTGGAGGGAGCGCCGAACAAGCAGATCGGCTCGCGATTGGGCATCAGCATCAAGACGGTCGAAAAACACCGTCAGCGACTGATGGACAAGCTCGACATCCACGACACCGCCGGACTGACGCGCTATGCCATCGCATCCGGAGTGATCGAGAGCAGCGTCCAGATGACCGTCGAATGAATGGGAATCGCCTCGGACACCCAGGCGTGGTCGTTGGGAGGGCGGGTTCCAGAAATTGGTCCGCACCCAGGCATTTCACCGGCCAGGTGATTCTATAAACCCCTGATTTTCATTCGTCCTGCCCAGAGCGCTCCGCGTCGGGTGGTTCATTTGCGGATACGTGAGGGAGCTGTGTCGGCGTGGTCGAAGGGGGGTGTCGCGCCGGCCGTTGGGAGACGGGGGTTGGTCGTCATTAGTTGTGTCCGTCAAGTTCAGCAAATGTGGATCGGTGGTATGGAGGTTTGGTGGATAAAAAATCTATTTGGGATGGGGTGAAGGGGAAGGGGCGGAGCCCCTTCCCCTCTCTGTATTCGGCAGAGGGGTGGCAGGGGAGG
>DAIDAF010000016.1:0-400985 GCA_027310745.1 Opitutaceae bacterium | reverse complement strand
ACGTGCTCTCGCGAATGCGAAGCAACCTGTGGGGTTGAAATGGACGGACAACGACCGGGGGTAAGGCGGAGCTGTGTCCGACGTCTGGGGTGGGTCCGCAAATGCAGGGCGGCTTGAGCGAAGAAGGGCGATTAGAGGGGGGCAACGTTCGCCCGAAGCGAGTGAAGAGGAAACGGTAGAAAAAGAGGCGGTGAGTCCTTGATAAATCTGCCTGTCCCTTTTCCACCCGTTTTCGACATCACCGTTCGGAAGAAAACCGCCTGAGGGTCAGGTCCGCGCGCCTGCGCTGTCGCCGCGCCACGGCCAAGCGAGCGTCACGACGGTGCCGGTTCCCGGGCTGCTCACGATGGACGCAGAGCCGCCGTGGGCTTCGACGAGGCGTTTGACCAGGGCCAGGCCGAGTCCGAGGCCCTGCTGCTCGTAGGTGCTCCGGTCGAACTGGTGAAACAGCCCGATGCGCTGTAGCTGCTGCTCGGTCATGCCCCGGCCTTTGTCGGCGACGCGAACGGTCCATCGGCCCTCATTCGCGCTGCACTCCACGGTCACGGGCGTGCCGGCGCGCGAGTAGCTGAAGGCGTTGTCCGCCAGTTCCTCGACGATCGTCGAGAGGTTTTGCTCCGAAATCGGAAGCGGTTGCGGCGTGCCTTCGAGGCGCAGGTCCGAGGCCCGGTCCCTGCGCTCCGCGGCGGCCATGGCGGCGGCAGAAACGAGGTCCCAGGCGGTCTGCGGATCGAGCGGGGGAACCGGCGCCGGGTCGGGTTCCAGGTCGAGCAGGCGGAGATAGTTGCTGAGCGTCCGGTGCAGGCGGCGTCCCGAGCGTTCGATGTCGCGGATCATGCCGAGCATTTCCTCGCGGCCGAGGCGGTCGACGTCCTGCCGGAGCAGTTCGGCGAGGCCGAGGATGCCCGCGAGGGGCGTGAAGAACTCATGCGGGAGCGTCGAGTGGAGCGCGTTGCGGAGGTCCTCGTAGGTTTTTTCCGCGACGTGCTCGCCGAGCTCGCGGCGACGCAGGCGCGAGGCGACGCAGCGGAGCAGCGCATCGGGGCTGAACGGTTTCTCGAGGTAGTCGTCGGCGCCGAGGTCCATGGCGCTGCGCATGGACACCTCGTTGCGGGCCTTCCCGGTCATGAGGACGACCTGGAGGTTCTGGGTGGCGGGATCGACGCGAAGCGCCTGCAGCACGGTGGTCCCGCCGAGGTCCGGCATGCTGATGTCGCATAGAATCAGGTCGGGCACGCGTTCATAGGCGCGTCGCAGGCCATCCTGTCCCGAGTCGGTCGTCTCGACCTCATAGCCGGCCAGATTGAGCGTGGCCTCAAGCGCCTGGAGCAGGGCGCGGTCGTCGTCGATGACAAGGATGTGTTTCACGGTTTGGTAGGGGGACAGGAATCGCGCCGGCGCTGGTTGCAGAGAGTACGGAGCAAAGCGTGGAGCAGTGCGAGTCTCGGTGTCGGGGCCCCGGCTGCGCGTGCCTGGCGCAGGGGTTCGCCCCAGATCGCCTCGATCTCCACCTCGCGGCCGGCCTGCCAGTCGATGAGACTGGAGGGGCGGTAGGCGCCGAGGCTGGGAGTGATGTCGATTTGCGAGCGAATGAATTCCTCGGTCACCGTGTGGCCGAGCGCACGCGCGGCGGCGGCAACCTCGTCCATGAGTGCGCGCACCTCGGCGGAAAGCACGGGGTCGGCGACGATCCGATCGGTGGAAAGGCCGCCGCAGGCGATGCTCAATCCGTTGAAGGGAACGTTCCAGACGAGCTTTTGCCAGCGCGCTTCGGCGAGCCGGTCGGTGACGGTGGTCGGGATGCCGGCCCGCTCGAACCAGCCTGCGATCGCGCGGGCCCGCTCACCGGCGGGGCGGCCGAATTCGCCCAGTGTGATCGTGCCCGGGTGCAGGCATTGGACCTCGCCCGGAGCGACGCGTGTGCACGCGATAAAAGCCAGGCCGCCGAGCACGCGGCTGGCGCCGAAAAGCCGCGCGAGGTGCTCGTCCGCGCCGAGTCCGTTTTGCAACGTGAGGATTGCGGTGTCCGGGCCGAGCAGCGGAGGAATCAGTTCCTCGAAGCGATCGTTGGCGGTGGTCTTGAGCGTGACGATCACGAGGTCGACGGGGCCGATTTCGGCCGGCGAGGCCTGGGCGACGACGGTGGGTGCGGTGACGGTGTGGGTCGCCCCGCCGCGCTGCACGACGATGCCGCGCGAGCGGAGGACGGACAGGTCGCTGCGGGCGAGCAGGTTCACGGAAGCGCCGGCCTTGGCGAGCAGCGCGCCATAGAACAATCCGATGGCTCCGGGGCCGACGATGGCGATTCGGGGAGATTCCAGCATGGGACGCGCAAACGCTAAACCGTCCTCCGCCTCTGGCGAAAGACACAATATTCGGAAGAATGCGGTTCGTTGCGGATGAACTTGAAGAACGCAGTTAACAGAAGCAACGAAGCTAACAAAGAAGGCTGAGCCCGGCGATTACACGAAATCACTGAGCCAAAATAGACTCACCCAGACGTCTGGAGAGTGTGCTGATCGTTTGAGACTCCGAAGATTCAAACCCTCGATCAATCGGTTCAGTCCCGACTACCCTGGTTTCATCCACATCCACGCGCTTCGTTTCCTTCGGGATCTTCTGTTCAATTATCCGAATTCCCCAATCCCCTTCGTTCCTGCAAAGTGGCGAGCAAACTTTGGCTCTACCGCGAGGCACGTCGAACGCCTGTGGAAATCGCCACGAAAGGCGGGAATCCCAACCCGCGTCGGCCCCTCAGAGGAGGGCGTTGTCGGTCAGGCGGACTTCGTCGACCCACGCGGCAATCGCGAGCAGGGAGCTGCCGGGAACGATTTCGCGCATCGGCTCCATGGAGGAGGGGTCGACGACGGAGATGTAGATCACGCGCACGCGGCGCTGCTGGCGGAGGATGTGGGTGACCTCTGCGACCACGCGGTCGACGCTTTTCACGCCCGAGTCGGCCATTTCCTTGGCGCGGACGAGGGCGCGGTGCAGGGCGATGGCGTCCTGGCGCTGGTTCGTGGTGAGATCGGCGTTCCGGACGTGGCAGGCGATCCCGTCCGATTCGCGCGCGATCGGAATGACCGTTATATCTACCTTGAAATGCAGATCTGCGATCATCTTCCGGACGACGGCGACCATCTGGGCATCCTTCTGACCGAGCACCAGGAGCTGCGGATGGACGAGGTTGAGCAGATTGACGTAGAGGGTGGTGATGCCGCGGAAGTGCGAGGGGCGGGAGATACCGCAGAGCGGCTTTGCAACGAGTTCCTCGACGACGTAGGTCGAATAACCCTTCGGGTAGATCTCTTCGGTGGCCGGAGCGAAGACGGCGTCGGCCCCCTCCTGTTCGCAGAGTGCGAGATCGCTTTCGAGGTGGCGGGGGTAGCCGGCGAAGCCTTCGTTTGCGGCGAACTGCAGCGGGTTGACGAAGATCGATACCACGACCACGTCGGCGGATTTGCGCGCCTCGCGAATCATCGCGAGGTGGCCTGCGTGGAGGCTTCCGCTGGTGGGCACGAGCGCAATGCGGCGTCCTTGGGTACGCCAGGCGTCGGCCGATTGCTGCATGTCGACGGCTGTGGTGAACTTGTTCATAAGGGGGCGCTACGGGCTTGATAAAACGAGTCCCCCCCGCTCACTTCAAGATTTCCCACCCACAATCGCATCGATTCGAGGCTCCCATGATCCGCATTAACGAGAATTTCACCAAGCTTAAGGCGTCCTACCTGTTCAGTGACATCGCTAAGCGCGTTGCCGCCTTCCAGCAGGCCAACCCTGGCAAGCCGGTGATTCGGCTGGGCATCGGTGACGTGACGGAGCCGCTACCGGCGGTGTGCATCGAGGCCCTGCATTCGGGTGCCGACGAGCTGAGCCGTCGCGAGACCTTCAAGGGCTACGGTCCGGAGCAGGGTTACGCGTTTCTCCGCGAGGCCGTGGCGAAGCACGACTTTCAAGCGCGCGGCTGTGCGATCGACGCGGACGAGATCTTCGTGTCGGACGGCTCCAAGTGCGACTGCGGCAACATCCAGGAGATCTTCTCGGGCGACCTGCGGCTCGCGATTCCCGACCCGGTGTATCCGGTCTATGTAGACACGAACGTGATGGCGGGCCGCACGGGCGCGAACGTCGGCGGGCGCTACCAGGGCATCACGTACCTCGATTCGACGCCCGCCAACGGCTATGTGCCGGCGATCCCGTCGACGCCGACGGACCTGATCTACCTGTGCTTCCCGAACAATCCGACCGGCGCTGTGGCGACCAAGGCGCAGCTGAAGGCCTGGGTCGACTATGCCAAGAGCAACCGGGCGATCATCCTGTTCGACGCGGCGTACGTGGCCTATATCCGCGACCCGCAGGTCCCGCATTCGATCTTCGAGATCGAGGGGGCGAGGGACGTCGCGATCGAGTTCCGAAGCTTCTCGAAGACCGCGGGCTTCACCGGCACGCGCTGTGCGTTCATCGTGATCCCGAAGACCCTGAAGGCCTACGACGCCGCGGGTGGCGAGCATTCGGTGCACGCGCTGTGGAACCGCCGCCACTCCACGAAGTTCAACGGCGTGTCGTATCCGGTGCAAAAGGCGGCGGCCGCGATCTACACCGAGGCGGGTCGTCGGCAGGTGCGCGAGATGACCGACTATTACCTCGGCAACGCGAAGCTGATCCGCGAGGCGGTCGCGGCACTCGGGTTGTCCTGTGTCGGCGGTGAGAACGCCCCGTACATCTGGGTGAACACGGGCGGCGACTCATGGGCGTTCTTCGACCGCCTGCTCAACGAGGCGCAGGTCGTGTGCACACCGGGCGCCGGGTTCGGCAAGTGCGGCGAGGGGCACGTCCGCATCAGCGCGTTCAACAGCCGCGAGAACGTGGTGACCGCGCTGGAGCGCATCGCGAAGGCGCTGAAGCGCTGAGGCGGGGCGGGCTCGGCTCGGGTAAAAGAAGCGAGAATCGAGGAGTGGGGAGAGAGAATGATTCCGGTGGTGGCCGAAGGGCCGCTGCCGGCTTGGCTACCGGCGGTGTTCGTTGGGGCGTGCGGTGGATGCCGCGCGCCCGGGGTTAAATCGCGCGCCCGTTGTGCGGAGCGGGATGTGCCGGCAGGCGGAGCCTCCCGCGCAGGGCGGAATCGTGATTCCGCACTCCGAGGTTCAGACACTTCCGAGCGTTGGAGCAGTGCGGAACCTCTGTTCCGTCTTCGACGGGACGCCCCATCGTCCGGGCGCAAAAGACCCCGGGTGGCGGGGGCCCCCGGGGTCGGTCTGAAGTTGGAGCAATGCGCGCGTCGATCAGTGGGCGATCAGCTCGGCGACGGCGGGCGTGTTGATGTTCTGGGGCGTCACGGGCGTGCAGCCCGTATCGACGACCGCGGATACGGCCTCATTGTGCGCCTTGGCGATCAGGGACATGACGGCGAGGTAGCCCATCCTTGCGGGGTTCTGCACCATGGTTCCCTGTTCGTCGCCGGAGCGCAGGGCGGCGATGGTCTCGGCGCTCGCGTCGAAGCCGACCAGCTTCACCTTGCCGCCGGCCTCACCGGCCTTGCGAAGCGCATTGAGCGCGCCGTGGTTGGCGATGTCGTTGCAGGCGAAGATGCCGTCGAGCGACTTTCCGCACGCCGCCAGCATATCGGCGGCGTTCTTCTCCGCGCCGGCATAGGTGCCGCCGGCGTAGAAGTTCTGCTTCACGAGGTGGAGTCCGGGGAAGTGCTGGAGCGTATCCACAAAACCCTGTTCGCGCCCCTGCGTGGCGCCGGAGCCCTTGTAGGAGCGGAAGAGCGCCACGGTGCCCTTGCCCTTGAGCAGGGCGGCCATGCGGTAGGCGGCCAGCACGCCGCCGTTGTAGTTGTCAGTCGCTATGAAGCTGATCTGGCCGGAGGCGGTGAGGGCCGAGTCGATCACCACGACCGGTACGCCCGCCTTCGTGGCGGCGGCCACGGGTGCCGAGAGGGCGCGTGCGTCGCTGGGCGCCAGGATGATGCCCTGCGGCTTGGACTTCGCGGCGTCTTCCACCATTCGGACCTGGGTGGCGTAGTCTGCTTCGCTCTCGGGAGCGATCCATTCGACGGTCACGTTGGTGCCCTTGGCCTTCAATTCGGCCTGGGCCTTCTCGACTCCGGATTTGACGATGTTCCAGTAGGGGGAGTTGGCGCTCTTGGTGACGGCGACGAAACGATAGCTGTCGGCGAAGGCAACAGTGGCACAGGCCACGAAAACAAGCAGGAGACGTTTCATGGATCAGGGAGGTTGGGGTTAAGGGTACGCTCCATCATACCATCCCGGGCGTATCCAGTCTCCTCCTATTTTGTCGGGAGGCCCCAGGTGATGCTCCAGTGCCCGTCGGCTGCCGTAGGGATATCGTGGTTACGCTCGAGCCAGTCGATGATGAGGTTCCGGATCTCCTCGCTGGATTTCCACAGCACGGGGCAGTCCTTGAACATCGTATATCCGCCGCCCCCGCCGAAGCGGTAGTTGTTGAGGGCGACACGGAGCTTCGTGTCGGGGGCGAGGGGGTGGCCGCGGTAGCTCAGGCCGACGATGCGCTGGCCGGGCGGGCGGGTCAGGTCCATTGTGTACGTCAGGCCCGAGGCGATGTCGAAATTGTAGCCCGGAATCGTTGGGTCGACGCGGGCTGCTGGGGGCGTGCCCGGCGGGGCCGCGCGGTAGTAGAGCGCGGAATGCTCGAGCGCGGCTTTGACCTGAGCGCCGGTGGCCTGGACGACCACGAGGGTGTTTTCGTATACGTAGAGGCTATACACCTCGCGAACGGTCACGGGGCCGGCGGGGATGTGTGCGCGCGGGTTGAAGCTCGATGCGAACGACACATCGGCGTGTCCTGCCTCGGCCTGGACTCGGTTGATGAAATCAATGAGCGCGGTGTCCTGCTCCCGGGCCCGGCGCGCGTCGAGTTCGACGGCGCAGCGGCCGATGGGTCGGCGGAGCCAGGCCTGGGTCGCGGCTTCGTAGGGCGCGACGATCTTTTCGATGGCGGGATCGGGGGAGACCTCGCGCGTGACCGGGATCGTGCGAGCGGATTTTGCGATCACCGTCCACGTGCCGGCGGGCGATTTTTGGAGATACAGGTCCACGCGGGCCAGGCAGTCGCCCCAGTGCCCGGCCTGGGTGAGTAGCACGCCGTTGACGAAGAGGTCGGGGACGACGCGGTGGGTGTGGCCCATGAGGATCACGTCGACCCCGGGAACCTGGCGGGCGAGTGCCAGGCATTGGTTCTCCCCGGGCAGGGCCGGCGGCGGGGCATCCGAGCGGCCGAGGTCCTCCTCCAGGCCCATGTGCACGGCCAGCACGACGACGTCGGCGTGGTCCTTTTTCCTCACCTCGTCGACCCAGTGGCGCGCGGTCGCGACGGGATCCTCGAATTCGAGACCCGCGTAGTGGGGGGCATCCTCCCAGACCGGGATTTTTGGCGTCGTGATTCCGATCACCGCGACGAGTACGCCTTCGACGGTTCGGAGGATGAAGGGCCGGTAGGCCGGCTGGCGGGAGGCAAGGGCGATCGTGTTGGCGGAGAGCCAGGGGAACCGCGCCTCGTTTTCGGCCTTGTGCAGGACCTGCAGGCCGAAGTTGTACTCGTGATTTCCGACCGTCATGCAGTCGTATCGCAAAGCATTCATGGCAAGCATCATGGGATCGGCAGGTCCGGGTGCCACGCGGGCGTGGACGTATTCGAGCGGGCTGCCCTGGATGGTGTCGCCGCAGTCGATGAGCAGGGCGTGCGGGTCCTCGCGGCGCTGGTCGTGGATCAGAGTGGCGATTTTCGCGAGTCCCAACTCGGCGGGTTTGCCGGTGAAATAGTCTTCGGGGAGGACGTGGCCGTGGAGGTCGGTGGTAGAAAGCAGGGTGAGGTGTCGGCGTTCGGCGGCCTGCAGAAGAGCCGCCGGGATAAGGGCGGCTGCGAGGAGGACCAGGATGGCGCGCCTGAGGATGAAGGGCTGGAGTTTTCCCATGGCGCGTGGATGCCGGGAAACGGGTGCCAAGGCGACGGGATAATGGAGGGTTTCGAGGCGCGGGGCGCGGGCCGAAATCGTTCGGACGTGGACAAAAGGGGTGATTCACGTACGGTAACCCTTCGTCTTGGCGGGCCGTTCGGAACGGGGCCGCCCATTGACCATGGTCCAGCCGATGGCAGCGCAACATTTCGATCTCATCGTGTTAGGTTCGGGGCCCGCCGGGGAGAAGGGCGCTGCCTATGCAGCCGGCTTGGGCAAGCGCGTGGCCCTGGTGGAGCGGGAGACGATCCTCGGCGGCACGGTTGCGAACTCGGGCACGCTTCCGTCGAAGACCATGCGCGAGGCGGCCGTGTATCTCGCGGGCTACCGCCAGCGGGGAATCCATGGGGTGACCGTGACGCTTCAGGACCACCTGACGACGCAGGATCTGCTTTACCGCGAGCGTCTGGTGCGCCAGCTCGAGCAGGCGCGCATCCGCTCGCACTTGGACCAGAGCCGAGTCTCGGTATTCCACGGCTCCGCAGCCTTCGTGGATTCGCACACCGTGCGGGTCCGCTCGGGGGTGCCCGGGTCGAGCGTCGAGGAATTCCTGGTCGGCACCACCTTCCTCGTGGCGACCGGAGCCTCGCCCGTGCGGCCGGATCCCTGGCCGGCGAGCCATCCGACCCTGTTCGATTCGGATTCCATCCTGCAGATGCGGGACATCCCTGAGCGCATGGTGGTGGTGGGCGGCGGTGTGATCGGGTGCGAGTACGCCTGCATCTTCGCGAGTTTCGGGGTGAAGGTGACGCTGGTGTGCGAGGACGAACGGCTGCTGCCCTTTCTCGATTTCGACGTGTCGATGGCCTTGGTGGCCAACATGCGCTCGATGGGAATCGACGTCCGGCTGGCGGACCACGTCGTGGCGGTGCGCCAGGGAGTGACGCTTGCGATGGTCCTGCGTTCGGGCACGGCGCTCGCGGGTGCGGTGGTCCTGCTTGCGCTCGGGCGGCAGGGGAACACTGCGTCGCTGGATCTGGGGGCGGCGGGCCTGTCGGCCGACGAGCGAGGCCTGCTGACGGTAAACGAGAATTTCCAGACCGCGCAGTCCAACATCTATGCGGCGGGCGACGTGATCGGGTTTCCCGCGCTCGCCTCGGCGGCGCGCGAGCAGGCCCTGCGGGCGATGGTCCATGCGTTCAACCCGGACAAGGCCCGTGAAGAGTCTTTGATCCAGCCCTACGGCATCTACACGATTCCCGAGTGCTCGATGGCGGGCGAGACGGAGGACAAGCTGTCGGCCGCGGGGGTGCCGTGGGTCTCGGGCATCGCGCATTTCTCGGCGAACGCGCGCGGCCAGATCATCGGTGCGCGCAGCGGGTTTGTGAAGCTGTTGTACCACCGCGAGACGCTGAAGCTGCTCGGCGTGCACGTCATCGGCGAGGGCGCGAGCGAGCTCGTGCACACCGGCTTGGTGGCGCTGCATATGGGGGCGACGGCGCAGACGTTCCTGGACCTGTGTTTCAATTATCCGACGCTTGGCGAGCTGTACAAGACGGCGACCCAGGACGCGCTTTCGAAGCGGGCGCCCGCGGCGCCCCCGGGCTCGGCCATCCTTCGGCGCCGGGAATGACAGCGGGCTTCCGCGTGGGTTGGCTTCCGTTCGGCTCCAGGATGCGGTAGGGAAACCGCATGCCCGACATCCTGCTCGCCACGATCAACGCGAAGTACATCCACGCGTCCTTCGGGCTCCGGTACCTTCGGGCCAACCTGGCCGAGCTGCGGGAGCGCTCGGAGATCCTTGAGTTCACCCTGGGCGAGCGGCCGATCGACATGGCGGAGCGCATCCTCGCACGCAGGCCACGGATCCTGGGGCTCGGCGTTTACATCTGGAACGCCGTGCCCAGCCGGGAGCTGGTCGCGCTGCTGAAGCGTATCCAACCTGACCTTGCCATTGTGCTGGGCGGCCCCGAGGTGAGCCACGAGAGCGGCGCGCAGGAGATCGTGCGGCTCGCGGACCACACCGTGTGCGGGGAGGGCGACCTGGAATTTCGCGACCTGTGCCGGCGGCTCCTGGCCGGGGGGGCGCAAGGGCCGCAGGTGATCGCGGCGCCGGTGCCGAAGCTCGAGGAGGTGGCGCTACCCTACGACGAGTACCTCGACGAGGACGTTGCGCACCGCATCGTCTACGTGGAGGCCTCCCGGGGTTGTCCCTTCGAGTGCGAGTTCTGCCTCTCCTCGCTGGACATCCCGGTGCGGGCCTTCGCGCTGGAGCGGCTCCTCCCCGCGCTGGAGCGCCTGCTCACGCGCGGCGTGCGGCATTTCAAGTTTGTCGACCGCACCTTCAACCTCCACCTGCCGACGAGCCGGCGGATCCTCGAGTTCTTCCTGGAGCGCCTCAGGCCGGGCCTGTTCCTGCACTTCGAGATGATCCCGGACCGGCTTCCGGACGGACTGCGCGGACTGATCGAGCGCTTCCCGGCGGGGGCGCTCCAGTTCGAGGTGGGCATCCAGAGTTTTGATACCGAGGTGACCGCGCGCATCAGCAGGCGCCAGGACCTGGGCAGGCTGGAGGACAACCTCCGCTTCCTGAGGGAGCGGACGGGCGTGCACGTGCACGCTGACCTCATCGCGGGACTGCCCGGCGAGACGGTGGAGGGCTTCGGGGCCGGCTTCGACCGGCTTGTGCGCCTGGGCCCGCAGGAGATCCAGGTGGGCATCCTGAAGCGCCTGCGCGGGACGCCGATCAAGCGCCACGACGCCGAGTGGGACATGGTTTACTCGGGTGAGCCGCCGTACGAGATCCTCCGCAACCGACTCGTGGATTTCGAGGCCATGCAGCGCCTGCGCCGGTTCGCGCGAACCTGGGACCTGGTGGGGAACAGCGGCAATTTCGTGGAGACGCTCGGGCTTTTCTGGGAGGGCCCGGCCGCGCCGTTCGGCGCATTCGTGCGCTTCACCGAGTGGTTCAACGCCCGCGAGGGACGGCATCATGCGGTCGCGCTGGTGCACCTGATGGAACGAGTGTTTGAGTACCTCGTCGCCGAGCGCGGCCTGTCGGAGCGCCGGGTGGCGGAGGCGTTGTGGGCGGACTACCGCCGCGGTGGTCGCACGGAGATGCCGCCCTTCCTGCGGCGTCACCTGCCGGACCTGCCCACCGGCGCCACCCTGCGCCATGCCGTCGAACCGCCTCGCACCGCGCTGCGGCAGGCCAGGCACCGCGGGGAGGGATGAGACGTTGCCGGGCGGCGCGGCGCCGGTCTCAGCGTATGAACTGCGCCGGCCAGCGGTCCGGGTCGGCGGAGTGGCCGGAGAAGCCCTCGATCTTCAGGTCCGGGCAGTGTTCGGCATCGATCGCGTAGCGGTAATAGGCCGGCCGGTGGGCGCCCCAGGCGACGGAGCAGTCACGGAGCTCGACGCCGACGGCGTTGCGCAGCAGGAAGCCACTGTAGGGCATCTCGGGCATCGCGTCGCCCACGGTCGGACGGAAATCCTCGCGGCCACCCGCGTAGGCGGTGGTCTTGTCGAGCGTGATGCTGACGTGGTCGAAGGCGATCCCCTCGACGAGGCCGGGAGAAGATCCGTAAACCACGACGCCGTTTTCGCCGCGGCAGGAGAGGTTGCTGAAACGGATGTCGCGGATCACGCCGGTGCGGTGTGTGGCGTTCCAGGGCGCGTCGACGATGTCGATGGGCGTGCCGCGTCCCCACCAGGCAGGGTCGTAGAGGCGTGTCTGGATCTGCATGTTGGAGAACAGCACGTGCTCGATGCTTCCCTCCATGCTAAGCCGGACCGACACGCCGCGGTGGCTGTCGTGGATCACGCAATCGGAGCAGACGACGTTGCGTATCCGTCCCATCACGTCGCAGCCGACCACGATGCCGGAAGAGCGCGACTTGAGCGTGCATCCGGTGATGACGACGTTCTCGCAGGGGCGTGTGATGCCGCAGGACTGGGGTGCGGTTTTCAGGGAGATGCAGTCGTCGCCGGAGACGATGTTGCAGTCCGAGATGCGGACATTGGACGACCAGTCGATGTCGATGCCGTCGTTGTTGGGCATGAGCAGGCTGTTGTCGATGTGCAGGCCGGAGAGCCGCACGTCGTCGCAGCCGAGGATCCGGATGGTCCAGAAGGCGGCGTTGTGGATCGTGAAGTCGCGCAGGGTGGCGCGGGTGCAGGAGCGGAAGAGCACGGTGAAGGGGCGGTTGTCGGCGGCGCGGTCGATCTCCTTGCCGGTCGCGACCACGTAGGCGGGGCTGTTGCCGTCGATCGTGCCGGCGCCGGAGATCGCGACGTCGTCCGCGCCATCGGCGAAGATGACGACCCCGGTGGGTGGCGCGACCTGGCCGGGCTCGGTGGTGACCGGATAGGGAACGGTCGCGGTGAAGTCCGCGACGTGGGGGCTCGCCTTGAGTACGGCGCCGCGACCGAGGTGGAGGTCAACGTGGGAACGGAGCACGATCGAACCGACGACGACGTGCAGGCCGCCGGGGACGAACACGGTGCCGCCGCCGGCCGCGGCGCAGGCGTCGACGGCCTTCTGGATCACCGCGGTGTTTGCCGCCACATCGGCGCCGAAGGACCCAAAGCGGGTCACGTCAAAGCGCGTATCCTGGGCAGCCAGGGAGACGAGGGGGCACAGTGCGAGCAAGAGGCCGGCGAGGGACAGGGTTCGAAGCATGGGGGAGGGGGTGAGTCCCAGCTTCTCGGCTGGCCGCGCTGGGGCCGCGAGTGTCGCCTCCGGAAATCGTTATGGCGGGGTCGCAGCGGTCACAGATGGATGATGCCGCGCTGGATGGCCGCCGTCACGGCCTCGGTGCGGTCGGCAACGTGCAGTTTTCCGAGGATGTTCTTCAGGTGGTCCTTCACGGTGTGGTCCGAGATGCCGAGCGCGTCAGCGATTTCCTTGTTGGCTTTTCCCTTGGCGAGCTCGCCGAGAACCTGCACCTCGCGCGGGGTGAGTTCCTCGAAGGTGTTGCGCATGGCCAGGCGGGTGGCGACGTCCCGTGGGATCCAGCGCGAACCGGCGGCGACCGCGCGGATGGCGGGGATGAGGCCCTCGGCGGTGGAGCTTTTCAGGACGTAGCCCTGGGCGCCGGCGTTCAGCGCGCGGTGGATGTCCTCGTCCCCGTTGAAGGCGGTGAGCACGAGGATGCGGGCGGTCGGGGTGCGCCGACGGATGAGCTCGATCGCCTCGTTTCCGGTTTTCACGGGCATGCGGAGGTCGAGCAGCGCGAGGTCGGGTTTGACGCGTTCGAAGAGCTCGACGGCCTGCGCGCCGTCGGCGGCCTGGGCGACCACCTCCATGTCGGGCTCGCTGTCAATCATGGCGACGAGGCCGCTGCGGACGATGAAGTGGTCGTCGGCGATGAGGATGCGGATGGGGTTTTCCTTCTTCACGGGGGATCAGATGTCGGTGAGTTCGTCGCCGGGTGCGGGCCCGGGCGAGGGCGGGGCCTCGAGGGGGATTTCCACAGTGACGAGCGTGCCGCGGCCCGGGGCGCTGTCGATCGACACGCGGCCGGCAAGGCGCTTGGCGCGCTCGGACATGCCGAGCAGCCCGAAATGGTTGTCGCCGGGGGAGGGGAGCCGCACGGGCACGAATCCTGTACCATTGTCCTGGATACGAAGCGTGAGGGCGGTCTCGCCGGTTTCGAGGGTGACCGAGACCCTCGTGGCGCGGGCGTGCTTGATCACGTTGGTCAGCGCCTCCTGTGCGATGCGCAGGGCGTTTTCCTCGACGATTTCGGGGAGGTCCTTGTCCTCGCCCCGGGTCTCCATGGTGAGCTCGATCCCGGCCCCGGATAGCATCTGCTCGGCGCTCCGGCGCAGGGCGTTGGCGAGGTCAAACTGTTCCAGTTCGCGGGAGCGCAGGTCCCAGATTGAGCGGCGCAGCTCAACCTGGCTCTGGTGCATCCAGTTCCTGGCGAGCTCGAGGTGGCGGCTCGAATCGTCGGGGCTGCGTTGGAAAAGCTTGGCGGCGGTGTCGAGCTGAAGCGAGATGCCGGTCAGGGTCTGCTCGAGCGAGTCGTGCAGGTCGCGGGCGAGGCGCGTGCGTTCCGCGAGCACGGCCTTGAACTGCAGCTCGGAGGACTTTCGCGCGGTCATCTCAACCTTGAGCTGGGCGGTGCGCTCCTTGACCTTCTGCTCGAGCGTGTCGTGGGCTTCCTGCAGCTCGCGCTGGGCCTTTTCGCGTTCACGGATCAGGAAGCTCAGTGCGGCGTTTTTCTTGGAGACGGTGAGCGACCAGGCGAGCACCGCGGCGAGCGCGGCGCAGGCGAGGCCGAGGCCGACGAGCAGCCGCTGGGGGGTGAGCCAGCTTGGCCGTGCGAGGACCTTCAGGTCGGCGGGGGCGGGGAGCAGCAGGCGCACGGAGCGCAGCTTGCCGTCGGCGCCGATGTCGGAGAGGCAGACGCCGCTTGCCTCCACGGTGCTCCCGACCGGGATCGCCTCCAGCGCTGCGTTTTCCCTGCCCGCCTCGTACTCGATCGTGAATCCGAGCCCCTCGCCTTGGATCACCCAGGAGGTGCGGATCCCGGTGTAGCCGCCGACGTCGCGCACAAAGGGCCGCGTCGACCGGTCGACGATCTTCCCGCGCAGAGTCACGAGGTCGGCGTGGTGGAGGCTGTTGAGAATTTCCTCCGGGGTGACACGCCTGGGCTGAACGGCGCGGGGCGCGACATCGCGTTTCACGAAGACCGCGTCGCGCAGCACCGGCAGGTAATCATCGAACTCGAGAAATCCCACCGCATCGACGGTGTCGCCGGGGGCGACCTTGGTCAGCTGGGTGGTCCGGATGCGGAGGCCGCCGGTGTCGTCGTGCAGGTAGAGATCCTCGCCGAGGTGCTGGAGCGTGACGACGCCCTCGACGTGGATGCGCTTGCCCGGGCTGCTGTCGCGCCGGTACTGGGCGACGTTGTTGAGCGGGATCGGGGGCAGAGTGAAGGGGTCGACCGATTCGGTCTGTTCGACGACGAAATCGGAGAGGGTGGGGGCGTAGACCGCGACCGAGGTCAGGTGGCGCAGCGCCGCGTTGTAGTGGGTGGCGGCGGTGCCGCGCACCCTCACGCGCGCGCCGATCAGGGCCTGGATGTTCCCGACGGGCGGGATGCGCGTGTAGGCCTGGAGCCGATACCCGCCGACGGCGAGGTCGAGCACGAGGCGCGGAGGCTCGAGGTGCGCGCTGCGCACCACGCCCGCCACCTCGATGCGCTGCCCATCCTCGATGCCGGCCTCGAGATCCTCGATGGGCACACGCCTGGCGGGCGGCAGCGGCGCCTCGCCGAGGATCCTCCACTTCGGCGCGGTGATGATCGGAGCAAAGGCACCCGGCGCCGTCACGCCGTCGATTTCGACGACGTCCCCGGTCATCGGGTGAGGGACCTGGAAGTTCTCCACGAAGACGCCGCCGGTCGCGTCCTGGACGAAAAACTGCCCGTTCCAGTCGGGCTCCGCAGCGGTGACCACGCCGGTCACGTGCACCGGGCGCCGCTCGCCGGCATAACGCGCGGGCAGCGACAGCACCTCGGCCGCGGTGGTCAGCGGCGCTGGGGCGGCGCGCCCGGCGACGGTCGCGGCGAGGACGGCGAATGACAGGAGCGCGAGGCGCACGATGAGTCGGACGGGGTGCAAGGGGTTCTGGGGCTTCCCGGTCTCTGCCGGACGTGGGTTTCGATGCTAGGACGCCCGTGGGGCTTTCCAAGTCTTCTCAACTCCCCCGAAAGAGGGATGAAGGCAAAAGGCGCATTCGATAAGCTGCACGTCCTTTCATCGGGGCGGGCTCCCCTCTGTCTCGTCCGCCTCATCGTTTCGGGCGCCCCACGCGCCGTTCGTCAACCTCCAAGCAACCCTGCAACCTCCAGATCCTGTCTATGCACCCCAGAATCAGGCACCTGATGCTGTGCGCCTCAGCCCTCGCCGGCTTGTCGAGCGTTCCCCACGCGCTCGCACAATCCGTTTCCTCTGACACGACCAAGAAATCCGCGGACGCCGACGAGACGGTCGAGCTCTCCCCCTTCACGGTTTCCACGACCAAGGACAAGGGCTATCGCGCCACCAACTCGATCTCGGGCACCCGCCTCAATTCGGAGATCAAGGACCTCCCGATGCCCATCGAGGTCATCACGAGTGACTTCATCCGAGACACGGGAGCCAACGACCTTCGCCAGAGCCTCCAGTACAGCTCCGGCATCCTGCTCCAGACCCAGAACGACTACGGCGCGCCCGCGGGCAGCTTCTCCTCGAGCCCCGGCAAGGTGAACAATCCCGAGGGCCTCACCGCGAGCCCGGATCAGACCCACATGAAGATCCGCGGCTTCGAGTCCGAGTCCGTCCTGCGCGACGGCTTCCGCCGCCAGAATTCGACCGACTCCGTCAACATCGAGCGCATCGAGATCGCCCGCGGCCCGTCCTCACTGCTCTACGGCGTGGGCAACTTCGGCGGCGTGGTCAACTACCTCGTCAAGATGCCCGACCCGAAGAACCCGGGCACCGAGCTCTCCGCCGTGTACGGCAGCGACAACTTCATGCGCGGCACGTTGGACACGACCGCCGCCATCACGAAGTCCGGCAACCTCGCCTACCGCCTGACCGCCGCGGTTCAGAGCACCGACTCGTACACCGACTTCAACAGCGAGAAGCACTTCTTCATCTCGCCGGTGATCACCTGGAATCCCTTCAAGAGCACCCAGGTGTTGCTCGATGTGGAGTATGGCCGCCAGCGCCAGAACGGCATCAGCTGGCAGGACCTGCGCGCCGCGGTTTCGAGCTTCGTCAACGACAGTGCCGGCTACAACGGCAACTTCCTGACGATCCCCGGCAAGGATCCGCGCACCTTCCGCTGGAGCGGCCCGGATACCTACCGCGACAGCACCGCGAGCAACATCGAGTTCAAGGTCACCCAGAACATTGGCGAGAATCTTCACCTGCTCGCCGGCGTGAACCACGGCACCTTCAACTTCACGCAGCTCGACAACATGGCCGCCCTCCAGACGGTCTCCTCGGGCAGCAGCGTTCCCGCCTGGGCCATCGCCCCGATCACCTACGAGGGCCTCTCCTCTGGCCAGTCCAACGTGCCCGCGGGCCCCCAGCCCTCCACGATCGCCTACCAGTGGTCCAAGGAAAACCAATACAACACCCACGACCAGGTGCGCGTTGAGCTCAACTACGACATCAAGCTCTTCCAAGACTCCTCCAAGTGGCTGAAAATGGAGCACTCCCTGCTCGCCGGCCTGAGCTACACCCGCGAGGTCATGGAGGACCACACGAAGCAGACCCCGGGCGACGTCTCCAACTACCACAGCCCCTCCGATTACAGCTACTTCAGGCTCGGACACCAGGGCAACGGCTCGCCCGAATGGGGCCTCGTCCAGTGGGACAATCAGAAGACCACCACCAACGACCCCGCGCTCTACGCGGTGTACCAGGGCAAGTTCCTCGACGACCGCATCACACCCGTCGTAGGCGTCCGCAAGGACCGCAGCTGGAACACGGTCTGGACCTACAATCCCGAGTACAACCACGACGGCACGCCCCGCGGCGACACCTCGCCCTACACCACGGACAGTGGCGCGAGCAAGGACACCACCTACCAGTACGGCGTCAGCATCGCGGTCACCAAGGAGATTTCCCTCTACGGGATGCACTCCGAGGGCGTCGAGCCCAACTATCAGGGCAAACTCGACTTCTACGGCAACCCGCTCCAGGCGGCGCTCGCCAGGGACAATGAGTTCGGTGTGAAGCTCGACCTGCTCAACGGCCGCATCTCCGGCACGATCAGCCGCTTCACCATCACCCGTACCCGCGCCCAGGTCGGCAGCTCCAGCCTCGTCTGGTACGCCCCCGTCGTCGGCAAGACCCTGCACTTCAATCCCAACAAGGACATCGTCTACAACGTCAACGACCTGAACCCGAACAACAATGGCTGGAACCAGGCCGTCGTCGATTCCACCCAGCAGTGGAACGCGGGCGTCGCCGCGGGCTCCATCTACCAGGCCACCAACTCGGCCGGCTCGACCAACTGGTACGTCGACGCCACCAAGCCCAGCGGCGCCGCGTTCATGGACTCCATCTTCGCGAACGTTGCCAAGGAGAAGCAGTACGGCTGGTGGGGCTGGATCTACAACGGCGCCGACCCGGGCAGCCTGCCCTTCGACAACCTGGTCAACAACGCAACCATGGACGACAACGGCGCGCAGCACAGCGTCGCCACCGGCTCCGACCGCTCGTCGGGCTGGGACGGCCAGCTGCTGATCACCCCGGTCGACAACCTCCAGATCCTCCTCTCCTGGTCCCACATCGAGAAGGTCGTGCTCAACGCCCAGGCCTGGGCCAAGTATCCGTACCCGCAGGACCGCTGGGCCATCTGGTACGCGCCGATCTCGTGGTCCGCCACCGCGGGCCGGCCGCTCAGCCAGGTGTATTCGAATCCTCAGGACACCTCGACCTATATCGCGTTCGGCAACGGGCTCCCCATGGACGACACGCCGCGCGACCAGGGCACCTTCTGGATCAACTACAAGATGCCCAAGTCCACCTCGCTCAAGGGCCTGTCCTTCGGCTTCGGCGGCACCTACGAGAGCTCGCGCGTGATCTACCCGGCCTACGGCCAGAACGCCCTGGACAACAACGGCAACACGATCTTCCTGAGCACGCCCAGCAAGACGATCTACAACGCGATGGTCCGCTACGCGTTCAAGCTCAACGGCCACGACTCGAGCGTGCAGCTCAACGTGGATAACGTCGCCGACGACCACAAGCTGTACGGCTTCATCTACAACGCGCCGCGCTCCTGGCGGCTCGAGTTCGACTACAAGCTCTGACCGATGCGTCGGTCTGTTGCCCGGCCCCCGGGGGTTTTCTGGGGCCGGGCCTCCTGGAGTCCGGCCCCGCATGTCAGGGGGGTGGGGTCGGGCTCCGGGGGCACCCCCGCACGCTCCGCTGGATGCGGAGCTCCGGTCCGTGGTTATCTTCCGTGCCTATGAATCCATCAGCCAAACTCCTTCTTCCGGCACTCGCCGCCTGCCTCGCCTTCGGCTCCACCGCCCGCGCCGGGGTCTCCGGCACCGCGTTCCTCACGGACCGCGACTCGGGTCACCGGCTCTCCAACATCGGCGCCGTCACCTTCGCGCCGCTGCCCCAGCCGACCGAGAAACAGCAGTGTGTCTTCGTCGACCCCTCGCACTCCTTCCAGTCCCTTGTGGGCATCGGTGGGGCCATCACCGACGCCGCCGCCGAGACCTTTTTCAAGCTCCCGCCCGCCCGTCGCGCCGAGCTGCTGCGCGCGTATTTCGACCCGGTCTCCGGCATCGGCTACTCCCTGGTCCGAACCAACATCAACAGCTGCGACTTCTCGTCGTCCAGCTACACCTACGTCGCCGACGGCGACAAGGACCTCAAGACCTTCAACATCGCCCACGACCTGCGCTACCGCATCCCGATGCTGCGCGAGGCCCTCGCCGTCGCCGGCAAGCCCATCCCCGTCTTCGTCAGCCCCTGGAGCCCGCCCGCCTGGATGAAGACCAACGACAACATGCTCCACGGCGGTTCGCTCAAACCCGAGTTCGCCGACGCCTGGGCCCGCTATTTCGTCAAGTTCATCGACGCCTACCAGGCCAACGGCGTGCCGATCTGGGGCCTCACCGTCCAGAACGAACCCATGGCCGTTCAGACCTGGGAGTCCTGCGTGTACACCGCCGCCCAGGAGCGCGACTTCGTCCGCGACCACCTCGGCCCCGTCCTCCGCGCCGCCGGCCTCGGCGACAAGAAGATCATCGTCTGGGATCACAACCGCACCCAGATGTACCAGCGCGTCGAGACAATCCTCGACGACCCCGCCGCCGCGCAGTACGTGTGGGGCGTCGGCTTCCACTGGTATGTGGAACCCTGCTACGACAACGTGCGGCGCGTGCACGAGGCCTTCCCGGCCGCGCACCTCATGCTCACCGAGGGCTGTAACGGTCCCTTCGACCCGAAGGGCATGGATGACTGGAAGCTCGGCGAGACCTACGGCACCGCCATGATCCACGACTTCAACAACGGCGCCGAAGGCTGGACAGACTGGAACATCCTGCTCGACCAGCACGGCGGCCCCAACCATGTGGGCAACTTCTGCTTCGCCCCCGTGCACGGCAACACCGACACGGGCGCGCTCCATTTCACCAACGCGTTCTACTACATCGGGCAGTTCTCCAAGTTCATCCGTCCCGGCGCGCGCCGCATCATCAGCTCCGCCACCGTCGACACCCTGCTCACCACCGCCTTCCTCAACACCGACGGCAGCATCGCCGTGGTCGTCATGAATCCGACCGACGCCGCCCAGCCCTTCCACCTGTGGATGGCCGGCCAGGCCGCCGAGCTCAACAGCCCCGAGCACTCGATCATGACCGTCCTGCTCCATCGATGAACCGCACCGCCCGCTTTTCGGCGGCGCTCGCCGCAGTGCTGCTCGCCGCCGCGGCGGCGTCCGGGGCGGGCGAGGCGGTCGGCGTCTGGCGCACCACGGCGGACCTCTCCTCAAAGCTTTCGCAGCAGGCCGGCCTGACCTTCGGCCCCGACTCCGGCACGGCGCCGCTCACCATCGCCGTCGATCCGACGACCCGGTACCAGCAGATGGACGGCTTCGGCGTCTCGCTGACCGACTCCGCCTCGTCGCTGATCATGAACCAGCTCTCGTCCGCGAAGCGGACCGAGGTCATGGACGCCCTCTTCGGGCCCGACGGCATCGGGTTGAGCATGCTCCGGCAGCCCATGGGCGCCTGCGACTTCAGCCGGACGATGTACAGTTACGACGACACCGCCGGCGACACCGCGCTCGACCACTTCTCGGTCGTCAAGGACGAGGACGCCATCATCCCCGCGATCCGGCTGGCCCTCGACCAGAACCCCTCGATCCGGATCATCGCCAGCCCCTGGAGCCCCCCCGGCTGGATGAAGACCAGCAACTCCATGATCGGCGGCACGCTCCGCTCCGACATGGTCTCCACCTTCGCGGACTATTTCGTGAAGTTCATCGAGGCCTACGCGGACGAGGGCATCGGCATCTACGCGGTCACCCCGCAGAACGAGCCGGGGTATTCACCGTCCAATTACCCCGGGTCGACGCTCACCGCCGCGCAGCAGATCGCCTTCATCGACCAGCTCGGCCCCGCGCTCAAGGCCGCCGGCTTCTCCACGAAGATCATCTGCTACGACCACAACTACGACGGCTGGACCATCCCCCAGGCTATCCTCTCCGACCCGACTGCGGCCTCCTACACCGCGGGTGCGGGCTTCCACCACTACGGCGGCGACCCGAGCGAGATGACCACCCTGCACACGCTCTTTCCCGGCAAGGACATCTGGTTCACCGAGGGCGGCATCGGCGACTGGAACGACACGTTCGACAACGTCGCCCACGAGGTGGTCGCCATCCCGCGCAACTGGGCGAAGTCGATCATCTTCTGGAACGCTGCGCTCAACCAGAATGACGGCCCCGCGCTCATCGGCGACAACAACACCAACCAGGGCATGGTGACGATCCGCTCCGACACCACGGACTCCGTCACGTACAATCCGCAGTACTACATTCTCGGGCAGCTGAGCAGGTTCGTGAAGCCCGGCGCCACGCGCATCGACAGCACGGATTGGGAGGGGACGCTCGAGACCGTGGCCTTCCAGAATCCCGACGGCTCCTTCGTCCTGGTCGTCCTCAACCGCCAGGCCTCGGCTCAGTCCGTGAAGATCACCTGGTCGGGCGAGGCCGCCACGGCCCAGGTTCCACCGACTTCACTCACAACGTTCACCTGGTCCGCCACGGTCGCGCCGGTCGCGATCACCAGCCAGCCGGCCTCCGCCACGGTCGCATCGGGCGCCAGGGCGGCGCTCAGCGTCGCGGCCACCGGCGGCGGCACGCTCGCCTATCAGTGGCTCCTCGGCGGCGTGCCCATCGCGGGCGCCACCTCCGCCGCCTACACCGTCCCCTCGGCGCGTTCCGCGGATGCCGGCACGTACTCGGTCATCGTTTCGAACGCGGCGGGCTCGGTGACGAGCGCGGCCGCCACCCTGACGGTGACATCCTCCTCCGGCCTCCCGAAGCCGAACCGATTTCTCGCCATTTCCACGCGCTGCTTCATCGGCACGGGCAGCGCCGTGGGCGTCGCAGGGTTCATCCTCAACGCGCCGAGCGTCGTTCTCGTGCGCGCGGGCGGCCCCTCGCTGGCCAACTACGGAGTCTCGGGCGTCCTCCAGAATCCGATGCTCACGCTGTACAACGCCAAAAGCGTGCCCGTGCTCTCGGACACCGGATGGAAAACGCCGCCCACTTACCTGAGCGGGACGACCGTGGGTTCCGACGGCTCCTACAGCACGGCCTATGACGTCGCCCAGGTGTCTGCGGCGGTCGGCGCCTACGCGTTCACGACCGACGCCGACTCCGCGCTCGTGGTGAAGCTCCCCGCGGGCCTCTACACTGTGCAGGTCCAGGGCGCGGACGGCGGCACCGGCAATTCCCTCATCGAGGTCTTCCTGTATCGTCCGCCTGGCGACACCGACGCGGGCAACCGGTTTGCGGCGATTTCCACGCGCTGCCACGTCGGCCGAAGCGACTCGGTCGCCGTCGTCGGGCTCGCGATCCAGTCGACCTGCAAGGTCCTGCTCCGGGCCGTCGGCCCGACCCTGGGCACGCAGGGCGTCGCCAACACGCTTCCGAAGCCGCAGCTCGTGCTCTACAACGGCTCCAGCCAGGTCGTCGGTGGAAACACGGGCTGGGAGTCCGATGCGGGCGAGGCCGACTCCGTCAGCAAGGCCGCCGCCGCGGTCGGTGAATTTCCGCTTAGCTCGCCCGACGACTCCGCCCTGCTCGTCGTGCTCCCCGCCGGGCTTTACACCGCCCAGATTCAGGACAAGAACGGCGCCACCGGCAACGCGATCGTCGAAGCCTACCTCGTCCCCTAATCCGGGCCCACCCCAACCGGAATACCCCGCATGAAACGCATCCTCCAGGCGTTACTCCTCGCCGCGTGCGCGCTCACGGCGGCCGCCGCCTCGCCCATCGACGCCGCGCGCGCGCTGGTCGCCCGCGTCATTCCCGGCCGAGCCTCGCAGGTGTCGGTCGAACTCATTCCCCGGGATGCCGGCCACGACGTCTTCGAAGTCGAGACCCTCGACGGAAAACTGGTCCTCCGCGGCAACGACGGTGTGGCCGTCGGATCCGCGCTCGGCTGGTACCTGCGCAACGTCGCCCATGCCCAGCTCTCCTGGGACGGCGACAACCTCGCCCTGCCCGCCGTGCTCCCGCCCGTGCCCGGGAAGGTCCGCATCGTCTCCCCGTATCAGCATCGCGTATACCTCAATTATTGCACCTTCGACTACACGGCCGCCTGGTGGGACCGCGCCCGCTGGGAGCGCGAGATCGACTGGATGGCCCTGCACGGCATCACCACGCCCCTCGCCGCCACCGGCCAGTCGGCCGTCTGGCAGGCCACGCTCCGCCGCTTCGGAATGTCCGACGGAGAGATCCGCACCTACCTCTCCGGCCCGGCCTTCCATGCCTGGCAGTGGATGACCAACCTTGAGCAATGGGGCGGCCCGCTGCCGCAGTCCTGGATAGACTCCCACCTCGAGCTCGGCCGCTTCATCCTCCAACGCGAGCGCGAGCTGGGCATGACGCCAATCCTCCAGGGCTTCTCGGGCTGCGTGCCGCTCGCGTTCATCCGAAAATTCCCGGACGCGAAGATCCTTCCCAAGAAGATCTGGTGCGAGGTTGGCCCCGGCACCGCGCAGGTCGATCCCGACGATCCGCTCTTCGAGCGCTTCGGCCGCGCCTTCCTCGAGGAGCAGACCCGCCTGCTCGGCACCGACCACCTCTACGCGGACGACCCCTTCCACGAGGGTGAGCCGCCCGACTCGTCGCCCGCCTACCTCAACCGCGTCGGCGCGAAGTTGTATCGGCTCGCCCACGACTTCGACCGCGACGCCGTCATCGTCATGCAGGGCTGGACGATCCGCGAGGGCATCGTGAAGGGCATTCCCGCCGACCGCCTGCTGGCCCTCGACCTGACGGGCCAGAAGTGGCGCGAGACCGATGCGTTCTGGGGCCGTCCCTGGGTGGCCGGCGTGCTCCACAACTATGGCGGCCGCGCCGCGCTCGGCGGCAACCTGCCGCTCATCGCCCGCAATGCGCCCTCGCTGCTCGGCACCCCCAAGGGCGGCCGGCTCGTCGGCATCGGTCTCTTTCCCGAGGCGATCGGCCACAACCCGATGCTCTACGACCTCGCGACCGACGTCGCCTGGCACCGCCGGCCGATCGACCTCCCGTCCTGGGTGCACGCGTATGTCTTTGCCCGCTACGGCCGCGACCTGCCCTCCTCGCAGAACGCCTGGCGCCTGCTCCTCGACACAGTTTACGCGCAGCCCTCGTCCGAGCCGCAGATGGAGAGCCCGCTTCAGGCCCGGCCCGCGCTCACCGTGCGCGCCGCCTCGCCCTGGGGAGACTTCCGCCGCGATTATCCGCCCGCCGCCGTCTGGAACGCCTGGGCGGACCTGCTCGACGACTCGGCCGCCCTGGGCTCCGTGGACACCTACCGCTACGACGTCGTCGAGGTCGGCCGCCAGGCCCTGGCCGACCTCTCGCTCCCGCTCCAGCGCGAGATCACCGCCGCCTTCGAGTCCGGCGACCGCGCGCGCTACGCCGCGGCCCGCGACCGCTTCCTCGCTCTCGGCGCCGACCTCGACCGTTTGCTCGGCACGCGGCGGGAGTATTTGCTCGGCCGCTGGCTCGACCACGCCCGCCGCTGGGGCGCCAACCCCGCCGAGAAGGACCTGTATGAGCGCAACGCCCGGGAGCTCATCACCGTGTGGGGTCCCGACACGCCGAACGCCTATCTCTTCGACTATTCGTGCCGGCAGTGGTCCGGGCTCATCCGCGGCTTCTACCTGGAGCGTTGGCGCCACTTCTTCGCTTTCCTGGAGACGCAGCCCGCCACCTACCGCGACGCCCGCTTCGTCCGCACCTCCCTGCGGCCTGGCAACGACGCGAGCCCCTTCTATCGCGACCTCGACCGCTGGGAGTACCGCTGGTGCGACGGACATGAGTCCTACCCCGACACGCCGCTGGGCGACCCGGTCGCCACCGCGCGGGAGCTCCTCGCGAAATGGCGCCCCGCCATGCTGGACCTCTACCCCCGCTTCGACTCGAAGACTTCGGAATTCAAACACCAACCCCAGACTCCCGCCAGACGATGACCCCGATACCCCAACCCTCCAGGCGCCTCGTGTTCCTGGACGCCCTCCGCGGCTTCGACATGTTCTGGATCATGGGCGCCGACGCGATCGGCGGCGCCCTCGGCCAGCTGCGCGGAGGCATCCTCGCAAAGCTCGCCTCCCGCCAGCTCGACCACGTGCCCTGGCAGGGCTACCACGCCTACGACCTCATCTTCCCGCTCTTCGTCTTCATGGCCGGCGTGGCCATCCCGCTCTCCCTCCAAAAGTATCTGGATTCTGGTGACACGCGCGCCGCGCTCGGCCGCGTGCTCCGGCGCACCGTCCTGCTCTACGTGCTCGGCCTGCTCTACTACGGGGGGCTTACGAAGTCTTTCGACGACCTCAGGCTGATGGGCGTGCTCCAGCGCATCGCACTGTGCTACGGAGCGGCCGGCGTGCTGTTCCTGTACCTTCGCCCGAAGGGACTGGTCGCGACGCTCATCGGCCTGCTGGTCGGCTACTGGCTCCTGCTGCGCTTCGTGCCCGTGCCCGGCTTCGGCCCAGGCGACTTCGCCGAGGGGCACAACCTCACCAACTGGATCGACGCCCACTACCTGCCTTGGCGCAAGTGGGACGGCGATCACGACCCCGAGGGCCTGCTGAGCACACTCCCCGCGGTCGGCACCTGCCTGCTGGGTGTGCTTTCGGGAATCTACCTGCGCACCACGCAGCGCAAAGGCTCCGTGCTGAGCCTGCGCCTCGTCGCGACCGGATTTGTGCTCCTCGGACTTGGCCTGCTGTGGGGGCTCGAGTTTCCCATCATCAAGAAGATCTGGACCTCGACGTTCGTCCTGGTGGCCGGCGGCTGGAGCCTGATCCTCCTCGGGACCTTCCACCAGCTCATCGACGTGCTCGGCTGGAAGAAATGGGCCGAGCCCTTCGTCTGGATCGGCGCCAACCCGCTCGCGCTTTATATCGCGAGCAATCTCGTCGATTTCGGGGCGCTGTCCGCGCGGTTCACGGGTGGTCCGGTAGCCGCCGGATTGAACGCGCTCTGGCCCGGCCTTGGAGCCATCACGCTCGCCCTTACCGGCGCGGTTTTGTGCTTTCTGCTGGCCCGTTTTCTCTACCGGAAATCCGTGTTCATCCGCCTCTGAACTCAGGATCGCGCGCGGGCGCGGCGGCCTTTTGTTCGCTGACCGTCCAACGCGCTGGTTTTCAAACGAATAAAATTTCCGATTTTGCTATAAAAATGGCTCGTTCGGGACGATAATATGCCTGTCGGCGAGAGCCGACGTGTTAGTCGTCAGAGTTAGGTGTCAGTTGTCAGTCTACGTTCGTTACTATCGTATCGTTAATGACAGGTGACAGTATCCGCTCCGCCGGATAACCGACGAAGATAACCACCATAAGCCGTGGTCGCGGGTTTGACCCGCATTCGAAGCCATCGCCGCCTTGATTGCCAAGGCGGCGATGAGCGTTTCCGGGCCGGACGTGGTTTTGACCTTCTCCAAAAGTCTCAAAAACCTGGCGAAAATACGCCGACCACGCATCGTTTTATGATGAAGTCACTACCCCGCTTCGTACTCGTTTTTGCTTTGCTGTTTTCGCTCGTCGCGGCCCCGGTTTACGCGGGCTCCGCCAAGGCCTCGAACGAGGCCTCGCAGGCCACCCCCGGCTCGCACCTCGCCTCCCTGGTCACCCAGGTCACGGGAATCGCGATCTCCCCGCTCCTCGGCGTCAGCGCCGTCGGCGCCTACCAATACTTCAAGGCCCATACGCCCGAGCAGAAGGCCCAATTGCCGTGGTTCGCCAAACCGATGTTCTGGGCGCTCGGCCTTCTCATCGCGGGAGCCTGCGGGCTCAAGGACTCGCTCGGAGTCGCCATCCCGCCCGGCCTCAAGAAGCCCTTCGACATGCTCGAACTCGCCGAGAACAAGCTGAGCGGCCTGGTGGCGACCGGCGCCGTCGTGCCCGTGCTGGTCAACATGGCCTCCAAGTACCTCGCCACACCCGCCACCGCTGACAACCCGGTGCACGTGATCGCGTCGGGACTGGCCATGATCCAGTTTGGCGCGATTCACACCTCGTGGCTGCTGACGATCCTCATGGTACCGCTCTCCGTGGCGGTATTCCTCATCGTCTGGGTTGTCTCGCACGCCATCAACGTGCTCATCCTCCTGAGTCCCTGGGGCGCGGTCGACGCCGCGCTCAAGACGTTCCGCACGGCCATCCTCGGACTCGTCACCGCGACGGCCTTCATCGACCCCGTCGTCGGTGCGACCATCTCCGTGGCGATCATCATCGTCGCCTACTTCTGTGCAGGCTGGGCCTTCCGCCTGACCGTGTTCGGCTCCGTCTTCCTGTGGGATTTTGGCACCTTCCGCCGTCATCGCTTCCAGCCGGCCGGCTCGGGCGACTGGGTCTTCGTGGGGCAGTCTCTCAAGGAGGTTCCGATCCGCACCTACGGCCGGCTCACGAAGGGCGACGACGGCAAGCTGCACCTTTCCTACCGGCCGCTCCTGGTGATGCCCGAACGCACGGCCGAGCTGCCGTCCGAGGGGATCGCCGTGGGCCGCGGGTTGTTCTGGCCCACGGTCGAGCACCGCGATCCGTCGTCCGAAAAGACCCGGACCTTGCTCACGCTCCCGCCACGCTACAAGGGGCACGAGGAGGCGTTTGCCCACGCCTATGCCTCGGGTGCGCTGTGTGAGGTCGGGCTGCGTCGAGGTTGGGCGCTGCTCAGGGAATTGCTCGGCGGTCGCGCACCGAGCCGACCGGCGGTCGCATCCTAGGGCTTCAAAACCCACGCGGCCACCGCCGCCACGACGAGAGAAACGGCCAGGATCGAACGCGCGATCCTGCGCCGACGCGCCTCGTCCGGGATCCAGACTGCCTCGCGCTTCGAGAGCCAGCGCACCAGGAAGATCGGGATCAGAAGGACGTACAGCCAGTGGACCCCGACGTCCGCAAGCACCCGGTGGATGACGCCCATCAGGGAGAACCCGAGCACCAGCGATGCAAAGAGCACCGCAAAGGTCACGCTGTGACCCTTCAGGCCGCGCCAGAACCAGACCATGGGAACGAGGCTCACGGAAGCCATCGTGACCATCCCCGCCGGCGCGTCAAACGGACGTTGCGCCGGCGCCCCCGCGTCACCGTTTCGGAACCTTGGCCTGCTGCCGCTTGCGGTACTCGCCCGGCGAGATGCCGGTTGCGCGCTTGAAGAGGACGCACATGTACTCGACGTGCTCGAACCCGGTGAGCTCGGCGATCTTCTTGAGCGGATAGTCCGTCTCGAAGAGCAGGTGTTTGATCTTCGCGACGCGCACCTTGCGGATCACCGCGTGCGGCGACATGCCGAGGTGCTCCCGAAACTTTTTCTCGAGCAGGCTGCGGGAGGCCGCCGCATGCTGAAGCACTTGCTCCACGGTGACGCCGCGGCAGGCATGCTCGCGAATGAAGGCAAGCGCCGCGGCAATGTTTCGGTCCGGGATCGCGAACAGATCGGTCGATTGGCGGGTGACGACCTCCAGCGGCTCGACGCGCACGTCGAGACGGGCGGGGGTCCCGCCCCGCATCAGGAGGTCGAGCGTCTCGGCCGCCAGATAACCGCTCCGAAAATGGTTCATGGCGACGCTCGAGAGGTAGGGATAGACGAGTTCGCAGCGCGTCAGGTCGTTGTTCGCGCCGAGGACCGCCACCTCCTCGGGGACCAGCAGCCCGGCAAGATGCGCCGCGCTGATGATGTTCTGCGCCCGCATGTCGTTGCAGGCCATGACGCCCACCGGCTTCGGCAGGCGCCGGATCCACGCGGCAAGCCCGGCCAGCCGCTGCTCGTCCCACGTGGGGCGGGTGGTGTCGTCCTCGTCGACCTCGTGCAGGTGCACGGTGTGACCCGCGAGGCGCGAGGCTTCGAGGAAGCCGTCGCGTCGTTCACAAGCCCACAGGTCGCTGGGCTGACCGCAGAACGCCAGGTTGGTGAATCCACGCTCGATGAGATGCTCCGCGCCCAGATGCCCCACCGCTGTGTTGTCGGGCCGGATCTTCGGGATTGCCGGAAGGGGCGGGCCGTCGTTGAGGTCCACGAGCGGGATCCGCAGCTCGGTGCAGACCCGGGCCAGCTGCGGGCTCGTGTGGCGTGAGATCACGCCATGCCAGCGCCTGCCGGTCAGCCAGCTCGGGTCGCCCTCGGTCTTCTGATAGTCGTCCAGGAAGAACGACCAGGGCCCGTGCGAGCGCTCATAGGCGGCGATTCCCTTCAGCACCGTCCTGCTCTCCTCGAGGCGTGTGTCGAACACGATCAGGATGCTCGGACGCGTGCGTCGCGACCGGAGCGCCGACGGACCGGCTTGCGGCAGAGGCACGTCAACGGGAGCTTCCTTGAGAACGGTCGTAGTCATGCGGGTTGGCCGCGGCGAAAGAGCGCGACCGAGGGCTGCCGCACGCCCCGGCCCAGCCGCTTGGCGCAGACCCAGCCTGCCGGCGCAAGGTCGCACTCACCGGGCATTTCGAACATCACCAGCGGATCAACCGCGCCCTCGAGCATTCGGTCCAGCATGGCAAACAGCTCCGGCGCCAGCCGCTCAATCTCCGCGTAGGGCGGGTCGATGAAGACCAGGTCCGGGGACCGTGGAGCCACCGCGGCCGCCGACAGGACATCGCAAACGCACACCCGGGCCAACACACCGGCGTCCCGTCCGAGGCAGTGCGCCACCGCCTCCAGGTTCTGCTTCAGGCACCCGGCCGCCTTCGGGCTGCGTTCCACGAAAACTCCGGTCGAAGCCCCCCGGCTGAGCGCCTCGAGCCCATAGGCTCCACTGCCCGCGAACAGGTCCAGAAATCTCGCCCCCGCCACGCGCGCCCCAAGGCTTGAGAACAGGGCCTGACGCATGCCGTCGGTCGCCGGCCGGACGGCGTCGCCCGGAGGGACCTTCAGGGGTATGCCTCGTGCCATGCCGCCACTGATTCGCATGGGGGCGAGACAAGGCCCGGCCGCCGGGGTTGCAACGGCAAAGGCGACACCGATTTGACGTGGTGAAACGGGCGGAGAGGCTTGGACCATGGGAATCCAACGAACCGACCAACCCGGACCTGACACCGCTGCCGCCGGCCATCCCCGGTCGGATCACTGCGACGGCCGCCGGTTCTTCAACCCGGGAGGTCACGTCAACCGGACGTTGCGCGACATCCTGCGCTGGAAATTCGGTTCAAAACCGGCGCCCTGGCCCGCGAGCGTGCCCGTCTCCGTGCGTCCACCCCCGGCTCCGCCCGCCGACGGTTCAATCGCGGCCACCTGGGTTGGCCATTCTACGTTCCTGCTTCAAACCGCTCGCTCTGCTGTCCTGACCGATCCCGTCTGGAGCCTCCGGGCGGGCCCGGCGGGTGTGCTCGGACCGCGTCGGGTGCATCCCCCGGCGATCCCGTTCGAGTCGTTGCCGCGGATCAACGCGATCCTTCTGAGCCACGATCATTACGACCATTGCGACCTGCCCACGCTTCGGCGCCTCGCCCGCGCCTGGCAGCCCGTGGTGGTCACCCCGCTGGGCAACGCCGAGCTCTGCCGCCGGGCCGGCCTCACCCGGATAATCGAGCTGGATTGGTGGGAGTCGTGTGAGCCCGCCCCGGACCTCGACGTCACGCTGACGCCGTCCCGACACTGGAGCAACCGGCTCACCGGTCCCCGCAACGGCCGGCTGTGGGGGGGCTTCAACCTGCAAGCCTCCGGGCGGCGGGTTCATTTCGTCGGCGACACTGGTTACGATGCCGGCCTTTTTCCCGCCATTCGCGAACGCCTGGGGCCGCCGCACCTCGCCCTGGTCCCCATCGGCGCCTACGAGCCACGCTGGTTCATGGCTCCGCAACACTGCGATCCGGACGAGGCCGTCCGGATCCACCTCGATCTCGGCGCGGCCCTCAGCCTCGCAATGCACTGGGGCTGCTGGCAGCTGACCGACGAGCCGCGTGAGGAACCCGTTCATCGACTCCACCAAGCCCGCCTGCGCGCAGGACTTCCAGAGTCGGCTTTCCAAACGCCCGAGCCGGGGGACACGGTTGTAATTTAGGGTAAATAAAATTTGGCGAAAATAATGTTTTGACACCCGGGTGTTCCGGGGATCAGTTGGGTAAAGTTGTTTTAACGACGTTACCCCAATGAAACCTCGAAACCTCGCCGGCCGCCGCGGCTTCACCATGGCGGAGCTCCTTATCGTCATCGTCTGCATCGGCCTTCTGGCCTCCGTCGCCGTGCCGACCGTCAACCGTGTCCGCGACGCGCTCACGGATCACGCCAAGGTCAGGAATGCCGACAAGCTCAACGAATACATGAGTGCGCTGTACAATGGCGGCGTCGACACGAGCACCTATGCCTCGGCCACGGCCGCCATCGATGCGCTCCGCAGCGGCGTCGAGGTCCCCGCGACGGTCGAAGGGGGCGCGACCATGGAGATCCGGCTTGAAAAGAATCTGAACCCGGCCGCCTACACCTTCGTGCCAGGCACGACCGATTCGGCCCCGCGCTTCACCGCAAACCTCGGACAGCGCAATGTCAGGCCGTGATCGAACGAGGCGGGCCTTCAGCCTCGCCGAGGTCATCGTGGTGGTGGTGGTCACGGGCATCCTCGGCGCTGTGCTGGTGGGCGGATTCGGACGCATGGTCCCGGTTGCGCGCCAGGAGGCGGCGGTGGGCAAGGCCCGGATCCTGAACGCCGCGCGCTGCTCCTACGCGCTGGTCGACCCCGACGCCGCCGACCGGTGGGCCGCGTCGGCCGACGATGCCGCGCGGTTCCAGCTCCTCGTAGAGGCACAGGTGATCGACGGCCGCGCCTCGGATTATCTGTCCCTACAGGGCGGATACACACTCGGTCTCTCCGGCCCCGTCCGGGGGACGACGACGGTGTACCACGACGGGGCGCCCGTCGATTACGGAGGCTGACCCCATGGCGTTGAAGGAAAAGGCCCCGGAGGCTTCAATCCGCTCTGGACACGGCATGGTGCTCGGGGAACTGCTGATCGCGATGCTCCTGCTCGGCGTCGTCGGAGGCCTGGTGCTGGCGACCTGGCTGGGGGCGATTCGTCGCGACATCCCAGCGCGAATTTCGGTCGGGGGACGGACGCTTCCGGTTGCCCCCACCTACGCTGCCTTTCCGGCTGCGGTCCGCCTGCACGCGACCCTCGGCCGGCACCTGGCCACGGCGCGCTGCGTGTACGTTTTCGGCGGTCGCCACGCGGGGCTCGAATCCGCGGCGCCGCCCAGCCTGCGCCGTCCGCTTGCCCTGGCGCGTTTGCCGGAGCTCGTCCTGGACGCCGGGCTGCCTGAAGACGCCGCCTCCTTCTATGCCGCGTATGCCTCGCAGCTCGGCCCAGAGCGTACCGCGGCCGCGGCGGACGATTTCACGGTCCTCGCGCTCGGGCCCCGAAACGGCGTGCTTGCCCCGCTCTGCCTGGTGCAGGTCACCAGCGAACCGGCGTCCGTGGCGTCGCCGTCCGGCGGGGTCGCCACGTACACGGTGCGCAGCGTCAGGCTCTGGGACGCGGAAGGGTCCGATGACGCCTATGCATTTGCCGATCCCGTCGGACGACGAACCGGGTTCGTCGGCGCCGTTCACACCTGGTTTCGTTTCAATCCTGCGGACGCGCTGGGCGAGGAGGGGCCGGCGATGGGATTCTTTCCTGATCCCTGGCTTTGGCCCGGCAGCCGTGGCGAGCCCGGCGAGGCGGGTGCATTCTCCCGGTTTGGATACCTGCTGAGCCCAAATCCATGAGCACGTCAGCAAACCGCCCCACCAGGCCGCGCGGCTTTGTCGCGATCGTTGCAATGCTTGCTCTGTGCTGGATCGCAGCGATCGCCGGCCTGCGCGCCCTGATCGTCGCGAACGCCGCGATCGTCTCGCGGGCCTACGACAGCGCACGGCAGGAGGGCATCCTGTCGCGGAGGCTGGAGCGGGTTGTCTCTGAAACCACGCTGGCCGCAGTCGAGAGCGGGCGCGCTCCCGCTTCCGCGGATCCGGCGGCGCTGGCGGGCGAGGCGCTGGCCCGGCTCGATGCGGGCGGGGTCGAAATTCTGGTGACCGGTGCGCCGGCTGCCTTCCCTTCCTATCCTCCGTACCCGTCCGGTCTCGCGGCGGCCGCCGTTCCGGCCCCTCCAGGTCCGGGGTTGCTTTCGGTCGCCGGGCCGCAGCTGCGGGCCATGATGGGTCGTCGCGTCGTCGAACACGCCCCCCAGGCTTGGTCGTTCTCGTGTCGCCGCCGCTGGCTCGGGGTCGAGCGAACCACCACCGTCCGCCTGGAATGCAGGATCGTCGAGGTGCCGCTCAGTCGGTATCCAGTTCTTGCGTACGAATTGCCGTCGGAGATCGGGATGACCGCGGCTGTGGCCGAACCGGCGGCCCCGGTGAGCGCGCTTCCACCCGGCCTGGCCGCGGGTCGCGATCCGTTCCAACTCACGGGGCTGCTCACCGGCGGCGCCCGCCCCTACCACTACCGCAGGCGGGCCGGTCTGAGTCTGCTCTGCGGATACCTGGGGTCCCAGGACTTCGTGAACCGCGCGGCATTGGCGGCGGGCCCGGCCCTCAGGCACGACCTCGGGGTACCGGAGTCGGAGACCGCGCGCCTCTCGGGTTTCGTGCGAACCCCGGACGGCGGGCAACTTGATGTCGGCACCGCGGGGGAAGGCGCCTGGGCGGGTCAGTCCGCGCGGGGAAACCTGATCCTGATCGCGGTCATGGCGCCCGGGCAGAAGGTGACGATCCTGGACAGTGTAGGCGACGACACGGCTCCGGCTCTGCTTGTCGTGCTGCTGGGTGAGGCGGGCGCGGGCTTGACGATCGAGCTCGCCGGTGTGCGCCGTCCAACTGCGCTCTTTGCCTTCAATGCCGGGCTTCAGGCAAGCCCCGGTTCGGTTTGGAACGGGGCCCTGTTCCTCAATCCGGGCTGCAGGTTTTCCGCCCCCGCCGGTCCGGCGATGCATGTCGCACATCTCGCATATGCGGCCTCATCGACGGAGGTCGCCGCAGGCGCCGTCGTGGCCGACCTTGCCATGCCGCCCTCCCTCGAGGCGCTCATGCCGCTCGTGCGGTACGCCTGCGCAAACCCGGTCCTGCCATGAGAGTCGCGATCCCGAGTCTCCGGCCTTATCGAGCGCAGGGCGCCTTCACGCTGGCTGAGGTGCTTGTGGTCCTGGTGGTCGTCGCTCTGGTGCTGGGCCCGATCCTGGCGACTTCCGGAGTGCTGGCCAGGCTCCAGCACCGTACGGGCGAGCGGTCGCGGCGCGAGGCCTGGCGGTCCGTGCAGGATGAAGCCCTGGTGTCGGGCATCGATCCGAGCCGCGCTCCGATCCTCCAGGTCGACGCGAATCCGGCTGTGCCGCCATCGCCGGCTGCACCAGTCGAACGCCTTTCATCCGCGGCGCCTGATTCCCCTGTCGTCCTTGGGGTCCTCAAGTCTTCCCCGGGCCCGGAGGGCGGAAGGGTGGGAGGGTCCGGATGGGAGCTGCTGGCCGGGGCTGCCCAGGTCGGCGCAACGCCCCTGGCCCTGCCGGCGCGGCCGATCCTGCTCAACCCGCCGGTGATTCAGCCGGCGTCCGGCTCGCATGTGCCGGCATCCATGCTGGTTCCGGCGGCCGGGGCTGCCACGCTGGCGGTGTCGGCGTCGTCACCCGACGGCATGCGCGTGCACATCGCGGGCCCCGGTTCGACCGTCGTCGGAGAGGGCGCCGCTTCCGTGAATGCGACCGCGGCCGAACTCGCCCGCGGCTTCCACGGGACGGCCTGGACCGAATATCCGGGCGGCGCGGGCGAAACCGCCGAGCCGCTGCCGGACGGACGTATCCGATGGTTGGTGACGGTGGACGGCGGTCGCATCCAGGCCTACGAGCCCAGCGAGCGGGTGGCGTTCGAGGTTGGAATCGATCTGGGGTCGCCGGTCCTGGTCTGGGGCGCGGATGAATTGCCGTCGGGGTCGGTGGTCCCGGTCGACCTCGCGGCTTACTTGGCGGTCCGCGCGGGGACCGTGCCCGTCCGGGTGGCGTGGCCGGCGTCGCTGGCATCGCTGTTCGGCCCCGACGCCGCGAATGTCCTTCCCGCGCTCGCCTGTTCCTTTGCCGGCCTCTCGGTGTCGGAGGACCTGTCGCCCTTGTTCCAGCCGGAGGCGGCTGCCGCATGGAGCGCGGAGAACCGCGTCTCGGCCGAGGCGATCGCCTCGGGTGGGTGCGTCGCCTCGCCCGCTGCATGGATCTTCCAGCGTGCACCTGCAAAGCTGGGGCCCCCTGAATTGTTGTCCGGCCCTGCCCTGGTCTCCGATGCCTATCCGGGGGGGGCGTTCGAGTTTGGTGTTCCCGAGCGGCCCGGCCTCGGTCGGGTGGGTCGGATTTCTTCGCAGGGCGGTGCGGTCATGAGCGCCGGCCCGACCCTCAGCCTGGCCCTCTCGCCATGAGCACGCCCTTTCCCTTGTTCGATTTTCTCGAGGAAGTGTCCCGCCAGCCCGGGACCACGGATATCACGATGGTGTCGGATGGTCGCGTGGCGGTGCGGCGCAATGCGCGGATCGCAGTCACCCGGGTCGAGGCCCTCGGTCGCCTCTGGGCCGAAACGATGGAGGTGCATTTTCCCTCCGGTCGGGACGGTCGGCGGCACGGAGCGGCCCGCGTCATTGCCTCGGGCCGCCGGCGCTACCGCGCGACGCTGGCCGCTCACCGCGGCGGGTCCTCGCTGTCTGTGCGGCCTCTGCGCGAACGCCCGGGCAGTCCCGACGAACTCCGTCTCCCCGACGGACTCGCGGAATTCTTCCTCGGCCTGAACGGGGGATTGGTCTTGGTCGCCGGTCCGACCGGTTCGGGCAAGTCGACCACGGTCGCCTCGCTTTTGGATGCGCGACGCGACGGCGTCGGCGGAAAGTTCGTGACCATCGAGGATCCGGTCGAGTTCGTGCATTCGGATGACGAGCGAACGCTGTTCATCCAGCGCGAGCTCGGAACGAGCGTGTCCGATTATGCCGAGGGACTGGAGGAGGCGCTGCAGATGAACCCGGACGTGATCGCAGTGCAGGAGATCCGCGAGCGCGCCGCGGCGGAGACGGCGCTTTCGGCTGCGTTGTCAGGGCATCTGGTCATTGCCTCCATGCACGCATTCACCGCGCCGACGGTGCCGCAACGCTGTCTGTCGGTGATCGATCCTGGGCTCGAGGATCACGGAGCCCGGGACTCGCTCGCCGCCTGCCTGGAGGCGATCGTGTTTCAACGGCTGCTGCCAGGCTTCGACGGCCTGGTGCCGGTCTTCGAGGTTCTGTACTTCAGGCATCGGGGTGAACGGCTGGCGTCGATGGAACGGCTCGTCCGCCAGGGCAATTGGGTGGGGCTCCGCCAGGAATTGGCGGAGGGACGTCGCTTCGGGATGATCGAGTGGGAGGAAAACCTTCGGGAGCGCATTTCGAGCGGACTCCTGCCGGCTGTGCCATGACGACGCCCCTTTCATTCCGCGAGGTTGCAGGCGCGTTCGTCGAGTTGGTGAACGGGGCCGCCTATCGCCCGAGGCCCTCTGATCCGACGGTTCCGCTGTCGCGGCGTCTCGAGGGTCAGACGGTCCTCGTGCTTGCGCTTGCGCGCGACCGGGCGGCCACCCAGCTGGTGCGATTTGAGGGAGGCCGGTCCACCCGGCTCGGAGAGAGCCGGCAGTTCGCGGCACGCGACCGGGGCGAACTTGTGCGGGCGGTGGCGGCTGAGGCCGCGCGTGCCCATGTCGCATGGGCCGTGGTGGTCCTCACTCTGGGCTGGCAGGCCCAGATTGCACCGCGCGCCGCCCGCCAGCCCGGCGACACCGCCTTTGACCGCTTTCGGGTCCTGCGCGACGAACCCGAACTGCTCGTGAGCCAGCCCAAGGCGGATTTCGTCTATGCCGCCGTCGATCACCCCACGCTCGACCGCTCGATCGTGTTCTCCTGCCGTCGCAAGGACGTCGACGACATGCTTGCCGATGTCGCCGCCGCCGGACTGCGGGTGGCGGGCGTCCGACTCGGGGTGGCCTCGCAGCTCGAGCACTGGTTCAACTACCACCGAAACCACGCGCTCGATCGCGACCTCCTGGTTACCGACGGCATGAGCGTGCTGCTGGTGAATGCCTTCGAGGGCGATCTGGTCGCGGTGGGACATGGAGGCAGGGAAGGCAGCCCGGTTCCCCGCCAGGCTTCGGCCCGGCCGGCGGAAGTGCCGCGCGACCTGGCGCGGTTTTTGCGGGACAATGGCGATCGTCCCGTGCGTTATCTCGGCCCGCCCGAGCTTCTGGATGGCGCGATCGTGGGAGCCGAGTTGTGCGCCCAGGTGCTGAAGGAAAGCGAGGATGCGACGGCGATGGACGGCGTAGTGGCGGCCCTGTCCGATTGTGTGACTCACGATCTGAATCCCGGTGTTCACGCGGAGCGCAGCGCGCTGCCCGGGTGCTGGCGAAAGTGGGTGTGGTCGGCACTTGGCTGCGAATTGCTCCTGTTGCTTGCGCTCGGTGTGTTGACCTGGTCGGCGCTCGTCGCGCGGTGGCGAACCGATGCGGAACTCCGTGCGATCCGGATCTCGAACGACCGGGCTGCGGTCCACCGTCGGGAGGGCGAGCGCATGCGGGCCGAGCGCACCCAGGCGGAGGCGGTCCGCTCCTGGATCGGCGCGAATTACCACGCTCAACGACTGTTGGTCGACGTACTCGGATCCTTGCCGCCGGGAGTCGCACTGGAATCGTTTTCCGCACATCTCGACGAAGGCAGCCCGCAGATGGCGCTCGAATTCGTGCTGGTCGGTGGTGACGAGGCGCAGGTGGCAACTGCCCGTGCGCTGGAAAAGACGGTGTTGGGCCTCGATTTTCAAATCGGCGAACGTTCGGTCCCGGTGCCGGCGGGCCGGGGACTGAGTTACCGGTGGCGGCTGATCATGCCTCCGATGTCTGGAGAAGGGACGCGGACATGAATCCGTTCAGAACCACCTTGTTCGTGCTGATCGTGCTCATGGTGGCAACGGCAGTCGGAGTGATCGCCGTCGTCGGCTGGCGCGGACGGGAACGGGCACGGCTCTCGGACCTTGGCCGACAGCGGGCCGCAGCCGAGACCGCGTGCGCGGCGGAAGATCGTCGGACCGCGGACCTGAACGTGGCGCATCCTCCGATCCTGCGCTTCCTGAACGCGTGGCGGCCGCATCTTGCGAAGCCTGTGCCGGAGCGCTCCGTCGGGGGAGCGATGCGCGCGGCCCTGGAAGAGCTGGCTCAGCGAAAACTGGGGTTGATCACGGACCAAGTCACCACGCCTGAGCCGGTATCGGTGGTCGTGGCTGGACGGCCGGTGCGCGTCCAGCGAGTTGCGCTGCGCGCAAGTGGGGAGAGCCTGAACGCGCTGCTCACCTGGCTTGGCGAGGCCGAGGCGCTGTATCCGTATGCCCGTGTCGAGACCTGCGACCTGATGGCGGAGAGCGGCCGCACCGTTTCGATGCGATTGGGTCTGGCTCAGCCGGTGGCAGTCAGGGAATCGGAAGGGAGGCGGCAGTGAAATCGAGCACATCTGCCCGTGTGGACGGTTCCATATGCACGATCCTGCGACTGGTCGCTGCCATCACGGCTGTCCATCTGCCAGCCCTTGTGGCCGGGGAGGCTCCTTCGCCCTGGGATGCACTGCTGCCGGAGGTATTGAAGAGCCCCGTCCCCGTCGTGGTGTCGATGAATCCGCTGAGAGGTTCAGAGGCGCCGCGTGAGGCGCTCCGTCGGCCTTCGCCGAGCGGGCCGGCGGCCGCTGCGCCTCTCGTTGGCCTGATTGCGCCTCGGATCCAGGGGGTCGTGCGGGATGCTCAGGGCGGATCGCTTCTGGTGTGGGCCAATACCCTGCTTTCGCCGGGCCAGAGCCTGCCTGCGTCGAAGGGCCCCGGGGGCGGAGACGGCCGTGTTGTCCAGCTCAAGTCCATCGGCGCGGAGTCGGTCGTCTTCATCGTGCGGCCCAAGCCGGGCGCAGCCGAAACTGCGGTCGAGTTGGCCGTGCCGCTTCCCTCGTTTTTCCGCGAGCCATGAACCTGGGCCCGTTCATTTCCGAGTCTGCGGGGTTGAGCCCCATGCTCAGGGACCAGTGCCCGGACCTCGGTGCGGTCGCACAAGGTGCGGGACCGCCGGTGGCGGGCTCGGTCTATCCCGTGCGCCTGTCGGACGGAGCGGTCTCGCACGATGCATTTGCCTGGTATCTGCGTTGGGCGGATTGGCTGGGTTTGAGAACCGCGGCCGACCGGGAGCCCTGGCTTCCGGTCGGCCATGTGGGACCCGCGCTGGTGCTGGGACACAGCAGACCGGGCCTTCTGAAGCCGCCGCTGCCACCGCCCTGTTTTCAGCCTGTATTGCTCACCGAGGAGGATTACGGGCGCCTGCACGCGCACTGCCTCGAATCCCTGGCCGCCGCAGGAAGGCCGTGCTGGGACGACGGCACGCTGGTCGCTCCGCGGTCGATGTTCCCGGAGCGTTTCATCCTGCCGGGCAGCCGCCTGGCTGCCGCGCAGTTCATGATCGAATACTTTCCCCACGAGCGTGAGGACTGGGTGCGCCTGAAGGATTGGATCGCGTCGGCGCCCGACGCCGGGGCGCCGCTCCCTCAGCCCTACGAGGGCGCCGCGTGGCTGCTCATGCGCCGCGGGCCGGTCGGGGACTTGTGCGGATTGCGCGAGCGCGTGCCTGAAGGACTCACCCTGCCCGTGGAGGGCGATGCGGCCACGCCCTACCGGGTGGTTGCCTGGGCCGGGCGCACCTTGTGGATCGGCTGTCCCTCGCTTCCCCAACCGCGCCTGGAGGACCAACTGCTCGACGCGGTCGGTGACGGCTGGCAGCTTCGCTTCGTACTCGCTCCTGCCGTGGCCGTGCCGTCTGGAGCCGATGCAGACTTCTCCGCACCACGCACGCCGCACGGCCCCCGCGCCCGGCTGAGCATCGACACGCCCTCCGCATTTCCCTCCGCACATGCCGCGGGCGTGATCCGCCTGTCCGAGCGCGAGATCGGGGAGCTGGAGCGCTACGATCCCCGGCGAAGCGACCGCGATCCCGTGAAGGTATTCCTGCGCGAGTTGTCCGCGGCCATCCGCTGCGGCGCGAGCGACCTGCACCTCGAGCCGGGACTCGACCGGGCCCGCGTCAGGGCGCGGGTCGACGGACTCATGGAGGAATGGCTCGAGATGAATGCCGAGTTCGGCCAAGCCGTCGTCGGCGCGGCAAAGGAGCTGATCGGACTGCCGGCCGAGCGGTTCGTACCGCAGGACGGCGGCTGCACCGTGCACCATGGCGGCGAGACCGTGAGCGTCCGCGTCTCCTGTTACCCGATACGACGGAGGCGTCAGAAGCTCGCGCTGCGTTTCCTGCCGCGCCGCGGTTGCGTGCCGTCGCTCGCCGAGATCATGCCCGCCCGCGAGGCGGGGATGCTGCTGCACGCAGCCACCCGCCCCTACGGCCTCATCCTGGTCTGCGGGCCGACGGGGTCTGGCAAGACGACCACGGTCTTCTCAACCCTTTCGTCCATCAATACGGCCGAGAAGAACATCACGACCATGGAGGACCCCATCGAATACGAGCTCGAGGGAGTCAACCAGGCCGAACTCGACCCTCATCGCGGCGTGGGCTGGGAGGTACTCCTGAAGGGGTTCCTTCGGCAGGACCCCGATGCTGGCATGCTTGGCGAGATTCGCGACCGCCCGACGGCCGAGACCGCCGTCCGGCAGGCGCTCACCGGGCACGTGGTTTTCGCGACCCTGCACACGATGTCGTGCGCCAGGACCCTCGAACGGCTGATTGACATGGGAATCAACGCCGACTCCCTCGCGTCGGCGCTTTCGCTTGTGGCCAGTCAGCGCCTGGTGCGCCGCCTTTGCCGGAGGTGCCGGGTGCGGCGGTTGCCCTCCGACGACGAGGCCGCGCTCTTCCGTTCCCGCGGCCTTCCCGTGCCCGACGACCTGTGGGCTCCGACACCGGGCGGCTGCCCGTCATGTAGAGGTGGATACAGCGGGCGGCTGGCGGCGGTTGAGATGCTGCCCGTGGTCGACGAGGTGGCGCGCATGATCGAGCGCCGGGCCAGGGCGAGGGAGTTCGCGGAATGGGCCTCAGCCTGCGGCCTGTCCGACGTGTTTGGCGCCGCGCTCGGGCTGGCGGCACGCGGCGAAACATCGATGGAGGAGGCGGCGGAGTGGCGCCCCGTGTGGGAGGACTTTGCATGGCGGCCGTGACGAGCCATCGCTTCACCGCGCACTGGCGGCTGCACGCCTTCGAGGTGACCCGCCGGGGCGCGGGAAACGCCAGGACAAAGGCCGTGCCCAGCCGGCGCGTCGTGGTTCTGGCTCCGACCCCCGGTGCGGCGCTCGCAGGGGTCGGACCGCATGCGGACGAGGTAGTCAGGCCCGCCGCTCCGCGGCTGGGCGAACGGATCGCGGCACGGCTCCCTGTGCCCCTTCAGGAGCGGGCGGACCTGTTTCGGATTCTCGGGAGCGCGCTGACAACCGGCAAATCGACGGTCCAGGCGCTTGCCATGGCGACGCGACAGACCCGCTCTCCGCGGCTCCGCGGTGCGGTTGGCGCCGTGATCGAGGCGGTGGCGCACGGCGAGGAGCTGCATCGGGCCTTCGGTGCGCTTCCCGGGGAGTTTCCGCCTGCGGTGGTCGCCCTGGCCGCGACTGCGGCGCGGTCCGGACTGGAGGATGGCGGGCGCCTGTTCGTATCGTTGTCGGAGCGGCTGGGCCGGGACGCCCGCCTGGGGCGTCGGCTGGTGGCGGCGCTGGCGTATCCGGCGCTGCTGTTGACCATGGCATTGGTGGCTGCGGGCGTGCTGGAGACCGTTGCGCTTCCTCCGATGGTCGAGCTTTTCCGATCGATGGGTGCCGAGCTTCCGGCCATGACGGCGTTCTTCTATCGACTGGCGGGGGCCGTGGAGGGACACCTGCCAGCGACAGCCGTCGTCGCGGCGTCAGCGCTCGTGGCGGTCGTGCCGCTCTCGAGGAGGGCGCTGCGTTCCGCGAGCTTCCAGCGCGCGACGCTGCGCCTGTGGGGCGTGGGTCCGGTCCTGCTTGCCCGTGCGCTCGCCCGCGCCCTGGGCACCTTCCTGCTGCTGCGGCGAAGTGGCGTTCCCAACCGCGAGGTCTTTGCGCTCGCAGGAGCCGCGTCGGGAAACGCGACCGTGGAGGATTTTTTTCGCGACACCTATGCGCGGGTCGCGCAGGGCGAAAGCCTGGAGGAGGCGTTCCTCGCCGAGCGGCACCGCCTCGGTGACGAGGGGATCCGTCTCGCGGGGCGCATCGAGGCGGGACTCGAGGGAGGTGATCTCCCCGCCCTGCTTTCCGAGGTCGTGGATGACCTGACCGACCGCGCCGATGCCCGCGCGGCAGCCCTTCCCAAGCTGGTCGAACTTCCAATCCTCATGGTTTGCGGAGTCATCGTCGGCACGCTGCTGCTGGCGATGTTCCTGCCTTACCCGAGCCTGCTTGGCGACGTCGCGCGCCAGATGTCGGCCCATTGAAACGCGATGCCAACCGGAGAGCCCCTGATGTCCGCCTTCCTTATTGTCCGCCGCCTGCTTGCCCCCTGTGTGTTTGCCGCCTCGATTCACGCCGCCTCGGACGGCATGAAACCGGTCCGGGCATCCGCCGGTTCCCCTGCGGGCCGGATGTTGTCCACGTTTGTGCCGGCGCGTGTCGCGGCTGCGCCTGCGCCGGAGACCCTGAAGGGCACCGAACTGCGCAGGCTCGAGCAGCTGCCGCCGGTCGCCATTCCGATCCAGGATGCGCCGCTAGGCACGGCGGTCTCCGCCGTGGCCACGGCCGCTGGCATGAATTTCGTGGCCCCGCCCACCGGTGAATTTACGGAGAATGTCACCTTTTCCGCGAAGGTGAATCCCTGGCGCCTGCTCGGGATCCTAGGCGACCGCTACGGGTTCACGTGCCGGTTCGACAATGGCGTCTGGCTCTTCGACCGAACCGTCGTGGATGCCCTCGAATCGCGAACCTACACGCTCAAGCACACGAACCTCGATGTGTACAAGGCGGCCCAGAACTCATTCAACCTCCTGTCCACCGGAACGCCAGGCGCCGGTGAGAACGGCATGAACGCCCAGGCCGGCGGGCTGGTGTTCACGCCCGAGACGCGGAAGATCATCGACGATATCCAGGACCTGCTCGGCATCGCCCGCGCCTCGGGGCGCCCGGGCGGAGCGGACGAGGCGCGCAAGGGAGGCGGACGCGTGCTGTACCTGCCCGACGCGAACGCACTGTTCGTGACCGCCACGCCCGGCCAGCACACCCGGGTGGCCGAGTACCTCCGCGTGGTGGACCGGCCCGTTCGGCAGATCCGCATCGAGGCCCGGTTCTTCGAGACGACCCACGATCCCAAGCTCGTGCTCGGCATCGACCCCTCGGGCGCGCAACCCGGCGTGACGCTTTCGAACCTTCAGACCCAGATCGACCTCGGCCGCGTGCGCGCCACGCCCTATCCCGACAAGGTGCTGCTGTCGGCCGACGCGCTGAAGCTCCAGGTGAACGCCCTGAGCACCGACGAGAGGAGCCGTCTCGTGAACAATCCCTCGGTTGTCGTCGCGAACAACCGCGAGGCGTATTTCTCGGTTGGTGACGAGGAGCCCTTCGTGTCGGCCAACAGCATCAGCCCGGCGGCCCTCGACGGCGGATTCGGCACGACCCAGGCCCACATCGCGATCCGGCGCATCGGCACCTCGGTCAATCTCGTGCCGACCCTGTTTCCCGGAGAGCCCGGCGGGCCGGCCCGGATCCGCCTGGCCGTGCGCATCGAGGTCGGCGTGCTCAAGGGTTTCCGGCACATCAACACGGTCGACGTCCCGGTGGTGTCGTCACAGAAGTATGAATACACCGTGTTCGTGCGGCCCGGGGAGACGCTCGCCTTTGGCGGGCTCTCGGGCGTTGCGGAGGGGGAGACGGTGAAGAAGGTCCCGCTTGTGGGCGACATTCCGGTGCTCGGTTACGCGTTCAAGTCGCGCGACCGCCGGAAGAGCCAGCGAAACCTCGTGGCGTACCTCACGGCCAGCGTGCTCGAGGAGGACGCCGCGCCCCCGGCAGCGGGCGGGAGGACGGGTCGGTGAGCGCAAAGAGCCTGCGCCTGGCGGATTTTGGATGCGACCTTTGCGAGGCGGCCCTCTCGGGTTTGCTCGACCCGGTCGCCTGCCGTCCGGAGCTGGTGCAGGCGGTGCTCCTCATTCTGGCGCGCAGGACCAAGCGGTCCCCGGTGCTGGTGGGTGAGCCGGGGGTGGGCAAGTCGGCGGTCGTCGAGGGGCTCGCCCGCGATTTTGCGGCTGGCGAGGTGCCGGCGGTGTTGCGCGGCTGGACGATCTTCTCGCTCGACCTGGGTGCGCTGGTGGCGGACACCCGTTACCGGGGCGATTTCGAGGGGCGGCTTCGCAGCCTCGTGGCGGCGCTGCGTGCGCCCGACGCGCGGCGAATCCTGTTTGTCGATGAGATTCACCTCCTGGACCGCACCGGCCGCAGCGAAGGGGGCCTTGATGCCGCCAACCTGCTCAAGCCGCTGCTCGCGCGCGGCGCGCTGCCCTGCATCGGTGCCACCACACCTGCGGAGTGGGCCAGCCTGGTCAGGCGCGATCCCGCGCTCGAGCGGCGATTCCAGCCCGTGATCGTCCCTGAACCCACCCGCGAACAAACCCTGGAGATCCTGCGCGTCCTGCGCCCTCGCTTCGAGCACCACCATCGCGTGCGAATCTCCGACGGCGCCCTCCGTGCCGCCATCGAGCTGCCGCCGCTCCGCGAGTGCGGTTCGCGCGCCCATCCCGACCGTGCGATCGACAGGCTGGACACCGCCTGCGCAAGGGTGGCGCTCGGCGCGGTGAGGGCCGAAAACGATGGCGCGGAGCCCGAGGCGGGAGGCGCGTTCGATTTCGAGGCGCTTGCACGACTGCGGCGGATGCGCCGGCGAGGACCGATCCCGGGCGGACGGCCCGAGGTGCTCGCCGAGCATGTCGAGGATTGAGCCGCGCTTCGCGTCGGTTCAGGCGCCTGCCGCCCGCGCCCGGGCCCTGACGATGAGCGCAAGCAACGCGGCGTAGTCCTCGTCCCGGGACGCGCTCTCGATCACGAAGTCGAACCGGTCCCGCTCGAGCCGCTCCGCGGCCGCGGTGCGCATGCGCCGCTCGATCTCTTCCGTGCCATCCGTCCCTCGCCCGACGAGGCGCCGGCGGGATACCTCGAGCGGAAGGTCGATGAACACCGTGACCAGGCAGCGCCGAAGCAGCGCGTTCGACTCGGCCGCCCGGCGGAAGGAGTTCACGCCCTGCACGTCGACGTTGATCACCAGGCTGCGCCCCGCGGCCAGCGGCCCGAGGACCGCGCTCGCGAGAGTGCCGTAGCGATTTTTCTGATGCACCCAGGCCCACTCGAGGAATTCACCCGCGGCGATTCGGCGGTCGAACTCCTCCGGGCTGAGAAAATGATAATCCACCCCGTCGCGCTCGCCCTCGCGCGGGGGCCGGGTTGTCGCGGTGACCACTCGTTCGAAGCCCCCTTCCGAACGCACGAGCCGTTCACACAGGGTCGTCTTCCCCGAGCCGGCCGGCCCGGCGAGCACAATCAACACGGGGACAGTCTGGGATTGGTGGCCCATGGTCGACCGACGCCGGGGCTCAGTACGTGAAGGCCACGACGCACAGCAGCACGCCATAGGCGGCCACCGCGCCCCCCAGAACCTTGCCGCGCGACGGCTTGTGCTGCAGCCATTCGATGAAGTCGCGCACCCGGTAGGGCTGCGCGCCGATCCAAAGGCTCAGGAATATCAGCAGGTACACGAAGCTCACCAGAAACAGGCGCTGCGGATACTGGTACAGCATGTAGGCGCTCCTCAGGTAAGGCCACGCCGCGAGCAGGATCAGCGCGGCAAGCCCGCGCACGGCGAGAAAATCCGGCACATAATAGAAGGCCAGCACCGCCACCGCGCCAAAAAAGACAGTCAGCAGCGCATGGTATTCCCCAAAATCCGCCGCCGACAGCGTCCAGGTTTCGTGCAGAAACCAAAGCGATGCCGCTCCGAACAACACGTACGTCGCCACCCGGGAGCGCGGGAACCCCTTGAGAAGCGACGAGACCGCGGAGCTTCCGCTCAGAAGCGCGCCACCGAAAATCAGCAGGAACAGGCCGGTGGACAGGGTCGCGGTGAACAAGCTCATGGGTACGCCAAATACATGTTTCGCATCGAGGAAAAGCCCATTCTGAAGATCCACCTCTCCGCGAGTTCCTTTTTATCCTGGGCCGGAGGTAGTTGAATCGGCGCCATTGGGCGCCGGTCCCTTGGGTCTCCCCGGAGGCGCGCCGGCAATCGGCTCCGGATGAAGGAGTAAGACGGTCCCCGTGGGTTTGCCCCTGCAGTGTTCCATCTATGTGAATAATCTCTGCTTGCGTCACTGAGGCTTTCCGCTACTGCTCTCACCTCTACCTTTTTCCTCTCATGGATACCATTTCTACCCGTGAAAATAACAACATCATGCCGATGGTTGGAGTCGTCCTCGGCGCGATCGCTCTGCTTCTGAGCATTGTGGCGTTCGTAAAGGTCACGAAAGTGAAGAGCGTCGTGGACCAGCAGCAGGAGAAGGTGGCGACGATCGACCAGATCAGCTCCCAAGCCAGCTCTGCCGCCGCTGCCGCCGACAAGGCCAACAGCGACATCCACAAGCTGACGCAGCAGACGCAGGACGCGGTCAACCAGATTGGCACGATGATCGGCGACCTGCGCGCCTCGGTCACCAAGATCGAGGAGTCCGCCAAGGCCCGCCCGGTTGCGCATAGCTCGGGCAAGGGTGGCGCCGTCGAGACGGCCGGCCCCGGCGAGTACATCGTCCGTCGTGGCGATGGCGGTGCGAAGATCGCCCGCGAACATGGCATCTCGCTGTCCGCCCTCCAGGCCGCCAACCCTGGCGTCAACTGGCGCCGTCTGCGCATCGGCCAGAAGATCAAGCTCCCGGAGAAGAAGTAATCTCTCCAGGCCTCTTTCACCAAACGCCTCCGCGACTTCAGGGTCGGGAGGCGTTTTTTTTCGGTCGACATGGGAGCGGTGCCACGGACTCTGCACGCAGCCCAGCCGGGAGACCGGCTGACTCCGGAGGTGAAGAAGATTGGATGCGAGACTTCTCCGTAACCGCATTCCTCCGTGTTCTCTGTGGTTCAAATCCAACTGCGTTAGCCAGATGAATTCTTCGCCTTCCCCCCATGGCCCCGTCCGCTGGGAGCTCCGTTCCAAACGCACGCTCGCGTCGACCCGGGTATTGGACCTGTGCGGCTTCCTGTACTTTCACCCGCGCCGCCGGGTCGAGAAGGAGTTCACCTGCCTGGTGCCGCCAGACTGGGTGAACGTCGTGGCCGTCACCCGCGAGGGACGCATCGTGCTGGTGCGCCAGTTCCGCTACGGCACCAACGACTTTTCCCTGGAAGTGCCGGGGGGCGTGATCGAGGCAGGTGAGGATCCCGTGGTCGCCGGCGTGCGCGAACTCGCCGAGGAGACCGGTTATGGCGCCGGCCGCGCCCGACTGCTCGGCTCGGTCCATCCCAATCCGGCCATCCAGACGAATCGCTGCCACGCAGTCCTGGTCGAGGACGTGGAACTGTTGCACTCGCAGAACTGGGACCCCGACGAGGAGATCGAAGTCAGCACTATGACCGAGGACGAGCTCGTCGCAGCCGTCGTCGCGGGTCGGATCACGCACAGCCTGTCCCTTTGTGCGATCATGCTGCACCGGGAGCGGGGGCGGGGGCAAATTTGACTTCGCGGCGGGGGCTCGTTTGCTGGGCGCTGTGATGACTGCGCCGACATTTGCGAACGATCCCACCGCGCTGGGAGCCGCCGACGGCAACCGGGTGCCTCCGGAGCTCGAGGCTGAAATCCGGCGTATCTATTCGCTGAGCCCGCTTTACGGCCGTCGCTTTCCCTTGCATCGAGAGCCCCTGAAATGGGGCTGCTACAGTGAGATTCCGGTCCTCTCCAAGCGCGAGATCGTGGAGGTTGGACATCAGTCGTTCTTCGACGACTATCGCGAGATCGAGCGCGGCCTGCAGGAGCGGCGGTTCGAATACGAGTCCACTTCCGGCACGACCCAGGGCCCCATGACTGTGATCATGGAGGACGGTTGGTGGAATGCGCAGACCCAGCGGGCCTACGAAGCTTCGCCGTTGCTGAAGCCCTTTGTCGGGCGTGCGTACCGCAAGTGCGTGCTCGCACCGGTGGGTTGCTCGAGCAACCTCTGCCCGTACGAGGACCATCCCTTCCCTCACCGTTATTTCGAGGGCACGGTTTACCTGAACCTTTCGAGCGACCCATTCATGTTCCCCGAGAGCGAATGGGACCGCATCGTCCTCGAACTCCAGGCGGTGAATCCGGAAGTGCTGGAGGGAGAGCCCGTCTATCTGGCCTTGCTCGCCCGTGCGGTTCTCAAGCGCGGTGTGAAGGTTCCTAGCGTGAAGGTGGTGATCCTCACGTACGGCAAGGCGAGTTTGCAGCACAGCCTGCGCATCGCGGAGGCGTTTCCTGCGGCACAGGTCGACCTCTATGGTTCCACGGAGGCCGGGTACATCTTTGTCGGCGAGGCCTTTCGCGACAACTCGCAGGCGATCGATTCCAATGCGTTCATCGAGCTGGTGCCCTGGCGCGACAGCCTGCCGGATGTGTTCCAGATCTACGTGACGACCCGCGGGCGCTCGGCCATGCCACTGCTGCGCTACCACACCGGCGATATCGTGCGCCGGATGCCGACGGGGTACCGGATCCTGGGGCGCGAGCGGGATCTGCATTTCCGCGGCGACGGCTCGTTGGTGTCGGTCGCCGAAATCGATGCGGCGTTGCCCGGCGATTTCGCGTGCTGGCACTATTCGCTGGTTCAGTCTGGTGAGCGGCGCTGGGATTTCCACTATGTGTCCGAGCACACGGCGGACCATCGTCGCATCGAGGCGTCGCTGGCGGACATGCTCGGCGAAGGGGCCCGCGTGAATGCGTTCAGGCGCCGCGTGATTGCTCCGGCGGCTAGCGGAAAGTTCTCGCTGCTCAAGCCGCTCTCCGCTGCGCGCTGAGAACGCAAGAAGGCGCAAATCAGCTTCAGGCAGTTGAAAAACAACCAGTTCGACAATTTGCACCTTTCGGTGATTTTGGGGCTGGACAGGAAACTGGCTAACGCTCTTATTCGCCCTTCCTTTGACTCATCGCTCAGGTGGTGGAATTGGTAGACACACACGTTTGAGGGGCGTGTGCCGTAAGGCGTAAGGGTTCGAGTCCCTTCCTGAGCACCAGTCTCCGTCGTTGCTTCGCAACGGACTACGCCTGGCTTCGCCGATCCAGAGACAAGCCGGATAAGAATGACGAACAGCGCAGGAGACTGCCGGGCGAAGGTGCGGCGCCAGCCGCACGAAGACCGGCCTTGGCCTTGTTCGCGGCTAGGGGTGGAACTTGGTAAAGCGTGCCGCCGAGTTCCCCCGGACGGTCGTTGCTTCGCAACGGACTAGGTTCACCCGCTGCGAAGCACCTTGTGACGCCTGTGCCTGCGACCGATGGGAGGAGGGATGCGATGAAAGACCGCACTTGCATGGCCGGGGATGGCGCCCGGAAAATCGCTTGCGTCGACGGGGGCTTCTTGGAGACTGCTGATCTCTTATCGCCAGCTTCACCCACTCCAAGCAAACCACGCAGGCATCCAGCCTGCTTTTCCGCTCCCAATGGACGAGACGCCATCCCAAGAGAACGCCCCTACGAATCCGCCCGATCCCGACCTGAACAAGCTCGATCTTTCGCAGCTGCAGGGTTTCAGCTTCGGAACCCAATGGACTCAGGAAAAACGCGACGCGCGCGATGCGCAGCGCGCTGATGACCGTCCACGTCGGGAGGGAGCGGAACGCCGTGATCGCCGTACCTTCCGAAAGCCTGCCGGAGAACCCGGCGCGGCCCCGGGCGGAGATTCGAGGGAGACCCGCGACGGGCAGGGGCGCGAGCGCACCGAGTTCCGTGGAGCGCCCCGGCGCACTGAGTTTCGTGGCGCACGCCGCGACGACCAGGCTGGCGGCCGCGGGGAATTCCGCGGTTCCCGCTTCGGTGATCGCGGTCCGTCGGAGCGCGGGCCCTATGACAGCCCGAATTTTTCGGCGACCTTCTATCCCGAGGACACCAGCTTCACCACGCTCGCGAAGACGATTCGCTCCTCGTGCCGCACGATCGAGTTGTTCGAGATCGCGCGTACGGTGATCGGCAAGGCCGAGCGCTTCGTGGTCGTCGTGCAGCGCAAGGCCCAGTCCGGCCAGGCATCGTCCACCGCTCCGGCCGAAGGCGCGCCGGCAGTCCCCGGGGTCAAACCGGCCCCGCTGGCCATCTCGGTCCCGGACGGTGTTCCGTTCGAGTCGGAGGATGCGGCGATCAACCACGTTCTCCAGAAGCATGTGGGCCAGTTCTTCGACACGGCTGAAGTCGAGATCGAGCCGCCGAAGGGCAATTACCAGATCATCAACCGGTGCACCATCACCGGAGAGCTGCTCGCCCCGCCGAATTACCATCGCTACAACCAGATCGTCCAACAGCACTTCACGGCGAAGATCAGCCGGATGTCGTTTGACGCCTACCGCTCGCGCATCGAGTCGGTCCGCGATCCGGAGCTGGTCAACCAGTGGCTGGAGAAGATGAAGAAGGTCACCCGCTACACGTGGAAGCAGGCGCCGGCCCCGCAGGAGGGGCAGCCCGCCGAGCAACCCGCCGCGGAGCCGCTCTCGTTCGACTCGCTGGAGGATGCCCGCATCCACCTGCTGACCCACGCCCGCGACAAAGTCGTGCGCCTGGCCGACAGCGCGCGTTTCCACGGCCGCCTGATCGAGGAGCTGCCCCAGGGCGAGATCCGCAGGTCGATCGAGGGCACGCTCGAGCGCCAGCGTCGCTTCCCCCTGGATACGGCGAATGCGCTGCGCGGACGCCTCCGTCGCGAGGGGTTCACGATCTTCAAGAAGGGCTCCAAGGGCGTCTCGTACGTCTGTGCGGTGAAGCGGAAATTCCGCGTCCCCGGCCAGACCTTCTCCGAGACGATCAACGCGCTCATCTCGTTCATCGAGGCGAACCCGATGGTCAGGGTCTCGGACCTGCCGGAGCGCTTCCTCAAGATTTCGCTGCCGCGGCCCGCCGAGCGCAAGCCGGCCGAGGGCGAGGCCGCCGCCCAGCCCGAGCTGTCGGTCGAAGACCGTGAGAAGCTCGCGAAGATGCAGGGAGATCTGCTGTGGCTCGTACGCGAGGGCTACGTGACGGAGTTCATCGACAGCCGACTTTTCGCTCCGCCGCCTATGGTGGAGGCGCGAAAGAAGGAGGTGGAGTCCGAAGAGCACGATCCGGAGAACTTCCCGGAGGCTCCGGTCGAGCCGGCCCAGCCGGCACCCGAAGCGGCAGTGCCCGCCTCTCCGGCCGAGCCTGCAGCTCCTGCCGAGCCCGTCGCTCCGGTGGCGACTCCTTCGGAGCCCGCCGCTCCCGAGCCGGAGTCCGACGACACGCCGCCACCCGCGCCCCAGGCCTGAGGCCTGGGTTCAACGATTGGTTTTCCCGAACGCGGATGTCTCCCGGCATCCGCGTTCTGTTTTTGGCACCCTCCCGAAGGGCGGTCACTCATCCACGGCCCAGCCTTTGGATCGCTCCACGGCGCGGTGCCATGCGTCCCGGCCCTTTTGGAGGGCCCGGGAGACACGCGCCGGCTTGAAGCACCGGTCGGCCGTCCACAGGGCGCGGATTTCGTCCCGATCTTTCCATACCCCCACGGCGAGCCCGGCGAGGAAGGCCGCGCCGAGCGCAGTGGTCTCGCGCGTGGCCGGACGAGTCACCGGAACGCGCAGCAGGTCGCATTGGAACTGCATGAGGGCGTCGTTGACCGTCGCGCCTCCGTCGACCCGAAGCTCCCGGAGGCGGAGTCCTGCGTCGGCTTCCATCGCGGCGATGAGGTCGGCGCTCTGGTAGGCGATGCTGTCGAGGGCCGCGCGTGCGAGATGCGCCGCGGTGGTGCCGCGGGTGAGGCCGAGAATGGCGCCGCGCGCCGCGGGGTCCCAGTGGGGGGCGCCCAGCCCGGTGAACGCCGGCACGAACTGCACTCCGCCGCTGTCGGGAACGCGCGCCGCCAGTTCCTCGATGTCTGAGGAGCGGGCGATCACGCCCAGCCCGTCTCGTATCCATTGCACCACTGCACCGCCGATGAAGACGCTGCCCTCGAGCGCATACTCGAGCGGCTGCCCAGGGCCCAGCCGCCACGCCACGGTCGTGAGCAGGTTGTGGCGCGAGGCTACGGGCTTGTGCCCGGTGTGGAGGAGCAGGAAGCAGCCGGTGCCGTAGGTGTTCTTCGCCTGGCCGGGCATGAAGCAGGCCTGGCCGAAGAGCGCGGACTGCTGGTCGCCCGCAATGCCCGCGATGGGCAGGCCCCGCAGGGCGGGCACGGTCGCCACCTCGCCGCAAACCCCGCTGGAGGGCCGGATCTCGGGCAGCACCTCGCGAGGGATCCGCAGGATCCTCAGGAGCTCGTCGTCCCAGTCGCCCGTGCGCAGGTCCATCATCAGGGTTCGCGACGCGTTCGAGGGGTCCGTGGCGTGCACGGCGCCGCCGGTCAGGCGCCACAGCAGCCAGGTGTCGACCGTCCCGAAGGCCAGTTCGCCCCTCGAGGCACGTCTCCGCAGTCCGGGTACGCGGTCGAGCAGCCAGGCGAGCTTGGTCCCGCTGAAATACGGGTCCAGCAGGAGCCCCGTGCGCGAGCGGAACAGGGGCTCGTGGCCCGCGCGCCGGAGCCGTGCGCAGGCGTCGGCGGTGCGGCGGTCCTGCCAGACGATGGCCGGGGCGACGGGGCGCCCGGTGGAGCGCTCCCACAGCAGGGTCGTCTCGCGCTGGTTGGTCAGGCCGATGGCGGCGACCTGCGCGCGCTCGAGGTTGGCCTCGGCAAGTGCGGCGAGCGCGGTGCGCCGGGTGCTCTCCCAAAGGTCCTCGGGATCGTGTTCCACCCAGCCGGGTCGGGGGTAACGCTGGGGAAACTCCTGCTGGGCGGCGGCCAGGGTGCGCCCGGCGCGATCGAAGACGATGGCGCGCGAGGACGTCGTTCCCTGGTCGAGGGCGAGGACGTAGGGCGGGGGCATGCGGGAAGTGTCGCCGAAGCGCCCCGATTGTCCAGCGCCCGCGCCTGTGTCACCGCGCCCGAAGCTCCATGCCGGACACCAGGTGGATGAGGAAGGGGGCGCCGCCGGGGATCGAGTTGAGCGCCTCGAGCGCGGCCTGGGTCTGCTCGTGGGCGATGCGGCGCGCCGCGTCGAGGCCGTGGTGCTTCACGTAGGTGGTTTTGTCGGCCGCCACGTCCTTCCCTGCGGTCTTCCCCAGCGTCGCGCTGTCGCTCGTGACGTCGAGGATGTCGTCGATGATCTGAAACGCGAGGCCGGTGTGCCGGCCCGCGCGGCGCAGGCGGTCGAGGTCCTCCTGGCGCGAGCCTCCGCACAGGCCGCCCAGGACCAGCGCGGCTTCGATCATCGCCGCGGTCTTGTTGAGATGGATGAAGTCCAGCTCCTCCGAGCTGATCGAGGGCTGGCTTTCGGCGAGCAGGTCGGCCATCTGGCCCCCGATGAGGCGCCGGCTGCCCGCCGCTTCGGAGAGCTCGCGCACCAGGGCGGCGGCGAGCGCGGAATCCGCCGCATAGGCGGTCGGGAGCAGGGCGAAGGCGTGCGTGAGCAGGGCGTCACCGGCGAGCAGGGCCGTGGCCTCGTCGAAGGCCTTGTGAAGCGTCGGCCGTCCCCGGCGCAGGTCGTCGTCGTCCATGCACGGCAGGTCGTCATGGATCAGCGAATACGTGTGCACGCACTCGATCGCGATCGCGGCCGCGAGCGCGTCGGCCTTGGACCCGGCCAGGTCGGCGGCGGCCAGGCAGAGCACCGGCCTCAGGCGCTTGCCGCCGGCCGCGAGGCTGTAGGCCATGGCCTCGTGCAGTCTCGCCGGCCTCGTGCCTGCATCGGGGAGGAGGGTGTGGAGTCCCTGTTTCACCCGGTGCAGGTAGGTTTCGAACTGGGTTTTAAAGTCCATGGTGCGGTGGCGGCATTGAAGTCGTGCCTGCGTCGAGGAGGCAACCCAAAGGCTCGGGATGGGATGCCTGAGGGGTGATCGCGGAGGCGGGGCGCTTCTTTAAGTGCTTGAACACAAAACGGTCCGCTCTGTCGCCGTGGAATTTCTCAAGCAAAACCTCGCCAGCGGGCGCCGGTCGTCACATAAAAACCGGCTCTTTTTGGACTATGCCTACCTACGAGTACGTGTGTGATAAGTGCGGAAAGGAGTTCGAGGTCTTTCAGTCGATGAAGGACGACGCGCTGAAGACGTGCCAGTGCGGAAAGAAGGGCAAGGTCCGCCGCAAGATCGGCGGCGGTGCCGGGCTCATCTTCAAGGGCTCCGGCTTCTACATCACCGACTACAAGAAAAGCTCCTCGAGCTCGTCGTCGTCCGCCTCGGGTGGGGGCGAAAAAAAGACCGGGGCGTCCTAGGTTTGCCCCCCGCCTGGCTGGCCGCTTCCGGGCTCCCACCTCATCATGAACTCCTCGAAGATCGAACGCGCGCGGTACGGCCCCGGCTGGGCGGAGGTCCTCTTCGGCGCCGTGCTGAGCGCAGTGCTCGGGGTGTTGCTGTGCGCGGCGTGGCTGGTGTGGAAACCCGTTCCGAAGGTGATGGTGCCCCCCAAGACCCCGGACGCGTATTCGGTCTGGTACATTCGAGGGTCCACGGATCCCGACCTCGGCCAGGCCTGGCTTCGCAAACGGCACGCGCTGCTCGACGGCCAGTCCATCAGCCTGTCGGAAGAGGAGCTCAACACGGCGGCGGTCACGCGGATGGAGCGTCCGCGCAACGAACAGGGTGGGGATGAGGGGGCGTCGCTGACCCCGGGTGAGGTGAATTTCCGCATCGTCGGCGATCAATTGCAGGTGGCGGTGCCCGTGAAGGTGGCGCTGCTGGACAGGTCCATCATCGTGCAGGCGACGGGCGGATTTGCGCGCGAGGGCCGGCGGTTTGTCTTTGCCCCATCGCAGATCTACGTGGGCTCGTGTCCGGTGGGGCGGCTGCCCCTGGTCGCCTCGATTGTGCTGCGTCGTCTCTATTCGAGCCAAAGCGTGCCGGACGATCTGGTGGCCGCTTGGGACAAACTCACTGGGGTGAGCATTTCCGGCGGTCGACTCAAACTGGACGCAGGCCCCTGAAGGCGGCGCCTACGGGGTTCCGTAGAGCAGGCGGCGGTCGATGGCCTGGCATCCCACGACTGCGGCCGCGCCGAACACGTCGTGTGCGCTCGCGCCGCGGCTGATCTCGGCGGCCGGGCGGCTGAGGCCCGTGATGATCTGGCCAAAGGTGTTTGCGCCGGCCAGCAGCTGGACGAGCTTGAAGGCGATGTTGCCGCTGTTCAGGTCGGGGAAGATCAGCACGTTGGCGTGGCCTGCGACCGGGCCGGAGATCCGCTTCGCGCCGGCGATCCCGAAATCCAGCGCTGCGTCGACCTGGAGTTCGCCGTCAATTTCCATCGGGAGCGACGCCGCGTCTGCTTTCGCTCGGGCCAGCTCGGTGGCGCGGCGCATCTTCAGGATGGCGGGATGCTGGGAATTGCTCTTTGACGAATAACTCAGCATCGCCACGCGCGGAATGTCGTTGGTCAGATGGCGCGCGATCATCGCGGTGGACAGGGCGATGTCGCAGAGCTGCTCCGCCGTGGGTTCAGGGATCACGCCGCAGTCCGCCAGGAAGAGCGTGCCGTCCGCGCCGATCTTTCGCTCGTCCCAGTCGAGGATCATGAGCGACGAGGCCGTCTGGACGTGTTCCTGGCGCGGGATGATCTGGAAGAGCGGACGCAGGGCGCTGGCGTCGGACACTGCGGCGCCGCCCACCATCGCGTCGGCCTGGCCGTTGGCGAGCATCAGCGTGGCGTAGTAGCCGGTGTCGAGGGCGGCGGTGCGGAGATCGCCGAGCATCAGCTGGCGCTCGGAGCGCATCTGCTCGAGCTGGGTGATGAAGCCCGGCAGGTCCTCGCTTTCGCCGGGTTGGATGATGCGCATGCCCTTCGTGTCCAGGGAGAGGCGGGACGCGGTTTCCTTCACCAGCCTGCGGTCGCCCAGCAGGATCGGCGCGCCCATGCGGCGCGTCACCCACTGGCGCGCCGCCTGGAGCACGCGCGGGTCTGCGCCTTCTGAAAAGACGATGCGCTTGGGATGGCGCTGCAGCCTTTCGATGAGCTTGGTGAGGAGTGGCATGTGACCCGGGCAGGCTGTTCCGCGTCGCGGGGTGCGTCAATGCCGCAGGGTGCGTTTCGGGGCCGCTGCCCGGCGGGGCATGGGCGCTAATGGCTTGCGGAGGATGGGCACCGCCGGGAAAACGTCTGCGTGTCGAAGCAGCTCAAGAACATCGGCGTTGTATCGGGACTCACGGTCGTCTCCCGCGTGCTCGGGCTGTTCCGCGACGCGCTGAGCGCGGCCGTCTTCGGCGCCTCGGCGCTCAACTCGGCCTTTGTCACGGCGTTCCGGATACCCAACCTGTTCCGCCGGCTGCTCGGCGAGGGCTCGCTCACCGCCGCGTTCATCCCGACCCTCCAGCACGAGCTCCACGGGAAGGGCCGGGACTCGGCCTACCGGCTCGTCAACGAGGTGGCGTCGTGGACCTTTGTGGTGACGACCGGACTGGTTGCCCTGGGCATGTTCGCCTGCGCCCACGCCCGCCTGCTCACCGGACACGAGGAGCGCTGGTATCTCAGCGCGGACCTGTCCGTATTCCTGTTCCCCTACCTGGTCTTCGTCTGCGTGGCCGCCGTTTACAACGCCACGCTCAACGTGATGCAGCGCTTCACCGAGTCGGCGCTGTCGCCGGTGCTGCTGAACGTCACGATGATCGTCACGCTTGGCGGCGCCGGGCTGCACTGGGCCTCGTCGCCCATGGGGGAGATGTATTGGCTCTGTGCCGGCGTGCTGATCGGTGGCGTCCTGCAGATGCTTCTTCCCGCGGTGGCGCTGTTCCGGCGGGGCTGGCGCCCCCGTTTCCTGCTATCCTGGTCGCCCGGGGTTCGGGAGATCGCCTGGCTCATGGCCCCCGGGCTGTGGGGCGCCGCGATCTACCAGGTCAACCTGGTGGTGATCCAGCTGCTTGCGATGTCGCTCAACGACTGGGCTGCGACGCTGTTGTTTTACGCCGGGCGCATCACGGAGCTTCCGATCGGCGTGTTTGCGATCGCCGTGTCGACGGTGGTCTATCCTGCGATTGCGGAGCATGCCGCCAGGGGAGATTACAAGTCGATGGCCTCGGACTACCTGCGCGGCATGCGGATGATCCTGGTAATCAACGTGCCCGCCGCAGCGGGGCTGGCGATGCTCAGCGAACCGATCGTGCGCGTGCTGTTCCAACGCGGACATTTTTCGGCGGCCGACACGCATTTCCTGGCCCCGCTCATCGCACTGTCGGTGATCGGACTGCCCTTTTTCTCGGCCGTCAGCCTCACGACCCGGGCGTTTTATGCGCTCAAGGACACGGCCACTCCCGTGCGCGTCGCCACGGTCAGCTTTTTCATCAATCTCGGTCTCAGCCTGCTGCTGATGCATCCGCTCGGAACGGCGGGCCTCGTGGTGGCGAGCACCACGGCGGTCGTGATCCAGTGCGCGACGCTCCAGGTCCTGCTCGCGCGCCGCGTGCGCGAGATCCGCATGGGGCTGCTGGTGCCGGACCTGCTCAAGATCGCGGTGGGAGCGCTGGCGATGAGCGCGTTGGTGGCGGCGGGCTGGTGGGGCTGGCTGAGGAGCGGCGGCCTGCGTGCGGACCTCGTTGCACTCGGAGCGCTGATCCCGGCCGGTACGCTAGTGTACGGCGGCGTCCTTTGGATGACGAAGATCGGAGGCCGCGAGGAGTTCGCAGCCTTGCTGGGGAAGCTTCGCGCGCGGCTGGGCTGACTTTCCCCGCAGCGGGGTGGCCCTTCTGGGAGGGCCACGCGCTCCGGGATCACAGGACCTGCGCGCCGTCGCCGGTCTGCATGTGCAGCACGTCGGGCGCCGAGCCGAACCTCGCGGCATAGGCGGCCGCCACGCCCTGGGCCTGCGTGCTGTTAAAGGCGCCGGATGTCATCGCCATGACCGCTCCGCCGAAGCCGCCGCCGGTCAGGCGGGCGCCATGGACGTGGGGCGTCTTCTCGAGCGTATCCACGAGGAAGTCGAGTTCGGCGGTGCTATTCTCGAAGAGGGTCTGCGAGCTGCGATGCGAGGCGGTCAGGAGCCGCCCGACGGCGGCGAGGTCGCCCGAGGGCAGGACCTTGCAGGTGGCGTCGACGCGGCTGATCTCGTCGATCACGTGTTTGGCGCGCTTGTACGCGGCCTCATCGAGGCGGCCGCGGGCGGCTTCAAGCGCCGCGGGGGTTGCATCGACGAGCAGGCCCACGCCCAGCGCCTTCGCGGCGTCCATGCACTCCTTGTGACGTGCGGCGTAGAGACCGTCCACGAGCGCATGCTTGGTGTGGGTGTTGAAAATCCAAAAATGCGCGCCGGCGGGCAGGGGCACCGTCTCGAAGCGCGGGCCGCGGCAGTCGATGAAGACCAGGTGGTTCTTCCGACCGAAGCCGGACACGCCCTGGTCGAGGATGCCGCAGGGAACCCCGACGAAATGGTTCTCGGCATGTTTGCCGATCTTCACGAGCGTCTCGCGGGAGGGGTTCTGGCCGGTGATCGCGAGGAAGGCCAAGCCCGACGCCAGTTCCACAGCGGCGCTGCTGCTGAGGCCGGCGCCGACCGGCAGGTCGGACATGTCGAGGTAATCGAACCCCTCCGGCGCCTTCAGGTTGAAGGCCGGGAGTGCGGCCAGCACGCCCTGGGCGTAGTTCGTGTAGCTGCCCTTGCCGTCGAGCTTCCTGAGGTGGCCCCCCGGAAGGGTGATGATCTCATCGGTGTGGCCGCTGTAGAAGCGGCGCTGGCCGTCCGAGCGGCGGGCGATGGCGACGCCCACGCCCCGGTCGATCGAGGCGCCGAGCACGGTGCCGCCGTTGTAATCGGTGTGGTTTCCGATGAATTCAATGCGGCCCGGCGCGTGGGTGACGGCGTCGGGCTGGCGGCCGAAGATCTTCTGAAACTGGGCTGCGAGCTTGTCTTTCATTGGGGAGGGCGGGAAGGGTGAGGTTCCACCTTGCCAAGGGAGCGGAGCAGGTGAAGCACAAAGGCGGCTGATCGCCCGAACGGGTGAGGACGCGGGCTCCCCGCACTCCGGCGAACGCCGCCGGACTGTGCGTGTCGACAACGCGGTTGATTGTTGACGGTCAACAAAGCAACCTTCCGCCTCGCTCCCATGCGCCCGCGCTTTTTCGTCTGCCTGCTCGCAGTAGTCTCGCCGCTCGTCGCTGCGGAGGCGCCGCTGTTTCCGCCGGCTCCCCTGAGCTCCGCGGGCGCGGTGGCCAGGTCAGCGCATACGCCGGGCGAACTGCTTGCCGCGGAGACGGCCGCCGACCGAGCGCTGGCCCTGGGGCTTCCGTCGGTCGCGTCCGACCTTTACCTCCGGCTGCTCGCTCCCGGCTCGGGTTTCGATGGCGACAGGTCGGCCCTTCGCCTGTCCTGCGCCACCGCACTCATGGAGTATGGGCGCCTCGACGAGGCCCAGCGCGTCCTCGACGCAGAGACCGGCCCCCGAGGCCCCGCCTGGAAACTCCGGGCAGCCCTGATCGCCGCGAACGATCGCCGCATCGAGCAGGCCCGCCGCGAGATCGCGGATGTGCGCGTCGACCAGCTCCCCGGGCAGGACCGGGGCTGGTGGTATTTCCTGCAGGGCATGCTCGCCGACGCCGCAAACAAGTTCGACCAGAGCCGCGACTTCTACGCCCAGGCCATCCAGCACGCCGCCACCGAGCTCGCACGCGTGCGCTTCGACCTCGCCCGGGAGCAGGCCTTCCTTCGGCGCGGGGAGGTCAATCTGGACGCCCTGCGCGCAAACGCCGAGCGTTTCCAGGGACAGAAGGTCGGCTACGGCGCGATCAAGCAGTACGCCATCGGCCTGTACGCCACGGGACACCAGGGCGAGGCGGTCGGTCAGCTCCAGCGCCTGCTGCAATCGCTCCCCCACGTAGAGGTCAACGAGGTTGACGAAGTCCGCCTGCTGCTCGGCATGATCGACGGCGCCACGCAGGGCTCGGCGGGCCGCGACGCGCTGTTCCGCCTGCTCGAGAACGGTCACGACGCGGGCCGGCAGCGCATCGCGCTCATGCTCCTGGCGCAGGCCTCGACGCAGGGCGTGGCGGCCGACGAGTTCCGGTCGCGCCTCGACCGCATGATCGCGACGCAGCCGCCGCATCCGATTCTCGACTACCTGCTCCTGGCGCGGGCCGAATCCGCGCTGCTCGCCAAGGATTTTGCGCAGGCCGAGGACGACGCCCGCTCGCTGCTCGACCGCTTTCCCGGTTCCCAGCTTCGGGCCTATGCGCTGGGCGTGCTGACGAATGCCACCTGGGAGCAGAGGCGCTACCGCACCGCCGCGGACTACGCGGAGAAGGCGCGCGCCGTGCTCCCGCCCGGCCCCGCGCGTTCCCAACTCGGAGTCGTGGTCGCGGAGGCGTGGTATCGGGCCGGCGACTACCGCAGCGCCGCCGACGCCTACGCCGCGGCCCTGCGCGAGCTGCCCCCCGATGTGGCGCCGGGACAGGTCATGTTCCAGCGCGTCGAATCCGAGATCGACGCGGGCCGCCTCGACCAGGCGCGCACGCTGCTCGACGGGTTCGCGCGCAACCCCTCGTTCGACATCGACGACCGCTGGCAAGCCGAGTGGAACCTCGCGCGCTCGCTCGAGGCCGCGGGCCGCCAGGCCGACGCGCTGTCTCGCGTGGCTGCGCTGCTGGCGCCCGGCGCCCCGCTGCCCAACGACGCTTCCCTGCGCGCCCGGATGGCCTGGCTGCGCGCCCGCCTCTCGCTGGACGCGGGCAAACCCGCGGAGGCGTTCAAGCTCGCCTCAGGTCTGGTCCCGGGCCTCGAGGGCATCGCGCCCGACCTGAAGAGCACGATCGCCAGCTCGGCGGCCCTCATCGCAGCCCAGGCCGAATTTGCGCTGAACCGCCCCGACGACGCCCTCGCCGCGCTCAAGAAGCTCCGCGCCGATTTCCCCCACAGCGACGCGGCGGTGTATTCGATGATCGCCGAGGCCGACTACTTCCTTTCCAAGGACCGCTCGGTCGACGCGCAGCAGCGCCTCGTCCAGCTGGCCGACGAGTACAAGGACAGCCCCTACGCCCCCTACGCGCTGTACCGCGCCGCGCTGCTCGCCGAGCGCCGGGGCCAGGACGCCAGCTTTCAGGACGCCAACCGCCTCATCGAGCAGCTCGTCAGCCGCTACCCGACCAGCGACCTCGTCTTCTACGCCCGGCTGAAGCAGGGCGACCTGTTGCGGAAGCTCAACGAGTTCGACCTGGCCCAGCGCGCCTACGAGTATCTCGTTCGCAATTATCCGCAGCACCGGGACATTCCCGCCGTCCTGCTCTCCCTGGCGGACTGCCATGCCGCCCAGGCCGGCACCAACCCCGAGCATGCCGCCCGGGCCCTCGAGATCTACGAGGGCCTCATCTCCCGACCCGACGCGAGCGCCGACATGCGGGTCGAGGCCGGCTACAAGCTCGGCGCGGCGTATCGGCGCCGCGGAGACCTCAAGCGCGCAACCGAGGTGTGGTGGCAGGACGTCGTGAGCGCCTTCCTCGTCAACCCCGCCCACGCGGCCTCCCTCGGCGCACGCGGGCGTTCCTGGATGGCCCGCACGCTCTTCGACCTCGCCGACCTGCTCGAGCGGCAGGGCAAGCCCGATGAGGCCCGCCGTGCGCTCACGCTCGTGATGAACTCCAAGCTCAGCACCGCATCGGTCGAACTGGCCCGCGCCAAGATCGCCCAGGCGTCCGGCAACCCCAGGCCCTGAGCCCTCCCCTTATCAGACCATGTCACTCCTCAGCTTCAATGTCATGACACGTGGCGGCCCCATGATGTGGGTGCTCCTCGCCCTGGGAGCCACGGCGCTCGTGTTCTTCATCGAGCGAACGCTGTTCCTCCATCGCGGCCAGATCTCCGCCAAGGCCTTCGTGGACGGCATCAAGAACATCCTCGCCAAGCGCAGGATCGTCGAGGCCCTCACCGTGTGCGAGGAGACCCCCGGCCCGGTCGCCGCCGTCGTGAAGGCGGCACTTCTGCACGCGCACGAGGACGAGGCGCGGATGCGTTTTGCGGTCCAGGAGGCCGCAATTGTCGAGATCCCCTCCCTCGACCGCCGACTGGGCTCGATCGCGGCCATCGCGCAGGTGGCGCCCCTGGTGGGCTTGCTCGGCACTCTCCTCGGGTTCATCACCACCTTTGCGGCCTTCGAGCGCGACTACGCCACGGCGAGCGCCCTTGCCCGGGGGATGTGGATGGCACTGCTCAGCACGGCCGGCAGCCTGATGCTCGCGATCCCGACCCGGCTCGCCCACCATTTCCTCGCCAGCCGCGTGCGCGCGATCATCCGCGACATCGAGTGGGCCGGCAACGAGATCATGGAGTATCTGGTGATCGAATACCGCGCGTCCGCCGGGCAGGAGGAGGAGAAGGGCCCATGATCACCCGTCCGCTCGACCTCTCGAGCCGGGCCACCGCGCCCGGGCGCGACTGGGACTGGCTGTTCTTCGTGAACGGGGGGCTGATCGCGCTGTTCTTCGTGCTCTTCGGCTCGCGCTTCGTGCTCGCGCCCGGACTGGGCACGGATTTCCGGATTCCCACGGTCGCGTCCTCACGCCTGGGCGCCTCCGCGACCACCCATGTGATCAGCCTCAAGGCCGGGGGGCTGATCTTCACGGACTCCGGGCAGCTGAGTTTCGCACAGCTGCACGACTGGTTGAAGCAGGCGGCAGCCAGCTCGGCCCACCCGGTGCTGCTGGTGCGGGCCAGCAGCGACGTGTCGATGGAGGACCTGACGCGCCTTTACAATGCCGCCGAGGAGGCTGGCTTCGCCCGGGTTGTCTGGGCCGCCGAGGCTCCGCACCAGGACTGATCGGGGACCGCTTTCGATGTCAGCGCCGACATTCCAGCCCGGCTCACGACGCATTGCGATCGCCTTGTTTTCCGCGGCGGCGGTGCTGGTGCTTCTGTTTGCCCTGAGTCTGCGGCTTCCGCCGACGGCCGCACCCAAGTCCTCGGCTCGGCCCCCTGCGGCGGTCACGCTCGCCCAGCTGGACAAGCCCTCAAGCGATCCCCTGCTTCGCGAGGAGGCGTTTCTGCACGATCCCGCTCCTTTATTCCTGCCCACTCCCTGGAATACCGCCCAGGATGTCCGGCCTGAAGAATCCCTGCGCAAGCCCGGCGACTCGTTCAGGCGATTTCCAGCGAAGCTTCAGTTTGGGAGTGGAACCGTGCCGCTGCTCCTGCCGCCTCCGGTCGCGATTCCTGCCAAGCCGGCCGACGAACTTGCCCTCATGCCCTGGGATCGTCCGTTCATCGGTCTGGGACGCACCAACCTTGCTCCGGCGGTATGTCCCGCACGCTCGGCCGAGCTGGAGGTGGTCTCCGGTATCGACGGACGCACGGTGCTCACGATGCCGCTCCAGGGCCTGCCGCTTCCGGCCGACCTGCTTTGGCAGCCTGCGGAATTTCTCCTCGAAGCCGATGCCGCGGGCCCCATCGGCCAGCCGGCGCTGGTGTCCAGCTCCGGCGTCGAATCTGTCGACCGGCTGTTGCAGGCGACGCTCATCCGGGACTGGCCGCTGATTTCCCAGAAGGGCCGGCTGCCAGCCGGTCTTTACGATCTAGTACTTGGGCCTTAGGCAATTATGCCCGGCAGGCTGGGGGACTCCGACCGGGTGCCGGCGGGCGGGCTCCCGGTTTCAGGAAAAAAGCACCACACAAGGCTGGACGGGCGAATCAAAACTTGGTTATCTGCCCGTTCCCCGGCTGGATAACAGAAATGCCAAGTTTGCAGTTGACGGACAAAACTCCGGCCGCCACGGTCGTCGCTCTTTTTCTGTTTTTTGACCCATTCAGGTTACGCCCAGGTAGCTCAGTCGGCAGAGCACGTCCTTGGTAAGGACGAGGTCGCCGGTTCAAATCCGGTCCTGGGCTCCATCTGTCGTCCGGGTTGAAATCCCTCTCATCTCAACATAAACGTCTCCAAACCACATGGCTAAAGGTACATTCGAACGCAAGAAACCGCACGTCAACGTCGGCACGATCGGCCACGTCGACCACGGCAAAACCACCCTCACCACCTCCATCCTGAAGGTGCAGTCGGACAAGGGCCTGGCTGAATTCAAGTCCTACGCCGACATCGCCAAGGGCGGCACGCTCCGCGACGCGACCAAGATCGTGACGATCGCGGTGGCCCACGTTGAGTACGAGAGCGACAAGCGCCACTACGCGCACGTCGACTGCCCGGGACACGCCGACTTCGTCAAGAACATGATCACCGGCGCGGCCCAGATGGACGGCGCGATCCTCGTCGTGTCGGCCGCCGACGGTCCGATGCCCCAGACCCGCGAGCACATCCTCCTCGCCCGTCAGGTCGGCGTTCCGAAGATCGTCGTCTTCCTGAACAAGGTCGACCTCATCGACGACAAGGAACTCCTTGACCTCGTCGAGATGGAAATCCGCGAGCTCCTCTCCAAGTATCAATTTGACGGCGACAACGCCAAGATCATCCGTGGTTCCGCCACCGCCGCCCTTGAGGGCAAGCCCGAGGGCGTTGCCGCCATCGGCGAGCTGATGGCCGCCATCGACTCCGAGATTCCGGAACCGGCCCGCGAGATCGACAAGCCCTTCCTGATGTCCGTCGAAGACGTCTTCTCGATCACCGGCCGCGGCACCGTCGCGACGGGCCGTATCGAGCGCGGTATCTGCAAGGTCGGCGACACGATGGAAATCGTCGGTATCCGCGACACCTCGACCACGGTCATCACCGGCGTCGAGATGTTCCGCAAGATGCTCGATCAGGGTCAGGCCGGCGACAACGTCGGTCTCCTCCTCCGTGGCGTTGAAAAGGAAGCCATCGAGCGCGGCCAGGTCATCGCCGCCCCGAAGTCCGTCACCCCGCACCGCAAGGCCAAGTGCGAGATCTACGTCCTCACCAAGGAAGAGGGTGGCCGCCACACGCCGTTCTTCAACGGCTACCGTCCGCAGTTCTACTTCCGCACGACGGACGTGACGGGCATCCTCAAGCTCGCTCAGGGCGTTGAGATGATCATGCCGGGTGACAACACCCAGGTTGAGATCGAGCTCATCGTTCCGATCGCCATGGAGAAGACCCAGCGCTTCGCCATTCGCGAGGGTGGTCGCACCATCGGTGCCGGCCGTATCGTCGAGATTCTCGACTAAGTCAGTTTTAGCAAAGGTTTGAGACACACCGCCGAGGCCTCGTTTTCTGGGGCCTCGGCTGCGTCGTCTAAAGTTCATCCACAGGCGTATAGCTCAATTGGTAGAGTAGCGGTCTCCAAAACCGTTGGTTGGGGGTTCGAGTCCCTCTGCGCCTGCCATCTTTTCCGTTCATGAAAAACCCGTTTACCAGCGTCCGCATTTTCGCAGGCGAAACGTATAGCGAACTGCAGAAGGCCTCATGGCCTACGCGTTCGGAGCTCCGTGATTCCGTCATCGTCGTGATTGTGGCCGCCGTGCTTCTCGGTGTTTTCACGAGCATCAGCGATTTCGCGCTCTACCAGGTCGTCGACCTGGTCACGCGCCTGTTCAGTTAACCCTCCGGCCGGTACCCGTCACATGTCCTCCGCCCAGACCTCCGCTCCCGCCGGCGCCCAATGGTTCGCGCTTCACACGCTCTCCGGCCAGGAGAACAAGGTGAAAACCTATATCGAGAAGTTCAAGTCGGCCGAGGAACTCGACGACTTCATCTTCGAGGTGCTGCTGCCGACGGAGGTCGTTTCGGAGGTCAAGGCCGGCAAGAAGTCCACCAAGGTCCGCAAGCTCTACCCGGGCTACGTCTTCATCCAGATGCGCCTCTACGGCGAGGATGCCAAGATCATCAACAAGCCCTGGTACTTCGTGAAGGAGACCACGGGCGTGATCGGCTTCGTCGGCGGCGACAATCCCGCTCCCCTCCGCCAAGTCGAAATCGACGAGATCAAGGCCCGCATCGAGGCCGCCAACGGCAAGGAAGTGCCGAAGGTGCAGTACTCCGTCGGCGAGGAGGTCAAGATCACCGACGGCGCCTTCGCCAACCTCACGGGCCGCATCGACGAAATCGATCCGGACCGCGGCAAGCTCAAGATTTCCGTTTCCATTTTTGGCCGGTTCACCCCGGTCGAACTCGAATACTGGCAGGTACAACGCATCACCGAGTGACGCGACGCCTCTTTGTCACCGCCGACGTTCGTATAATCCAACACACGTCACCAACCACCCGCCACATTCATCACCATGGCTAAGAAGATCCAAGGCTATATCCGACTTCAGCTTCCCGCTGGTGCGGCCAACCCTGCTCCTCCTGTCGGCCCCGCGCTGGGCGCCCAGGGCGTCAACATCATGGCGTTCTGCAAAGAATTTAACGCCAAGACCAAGGACCAGAACGGGATGATTCTCCCGGTCGTCATCACGGTCTACTCCGACAAGAGCTTCACCTTCATCCTCAAGTCGCCCCCGGCGTCCGTCCTCCTCAAGAAGGCCGCCAACATCGCCAGCGGCTCCGGCAAGCCAAACCAGGACAAGGTCGGCAAGGTCACGAAGAAGCAGCTCCTCGAGATCTACAACATCAAGAAGGCCGACATGAACGCCAAGAATCCCGAGGCGGGCATCAAGGTCATCGCCGGCACGGCCCGTAACATGGGCATCGACGTCGTCGACTGATCGGAATCACACTTTTGGGATGGCGGGTCGTCGCGCCTCACGCACTTCGATCCGCCCGCCCGCAACCCACGATATACTCACCGCGGGAGCCTTTTGAAGGCGCTTGCACCGCAAGGAGTCCACAATGGTCAAACAAAGCAAACGTTACCGCAACGCCCTCAAGGCTGCGGATTTCTCACAGGAATACGCGCTGAAGGACGCCGTCGAAGTCCTCGCCAAACTGCCCAAGGCCAAGTTTGACGAGACCGTCGAGCTTTCCTTCCGCCTCGGTGTCGACCCCGCGCAGGGCGACCAGATGGTTCGCGGAACCACCCCGCTGCCGAACGGCTCGGGCAAGAAGGTCCGCGTCCTCGTCTTCACCGACAATCCGAAGGCCGCTCTCGATGCCGGAGCCGATCACGCCGGTCTCCAGGACATGATGCAGAAGATCAACGAGGGCTGGCTCGACTTCGACGTCGCGATCGCGACCACCGAGGCCATGAAGACCGTTCGCACGATTGCCCGCGTCCTCGGACCCAAGGGCCTGATGCCCAATCCGAAGTCTGGCACCGTCACCGACGACATCGCCGCCGGCATCAAGGCCGTCAAGGCCGGCCGCGTCGAATTCAAGATGGACAAGGCCGCCAACATCGGCGTCGGCGTCGGCAAGCGCTCGTTCACCGCAACCCAGATCCTCGAGAACGCCCAGGCGGTGCTCGATGCGGTGGGCAAGGCCAAGCCGGCCTCGTTCAAGGGCCAGTACATCAAGACCTGCGTGCTCTCCAGCACGATGTCCCCCGGTGTGCGTATCGCGTCCACCGAATACAACAAATTCTAAGGGAGGCCCCACGCCATGAGAGAAGAGAAGAAATATCTGATCGCGGAAGTTGAGGGCCACCTCAAGAAGTCCGACTACGTCTACCTCGCCAACTACGAGAAGGCCACCGTCGAGAACGTCGCCACGCTGCGCAACAAGCTCGCGGCCGAGGGCGCCGAGTTCCACGTCGTCAAAAACAGCTCCCTGCGCGTCGCCGCCAAGACCCTCGGCCTGCCCGAGGTCGACCAGTGGCTCAAGGGACAGACCGCCATCGTCACCGGCGGCACGAATCCGACCGGCGTCGCCAAGGTCCTCAAGTCGTTCTTCAAGGACGCTCAGAAGATCGAGGTCAAGGGCGGTATCTTCGAGAAGAAGGCCGTCGACGCGGCCGTCATCGACCAGCTGGCCGATGTCCCGCCGATGAACGTGCTCAAGTCGCAGCTGCTCGGCCTGATGAAGATCAAGCCCCAGCAGCTCGCCGCCCTCATCAAGGCTTACGCCGACAAGAAGGAGAAGGAAGGCGCCGCCGCCTGATTGCTCCCGTTCGATCCAAACATTCAACCACTTTTGTTCCCGTTCCGCGGGGTCAAATAACAACCATCCAACGAGACCGTTAGGGCTGTATCCCAGCCTTAAACCCCCCGATTCCCGGGGAACTAACCGTTCAAGGAAACATCATGTCGCTCACGAAAGACCAAGTCATCGAATGGCTCTCCAGCCAGTCCGTCCTCCAGCTCAACGAGCTCGTCAAAGAGCTTGAGACCAAGTGGGGCGTGTCCGCCGCCGCGGTCGCCGCTGCTCCCGCCGCTGGCGCCGCCGCTCCCGCTGCCGCCGCCGTGGAACAGACCGAGTTCACCATCGTCCTGAAGGACGCTGGCGCGAACAAGATCGGCGTCATCAAGGAAGTCCGTGCCATCACGGGCCTCGGCCTCAAGGAGGCCAAGGACCTCGTCGAAGGCGCCCCGAAGCCGGTCAAGGAGAACGCTCCCAAGGCCGAAGCCGAGGAAATCAAGAAGAAGCTCGAGGCCGCTGGCGCCAAGGTCGAGCTCAAGTAAGCTCACGCTTGGAGCATTCTTCCAAACAACCTCCGTTCTTTACGGGACAGGCCGCGCTCAGGCGGGGCCTGTCCTTTGCCTTTCTCTCCGCCGTTCTTTGTTAGCTCCCTCCCGGCGGTTCCTCCGCCACTCCAGGGGCTATTGTCGACTCGTCTCATCTTAACCTTCGGGAACTCCCATGGCCGACCGCAATCACGCCGAACGCATCAACTTCGGTAAGCTCAAAGAAGTCATCTCGCCGCCCAATCTGATCGAGCTGCAGATCAACTCGTATCTCGATTACCTGCAGAAGGGCGTGCCCGAGAAGCAGCGCAAAAACCAGGGCCTTGAGGCCGTCTTCCGCGAGGTTTTCCCGATCCAAAGCTACGACGGACGGCTCACGCTCGAGTACGTGTCCTACACCATCGGGGACCCGAAGAGCTCCGAGATCCAGTGCCTGCGCGACGGCATCACGTATTCGGTGCCCCTCTACGTGAAGCTCCGCCTCCGCGAGGAGGACTTCATCAAGGACGAGGACATCTACATGGGCGAAATCCCCATGGTCACCGAGCGCGGCTCGTTCATCATCAACGGCGCCGAGCGCGTGGTCGTCTCCCAGCTCCACCGTTCCCCCGGCATCGCCTTCGAGGTTGCCCCGCACCCGAACGGCAAGCTGCTCCACTCTTTCCGCATCATCCCCGACCGCGGCACCTGGCTCGAGGTGCAGTTCGACAACAACGACCTGCTCTATGTTTACCTCGATCGCCGCCGCCGCCGTCGCAAGTTCCTGATCACGACGCTGCTTCGCTCGATCGGCTACTCCAGCGACCTGGACATCATCAATCTCTTCTACGAGATCAAGGACCTGAAGGTCGCCAAGGCCCTCGAGCTCGAGAACGTCTCCACGCTCGTGCTCGTCGAGGACGCCATCGATGCCCAGAAGGGCGTCGTGCTGGCTCGCGCGTTCGAGCCCCTCACCAAGCAGATCGTGCGCACTTTCGAGAAGCACGAGATCTCCACCCTCCGCGTCATCGACACCGCCGTCGACGAGGGTGCGATCATCCGCGCGCTCAAGAAGGACCCGACCCGCAACGAGGAGGAGGCCCTCAAGGAAATCTACAAGCGCCTCCGCCCCGGCGAGCCCCCGACCACGGCCAACGCCAAGGCCCTCCTCAAGCGCCTCTTCTTCGATCCCAAGCGCTACGACCTCTCCCGCGTCGGACGCTACAAGATCAACCAGAAGCTCGGCCTGAAGACCGACCTCGAGGGACGCATCCTCCAGAGCGAGGACGTCGTCGCCGCCACCAAGTACCTCGTCCGCCTCAAGAAGGGCGAGGGCGTGGTCGACGATATCGACCACCTCGGCTCCCGCCGCGTCCGCACGGTCGGCGAACTGCTCGCCAACCAGTGCCGCGTCGGCCTCTCCCGCACCGAGCGCCTCGTGCGCGAGCGCATGACGATGTACGACCAGAGCGTCGACTCGATCACGCCGCAGAAGCTGATCAACCCGAAGGCCCTCACCACGGTCATCCGCGACTTCTTCGCCCGAAGCCAGCTGTCGCAGTTCATGGACCAGATCAACCCGCTCGCGGAGGTCACGCACAAGCGCCGCCTCTCCGCCCTCGGGCCCGGCGGTCTCAACCGCGACCGCGCAGGCTTCGAAGTCCGCGACGTCCATCCGTCGCACTACGGCCGCATCTGCCCGATCGAGACGCCTGAAGGTCCGAACATCGGTCTGATCAACTCACTCTCCACCTACGCCCGGGTCAACGAATTCGGCTTCATCGAGACGCCGTATCGCCCGGTCAAGGACGGCAAGGTCTCCGACAAGATCGAGTACCTCACCGCCGACCAGGAAGAGGGCAAGATCATCGCCCAGGCCAATTCCGAACTCGACGACAAGAGCCACCTCGTGGGCAAGGTCACCGTCCGAAAGGACGGCGAGTTCCTCGAGGTCGCGCCCTCCGACGTCGACTACATGGACGTCTCGCCCAAGCAGGTCATTTCCGTGGCCGCGGGCATGATCCCCTTCCTCGAGCACGACGACGCCAACCGCGCGCTCATGGGCTCGAACATGCAACGCCAGGGCGTGCCGCTCCTCCAGAGCGAGGCTCCGTTCGTCGGCACCGGTCTCGAGGAGCGCATCGCTCGCGACTCGAAGATCGTCGTGGTCGCCGACGAGGCCGGCATCGTCGCCAGCGCCGATGCCAAGCGGATCGTCGTCACCAAGGACGGCGAGATGCCCCGCAACTTCGACAAGCATCCGAAGACGGACGCGAAGAACCACGTCTATGTCTACGAGCTGCGCAAGTTCATGCGCTCGAACGCGGGCACCTGCTTCAACCAGAAGCCCATCGTGAAACGCGGCCAGAAGGTGAAGGCCGGCGAAGTGCTCGCCGACGGTCCCTGCACCGACGGCGGCGAGATGGCCCTCGGCCGCAACATCCTCGTGGCGTTCATGCCCTGGAACGGCTACAACTTCGAGGACGCCATCCTCATCTCCGAGAAGGTGCTCAAGGAGGACATCTACACCTCCATCCACATCCAGGAGTTTGAGTGCACCGCCCGCGACACCAAGCTCGGGCCCGAGGAAATCACCCGCGACATCCCGAATGTCGGCGAAGAGGCGCTCAAGAACCTCGACCACAACGGCGTGATCCGCATCGGCGCCGAGGTGAAGCCCGGCGACATCCTCGTCGGCAAGATCACCCCGAAGTCCGAGACCGAACTCGCCCCCGAGGAAAAGCTGCTTCGCGCCATCTTCGGCGAGAAGGCCGCCGACGTGAAGGACACCTCCCTGGTCGTCCCCTCCGGCGTCACCGGCATCATCATGGACGTGAAGGTGTCGAGCCGCGTGGACAACCAGCCCGACAAGCTCTCGCCCTCCGACCGCCGCCGCCAGATCAAGCAGGTCCAGGAGGAGTACAAGACGCAGATGGACAAGTTGCGCGAGGGCCTCACCGAGGCGCTCTCCAACATCCTCCTCGGCGAAAAGATTCCGCTCGACGTGATCAACGGCCAGACGGGTGAGATCATCATCCCTGCCAACCGCAAGATCACGAAGACCCTGCTGCGCAAGCTCGCCGCCGTCTCCAAGCACGTCGAGATCGATCCGTCCCCGGTTCGTATCAAGATCATGGAGATCATCGGCAGCTACCAGTCGAAGTTCGACGAGCTCGAGACCGACCGCGAACGCAAGATCGCGTCGATCGAGGCCGGCGACGACAACGGCTCCGGCGCCATCAAGCAGGTCAAGGTCTACGTCGCCACCAAGGAGAAGCTCCACGTCGGCGACAAGATGGCCGGCCGCCACGGCAACAAGGGTGTGGTCGCGAAGATCGTGCCCGAGGAAGACATGCCCTTCCTGCCTGACGGCACGCCCGTCCAGATCTGCCTCAACCCCCTCGGCGTGCCTTCGCGCATGAACGTGGGCCAGGTGCTCGAGACGCACCTCGGCTGGGCGTGCAAGCGCCTCGGCCTGAAGGTCGCGACGCCCGTCTTCGACGGCATTCCCGAGAAGAAGGTCCGCGAGTACCTCAAGCAGGCCGATCTGCCGAGTTCCGGAAAGAGCCGCCTGTACGACGGCCGCACCGGCGAGAAGATCGACCAGGAGGTCGTGGTCGGATACATCTACATGCTGAAGCTGAACCACCTCGTGTCGCACAAGATCCATGCGCGCGCGGTCGGTCCGTACTCGCTGGTCACGCAGCAGCCGCTGGGTGGCAAGGCGCAGTACGGCGGCCAGCGCTTCGGCGAAATGGAAGTGTGGGCGCTCGAGGCCTACGGCGCGGCGCACACCCTCCAGGAAATCCTCACCGTCAAATCCGACGACGTGCAGGGCCGCACCAAGATCTACGAATCGCTCGTCAAGGGCGACAACACGCTGCAGGCCGGCACGCCCGAGTCCTTCAACGTCCTCATCAAGGAAATCCAGTCCCTCGGCCTGGATATCCGCCTCCAGAAGCGCGACGTTCTCGGCTTTGCCGGCTGAACGCTTCGAACCCAACATTCAGCAACCACGGACACTCGAACATGAGCATCCAACCCAACGAAACCGCTGGTTCCATGGCCCGCGATGAGGCCCGCGCCGCCGTCGGCCTCGAAGAGAACCTCTTCGATTGCGTCTCCATCACCGTCGCTTCCCCCGAGGTCATCCGCAAATGGTCCAAGGGCGAGGTCAAGAATCCCGAGACCATCAACTACCGCACGTTCAAGCCCGAGCCGGGCGGCCTCTTCTGCCAGAAGATATTCGGCCCCGTCCGCGACTACGAGTGCGCCTGCGGAAAGTACAAGCGCATCAAATACAAGGACGTTGTCTGCGATCGCTGCGGCGTCGAGGTCACCATCGCCCGCGTCCGTCGCGAGCGCATGGGCCACATCGAACTCGCGGTGCCCGTCGCGCACATCTGGTTCCTCAAGAGCATGCCCAGCCGCCTGGGCCTCCTGCTCGACATGACCGCCCGCTCGCTCGAGCGCGTGATCTACTACGAGAACTACATGGTCGTCGATCCGGGCAAGACCCCGCTCGAGCCCAAGCAGCTGCTCACCGACGTCGAGTACCGCCAGGCCCTCGACGAATACGGCGATGACGCCTTCACCGCCAAGATGGGTGCCGAGGCGATCCGCGACGTGCTCATGACGCTCGACATGGACGCCACCGTCGCCGAGCTGCAGGAGCAGATGCGCGCCACGCGCTCCAAGCAGATCAAGAAGAAGCTCTCCAAGCGCCTTAAGGTGCTGCAGGGCTTCATCCAGTCGAAGACCCGTCCGGAGTGGATGGTGCTCGAGGTCCTCCCGGTCATCCCGCCCGACCTCCGCCCGCTCGTCCCGCTCGAGGGCGGCCGCTTCGCGACCTCCGACCTGAACGACCTGTATCGCCGCGTCATCAACCGCAACAACCGTCTGCGGAACCTGATGCAGCTGAAGACGCCGGACGTCATCATTCACAACGAAAAGCGCATGCTCCAGGAGGCGGTCGACGCCCTCTTCGACAACGGCCGCCACGGCCGCCCCGTCACGGGTGCCGGCAACCGTCCGCTGAAGTCGCTCTCCGACATGCTCAAGGGCAAGCAGGGCCGGTTCCGTCAGAACCTGCTCGGCAAGCGCGTCGATTACTCCGGCCGTTCGGTCATCGTGATCGGTCCCGAGCTCAAGCTCAGCCAGTGCGGTCTTCCCAAGAAGATGGCCTTGGTGCTGTTCGAGCCCTTCATCATCCGCCGCCTCAAGGAACTCGGCTTCGTGCACACCGTCCGCGGTGCGCGCAAGATGATCGAGAAGAAGTCTCCTGAGGTGTGGGACATCCTTGAGGAGGTGACCAAGGGCCACCCGGTGCTGCTCAACCGCGCGCCGACGCTCCACCGCCTCTCGATCCAGGCCTTCGAGCCGACCCTCATCGAGGGCGAGGCCATCCGCGTCCACCCGCTCGTTTGTACGGCGTACAACGCCGACTTCGACGGCGACCAGATGGCCGTTCACGTGCCGCTTTCCCTCGAGGCGGTCATGGAGTGCAAGCTGCTGATGATGGCGACGAACAACATCTTCTCGCCCTCCTCCGGCAAGCCCATCCTGACGCCGTCGCAGGACATCGTCCTCGGCGCGTACTACCTCTCCGTCGAGCCGCGCCGCAAGCCCGCCAAGGACCAGCGCGTGCCGATCATGGCCAACCTCCAGGAGGTGCAATTCGCCAAGCTCGACGGCGTGCTCAAGGTCCACGATTGGATCGATATTCCCAATCCGGACTACGGCCGCGACACCGTCTTCGGCAACAAGGAGAAGAAGGTGCTCCGCACCACCGTCGGCCGCGTGATCTTCAGCCAGATCTGGCCCAGCGACCTCGGTTTCGTGAACTTCCCCGTGCCGAAGTCGAAGCTCGGTGACCTCATTCTCAACACCTACAAGGTCTCCGGCCACTCCGTCACGATCGAGACCCTAGACCGCCTCAAGGAACTGGGCTTCCAGACCGCCTTCCAGGCCGGCATCTCGATCGGTATCGACGACATGATCATCCCCGACACGAAGAAGGACATCGTCCGCGATGCCCGTTCGAAGATCGCGGAGGTCGAGTCGCAATTCCACAAGGGCGTCATCACCGACGGCGAGCGCTACAACAAGGTCGTCGACATCTGGACCAGCGCCACCGATCGCATCGCCAAGGAAGTGTTCGGCAAGCTCGAGACGAACGAGGGCCGCAACGAGGTCAACCCGGTGTACATCATGATGGACTCCGGCGCCCGCGGTAACAAGCAGCAGGTCCGCCAGCTGTGCGGAGCCCGCGGCCTCATGGCCAAGCCCTCCGGCGAAATCATCGAGCGCCCCATCCTGTCCTCGTTCCGCGAGGGCCTCACGGTGCTCGAGTACTTCATCTCGACCCACGGCGCCCGCAAGGGTCTGGCCGACACCGCGCTGAAGACCGCCGACGCCGGCTACATGACCCGCAAACTCTGCGACGTGGCCATGGACGTGGTCATCACCGAAGAGGACAGCGGCGGCCGCGACGGCATCTGGAAGAAGCCGATCTTCGAGGGCGACGACGAAATCGTCGGCCTCAAGGAGCGCATCATCGGCCGCTTCTCGAGCGACGATGTCGTGAATCCGCTCTCCCCGACCGAGATCCTGGTTCACGCCGGCGAGCTCATCACCGAGGAGATCGGCCAGAAGATCGACGACGTCGGCATCGAGCGCGTGAAGATCATGTCTCCGCTCACCTGCACGAGCCCGCATGGCATCGACGCGAAGTCGTACGGCATCAACCCGGCCACGAACCGGGTTGCCAAGATCGGCGACGCGGTCGGCATCATCGCCGCCCAGTCGATCGGCGAGCCCGGCACTCAGCTCACCATGCGTACGTTCCACATCGGTGGCGTCGCGTCCGGCGGGTTCAAGAACCCTGAGATCAAGGTCCGCTCCGACGGCACCGTCCGCTACAAGGGACTGCGCCTCGTGCAGACCGAGGAAGGGTACAACATCGTCCTCAACAAGACCGGCACGATTCAGATCGTCGACGACGAGGGTCGCGAGCTCGAGACGTACAACATCGTCATCGGCTCCTTCCTGCACGTGAATGACGGCGTCCGGATCAAGAAGGGCGAAGTCCTCGCCCAATGGGATCCGTACAACGTGCCCGTGCTCTCCGAAAAGGGCGGCACGCTGGCCTTCAAGGACACCATCCCCGGAGTCACCGTGAAGCGCGAGCTCGACGAGGCGACCGGCCGCATCGCGACCGTCGTCATCGAGCACAAGGAGGATCTCAATCCCCAGATCGAAGTTCGCGACTCCGCGGGCAAGCCGCTGGCTGCGTACTCGATTCCGGTGGGCGCCCAGATCGTCGTGAGCGAGGGTGACATCATCACCCCCGGCGCGCTGCTCGCCAAGACGCCCCGCCAGGCCTCGAAGACCAAGGACATCACGGGCGGTCTGCCGCGCGTGGCCGAGCTCTTCGAAGCCCGCCGTCCGAAGGACGCGGCCGAGATGGCCCGCATCGACGGTGTCGTCTCGTTCGAGGGCACCGTCCGCGGCAAGCGCAAGCTCGTCGTCCGCAACGAGGAGACCGGCCAGGAGGAGGAGCACCTCATCCCGACCGGCAAGCACATCATCGTTCAGCCCGGCGACGTGGTCCACAAGGGCCAGCACCTGACCGAAGGTGCCGCCGACCCGCACGAGATCCTCGAGATCCTCGGACCCGCGGCGCTGTACGACTTCCTCATCTCGCAGGTGCAGGAGGTGTACCGTCTGCAGGGCGTGACGATCAACGACAAGCACATCGAGATCATCATCCGCCAGATGCTCCGCAAGGTTCGCATCACCGATCCGGGTGACAGCGAGCACTTCTGGGGCGAGCAGGTGGACCGCTCGACCTTCCTCATCGCCAACAAGCGCATCGAGGAAGCGGGGGGCAAGCCGGCCGAGGCGGAGCCCATCCTCCTGGGCATCACCAAGGCCTCGCTCGAGACCGAGAGCTTCATCTCGGCCGCCTCCTTCCAGGAGACGACCCGGGTGCTCACCGATGCCTCGACGCTGGGCAAGGTCGACCTGCTCAAGGGCTTCAAGGAAAACGTAATCATGGGTCACCTGATCCCGGCGGGCACCGGCCTGCCGTCCTACAAGAAGCTCAAGATCTCGCTTCCGCTGGGCGGAGAGATCGTCGACGAGCCGGTCTCGGTTGCTCCCGAGGTCAGCGCGAGCTGATCCGCTGCACGCCTTTCGATTTCAGGGCGCGGTTCCGAAAGGACCGCGCCCTTTTTGTATCCCGACACCATCGTTGAAGCAGCAAGCGGCTTGGAGATTGGCCGTACCGCTGGAAGCTTCTGAACCGACTAAATGACGCGGTTGGTACCACAGAGACACCCACCTGCGCCAAGGCTAAGGCGGACGAGGCGCGAGCGCGGAGAAATGCAGGTGGGCGGAAATTTCGTATCGAATCTCTTTCACCTCCGGGGTGAGCGACGATTCCGCCCCTTGCTTGGATTTCAGGTTCGGTGATCTCTGTGGTTCAAGTGTGGTTTTCGGGCAGAAATTTGTCTCGGTTCGCGGCCCTTTCTCTTCTTGTCATGGGGAGAGCTCTTCGTGCTGGGACTTTGGATTTGGAAATCCGTCTGCAAGAGATCAAGTGACGTGGGATGTGCAAAAATTGTCCTGAGAATGCAGAGGCCTCCTCACTTCTTGCTATCGAACGGGATAGGTGACGAACCCTCCGCGTTGACGATTTTTTTACTTTTGGCTTCACCCCTGGGTTTTGCGTGATCATAACGAAAACGGTTATGATAAGCATCATGTATGACATACATAAGCTTGTCTTGGGGCTCGGTCACTCTCCCCACGGGTCCCGCCCAAACGGTTAGATTAAACTCACTATGTTCTCTCGTCCTCCTATCCCATTCCGCGGGCTTGGCCTGCGCCTGATGCCCCAGGCGTTTGCCGTGCTCGGCGTTTCGTTTCTGGCCGCGTTTGTATTTCCGAGCCGTTCGTGTGCCCAGGCAAGCTCACCGCAGACCTACTTCACGGATTCGCTCACAGGTCCTACGAGTCCGAATCTTGCTCCAATTCCAAGCGCCAAGTATGGCTACACCGCCTCGGGCCTGGAACGCACGCAGAGCGACAACGCCACGGACCGACCGATGGTGACGACCGCACTGGACACCTATCTTGCCCAGACCAATTTCGTGGCCGAGGTCACCGTCACGCTACCGTCCTCTGACCTGCTTTTCTTTGGCTTGGGCCAGGGCAATTCCGACCCAGGCTACGACAACGAGCCTTCGAACGCCTTCTACTTCCGGGTTCACAATAATTTCCAGGGATACTCCGGGATCCAGGCGGACGTGAGGACCACCAGCGCCGACCCGAGCAGCGGTTACCAGGCAGTCAACCAGATCGGCACCTATTCCAGCGGCTCCACGATCACGCTGCGCATCGAGCGCCTCGGCGACACGCTCACGATGTCGATCGTTGGCGGCGGAAGCGTCACCTACAGCCTGTCCGCGTATCCATCGCTTGGACTCACGAACACGAACACGCTCCTCTTTTTCGGAAATACCAACGTTGGTTCGGTGTTCTCGAACCTTAAGATCTATCCGGTGCCTCTGCCGGTGGTGACGAGCGACACGGTGAGCGGCGGCTACGGCACGCCGTTCAGCTACACGATCTCGGCCACCAACTCCCCGACCAGTTATGCCGCCACCGGTCTGCCGTCCGGCCTGGCCCTTTCCGGCAATACGATCTCGGGCACCCTGCCCAGCGGCATAGGGCCGATCACGATCGGCCTTTCGGCGACGAACGAGTGGGGCTCCGGCACGGGCACGCTCACCATCAACGTGGTCGATACCACGCCACCTGTGATCACCGCGCCGGGAACCGTGACGGCTGAAGCGACCAGCGCGGCGGGTGCGGTCGTCACCTTCACCGCGACGGCCACTGATGCGATCAGCGGCACGGTGCCCGTCGTCGCGACGCCGCCCTCAGGCAGCACCTTCCCGCTCGGCATCTCTTCGGTCTCGCTGTCCGCGACCGATGCCGCAGGGAACACGGCCACGCAGACCATGCTCGTGAATGTCGAGGATACCACGCCTCCCACGCTGGTGGTTCCGGCGAACATCAAAGCGGAGGCCACCAGCGCCGCGGGCGCCGTGGTCACCTTCTCCGCCACGGCCACGGATCTCGTGACCTCGTCTCCGACGATCGCCTACAGCGTCGCTCCAGGGTCCACGTTCCCGCTCGGTGTGACGACGGTGAACGTCACGGCGACCGATGGCGCGGGTAATGTAGCCAAGGGCTCGTTCACGGTCACCGTGGTCGACACGACACCGCCGACCGTGACCGCGAGCCTCACGCCCGTGCGTGCGGGCGGCGACGACGAGTCGGCCCAGCTGTTCAAGGTGGCCTTCTCAGCCACGGACCTGTTCGGCATCAAGGGCGCCGCGCAGGCAACCCTGAATGGCGTCGCGGTGACGAACGGCCAGCTCGTGAGGTTGAAGCTCATCCGGTCGGGCGCGCAGCGCGTCGACAGTGATGATCACGTCCTCCAGATCCGCGCCACGTCATTCACGCTCACTGTGACCGCGACCGACACGAACGGGAATGTAGGCACTGCGACCGCCGTGCCCGTGTTCGTGAAGCACGGCAGCGACGGCGAGGACAAGGATGGCGGCAAGCCCGATCGCGGTGGCGACGGAAAGAAGACGGACAAGGGCGGCCACGACGGCAAGGATTCGTAAGGATACTCTGAATACTTGCTCAACCCCGGGGCCTGCAGACCTGCAGGCCTCTTTTTTTGGTGCGCCCGGCCGGGCGCACCAAAAAAAAGCCCCCGGCGGACCGGGGGCCTTTGAAACGCTAACCCAAAGGGATCAGAAGACCTCGTTGTGGGCCTTGATGTAGGCGATCACCTCGTCGACCTGGCAGAACGCGACGGCCGTGTAGGTGTCGGCGGCTCCGTAATAGATCGTGATGCGACCGGTGGCGGCATCGTAGAGGTTCTGGCAGGGGAAGCAGACGTTGGGCACGAAGCCCGTGGTCTCGTAGGGCTTCTCGGCGGTGAGGAGGTAGTCGCCACAGCGATACTTCACCTTGCTCGGATCATCGATGTCGAGGATTGCGGCGCCGTAGCTGTACACGAAGCCGTTGCAGGTGTTGGACACGCCGTGGTAGAAGAGCAGCCATCCCTCGGTGGTCTCGATCGGGACGGGCCCCGCGCCGATCTTGGTGCCCTGCCACCAGCCCTTGCCGCCCCGGCCCATGACGTGGCGGTGTTTGCCCCAATAGATCATGTCGGGGCTCTCGCTCACGAAGATGTCGCCAAACGGCGTGTGGGCGCTGTCGCTGGGACGGCTGAGCAGGAAGTAGTTGCCCTTGATCCTGCGGGGGAAGAGCACGCCGTTGCGGTTGAAGGGCATCAGCGGGTTGGGCATGCGGATCCAGGTCTTGAAATCCTGCGTCCGGCCAAGGCCGATGGAGGCGCCCTTCATGTCGTCGCACCAGGTCACGTAGTACCAGTCGTCGATCTTGAGCAGGCGGGGATCGTAGGCGTAGCTGACGGGGTTGGGCTTCCCGTTCTCGTCGACCCAGGGGATGACCTGGTCGTGGATCTCGAAATTGAAACCGTCCTTGCTGGTGCCGAAGTGAAGGTTGGCCCGGCCGTTGCGGTGATCGGCCCGGAAGACGCCGACGAAGCCCTCCTTATACGGCAGCACGGCGCTGTTGTAGACACGGGCGGTCGACGGGGTCGGATTCCAGCCGATGACCGGGTTCTTGCTGTAACGCCACAGGACGTCCTTGCATCCTGCGGGACGGTCTTCCCAGGGCAGGTTTGGGAGGGGGGAGCCAATGATGGTCTTGCTCATGATGAAATTACGTTAAATGCCGCCCTTGGGGGCGGACGGGGAGGAGACGGTCCAGGGGGACGCCTCGCGGGGATGCCCAGTAGCACCGATGCCCGCCAGCCTGTCGAGAGCGAGTCGCCTCATGGCATTGATAAATCTTGTTCGGTTATTGAGGGTTTGCGCACAAGTCCCGCTTTGATGAGAGGGTCGATGCGGAAGGTTCAATACCCCCGAGCACGTCGCTGGAGCCTGTGAATAACTTGTGTAAGCCATTGGCTTGCATTTCCTAATCGGGATCGTTCACGCTGGCGAGGATGTTGCTCGACGCCGTCACCCTCAACGCGGTCAACACGCTGCTCGCACTCGTGCTGGGCGCGCTGGCGTTGTGGCACTGGCGGACCGAGGGACACCGAGCGGCGGTGCTGTACTGGGCGCTGGGAGCGGGAGCGCTCGCGCTGGGTGACTTCAGTTTTCTGATACGGACCTGGCTGGCGTACGATGCCACTTCGGTTGCGGCAGCGGCGTGCGTGAGTGCGGGGCTGCTGCTGGTGCTTCGTGGCGTGTCGGACTTTGCTGGGGCGGGAATTCGGACGCCGCGGCTGGTCGTGATGCTTGCGGTGCACGTGGTGGTGACGGCCTGCCTGCTCGGCGTCGGTGCGCCGGCGGCGCTTCGCATGGCGGTGAATTCCGCGGTGTGGGGCGCCCTCTCACTCGTGGCGTGCCGAATCCTGTGGAATGCTGGCCCCGAGTCGGTCCAGCGATTTGCGCTGCCGGCGGGCGTCCTGGCGGTCCACGCCCTCTTCCAGGGAGCGCGCATCCTCGTGCTGGCCGCGGCCGGGACCGGCGTGGTGCCTGTCGGGATGCCATGGATACAGAGCATTTCGCTTGCCGAGGCCGCGCTGTTTACGGCGGTGCTGTTCCCGGCGCTGCTGGCCGCGGACCTTCGCCTGCGGAACCGCGCGCTGACGGCGGCGATCGAGGAAGTGAAGACGCTGTCCGGGCTCCTGGCGATCTGCTCGGGGTGCAAGAAGATCCGCGAAGAGACAGGACACTGGACGCGCATCGAGAGCTACCTCAGCGAGCACACTTCGGCGCGTTTCAGCCACGGGATCTGCCCGGACTGCGCCCGCGAGCTGTATCCGGAATTGCACCGCACCGCGACGCGGCCTCTGCACCGCGCCGTGGCGGTGAAAGACCCCGGGCGGGACGGTCCGTCGGGTTGAGCGACCCTCAGGCGGCCTCGGACTTTCGGCTGGGGACGTGGACCACCTGCATGCCGGCGGCGAGGGCGCCCTTGATTCCGGGTTCGGCATCCTCGAATACCAGGCAGCGTTCCGGGGGCACGCCCATGAGCTTCGCGGCGAGCAGGAACATGTCGGGCGCAGGCTTGCCGTGGACGACGTCGTCGGCCGTCACGAGCACCTTGAACAGGTCGCCAAGTCCGGCGAGTTCGAGCGAGCGGAGCACCACGGGGCGGGGACCGCCGGAGGCCACGCTGACGGGATGCGTCTTCGCGACGCGGCGGGCAAAAGCGACCACGGGTTCGATGCGTTCCACCTCCGGCAGCATTTCGACGAAGAGGGCCTCCTTCAGGTGGAACACGTCCTCGGGGTCGATCTTCAGGCCGTAGTGATTGGCAATGAGTTCGGCGACGCGGCGCGTGGGCACGCCTCCCAGCGAATAAAACAGGTCCTCGCTCAGCTTCTCGTTCAATCCGCGCTGGCGCATCGCGGCGTCCCAAGCGCGGTAGTGCACGGGCATTGAATCGATGAGCGTGCCGTCGCAGTCGAAGATGTAGCCGGCAAAATCGGAGGTGGGCAGCGTCAGTTGCATGAAAGGTGCGAGCATCAGGGCGGGCCCGGGTCCGGGTCAAGTGACGAGCAGGGGCAATGCTACGGAGCACACAGGCTGGGACTTGGCCGAGCCGGCTGCGAAGGTCATCTCGGATGCTCGCGTTGCAAATCGAAGCGTGCGTCGGACAACGTGTTGCATCGTGAGGCGATGAGGCCATCCGCTTCCCGCCGCACGATTGGTTGACCTGAGCGTCCGCACGCCGGCGAACTTCGGGACCGACCCTGGGTCTTTGCGCGAACAATTCTTCCTGTTGTTTCCCCCGAAAACCGCTGTACTGTTTCGGATCCATCATGCCGGTCGTTAAGAATTCCCTGTTCTCCCTTCTGCTCCTTGGTCTGGTCTGCCCGACCGTGCGCGCGGCTGACCCGGCTCCGGCAGCGCCGCCCTCGGTCGCTGCGCCGGCCGACGAGGTGGCCAGCCTGAAGGCGCAGCGCGACCAACTGCTTCAGAGCCTGAACGCCGCGACCTCCGAGCTGGCAAAGGTCCGCGCTTCGGAGGCGGTCGCCGCCCAGGCGAAATCCGCGGCGCCGGACACCTCCGCGCTGCAGGCCCAGATCACGTCCCTGACCGCCGACCGAGATCTGTTGAAAAAGCAGCTGGCCGAGGCTCAGGATCAGATCCGCCAGGACGGGCAGCTCAGGGACAAGGAGGCGCGTGCGGAGCACGACGTCGACCTGTTGCGCGCGCAAAATCAGGCGCTGATGGCCAAGATGGATGCCCTTCAGTCCTCCGCGAAGACCTCGTCAGACGCGGAGGCGAAACTGACCGCGCTTCAGGACGAGAACCGCTCGCTCAAGGAGCAGGTGGCCGCGGCCGCCGCAAAGCCGGCGCCCGCGCCCGGCGAATCGGTGGACGACCTGAAAGCAAAGCTCGCCGACACCCAGGACAAACTGGATACGGCGCTGCGCAGCTACACGCTGCTCCAGCAGGATCTCGACACTGCCAAGAGCGGCGCGTCGAAGGCGGCGGCTGATGCCGATGCCAAGATGGCCACGCTGCAGACCGAGAATCTCTCGCTCAAGGACCAGCTCACCGCCGCGGTGGCGGCCAAGCACGACCAGGATGCGGCGCTTGCTGCGGCGCAGCAGCAGGTGACCGACATGCGTGCGAAGGCCATCACGCAGGGCATGGAGGCGACCGCGCTGCGCGACCAGCTTCGGCAGACACAGCAGCAGCTTGCGATTTTCGCAAATGAGAATGCGCAGCTGAAGACCAAGCTGGCGGTGGCGCTTCCGCCCCCGGCTTCGCCGTACGCGAGCCCGGAACGTCCCGGCACGGCGGCGGCCCAGGCGGCCATCACGCTTCCGCCTGCGTTGTCGACACCGGCGCCGACGCCGGTCCAGCCCGCAGCGGCCCCGGCGGGCCGCCAGCATATCGTCGGGCCCGGGGACACGCTCTCGAAAATTTCGCAGCAGTACTACGGCACGCCCAACCAGTGGCGTCGGATCTACGAGGCCAACCGCGACATCCTCGGCAGTCCGAACAGCCTGCCCATGGGAGCCTCGCTGCGTATTCCGTGATGCGGCGCCGAGGCCTGTCCGAATCGATTTCGTTGCGATGCGTCGCGCGGCTCCGCTTCCCGGCGGGGCTGCTCCTGGCGCCGCTACTTCTGCTCAGCGGATGCGCGTACGTGCATTTCGGGCGTATTCCGCCCACGAACGACGCGCTCGAGCAGCAGAATTTCGACCTGCGCATGGACAAGGACATCCTCAAGCAGGAGCTCGCGATAGCACGCAAGGAAGGCGATGCGTTGCGATCGACGTTGGATGCCAGCGCGAACGGCGCGGACGTGGCCACGCTCACGAAGCGCCTCGCGGAGGCTGCGCGCGACATCGGCGCCATGCGCGTGAAGGTCGAGCGGGCGTCCTCGGGTGGAAACATCCGGGTTGCCCAGGGCGGCGCGGAGATTGCCCTGCTGAGGCGTCAGCTCGATGTCGCGCAGGAAGGGGCGGCCTCTGCTCAGCGTGACGCGGAGGCGTTGCGCACCGAGAATCGCGACCTGCGGCGCCAGCTGGACGCGCAAAAGGACCAAAACCGAGCCTTGGCGGCGCAGGTGCAGGGACTGAGCACGGACAGTGCGCGACTTCGGGCGGCGATAGCGGACCTTAATTCGGAGCTGCTTGCACAGAAGCAGGCGCGAAACCAGGCCGAGCAGGCCGCGGCCGCGGCGCGCGACCAACTGCACACGGTGCTGGCGGCGGCGCAGGCAAATGCGGCGCCCGTGCAGCCGGCGACCTCGTTTGGCAACCTGCGCGAGGGTATGGTAAGCGGAGCGGCGGCGATGGATGGCTCATCGAAAGCGGTTGTGACCGTTGCGCCGGACGGATCGGCCTCGGTGATGCTGCGCGCGCATGCACCCGACCGGAGCACCCCTGCCTCGGGATCGCGCACTTACGTGGTGCAGTCCGGGGATACCCTCGAGAGCATTGCCAAGAAATTCTACGGCACGACGGAACGCTGGAATTGGATTTATGCGGCGAACAACGCGCTGCTGCGCGACAACCGCCCGCTGCGTCCCGGCATGCAGCTGGTGATCCCTGACTCCCCCGAGGCGCCTTGAGGGGCCTTTGAATCAAAGCGCGACCATGCCGCGACCAAAGGCCGAAGCCATTGATGTCTAGAAACCGCAATTGAACCACGGAGACACAGAGATATCCACCTTCGCCAAGGCTACGGCGGACAGGCAGAGGCTGAAATCCAAGCAAGGGGCGGAATCAGCGCCCACCTCGGAGGTGAAAGAGATTCCATACAAAAATCCCTCCCAACTGCATTTCTCCGTGTTCTCTGTGGTTCAAATCCAACTGCGTAATTTAGGATGATAGAAGCGAGCAGCGAGAAGCGGGGATCGAGAAGTGAATTTGCGGCGATCGGAAGGCAGCTGCCGAGCCTTGCGGAGCTTCGGCCCCGCACTCGACGGGCGGACTCTACCGCCCGCAGGGAGGTTTCGGATTCCGAAACCATCCCCAACTGACTTCTGTCTTCTGACCTCTGTCCCTTACTGCGTGTCGGCGTCGTAGACTTCGAGCAGGTCGACGCCGGTGTCGCCGGAGGCACCGGAGACCTGGGCGGTGTAGAGGCCGGGAGGGAGGGTGACGAGGAGGGCGGAGTCGGCAGAGCCGTCTGCCCACGTGTACGCGCCGAGGCGGGAGCCGGCGGCCAAGATCGCGGCCGCATCGGTGGCGTTGCTGCTCCAGCCCTGGTTTTTGCGGATCGCGATCGAATTGTGATCGTAGAGCACGAGCACGGGGTCGGGAAGGTAATCGCTGATTCCCTGCTTCGCGAGCGCGGGACCGCCGGCGCGGATGAGCACGGTCTTGGGCTTGGTGCCGCTGATGACGAATCCGGCGACCTGCACGTTGGTGTCCGTGCCCACCTTGCTCCGCAGCGAAATGTCCACGAGCCGGGGGGCCGTCGAGGGGGTGTCGCCGTCGTAAACCTCGACCAGCGAGGTGCCGGTGTCGCCGGAAGCGCCGGAGACCTGGGCGGTATAGAGTCCGGGGGCAAGGGTCACGAGGAGGGCGGAGTCGGCGGAGCCGTCGGGCCAGGCGAAATCGTGGAGCGCGGCGGCTTCCGTCTTGATGGCAGCGGCGTTGCTCGCATTGCCCCAGCCGATGTTCTGATCGACCAGCTGAGCCGTTCCATTCGTGATTTTGAAGAGCTGGAGCTCGGGGTCGGGCAGGAAGGTGCTCACTCCCTGGGGCCCGAGCGCCGGGCCCGAGGCACGGACAAGCACGGTCTTGGGCGTGGTGCCGGAGATGACGAAGCCGGCCACGAGGACCTGGGTGCCCGTGCCGACGTACGAGCGGCCCGAGATTGCGATGAGCTGGGCGTTGTTCAGCGCGTTGGAGGAGGCGGCGATGGTCACGGATGCTCCCGCGGAAACAGTGCCGCCGGTGCTGTTGGAGACGAAGCAGTCGTAGGTGCCGGAGTCCGAGGCCTGCGCATAGGGAAGCGCCAGGGTCGCCGTGTTTGCCGAGGGATATAGCGACGTGTCGAGGGCAACACCGTTGCGCCTCCATTGGTAGGTCAGGCCGGAGCCGGTGGCGGTCACGGACAGGGAGAGCGTGCTGCCGGCGGACAGCGACGCGGACTGCGGGTTGGTCGTTATCTTGGGGAGCAGGGCGAAGTCGATGTACCGGCCCGGGCGCGCGGCGGAGCACTGGTACATGGGCCACGGCGAGTTCGCGGCGGTCGCGCCGATGTCGAAGGCGTAAAGCTGCTGGTCGTTGCTTCCCACATACAGGCGCGTGCCGTCGATCACCGGCGAGGAGCGCACCCAGCCGCCGGTGGCGTAGATGCGGTTGAGCGTGCCGTCGGGATTCACGGCGTAGACGTTGCCGTCGTAGTTGCCGATGTAGACGACGCCGTTCGCATCGATCGCCGGAGAGCTGGCGCGCGTCTCGTCGCCCATGCGATAGGTCCACTTCAGGGAGCCATCCGCCGAGTTCAGGGCGTAGAGTTTGTGGTCGTAGCACCCGAAATAGAGCGTGCCGTCCGGTGCGAGCGCGGGAGAAGAACTCACGCTGTCGCCCGCCGCGATGCTCCAGCGCTTCGACCCGTCGGGGGCGAGTGAATACACCGTGCCTCCGAGCGTGCCGAAGTACAGGTTGCCCGAGGCGTCCAGGGCGGCGGCCGTGTACACGGCCGAGTCGGCGATGAAGGTCCATTTCGTCGAGCCGTCGGGCTTGAGTGCGTAGAACGTGCCGGTATCGGCGCCGAGGTAGATCGTGCCGTCGGGCGCGATGGTCGGGGAAGCGTAGGAGAAGCCCGGGATGGTGGCGGTCCATTTCTGGGAGCCGTCGGGGTTGAGTGCGTAGAGGTGGTTGTTGCCGGCCTTCACGTAAACGGTGCCGTCCGAGGCGATCGCGGGAGAGCTGACGAGCTCATTGGAAAGGCTGGAGCTGGAGGGCGTGGGAACGGAGTCGGTCCACTTGATGGAGCCGTCAGGGTTGAAGGCGTACACCTTGCCGTCCGAACACGGCGCATACACGGTGCCGTCGGAGGCGATTGCGGGGGAGATGGTGTCGAAATATCCCCCTGCCTTGAACTTCCAGCGCAGTGAGCCGTCGGGATTGATGGCGTAGAAGTTGGAGTCGTCGCTGCCGACGTAGATGACGCCGCCGGCGCCGACCGCGGGGCTGCTCGTGATGGAGTCGCCCGTGCCGTACTGCCAGAGCGAGTCGGCGATCGAGAGGACGAAGGCGCCGGAACTGGCGCTGGTGGTGGTGTCGTTGATGCCGTCGACCTGGATCCGGTAGATCGTGCCTGCGACGGCGTCGAACGAGACGGTGGCCCGGCTGATGGCGGTGCCCGCGCTCGAGTCGATGGTCCCGCCGGTGGCGGCGGACACGCGGGTCAGCGCCGTGAGGGAGGAGCCGGTATAGACGGCGAGCGCCGGATCGAAATCGTAGCTGGTGGCGGACACGCTGACGGGGCCGCTCGAGGGTGCGGTCCAGGCGTACCAGACGGTTTGCTTGACCGAGGCCGACGCGGCCTGCGGCTCGCCGGTCTCCGAGGTCGACCCGGCATTCGAATCGGCGAAGTTCACGCTCGGGCCCGACAGGACGGTGGCGTCGGCGAAGGCGTCGTTCCCATAGCCGAGGCCGATTTCGGCGAAGCCGGTCGCCCCATTCACACCGTCGATCGCGATATCATAGGTCGTGCCGGCGACTGCGTGAAAGGTGAGGCTATTGTCGGTGGATGCGGTCGTCGATTCAGCCGATGCGACCGGAACCAGGTTGGAAAGGGACGAGCCGGTGTAGACGGCAAGCAGGGACGCGTAGGTGCTTTCGCCGGTGCTGAGCGTCACGGTGCCGGAAATCGGCGCGGTCCAATCCCACCACAGCGATGCGCCGCCGGCGTTTCCGCGGATGAGCGGTTCGCCGGTCTCGCGGGTGGCGTCGGCATTGGACGTGCGCATCACGACCTGGCCCGTGAGATGGGCGCGGGAGGCAAAGTTATCGTTGAACGGACGGTTGGAGGTCGAGGCGAGGGCGGCGGCAAGGTTGAGGCGGCCCGCAGACAGGGTCCGGCCGACGAGCTGGGGCTTGAAATCGACCGTCGAGAGGAGCCGGTTGATGAGTTCGCGGTAGGTATCGTGCGGATACTGCGCTTTTAGCAGGGCGAGCGATCCGCTGACCATGGGTGCCGCCATGGAGGTGCCGGACATCCAAGTGGTGCCGGTATCGCTGGAGTTGGAAAGGGAGAGGATTTCATCGCCCGGGGCGGCAATTTCGACGGCACCGGAGCCGAAGTCGCTGTAGTAAGTGAGGTCGTCACGGTTGTCGGTGGCGGCCACGGCGACGATGTTGTCGCTGGGGTAGTCGGCCGGGAAGGAGGGCGTGAGATCGTTGTCGACCGGCTCGTTGCCGGCGGAGCAGACCATGATCACTCCCGCCTTCGCGGCGGCCTGGATGGCGGTGAACTCGGCTTGCGAGAACTGTTTCCCACCGTAGCTGCAGTTGATGATGCTGGCGCCGTGGGCGACGGCGTAGTCGATGCAGGTGATCGCGTTGGCGACGTCGCCGGAGCCGGTCGAGTCGAGGAATTTCAATTCCATCAGCTGGACCTTCCAGGCGACGCCTGTGACGCCGATGGCATTGTTGCCGACGGCTCCGATGATGCCGGACACGTGGGTGCCGTGGCCTTCGTCGTCGGTCGGGTCGCCGTTGCTGGTGGTGGAGACGGTATTGATTCCGTGAAGATCGTTGGTGTAGCCGTCGGTGTTGACGGAGGGGTTGACCCAGAGATTGGAGGCGAGGTCCTGGTGGGTGAGGCGGGCGCCGGAGTCGATCACGGCGACGATGACGGAGGAGGCGTCGGTGCGGATGTCCCAGGCGGAGGTGGCGTGGATGTCGGCGCCGACGATCGCGGGGCCGGGCACGCCGGTGTTTGTCGCGGTGTTGTCGAGTGCCCACTGGCTGGTGAAATCGGCGTCGTTGGGCACGGCATACGCGGTGCGGAGGTAATCGGGTTCGACGAAGCGGTAGCGGCCGGAGGCCTTGAGACGGCGGATCGCGTCGTCGGGGGTTTCGCCCGCGTTCACGGCGATCACCCGCAGACCGCCCAGGCGCGGAAATTTCCTGCGGACTTTGACGCCCTCATTGTATTCCTGCGCCGAGACGGTTCCGGCGAGGCTGGCGCGGGGCATTGCGATGACGTAGCCGTCGCGGTAACCCTGGCGCATCTCGTGCGCGGCAGGCGGGGGCAGATTCAGCGGCGCAGCGGCAGCCTGTGCGACAAGGACCAGGACGAGCGTCAGGATCCGGACGAACCAATGAGGCTGCGCGATGCGGACGCGACGACCGGACTGGAAGGAAGGGATGTTCATCGGAAGGGTGAGTGGAGGTTGGCGGGGGCGCGCCGGCGTGTGGAGTGGGGCGTTCGACCGTGTCCAGCCGTCCTGAATGAAAGTGCCGAATTGCTTCGGAGCAAACTCAGTAGCGGGTTCGGATCGATACAAGATGCGAATATATAGAAACTTATATATTTTTAACGACTGGCGTAAAACTGGCCGCCGGAGTGGCGGGCGTGGCTGGTGTGTTACTGGTTTGGATATAATTCCTTGCAAAAACGAGCCTGGATTTAGGGCAAAATCCGATTGCGGGTGAGGCGTGGGACGCGACCGGGGATATCGAAATTGACGGAGTACTGGCCGTGGATCCCGAGTTGACTCGGCGCGGGGGGATGAGGTCTGTTGAACCGTTTATCTCCGTATGAGCGACAAGACCCTGCCATTCACGAAGCAGCAACTGGAAGCGATGGCCGCGAAGGTGCCGACGCCGTTTCACGTGTACGACGAACCGGCGATGCGGCGCAATGCGCGGGCGTTCCGCTCTGCGTTCGCCTGGGTGCCGGGCGGCTTCAAGAACTACTTTGCGGTGAAGGCGCTGCCGAACCCGCACGTGCTCGAGGTCCTGAAGCAGGAGGGCATGGGCGGCGACTGCTCCTCGGTTGCTGAGCTCCAGTTGTGCGAGGCCGTCGGCATTCGTGGCCACGACATTGTATTCACCTCGAATGATACACCGGCGTACGAGTATCAGAAGGCGCACGAGTTGGGGGCGCTGATCAACCTGGATGACCTCACGCACATCGACTACCTCGAGCGTGCGCTGGGCGGGCGCCTGCCGGAGATGCTGTGCTTCCGGTACAACCCGGGCCCGCTGAAGGAGGGCAACGCGATCATCGGCAAGCCCGAGGAGGCGAAGTACGGGTTCACCCGCGACCAGCTATTCGAGGGTTACCGGATCGCGCGCGACAAGGGCGTGAAGCGGTTTGCGCTGCACACGATGGTGGCGTCGAACGAGCTGAATCCGGAGTACTTCGTGGAGACGGCGCAGATGCTCTTCGACCTGGTGGTGGAGATTCACCGCAGGCTGGGTGTTCGCATCGAGCTGGTGAACCTCGGCGGCGGCATCGGCATTCCGTATCGACCGGGCCAGAAGCCGGTGGACCTCGATCTGGTGGGCCGGCGGATCCACGAGGCCTATGACCGCACGCTCGGGGCGGCGGGGCTGACGCCGCTGCGCCTCGTGATGGAGTGTGGACGCATGGTGACGGGGCCGTACGGCTACCTTGTGTCGCGCGTGCTCCACAAGAAGGCGATCTACAAGGATTACGTGGGGCTCGACGCCTGCATGGCGAACCTGATGCGGCCGGGTATGTATGGCAGCTACCATCACATCAGCGTTCCGGCGCGCGAGGGCGGTCCGCGCAAGGTGTACGACGTGACGGGCTCGCTGTGCGAAAACAACGACAAGTTTGCGATCGACCGGGAGATTCCCGATCCGCAGCCGGGCGACCTGGTGGTGATCCACGACACGGGTGCGCACGGCCACGCGATGGGCTTCAACTACAACGGCAAGCTTCGGTCGGCCGAACTGCTGTGGAAGGGCGGCGAGGACTTCGCGGTCATCCGCCGTGCCGAGACGCTCGACGATTATTTTGCGACGCTCGATTATCCCGGCCTGACGCGCGGGGCCTGAGCCGGCGCAGGTAGGAGCGCGCCCCGGAGGGCGCGCTCCTGGGAGGACTCAGGGCGCGAGCGCGAGCGAGTCGACGTTGATGCCGTCCCAGCCGTCCACCTGGCCGCGCAGGACGATCTTGTGCGCGCCCGGGCCGAGCTTCGCCGGGAGGACGAAGTCGGTCCAGGCGGACGCGGCGGGGAGGACGACGGGTTTCTCGGGCTGGTCGTCCACCTGAAGCGTGAACGGCACAGCGACGGGCGCCTGAGTGAGGTAATGAATCCGGATTCCGGATGCGCCGCGGGGGCCGGCGACCAGGCCCACCGTGAGGCTGCTGCCCTTGCGGCCGAGGGTGCGCACGATGCCGTAGCCGCCGGTGCCCTTGCCGAGGTCGCCTATCTCGGCGGTGCCGGTGCGCACGCCGAGGGCGGCGGGGACCTGGGCGGGCGGATTGGCGGAGCGGCGGAAGTCGAGGGTGTTGAGCTGGAATCCGCCCTTGTCGGCCATGAGCATGAGGTCGAACTCGCCGGGGTTGAGGTAGACGTCGTGGAGCACGAGGTCGTGCCAACCCGCGGGGAAGCCGGCGGGGATGACGACGGAGCCGACGGGCTGGTCCTCGGCGTAGAGGCGGAAGCCCGCGCCGGGAGCGCCCTTGATGCGGATGGAAATGTCGAAGTAGCCGCCGTTACCCCCGTCGAGTTCGGTGCGGGTCCACTCGCCGGGTTCGAGTCCGCTCAGGGCGTAGCCGCCACCGGCGTCGTCGTTCTCGACGCAGCCGATATCGTCGAGCCGGTACTGGGCCGTGGAGGGCAGTGGATGAGTCAGGTGGAAGGCGACGCCCTCGCCGCCCTTGTCGTAGTTGACGGCCTTGACGGTGGTGGGGAGCGCGGGGGGCGGATAGAACTGGGGGATGGGACGGGAGGAGCCGCCGGCCTCGGTCTTCTCGTCGATCACGTCGGCCTTGAGCAGGGGCGCAGGTCGCGCGGGGAGGCGCTCGGCGGAGAGCGCGACGGCAACCTCGTGGTGGGTGCCCTGGCGGCCGTCGAGGGCGACGGACAGCACGCGGGCGGCGGGGTCCCAGTGCCACTGCCCCACGGTCGGGCTGGCGGATGCGACGTCGTGCGCGACGGCGCCGCCGATGGACACGGCAGTGGGCGTGGAACCGAGGTGGAAGCGGGCGACGTAGACGGCGGGCGTGAAACGCTTGTTGGACTCGTCGATCGTGAAGCGCACGCGGCGCGCGGAGGCGTCGCAGGCGAGGCGCGTGACGGTGTCTTCGCCGTGTTGATACGCGAAGGTGGCGCCGTCGTCGCGGTAGAGCGTGAACTCGGACTTGCCCGAGGGGAATATCTCGACGGTGAGCGGGTCCCAGGGCTTCTCGCCGGTGTTGCGCATGGCGGGGGCGGTCGGGATGATCGCGCCGGCGCGCACTGCGACGGGGATGCGGTTCTGGGGGGCGGCGACCACCCAGGTGCGTCCGCCCTGGTATTCGACGCCGGTGTCCCAGTCGTACCAGACGCCGGGGGGGAAGTAGACGGGCCGGTTGCTGACGCCCTCATGGAGCACGGGGGCGACGAGCAGGGAGGGGCCGAACAGGTACTGCGTGCCGTCGGCCTTGAGCGAGCCGGGGTCGTCCTGGAAGGCGAGGGGCAGGGCGCGGTCGATGGGCATTCCGGTGCGGCTGGCCTGCCAGGCGCAGGAGTAGATGTAGGGCATGAGCCGATACCGGAGGCGGAGGTAATGGCGGGTGCCCTGTTCGCAGGCTACGCCGAACTCGTAGGGCGCGCTAGGTCCGGCCTTGTGGGCGCGGGTGATGGGGGCGAAGGCGGAGAACTGCATCCAGCGCTCGTAGAGCTTCGCGTGGGCGCCGAGCTGGTCGTTCTTGTAGAAACCCTCGAGGAAGCCGCCGGTGTCGCAGGTCCAGTAGGTGATGCCGGACATGCCTGAGTCGAGCATCTCGCCCGGGTGGGCGCGGAGGGTGGCGTAGTCGCTGGTGATGTCGCCGGTCCACAGGGCGGCGTGGTGGGACTGGATTCCGGCGGAGCCGCAGCGGGTGAGCACGAACGGGCGCTGGTCGGGGTGGACCGCGAGCTGGACGCCCTCGAAGCTCTTTGTGCACAGAAACGAGAACTGGTTGTGGATGTTGGCGGGGCGGCCTCCGTAATAGACGGTCTGCGGCGGCTCGCCTTCGGGCTCGGTGAGGTCGAGCCACCATCCCGAGACGCCCTCGCGGGTGATCTTCGCGGTCTGGGGCCAGAGCCAGTCGTTGAGGTGGGGGTTGGTGTAATCGAGCAGGCAGCCGTTGTAGTAACCGCACTGCACGGGGTGGCCTTTGCCGTCGGTGGCGAACACGCCCGCCTTCCAGCCGGTGGCGAAGGTGGGCGACTCCTTTTCGACCATGGGTCCGGCCTGGGAAATCACGATGTGCACACCGAGTTTGCGGTAGTGCTCGATCCACTGCTCGGGCGTGCGTCCCTCCTCGTACCAGCGCTTAGGCCAGACGTAGTTGTTGCGGTACTGGGACCAGCCGGAGTCGATGACCATGACGTCGACCGGGTAGCCGCGCCGGGTGAGCTGCTGGTACACCTCGTCGAGGGACTTCCAGTCGTAGTACACGCACTTGCTCTGCCAGTAGCCGAGGGCCCAGAGGGGAGGCAGGGAGGGCCGGCCGGTGAGGCGCGTGTAGCGCTCGATGATGTCGGAGATGCGGGGGCCGTCGATGACGTACAGGTCGATCTCGCCGCCGGGCGAGGTGAGCGTGAGCTGATTGGGATTGGTCTTGCCGAGGTCGAAGTGGAGTCGGTGGACGTTGTCGAAGAACAGGCCGTAGGCGTGGCCGTCGCGACCGGTGCTGATGAGGAAGGGGATCGGGTAATCGGCAGTGACGTTGCCGGACTTGATCTGCTGGCCGGCCCAGAGGTCGCGGATGGTGCCGCGGCGGTCGAGCTGGCCGTGGTTCATGTTGTCCTCGCCGAGACCATACAGGTGCTCGGACGGGGCGAGCGGGCAGGTGAGGGTCCAGGAACCGTTGGGACCCGGGTTGATCCTGAGACCGGAAAGCATGGTGACGCCGTCGGGTCGGGCGGCGACGTCGAGGCCGAGGTCCGCGCGTCGCACGTTCACGGATACGGCGGTGGTCTCGACCTGTTCGGAGGCGTCGGATTGGGTCACGCGCAGGGGGACGCGGGTGTCGGGTGCGTTCTCGAGGGCGAGGGAGGGCTTGCGGACAAACGAGCCTGTGGGCTTGAGCCAGAGACGGACGATGTGGTTTCCGACGGCCTCGATGCGGAGCCGGGCGCCGTCGGGCGCGGCCACGGTGGCCTGGGTGGTGGCGGCGCGTGCGAGCGGAGCGGAAAGGGCGGCGAGCGCGAGGACGCCCGCCAGGGCTTGTGCGAAGGGACGGAGGGTCATGACAGGAGAGGAGCGCTGCTTGACACGCCAAGTGTGGGGCCGCGACGGCCCGTGCAGGCTATCGTTTGAGTGGCGGGTCTCGGAGGGGGTACGGCGAAGCCGCAGGCAAACCGCCGGAAGGATTCGCCACAGAATTCACCCAAACGCGCCAGCGGTGTCGGCGCCGGGCGAGGCGCGCCCAGCTGCCGCCTTTTCGAGTTCAGCCGGAGACCGACCTCAGGCGGGCTGGCGGTCGCGCAGGGCGCGGCGGAGGCAGGCCTCGAGTTCGTCGACGGAATAGGGCTTGCGCACGAAGGCGGCGAAGCCGTGGAGCTTGTAGTCGGAAAGCACGGGGTCGCTCGAGTAGCCGGAGCTCACGATCGCGTTGACGTGGGGGTCGAGCTCGAGGAGATGGCGGATGGTCTCGCGGCCGCCCATGCCGCCCGGCACGGTGAGGTCGAGCACGACGAGGTCGAACGGGGCGCCCTTGGCGCGGGCTGCCTGATAGGCCTCGATGGCCTCGGCGCCGTCGGATGCGACGTGGAACTCGCAACCCAGGCGGGTGAGCGTGGCGGCGGCGAGTTTGCGAATCGACTCCTCGTCGTCCATGAACAGAACACGGCCTCGGACGGCCTTGGGAGCGGCGGGGCGCGGAGGCTCGCAGGGGGCAGCGCTGGCGGCGGGCTCCGTGGAATCCGTGCGCGCGGGGAGCCACAGGTGGAAGCGCGTGCCGGCGCCCTTGGTGGACTCGACCTCGATGTGCCCCTCGTGGCGCTTGACGATGGACCGCACGACGGCGAGATCGAGACCCTGGCGGCCGGCGTCGAGGCCCGAATAGGGATCGAACAGGTGGCGGAGCTCATTGGGGTCGAGGCCCGCGCCGGAATCCTCGACGACGAGATGGACGTAGGCGCCGGCCTTCAGGGTGCCGACCTCGTTCTCCGCGAGCGAGGCGTTCCAGGCGCGAAACGCGAGCGTGCCGCCCGGAGGCAGGGAGCCGAGCGCGTAGCTGGCGATGTTGTGCAGGGCCTGCACCGTCTGGGCCCGGTCGACGAAGGCCTTCCAGAGTTCCTCGTCGAAATCGTACGAGAGCTTGATTGTCGCGGATTCGCCCGTGGCGGCCGCCGCGGCCTCGCGCACGACGTCGGAAAGGTCTTCCGCGCGTCGGATCGGGCTCCCGCCGCGGGCGAAGGTCAGGAGCTTCTGTGCGAGCAGGCGCGCGCGCTGGGCGCCCTTGTTGGCCTCGTCGAGGAAGGGGCCCGCCTTTTCGACCACGCCGTCCTCCATGCGCGTGAGCGTGAGGTTGCCGATGATGATCGTGAGCAGGTTGTTGAAATCGTGGGCGATGCCGCCTGCGAGCATGCCGAGCGACTCGAGCCGGGAGGAGCGCTCGATCTCGGCCATGAGCCGGCCCTCCTTCTCGAGTTGGGCGCGGATGACCGTGGTCTGGGCGGCAACCTTGCGACGGAGGACGGTCACCCAGAGCAGGCCCAGCGCCAGGGCGAGCAGCAGCGCGGAGGTCACGCCCACCGCACGTTCGGGCGTGAGCCAGGGCGGGGCGCGGAGCACCTGGAGGTCGGACGGGGAGCGCAGGCTCACGTCGAAGCCCGACGGGCGCTGGTATTCGTCATACTGGAGCCGATACACGCCGGTGGCTGCGACCACCGAGCGGAGGGCGGGTCGGGGCGTGTCGCCGGGCGCGGCGGAGAGGGGCAGGTGGCACTCGACGAAGTTGGAACCGCTCTGCAGGACGTACACCAGATGGCCCTGCCGCGGGGATTCGTCGACGAGCGTGCCCTGGATCCGGACGAGACGGCCGTCGAGCGAGTCGGCGGGTTTGGCGGCCGGTTCGATCGGGGTCGCAGGGAGGTCGGAGCCGGGCTGGTCCCTGAGCACGGTGGCCTCGCGAAGCACGAAGCGTCCGCCTTCCTGGCCCTGGAGGCCCATGAGTTCGACCCGGGAGCCCGGAGCGAGCGGCGCCGTGGCGCGGTCGAGCGCCTTCAGGCTCTCGTTGCCGTCCTGGAGGTAGAGGTAGCGGCCGGGCTCCTGCAGGGTGACGACGCCGTCGGTGCGGACCCAGCGGGTGCGCGCGCGGCCGGAGAAGCGATTCAGCTCGGCGATCGTGTGGCGGGGCACCGCGTCGGGATTGGACGGATACGCGGATTCCACGGTGATGTCCTCGGCGGAGTTGACCCAGAGCACGACGCCAGAGGGGCGGCCGCGGCGGTCGGCCACGCGGGTGCAGACGCCGCGCACCAGCACGACGGAGCGCAGGGCTCGGCTGAGGTCGGTGCCGGCCCGCAGGTGGGCGGTGAAATTGCCCGCGGGGGTTGAGAGGTCCGCAGTCACATCGGTGCCGCCAGGCTCCACGGCCCGAAGGTAACCCTCGATTTCGACGAGGCTGTCCTCCTCGTAGCCGGTGAGCGCCTGGTCCAGCGTCAGGCGGGTGGCGGGCGGGAGGTTCAGGTCGGAGAGGCTGCGCAGGCTGGTGGCGCGGATCCGGGGGGTGAGCCGGCCGGCGACGGTGGTGCCGTCGATGGCGACGAGACGACCCGCCTCGGGAGGCAGCAGACCTTCGGCGCCGAGGTCGACGCGAATGCCGCCGCTGGCGTCCTGGGCGAAGAAGAACCGCGCGTGCGGACTGGACCAGGTGACTACCGCGGTGAGCTGGACGATGTAACCCTTGGCGGCGTCGGCGAGGCTCAGTTCGTTGACGTCGTCGGCGATCCGAAGGCGCAGGCTCCGCGCCTGGGCGGAAAGGGCGGAGTGAGCGGCCTTGCCGGCGTTGCGGAAGAAAGCGTTTTCAAGGCGAAGCGTCGGCCCGCGACCACGGACGGTTCCGATGGCTTCGATTTCAGCGCCCGGAGCCAGGGGTGAGGTCTGTGCAGACTCGACCTCGAGCTGGCCCGTGCCGTCGCGGATGATCACGTTTTCGCCGGGGGCGTCGGTGACGACCCGGCCGGTGACGTGCACCTGGGTTCCTTCGGGCTTGGTGTTGAGCGAATCGACCGACGCAACGGGTGTGTCGAAACGTGGATCGGAAGAGAGCCAGCGAACCACGTGGATATTGCCGAAGCCCGTGACAAAGATCTCCAGATGGTGCAGCTGGCCGGTCGCGTCGGTGGTCCAGACGTAGAGTCCCTGGGCCCTGATGAACGAGCCCTCCAGGGAGGGTGGTGAGGATTGGGTCGTATCCAGGACTCGGATTGCCACCCGGTGCCCATCGACGATGCCGCTGAGCAGGGTGTGCCGGGTGTCGTTGATTTCCTGCCGGTCGACATAGGCCTCGACGGTGATTTCCTTCAGGTTGTTCGCGTTCCACGCCATGAGGCTGTGGGTGATGTCCACCGGTTTGGGGAGTCCGGGCGTGCCGAGCACCGTGGCCTGCTTCACGTCCATGCCGTCGGTGGAGATCAGACCCTGAAGTCGGACGAGCTGGCCTGGAACGACGTTCAGGGGCTTATCCTGAAGCGGAAGGAATACGCCGATGCCGTTTTCGAAACCCCAGAGGATATGCCATTCCGGATCGCTGTAGCTCACCAACACCTTGAAGTCGGCGGGGTGCGGGATCTGCTGGCGCTGCCCGGACTGCATCCAAAAGTCGGCGATGTGGGTGAACAGGGCCGCCGTCGGGTCCTGCGCCCGGACGACGGTTGCGATGAACAGGACGGTCAGCGACAGCAGGACCTTGAGGACGCGGCGGGTTTGAACCTGACGCGAAGCGGCGTGCAGTGGACTTCGCATGTGGAACGGGGGTGCTGGCACACCACAGGATTGCCCGCCGTTGATCAAGCTGCGGAAACCGCTCCTGGATGCGTGCTTATACGCACGTGCCCTCTGGGGGATTTTCCCCCGTCGCGCCAGGGCGAGACTGCAAATCGCTGCCGGGCAGAGCGCTGCGCGCCCCGCCCGGGGCGGTTGTCGCCAGATTATGGGGACGCCGTGAGATCGCGGCAGTCGCGGGTCACGAGGCCGGTGACATCCTGCTGCACGAGTGCGGGCGTGCCGGCGGCGTGGTCCGCGCGCACGCGCACGAGCTCCGCATCATCGATGTGGTTGAGCAGGAGGGCCGGGCGCGCATCGGGAGAGTCGAGCTGGAAGGTCACGTCGCGCAGGGTCAGCCGGTGCACGTTGCGGGCGAAGAGCCCGTAGGCGGGGAGCGTTTTGTAAACGCTGGGTTCGGGGTAGGCCTTCACGTAGGAGGGGACCTCATACGACGCGGGCCTGGTCGCGACCTGGCCAGCGTAGCGGATGAGGATGTTGCTGAGCGACAGGTCTTCGACCGGGTGCCCCGGGACGCCGTCGATGATCACGCCCTGGGGAGAGTGCACGTCGGTTGCGACGACGGAGCTGATCTTGATGCCGCGGGCGGTGCCCACGGCCGGGTGGTCGGGTCCGCGCAGGCGGGCGCCGAGCGTGATGTAGATGGGCGCGTTCACGATGTCGCGCATCGAAAGATTGGAGACGACGACGTTTTCCATGCGTCCGCCGTCTACCTCCTCCAGGGCGAGGCCGCAGCAGTGGTCGAAGACGCAGTTGGAGATGGCGATGTTCCTGAAGCCGCCGTTGGCCTCGGTGCCGAGCTTGATGCGGCCGGTGGGCCGGTGGTTCTGCTCGGTCTTGTAAGTGCCGTCGAGCAGGGTGCCCTCGACGAAACCGCTGACCTGGCAGTTGGTGATCGTGACGTTCTCGGTGGCGCGCTTGGTGCCGAGGCCGTAGCTGCTCTTCAGGCAGATGCCGTCGTCGTAGGGCGAGTTTACGAAGCAGTTCGAGACCCGGACGTTCTTGCAGCAGTCGATGTCCATGCCATCGCGGTTGGTGTCGATCTTGAGGTTGTCGATGGTGAGGTTGTCAGCGGCGGTTGCGAGGATGCCGAAGTGGCCGCCGTGCAGGATGGTGAAGTCGCGGAGGATGACGTTGCGGCAGTCTTTCAGGGCTATGGACTTGTTTCCGACGCCGGCGGGGAGGGCGTCGTGGGCGCTGGGCCAGCCGAAGGGGCCGGGATGGAAGGGTCCGGTGACGCCGGGGGTGACGTCGGTGCGTTTGGGCCAGGCGTGGTGGAGGCCGGGTGGGACGTCCTTGCGTCCGAAGCCGCGGCTGAGTCCCTCGCCGTCGATCATGCCGGGTCCGGTGATTGAGACGTCGTGGACGTTTTCGCCCCAGATGAGGCTGTTGTGCCAGTGGGTGTGTCCGAAATCCTGGTACTCGTTGGAGGGGTTGGGCTCGGGGGCGTCGTAGCCGCCGGGGGCGCCGACGGGGGGTGGGTCGGCGGCGAGGATGCGGGCGCCGTGGTCGAGGTAGAGCCCGACGTTGCTGCGCAGGTGGATGGAGTAGCTGGCGTAGGTGCCCGCGGGGAAGACGACGGTGCCTCCGCCTGCGGCGGCCGCGGCGTCGATGGCCTGGTTGATGGCGGCGGTGTCGAGCGTGTGGCCGTCGCCCTTTGCGCCGAAGGAGCGGACGTCAAAGTTTTGGGTGGCGGGGGCGGCGTGGAGGACGGCGAGGGCTCCGGCCAGGGCGAGGCCGAGTCGGAGCGGGTGGCGGAGTTTCAGGAGCAAGGGGTTCATGGGGAGGCCACACTTTCCCCGGCGGGCGGCGCCGTGCAAGCCCGCCGACCTGTTCAACGGCGTGCGCAGCGTCGGACCGTCCGATACCGTCGGCACCGGCGCCGATTTGGCGTGAGCCCCGCGGAGTGAGCTGTCGGGATCGGCGCATGGAGCTTGGAGTGGACAGTTTTGTGGCGACGGGGCTGGATCCGGAGGGCGCGGGGCGTGCGGGCGACGCGGGGCGGGTGCGCGAGCTGCTCGAGCAGGCGGCGCTGGCCGACCAGGTCGGGCTCGACGTCTTCGGGGTGGGCGAGCATCACCGGCCGGACTACCTCTCGTCGTCGCCGGCGGTGCTGCTGGCCGCGATCGCGGCGCGGACCCGGAGGATCCGGCTGACGAGCGCGGTGACGGTGCTCAGCTCCGACGATCCGGTGCGCGTCTTCCAGCAGTTTGCGCTGCTCGACCTGGTGTCGGGTGGGCGGGCGGAGATCACGGTGGGCCGTGGGTCGTTCATCGAATCGTATCCGCTCTTTGGATTCGACCTGGACGACTACGACTCGCTGTTCACCGAGAAGCTGGAGCTTCTGCTGAAGGTGCGGGCCGCGCCGAAGGTGACGTGGTCGGGCCGGCACCGGGCGCCGATCGACGAGCGGGGCGTGTATCCGCGGCCGGTGCAGGATCCCCTTCCGGTGTGGATCGGGGTGGGCGGCACGCCCCAGTCGTTCGTCCGCGCGGGAGGCCTGGGCCTGCCGCTGATGGTTGCGATCATCGGCGGGCAGCCGGCGAAATTCCGGGGGCTGGTGGACCTCTATCGGGAGACCGGGCGGACGGCGGGGCACGAGCCGGGACGGCTGCGCGTCGGCGTGCACTCGATCGGGTTCGTCGCGGACACGCGGGAGGCGGCGCGGGAGCAGTTCTGGCCGGCCTTCGAGGATCTTTTCTCGCGGCTTGGGCGGGAGCGTGGCTGGCCGCCCACGACGCGCGCCCAGTTCGACGCGGCCTGCGGGCCGTCGGGCGCGATGGTGGTCGGCGATCCCGAGTCGGTCGCGGAAAAGATCCTCGCCGAGCACGCCGCGCTCGGCGGGCTGTCGCGGTTCACGGTCCTGCTCGACAACCGCCTGCTCACGCACCGCCAGATCCTGCGGGCGATCGAGCTGCTTGGCACGCGGGTGGCGCCGCTGGTCCGCCGCGAGGCGGGCGTCGCCTCCGCCTAGTCGCCTGCGCGCAGGGGGAGCCGGTACAGGACGTGGTGCCGGAGCGGGCTCCCAGGGTCGATCGCGGGATGGTCGAAGTCGCCCTCGCGGTCCCGAGTGAACCCGAGGCGCTCCATCAGGGCGCGCGAGGGCAGGTTGTGGATCGAGGTGAACGAGACCAGTTCCGGGAGCCGCAGCCGGTCCCGTGCGTAGGCCACGGACTTCCTCGCCGCGGCGAAAGCCACGCCGCGACCCCAGAACTTACGGCGCAGGCGCCAGCCGATTTCGACGCAGGGCATGAAAGGGGCGCTGAACGAGGGCTCCCACAGGCCGGTCAGGCCGGCGAAGCACCCCTCGAACTCCACCGCCCACAGGCCCCAGCCCCGCTGGGAGATCGCGGCGCGCAGACGATCGAAAGAGGCCCTGGACTCGGCTTCCGTCAGCGTCCTGGGAAAATAGCGCATCACCTCCGGATCCGAATTCATCTCCGCGAACGGGGCGAAGTCGGCCTCGGCCCAGTCCCGCAGCACGACTTCGGGAAGGGGGCGCGGTGGATTGGAATCGGGGAAGGGCATCGCAGGAAAGGCGCGGCGCCCCATCGCGCCAGCCGCGCCCGGCGGGTCAATCCCGGAATCGCGGAGCGGTCCTGAGCCTGATGCTGGAAAGGCATCACCCAGGGAAAAGGAAGTCATTCCGGCATCGGCGTCACGCTGGTATGCTCGGCCCATGAAGACAGCCAGAAAATCCTCCGTCGCTGAAATCCGGTCCCGTTTCGACCGGGATGTGGAACGTTTCTCGAGGCTCGAGACGGGGCAGGTGGCGACGATGGATGCCACGCTGTGCCTGGGCCTGGTTGCGGAGGCGGCGGTCGCCTCGACGCCTCGGGCGCCCCGCGTCCTCGACGTGGGTTGCGGCGCGGGCAATTTCTCCTTGAAGCTCCGGGAGCTGAGGCCGCAGGCCCGGTTCACGCTGGTGGACCTGAGCCGGCCGATGCTGGATCGGGCGGGCAAGCGGCTGGGGGCCTCGGTCGAGGAGGTGCGCCAGGGGGATGTGCGGAGGTTGGAGTTTGCGGATGCCCGCTTCGACGTCGTGCTCGCGGCGGCGGTCTTGCACCACCTGCGCACGCCGCGGGAGTGGCGCCGGTTGTTCGCTAGCGTGCACCGCTGGCTTAAGCCCGGCGGGGGATTCTGGATCTTCGACCTGGTGGCGCACGAGGACCGCGGCGTTGGCCGGTTGATGTGGGCCCGCTACCGGGCCTGCCTGGAGGCCCTGGGGGGCGCGGAATATCGCGACCGCGTGCTTGCCGCGATCGAGCGCGAGGACACGCCGGCGCCGTTGACCTTCCAGCTGGACCTGCTGCGCGAGGCCGGATTTGCGCGCGTGGACGTGCTGCACAAGAACGCCTGCTTCGCCGCATTCGGCGGCGTCAAGGCGACGCGGAGCGCCACTCAGCGGTGCGCGGTGCCGAGGAGAAACTCCAGGTAGACGGGCGCCCGGAAACTTGCGGGTGACCCAGTTGCGGCCCTCGACGTAGCCGGCCGAGCGCATGATTGCGTCGACCTGCTTCTGATACGGCTCGTAGCCGCGGTCGAGGGTACGGGTTCCGTAGTCGAAGTAGAGCCGGTGGGTGCGCGGGTCGGGAGGGCCGTGACGGCGGAGGTACTTCACCGTCATGCCGTCCCCGACCGGCCAGTGCGTCGAGATGCAGGCCGCGCTCCCGAACACGTCCGGGTATTCGCAGATTGCGTACAACGAGATGAGCCCGCCGAGCGAGGAGCCGGCGACCATCGTGTCGGCGCGGTCGGGCAGGGTCCGGTAGGCGTGGTCGATGAAGGGCTTCAGTTCGTGCACGACGAAGGCGAGGTACGCGTCGGAGAGCGGGTGGAAGGGGTTGGCGTCAAAGCCGAGCATCCGCGCCTCGCGGCGCAGCTCCTGCTCGCCGGCGTTGTTGGTGCCCAGCACGAGGTCGAGAGCCTTGCGGGGAATGTATTCCTCTGCCCGCAGGCGCGTGTTTGCGATGCCGACGACGATCGCCTCGCGCACGCGGCCCTCCGCGATGAGCCGGGTCATCGCCTCGTCGATACCCCATTCAGCGTGGGAGAGCGACGCGGTGGGATCGAACAGGCACTGCCCGTCCTGCATGTAGAGCACTGGGTAGCGCCGGTCGGGGTGGCTCGCGTACGAGGGCGGGAGCCACACGAAGACGTCGCGTGGGGCGACCTTCGAGGATGGAAAGTCCGGGTACCGGAGAATCGTGCCCGTGGTGGCCGGAGTGCGGTAGGGGACAGGCGGCGGGACGGCCGGGGCGCCGGCTGCGCCGCGGACGAGCGCGGGGGCGAGCAGGATGGTGCCGAGGAGCAGGGTGGAGCGAAGGCGCAGGGACATGATGACGTGGAAACCGGGGAAAGGGTGGGGTCCGCGCAGGGGAGGGTCGAGCGGAGGAGCCCCCACGAATCATCGAAGCGCAGGAGGAATCCTGAGCGCGGGCGACCTTCGCGCTTGCCCGGCCGCCGGGCCGATCGCATGAAGGGTTCACCGGGCGGCTCGCAGCGCCGCCGTCGCAACCCCCTCCCCCGCCATGAAGCGAATCAGCCTCGCCACCCTGCTCCTGTGCGTCCTGCCCCTCCTGCGCGCCGCGCCTGCGCTGCCCCCCCGGGCCGAGGTGCTCGCGACGATGGAACGCGTAGCCGACTGGCAGCTCGCCCATCCCTACACGAAGGCGCCCGCGACCGACTGGATCAACGCCGCCTTCTACACGGGCCTCCTGGCAGTCGACCAGGTGTCGCCAAGCCCCCGATACCGGGAGGCGCTTCGCGGGATCGCGGAGCGGACGGGCTGGGAGCCGGGGCCGCGGACCTACCATGCGGACGACCTCTGCGTGGGTCAGGCCTACCTGGGACTGTATTCGCGATACCACGACCCGCGCATGATCGCGCCGCTTCGCGCGCGTCTGGACTTTATCCTCGCGCACCCGAAGTCCGGCTCGCTCGCGTATGCGGAGCACCATCTCGACCTGTGGTCGCAGCGCTGGTCGTGGTGCGACGCGCTGTTCATGGCGCCGCCGGTGTGGACGCGCATGTCGGAGGTGACGGGGGATCCACGCTACCGCCTGTTCATGGAGTCGGAGTGGAAGGTGACGACCGATTATCTCTACGACCGGGAGGCGCACCTCTATTACCGCGACAGCCGGTTTTTCGACCGCCGCGAGCCGAATGGAGCGAAGGTCTTCTGGTCGCGCGGGAACGGCTGGGTGATCGCGGGCATCACGCGGGTGCTCGAGGCGCTCCCAGCGGACGATCCGGCGAGGCCGGGCTTCGAGCGGCAGTTTCGCGAGATGGCGGCGGCGGTGCTGGCGGCGCAGCAGCCCGACGGCATGTGGCGGACGAGCCTGCTCGATCCCCGCGACTACACCGAGAAGGAGAGCAGCGGCACGGGATTTTACTGTTACGCCCTCGCCTGGGGCGTGAACCACGGACTGCTGGACCGCGGGGTGACGCTGCCCGCCGTCGAACGCGCGTGGCAGGCGCTTGAGGCCTGCGTGAAACCGGATGGAAAACTCACGCGGGTGCAGACGGTGGCGGGTTCGCCCACGCCGTTTGATCCCGACTCGACCATGCCGTACGGGGTGGGCGCCTTCCTGCTGGCGGGGCGCCAGGTGTACGCGCTGGCGCGCTGAGCCGGCCTCAGTCGCCGCGCTCGGCGGAGAGGGCTCCGCCGCCGGACTGGCGGTGTTTGCCGCGCAGCAGCAGCGAGAGCCGGTCGACCAGGCTGTCGAGCTCGGTGGTGTTGCCGGAGAGCTGCTGCCCGGCGCTGGCGAGTTCCTCGGCGCTTGCGGCGAGCTCCGTGATCTTGGATTCAATCGAGTGGGTGGCGGACGATATCTGCTCGAGGCCCCGGCGCTGTTCCTCGTCGCGCTGGAGGATCTCGGCAACCATCTGGGAGGAGCGCCGCGAGCCCTGTTCCATCGCCTTGAGCGAGGCCGAGGTCTTGTCGGAGAGTCGCGTGCCATTCGTGATCGCGTGCTGGCTACGGGTGATGAACTCCTCATTGCCCTTGGCGGTGCGGGCGGAGCCCTCGGCGAGGGTCTTGACCTCCGAGGCCACCACGGCGAAGCCGGCGCCGGCCTCGCCCGCGCGCGCGGCCTCGATGGCCGCGTTGAGGGCGAGCAGGTTGGTCTGCATGGCGAGGTCCTGGATGGAGTTGATGACCTTCTGGGTCTCGACGTTGGCCTGGGCGATCTCGGCGATGGCGCCGCTCATCTGGGTCATGACGGAGACCGACTGCTCGGCGTGGCTTTGGTTGGATTTCTCCTGCTGGAGGATGCTGTCGAGGTATTCGTTCCTGGACTTCGACATCGCGGTGATTTCCTTGACGGTGGCGGACATCTGCTCGATGCCGGCGGCCTGTTCGGAGGCGAGGGTGGAGAGCTGGGAGCTGGTCTCGGCGAGGTTGCGCGAGGCGCCGATGATGTTGTTCACGCCCTGCTCGAGGGTTTCGATGCCGCTGCGCAGCGTGCGGGTGATGTTGAAGTAGAACAGCACGCAGACGGCGGCGAAGAGCGCGCCGAAGCCGACGACCACGGAGATCAGCGTGACGAGGCTGCCGTGGCGCTGGGCGATGCGTGCCGCGGTGATTCCGGCCAGGCGCGCGCGCAGGGCGTCGATGGCCTGCTGGGTGCGGGCGATGCGGGTGGTGTCGAGTTCGCGGCTGAGCTCGGGCGTATAGAGCTTGTGGATATCGTTGTTTCGCCAGTTGGCCCTGAGCCAGTCGCGGGCGTGTTCGCTGAGCGGGAAGGACTCGATGGAGAGGTCCCGCTTCATGATCGCGCGTTCGTCGTCGGTCGCGAGCGCCCAGGCATTGTCGTAAGCCTGCTGCTCGCGGTCCCACAGCGACCGCAGCCAGGCGAGCTCGTCGCCCTGGAGGCCGTTGGGGCAGGCGCCGGGCTTGATGTAGTAGTAGGTGAGCGTGCACTCGCGTTCGGAGGTCGCCTGGAAGGTGAGCAGCTCAGCCTGCAGGATGATGCTGCGCGCGAGTTCCGCGTCGTCGGTCGCGCGGGCGGTGACCATAAGCGTGGAGTTGAACGACTCCACCAGGCCCGTGTAAGCCTTCTCCTTGATGTAGTCCCAGAGGGTCTGCTCAAGGTAGCGGTCGGGGAGGGCGGGCTTGTAGCGCGCCAGCTGCGCCTGGTAGTAGGGGTCGTCGGTGATGGACGGATCGAGGTCCTTGCCCACGGAGGTCACGGCGGCGCGCCACAATTTCAGCTGGGTGGCCTGCGCGAAGGCGTCCTCGATCTTGGCGCGGGTGACGGGGTCGAGTCCGACCTTGTCGACTCGAGCCCACTGGGCGCGGGCCTCGTCGAGCATCGCATCGGTCCGTGCGGCGGCGGTGGTGTACAGCTTGAGCGAGTCGGGAAGTTTGGCCTCGGTGTGGTTCACGTGGGTGAAGAGCACGTCCCACATGCCGGCGTTGGTCTCCTGCTCGAGGCTTCCTCCGATGGCGGAGAACTTGTTGGCCAGCGTCACGAGGTCGCGCACCCGCGAGAGCTGCCTGTAGTCGCGGTAGGTCCGGGCGATGAACACGGAGGCGAGCGCGACGATGACGACGAAGGACGGGATGGTGAGGATCGCCAGCTGCGTGCGCAGCGGGAGTTGAGTGAGTCGCTTGATCATGGGGCGGGGGGGGCGGTCGTCCGGGTCTCGTAGGGAGCGAAACGCCGAGGCGCACCGGGGGTTCACGGAGCCAGTCTCAGGGGGCCTTCAGCCTGTGGCCCGCGGTCGGGGGTTCAATTCAAAACGGCCGGGGTGTTGTGCTCAAAATACGACTACACACCGGCGTGGGTGGCGCAGCCTCTCATGATTGAATGGATTCGCGTGCGGCGGCGCGCGGGCCCGCGCGCCGGGTTCAAGATGCTGGGGACGAGGCCGTAAAACGGCCCGGGGCGGCCGTCGGAGCCTCCCGGGAGGGTAAGCTCTCGCTTGATTTCACGATAAACCACCGCTTCGGTACCGGCACCCCGCCATGAAGCGTCTCCTTGCCTTCCTGCTGTTCGCGGTGAGCGCGGCCTGCGCCGCCGCCCGCGCCGACTCAATCGCATCGGTTCCCTACGCCTGGCGCAACGTGCGCATCGGAGGCGGCGGGTTCGTGACCGGCATCGTGTTTCATCCCAAGCAGCCTGGCCTGGTGTACGTGCGTACCGACGTGGGCGGCGCGTACCGCTGGGATGCCGGTCTGCACCGCTGGGTGCCGCTCACGGACTGGATCGGGATGGCGGATGTGAACCTCATGGGCATCGAGAGCCTCGCGGTGGATCCGTCGGATCCGCGACGCGTCTATCTCGCGGCGGGGACGTACACGAATCCCAGGGCGGGCGACGGCGCGATCCTGTGTTCGTCGGACGAAGGCCGGACATTCCGGCGCGTGAACATGCCGTTCAAGATGGGGGGCAACGAGGCGGGCCGTGGCAACGGCGAGCGCCTGGCGGTGGATCCAAACCAGGGCTCGATCCTGCTTTTCGGTTCGCGAACGGCCGGCCTCTGGCGCAGTGCGGATCACGGCGCGACGTGGAGCCGGGTGAGCGGATTTCCGGCGGTGGCAACCTCGCCCGCGGCCTCGATCAGCTTCGGACCCTGGACCCAGCCGTTGGGCATCGACCTGGTGGTCTTTGATGGGCGCAGCGGACACCCGGGCGCGGCGACGCCGGTGATCTATGCGGGAGTCTCGACGCGGGAGACCTGCCTGTTCCGGTCGACCAACGGCGGGGAGACCTGGGCTCCGGTGCCGGGGCAGCCCGTCGGCCTGCGGCCGACGCGCGCGGCGCTGTCGAGCAACGGGATTCTGTATCTGACTTATGGTGACGACCCGGGTCCGAACACGATGCACGACGGCGCGGTCTGGGCGCTCGACACGGCGACCGGGGCCTGGCGCGACATCACGCCCGTCCGGCCCGGCCGGGGCGAGCTCTCGGGGTTCGGCTACGGCGCGGTGACGGTGGACCGTTCCGATCCGAGCCACCTGCTCGTGTCGACGTTCTGCCGCTACGAGCCCCACGACGAGATTTTCGAGACGCGCGACGGTGGTCGGAGCTGGCTGCCGGTGCTGGCGGGCTCGGCCTGGAATTATTCCGGGGCTCCCTGGACCCGCGGGATGAAGGTTCACTGGATGGCGGACGTGGAGATCGATCCCTTCGATTCCTCGCACGCGCTGTTCACCACGGGCTACGGCGTGCTTGCGACGCACAACCTCGGCGCGAAGGTCGGGCATGGCGGGCCGGTCGTGTGGTCTTTCGACGACAAGGGGCTGGAGGAGACCGTGCCGCTCGGGCTGATCAGCCCGCCGGAAGGCGCGCACCTGCTCAGCGCGCTGGGCGACATCGACGGATTCCGTCACGACGACCTGGACCGCGCGGGCCTGCAGTTCGCCCCGCCGCCCCGGCTTGCGAACACCGAGTCGATCGCGTTTGCCGGTCTGAAGCCCCTGACGGTCGTGCGCTGCGGCACGATGTGGAAGCGCGACAGCGGCGTGCGCGCCGCGGTGTCATTCGATGGGGGAGCGACCTGGAAGCCGTTCGCCTCGGAGCCCGCCGGCTCGGCCGGTGCGGGAACGATCGACGTGACTGCGGATGGACGAGTGATTTTCTGGACGCCGAGGGGACTGCCGCCTCCGGGCCGGACGGGACTGCCGCCGTGGATGGCCCCTCCCATGCGGCCGCAGCGGACGACGGACTTCGGCGTCACCTGGAAGACGTGCGGGGATCTTCCGGCGGGCGTGCGCGTGATTGCCGACAAGGTCGACCCGAAGCGACTCTACGCCTTCGATCCCGCCTCGGGTCGTGTTTTTGCGAGCGAGGATGCGGGGCTGACGTTCATCGTGCGCTCTCAGGGGTTGCCGCGTGTGGAGCACGGGGCTCAGTGGACGGGCGGGCCTGCCGGGTATCCAGGCGTGCTCCACGCGGTGCCCGGTCGTGCGGGCGAGCTGTGGCTGGCGAGCCGGGCAGGCGGTCTTTGGCGTTCGGACGATGGCGGACGGCATTTCACGCATCTGGCGACGGTCGAGCAGGCGTATTCGCTTGGCTTCGGCAGAGCTGCGCCGGGCCGCACGCATCCCGCGCTCTACCTCGCGGGCGAGGTGGGCGGCCTGCAGGCGCTGTTCCGCTCCGACGACGCGGGGGCGACCTGGGTGCGCATCAACGACGACCGGCACCAGTACGGCTGGATCAGTCACGTGACGGGCGATCCGCGCGTGTATGGCCGCGTGTATTTCGGCACGGGCGGCCGCGGGGTGATCGTGGGCGATCCCCGCTGACCGCGACGCGCGCCGGCTCAGCCGACGACCTTGAACCACTCCTCGACCGGAAGCCGGGGCGGCTGGAAGGCGTTGACGTGGCTGTCCGCCTTGGGCCGGCCGAAGGCCAGGCCCGCGATGAACAGCGTGTCCTCGCTGCCCGGGATGTGCTTCCTGAGCAGGTCGGGGTAGGCCACCGCGCTGAACTGCGGGCAGGAGCCGAGGCCCAGCGAGACGAGCCCGAGCATCAGGTTGTCGAATACAAACCCGCAGTCCAGGAAGGTGCCGTACGAGTAGGCGGACTCCTGGGTCCCGATGAAGAAGACGTGCGGCGCGCCGAAGAACCGGAAGTTCTCCCGGTCGTGCTGGCGGCGCTTCTCCTTGTCCTCGCGGGCGATGCCCTTGTGCTGGAAAATTCCATACCCGACGGCGCGCGCCCGGGCCATCCAAGTGTCCGGGAGCGGGTCGGGCGAGTAGCGGTAGGCGGGCTTCGGCGCGCGGCCCGCGTCGAACGCGGCGAGGTAGTCGGCCACGAGCGCCTCCAGGGCCGTGCCCTGCACCAGGTACAGCCGCCAGGGCTGCGTGTTCTTGGAGCTCGGCGCGTGGCCTGCCGCCTCCACAACCTGACGGATCGTGTCCGCCGGGACGAGTTCGGGCTCGAACTCGCGGATGGAGCGCCGCGCGTGCATGGATTCGAGGGCTGAGAGCATGATGCTTTTTTCCCTGAGCCCGGGCCCAGGGCCTGTCGAGGGCAATTACCACGCATCTCTTGTCGGTTCCCTCCTTGCTTCCCCGGGGCGTCGGCGGCTAGATCGTCGCGCATGAGACGCCTCCTGTTCCTGGCCGCGGCCGTCGCCTTCGCCGCGGCTCCGGCCATCGCCGCGGAAAGCTTCACGCGGTCGCTCAGCGCCGACGAGTTTCACCGGGCCGGACTGGACAAGCTCAGCCCTGCCGAGCGGACCTTCCTGGACGGACTCATTCAGCGCCGGCTTTCGGGCGGAGACGCGGCCCGGGCGCCAGTCTCTCCAGAGCCCGCCGGACGCCGCGCGGTCGTGGTCGTCAGTTCCGGCACGCGGGTGGTCGAGTCGGCGGTCGAGAGCCGGATTGACGGCAAGTTCACGGGCTGGGACGGGCGCACCGTGTTTCACCTTCAGAACGGCCAGCGCTGGCAGGTCGCCAACGCCGACGACGAGTACTGGAATCCGGCGGTCATGAACCCCCGCGTGCGCATCGTCGCCTCGTCGTTCGGCGGATACTGGATGACCGTGGAGGGGCTCAACCTGCGCGTGCGGGTGAAGCCCCTGCCGTGACGCGGCGCGCCCGTGCGAAATTTTGAAACTCTGCGCGGTGTCGGGGGGTTATCCCTCGCATGTCCACGCTTGAGTCGTTCCAGCACGATCTGAGGGTTGCAATCCGGGGCTTGATCCGGGATCGCGGGTTCACCGCCGCGGCCCTGTTCACCTTTGCGCTCTGTCTTGGCGCGAACGTGGCCCTCTTTGCGGTCGTCAATGCGGTCATCCTCCGCCCGCTTCCCTATCCGCAGCCCAGCCAGCTCGTCACGGTGTACAACTCCTATCCGAAGGCGGGCGTGGAGAAGGCGGGCGTGTCCGTGCCCTATTATCTCGCGCGGCGCGACGGCGTGGATGCCTTTGCGGAGGCGGCGGCCTACCGGAGCGGGGGCGAGACGGTGGGTGAGGCAGGCTCGCCCGACCGCGTGGAGTCGATGAATGTGACCCCCTCGTTCTTCAAGGTCCTGGGCGTGGCGCCGCAGCTGGGTCGGACCTTCGACGAGAGCGAGGGCGTGTACGGCAAGAACAACGTCGTGGTCCTGAGCGACAGCTTCTGGCACCAGAAATTCGCGGGCGACCCGAAGGCGATCGGCAGGACGCTGCATTTCGGCGGCGGCCAGGTCTGCACGATCATCGGCGTGATGCCCCCGGGCTTCCAGTTCGACAACTCGCACGCGAAGGTCTGGCTGCCGCTGTGCTTCTCGGACGACGAGAAGAAAATGGACAATCTCCATTCGAACAACATGGCGATGGTCGCTCGGTTGCGGCCGGGTTTCTCGATCGCGCAGGCGCAGGCCCAGGTGGACGCGCTCAACACGCGCATCGAGGAAAAGGATCCGTTCGCCAAATACGTGTTGGATGCCGGCTTCAGCGCGCGCGTCGTGGACCTTCACGCCGACCAGATCCAGACGGCCAAGCCGGTGCTCGTGCTGCTTCAGGCTGGCGTGCTCTGCCTGCTGGCGATCGGCACGGTCAATCTCGCGAATCTGTTCCTGGTGCGGGCGATCGGGCGCACGAAGGAGCTGTCGATCCGGCGCGTGCTCGGAGCGGACAGCCCGGCGCTCGCGCGCCAGCTGCTGACCGAGACGCTGCTGCTGTCGCTGGCAGGCGGCCTGGTGGGACTCGCGCTGGGCTGGGCGGCGCTGCATTCCGTCGAGGGCTTTGGACTTGATCGGTTGCCGCACGCGGGGGCCTTCGGCCTTGACCGGACGGTCTGCCTGGCCGCGCTGGCTGGCTCGCTGGTGGTCGGCCTCCTGCTGGCGCTGCCCGTGCTCTGGCACAGCCTCCGCGGAAATCTCGCCGCGTCGCTTTCGGTCGAGAGCCGTGGCGGCACCACCACGCGTGCGACGCACCGGCTCCGCCACGGGCTCATCATTGCGCAGTTCTCGCTCGCGTTCGTGCTGCTCGCGGGTGCGGGCATGCTTGGCCTGAGCTTCAGCCGGGTCACGTCCGTGCGCCCCGGCTTCGAGGCCGACCACCTGCTGACCGGCGATGTCCCGCTGCCCTGGGGCAATTACAAGAAGGACGAGCAGCGCCTTGCGTTTGTGCAGCGCCTCCAGCAGGAGCTGCACACGATTCCGGGCGTCACCTACGCGGGATTCACCACGATGATGCCCTTCACGCCCGGAGGCAGCCAGAACGCGATTTTCGTGGAGGGACACGCGATGGCGCCGGGCGAGACGCTGCACGCGCATTATTTCTCGGGTGTCGCGGGGGATTTCTTCCAGGCGCTGCACATCCCTTTGATCGAGGGGCGTTATCTCACGACCGAGGATTCGACGCGTGCGACGCATGCCTGCGTGGTGGACGAGAAGGTGGCGCGCTTTTACTGGCCGCACGGCAGTGCGCTGGGGCATCGGCTCTTCAACGGGCCCCCGACCGACGAGAACAAGAAGGCGTTCACGATCGTGGGGGTGGTCGGTACGATCAAGCAGCACGACCTTGCCGAGACGCAGGCCATGGGTTCGGTGTACGTGCCGTTCGTCGACTATGCCGGCCTCGAGGTGGCGGTGGTGCTCCGCACCGCGCAGGCGCCGCAGGCGGCCGCGTCCGCGCTGCGCGCCGCGGTGTTGCGCGTGGATCCGCAGCTTCCCGTGGAGGACCTGAAGACGATGGATGCGCGCATCGACGACAGCCTGCAGATGCGGCGCGCGCCCTTCGTGCTCGCGTGCATCTTCGCGGGTGTGGCGCTGGCGCTGGCGACGGTCGGCCTCTACGGCGTGCTGGCCTACTCGGTCGCCCAGCGGCGGCGCGAGATCGGCATCCGCCTCGCGCTGGGTGCGGTACCCGGGGCCATCCGCTCGCAGTTCCTGTGGCTGGGCGTGAAGCTGGCGGCGGCCGGCATGGTGATCGGAGGCGTGGGCGCCTGGCTGGGGGGACGCGCGATGACCAAGGTGCTCTTTGAGGTCGGTGCGCTCAATCCGCCGATCCTCGGGGCCACGGCCGGCGTGCTGGCTCTGGTTGCGATCACGGCGTGTTACTGGCCCGCGGCGATCGCGGCGCGTGTGCCGCCCATGGAAGCCCTCCGGGGCGACTGACGCGGGCCTGTCCCCCGGATTGCCATCGGCCCCCCGGGGTGCCTAGAATCAGCTGAGCGTTAGTCCAGCTCGCATCCATGAAGATCGAATCCTACATCCGCATCATTGCCGGCTCCATGGTCCTCCTCAGCGTCCTCCTGGCGTACGTGGTGAATCCGTGGTGGCTGTTGCTTGCCGTGTTGGTGGGTCTGAACCTGATCCAGTCCGCGTTCACGGGTTTCTGTCCCGCGGAGATGCTTCTTCGCAGGCTCGGCGTGGGCAGGACCGGGGAGACGCCTCACGTGCCGGCCCAACCCGGTGTCTGAATACCAGCGGCCCTTGACGACGACGGCTTTCAGGCGCCGCCCGGGCGACGGCCCGGAGGCGGCGTGGTCCGCTGCTGCGGTATCCAGTCGGGAAGCACACAGCGCGGCGAGAGTCGCGTGCGGTAGCTGGCGAAATCCGCGAACACCCGCGCCACCGCGGGCTCGTCGGGTTTGTGGCACTCGAGGCAGGCACCCACCAGCAGGATGCGCCGCTGCTCGGCCAGGGAGAACGGCCGGGCCGTGGGCCGTGTCGCCCGCGCCGCCTCCGGCTCGCGCAGGAATCCGATCCAGGCGTCCTGCGGCAGTCCGTCGCGTGGGTCGATCGGAAGCTCGGGAGTGAAGGTCCAATGCCCGACCGCGCCCGTGTGCTCATAGGCGAGGCGACCCCGTCCGTAGCCCAGCGCAACGGGGTTGTCGTGACAGGAGCGGCAGTCGCGGGCCTGCGTGGTGGTGGTGTGCGGCCACACCGGCGCATACAGGCGGACCAGGTTGCTGCGGCCCCTGCCCTGGTCGAGGGTCATGACCATGCCGGGCGCGAAGGTTCCGATCCGGCCCGGCGGCTTGGCGTCGCCGATGACGCCGAGGACTGGAGGTTCCGCGAGGGCCGGGCCACCGGTCTCGATCCAGGCGCCCTTCACGAGGCGTTCGTCGAGGTGGTCCCAGGCGCGGCCCTTGGGGTCGAAGCGGGTGTGGCACTGGATGCATTGCGGTGCCCAGGCCGTGTGGCAGGCCGCGCAGTCCAGCCGCGCGTGGTCGCCGTTCATGCCCGTGCAGACGGCCGCCGCGGGTTTCGGATGCAGCACCCGGCCCGTGGAGCGCGCGACCAGGCGCAGGCTCCCGTCCGGGTCGACCGTGAGGTTGGAGTACCAGCCCTTCCCCGAGTCGGTCTGCACGAATCGCGCGCCGGAGGGCTCGAGGTGCTCGATGCGCACGAGGGCCTGCGTTTCGGAGTCGAGGTCGTCGAGGGTGCCGGTCTTCGGCGGGGAGACCCGGTGGCAGTCGCGACAGGCAATGACGACCGCGTCCTCCCCGTGCGCATGGGCCTGGCCGTCGCCCATGACCTCCCGGGCGAGGTGGCAATCCGTGCATGACATGCCGGCCTTGAAATGGACATCGGCGGCGCAGTGCTCCATCACGCGTCCGTCCTCGAGAATCCGATACCGCGTTGCGGCGTCGGGCTGGGCGGCGGCGAGTTCCGGGGTGAGCTCGGTCTCGTTCCAGCCCTCGTAATTGGTGGAGATGCGGCCCGAGCGGCTGTGGCAGCCGAAGCAGGCGAGCGTGGCGAGGTGATGCGAGATGTCGGGGTGGTGGAGGGGAGGCTCGGCCTGCCGGCCCGGGGCGGGACGGCGTCCGCGGGCGGCCAGGTCCCGGAGCGCCGCGGCGTCGTACACGAGGTGGCAGGCGGAACAACCGCCGCCGCGGGAGCTTTCGGTGACTGGGCCCGGCTCGGTCTTGTTGCGGGTCAGGTGGCAGGAGGCGCAGAGCTGGCGCAGGTGGGTGTCGGCGGGCGAGTGCCCGAGCTCCTCCACGCGCCGGAGGGCGTCGAGGTCCGTGCTTTCGCCGAAAGCCACCTTGTCGACGGCGATGACCCCGCTCATCGCGGACATGGGGGAGGCGCGCAGGCGGTCGTCGAAGCCGCCGTGGCAGCCGGAGTTCGCGCAGGTCCGGTTGACGATGTCGAGGTTGCCGGGCACGAGGGTCATTCCCTTGTGGGCCGCGGCCGCGTCGGTTGCGGCCGGGTTGCCGAGGTGGCAGGAGTAACAGCCGATGACGTGCGGATCGTGGCCCGGCGCGAAGCCGGTCATGGTGCCGTGGCAGTCCAGGCAGTGCTCGTTGGGCACGAGGGCGAGCGCCCGGCCCGCGAGGACGAACGCGGCGAGCAGGAGGGCGGCGGCGGTATTGATCCGCCGCCGGGCAGGGGGGCCCGCGTATCCACGAAACGCGTTCATCGTGTGGCGACACTTGCCCAAGGCGGCCCAGTCGTCCATGCCGCAATGGGGCCTTGGCTACAGGAAAAGCAGCTGCAGGCTTTGGAAGCTGGGCGTCCGCGCGGCGGCGAGATCGCGGATGAAGGCGAGGGCCTCCTCGTACTCCCGCACTCGGCGGGGCGTCGCGCGGCGGTCGGGCGGCAGCAGGGCGGGCCGCAGGTTGGTGATGAGCAGGGTCGACTCGCGGTAAGGGCTGAGGCGCTTGATGCCCTCCATGAGCTCGGCGCGGGCGAAAAGCGGCGTGGCCGAGGTGGAGGTGCGCGAGGCGTCCCAGTGGAAGAAGCCGTGCGCGGGCATCGCCTTGAAGCACTCGGCGAGCAGGCGCGCCGCTGCGGCATTGAATGCCTCGTCATAGCGCGCCGCGTACTCGGGGTGCTCGCGCATCTGCGCCTCGAGCTCGGAGAGGCTGAACGCGATCGCGTCGCGGATCTGCCCCGCCAGGTAGAGGTCGTGCCCCGTCACCTGGGCAAACAGGGCGTTGATGAAGTGGAGCCGCCTGAGCTCGTCGGTGCCTGGCGTGGGCATGGTTCGCGGCGGGTCGATCAGAGGTTCTTCATCCCCTTGATCTCGTCGACGAACTCGGTCACGTCGCGGAACTCCTTGTACACGCTGGCGAAACGCACGTAGGCAACCTGGTCGATCTTGCGCAGGCGTTCCATGACGGCGTCGCCGATGGCGCGGGAGGGAATTTCGCCCTCGAAGTGGGCCTCGAGCACGTCGAGCACATCGTCGACGAGCATGGTGAGCTGCTCCGCGTCGACGGGACGCTTGTGGCAGGCGCTGCGGATTGAGCGCATGAGCTTGTCGCGGTCGAACGGCTCGCGGCGTCCGTCGCGCTTGATGACGATCATGTCATCGCGGAGGAGGTTCTCGATCGTGGTGAACCGGTAGCCGCACTCGGAGCATTCACGGCGGCGGCGGATGGTGTTGCCCTCCCTGCTGATTCGGGAGTCGACGACCTTGTCATCGATTGACGTGCATTTCGGGCAGCGCATGGTGCGGGGCTACGAGAGCCCGAGCTTCAGGAAGTTCTGGAGAATCCGCATGCCGTGCTCGGTGGCGATGGATTCGGGGTGAAATTGGACGCCGTAGATGGGCAGTTCGCGGTGGCGCAGGCCCATGATTTCGCCCTCGTCGGTCTCGGCGGTGATCTCAAGGCAGGCGGGCAGGCTGCTGCGTTCGACGAGCAGCGAATGGTAGCGGGTGGCCTGGAAGCCCTGCGGGAGCCCTTCGAACAGGTCGGTGTTCCGGTGGCGGATGGGCGAGGTCTTCCCGTGCATGAGCCGGTCCGCGCGCACGACACGTCCGCCGAAGTAGTGGCCGATGGACTGGTGGCCGAGGCAGACGCCGAAGATGGGTTTGCGGCCCGCGAACGCGCCGATCATGTCGAGCGAAACACCGGCTTCGGCCGGCGAACAGGGTCCGGGCGAGATGAGGACCCGGTCGGGGTTGAGCCGGAGCGCCTCGTCGGTGCTCAGCTCGTTGTTTCGGAAAATGCGTTGCTCGACCCCCAGTTGCCCGAAGTACTGGACCAGGTTGTAGGTGAAGGAATCGAAGTTATCGATGACGAGCAGCACGGGGGATCCTTTTACCGGCGGGTTGACATAACGGTCAAGCATGGGAGTAGGGTGTGGATCTCCCAACGGCCCGGAGCCGGTCCGCGCGCCAGGGAAAATCCACACGCCACGTATGAGCCGACACTTCGAACTCCTGAAGACCGACGCGACCACCGCCGCCCGACGCGGACGCCTCCAGACGCGTCATGGCGTGGTGGAGACCCCGATCTTCATGCCCGTGGGCACCCAGGGCACGGTGAAGGCGGTGACGCCGGCCCAGGTCCGGGAGCTGGGAGCGCAGATCATCCTCGGCAACACCTATCACTTAAACCTGCGTCCGGGCAGCGAGTTGATCCGCGACCTAGGCGGCTTGCACCGGTTCATGGGCTGGGAGGGGCCGATCCTCACGGACAGTGGTGGATTCCAGGTCTTCAGCCTGGCGAAGCTGCGCGATGTGCGGGAGGACGGTGTGGCATTCCAGTCGCACATCGATGGGGCGCGGTTGTTCCTGGGACCGCGCGAGGTGATGGCGATCCAGGCGAATCTGGGGTCGGACATCGCGATGGTGATCGACGAGTGTCCTCCCTGGCCGTGCAGCCGCGACGAGTGTGCGCGGGCGGTGGAGCGAAGCCTGCGCTGGGCGGCGGAGTGCGGGCGCATCGCCGCGGGCAGCGGTTTTCTGGATGCGGGCCACCACGTGTTTGGAATCGTACAGGGCTCTACCTTTGACGACCTGCGGCGCGAGGCGGCTGAGGGACTGGCCGCGCTGGACCTGCCCGGCTATGCCGTGGGCGGGGTGAGCGTGGGCGAGCCCGAGCCGGAGATGCTCAAGCAGGTGGCGGCGACGACCCCGTGGATGCCCGCGGACAAACCGCGCTACACGATGGGCCTGGGCACGCCCCCGCAGATCCTGCGCATGGTCGCGCTGGGCGTGGACATGTTCGACTGCGTGCTCCCGACCCGCGTTGCGCGCAACGGGCTGGTGTTCACGCCGGACGGGCCGATGAACCTGCGCAACGAACGGTACCGGGCTGACCCGCGCCCGATCTGCGAGGGGCTGGCCAACTACACCGCGCGCTTCAGCCGGGCGTACCTGCGGCACCTGGTGCTGGCCGAGGAGATGCTCGCGGGCACGCTCCTGACGATCCACAACCTGCACTTCTATCTCGACCTGATGGCGCAGGCGCGGGCGCACATCGAAGCGGGCGACTTTGCGACCTGGCACCGCGAGTGGATCGGCCGCTACGAGGCGGGCGCCGAGGCGCGCCGGCAGGGTCGGGCCGCCGCTGACTGATGTGGAGTGCGGTGGCCCGACACCGTAATGGGACGCGAGGCCCGACTCGCGCCGGGATGTTTCGGACTCCGAAACATCCCGGCCCCGCGGGCGGTCAGGCCCGCCCGTCATGACGGTGCCAGGTCGCCGCACTCCACATCGATCCACCAAACGCATTCCGCGCTCTGCGTTTCAGCGTTCGGTTTTCCCGGGCGCTTCCATTTCCAAGGTCCTCCCCAAGGCGTCGCCAAAATCCGGGTACAAAAAGGCCCGCGGCCGGTGGGCCGCGGGCGCAAGGACGGACGCGAGGTCTGCCTTAGAAGCGGTAGGCGACGCCGAGGCCGGCGCCACCGGTCGAGTGCTCGCCCCAGGTGCCCTGGACCAGCAGGTCGACGGACTTCGTCACGGCGACATTGAAGCCGATCGTGCCGGAGTAGGCGCTGTTGTCCCCGGCCTTGAAGTCGGCGGCGCGGCCGGCCGCGACGGTCACGGCGAAGGACGGGTTGATGGACCACTGCACGCCGGCAGCCGTGGCGTACACCAGGCGGTCATCGCGCTGGAAGCCGGGATTGCGGTCCCAGGCGTAGCCGAGCTCGACGGTCGCGAAGGGCTTGAGCGCGCCCTCGGTCAGGTAACCCGTGGCGTAGACGGACGGCACCTGCTGGTTGATCTTCCGGTGGCCCTCGAGCCAGGAGTAATCGTAGGAGGCGCCGACGTCCACGTTCGAGAGGACGGGCATGTTGAAGGTGAGCGTCGAGTCGAACAGGCCCCAGCTGGAGCTGTGCACGTCCGAGTACGACATGGTTGCGCTGACATAACGCTTGCCGATGAGTCCGGAGTCCTCGGTCGCCTTGGCGGCGGCAGTCGTCTGCGCGTGGGCAGCGGCTGCGATGACGAGTGCAGCGGAGACACTGGCAATCTTCGTGATCAGTTTCATGGTGGTTTTCTAGGTTGGTGTTTAGTCTACCCGACCCGGTGAGATCGGGGGGATGGGTGGGTATGTTCCAAACAGGTTACAGCAACCCAAAAAGTTCACTTTTCAGAGGGAACCGCGGTGTGCGCGCGTTGTCGGGCGCGCGCTTTTCAACGACTTGCGGAAGACAGCCTGCGCGTGTCCGTATAATAATTCAGAATACGGGATATTCGAAAAATGAATACCATAACGGCAGGCCGGGCCGGCGTTCGAAGCCGGCTGGTTCGGAAGGCGGTTCGCGAGGGGCCCCGGGTCGCATTTTTCGACGCGCAGCCGTGGCGCCGCGACCGTCCGGCTCGCGCGTGACGTGTTCGCGGCGAGGGAGCGCCGAGGGGCGGCGCCTGGCGCTGGAAAGCAAAAAGCGGAGCCGAAGCTCCGCTTGGTTCAAGGTGATGAGCGGCGGGGGCCCGCCGGTTCAGCGCTTGCCGCGCGGCTTGCCGCCGCCGGGCTTCTGGGAGGGCTTGGCGGCGGGGCGCCGGCGGGGACGCTCGTCATCCTCCTCCTCGTCTTCTTCATCGTCCTCTTCCTCGTCGTCGTCTTCTTCGTCCTCGTCGAGATCGCCGTCTTCGTCGCCCTCCTTCTGGCCCTTTTCACCGAATTCTTCGCCCTCCTGGCCTTCCTCCTCCTCGTCCCACTTGAGCGAGGCGTCGTTCTTGAGGGCCTCCTCCTCCTTCTCATCGATGTCGGGCAGATCGTCCGCCTCGTCCTCGATCTCCTTGGGCTCGCGCTCCTCGTCGTCGTCGGACTCGTAGCCGGAGGGCATGTAGTCGAGGATCGCACATAGCTCCTCGAAGCAATGCACGGCCTTGCCCTCCATGAAACTGGCGTTCTGGTCCTCGCGGATCTCGTCCTCGACCTCGTCGATGCTGAGCTTGGCCTCGAAGTCGAACAGGTCGTTGAGCATCTTCACGCGGCAGCGCGTGAGGTGGTCGAGCAGGTCGGCGAAGGGTCCGTTCTCCTCGTCGACGATGTCGGCCAGTGCAAACAGGCGCTCGTCTGATTCGAACAGGGAGTCCTTCACGCGCTTGAGCCGCACGCGGCCCTCGCCGAGGTCCTTCTCGATGCGGAAGGGCACGAACGCCGACTCGAAGATATCCTGGTCAAAGCCGTAATCGCGCAGCGGATCGACCATCTCGATGAGATGACCGACCTGACGCGGATCGACAATGCTCAGCCCGTCCACGTCCCAGCGGATGGGATCGCTGACTTCGTCGACCCACCAGTTGTGATCTTCACCGAGACGGACGATGCACCATTCGAGGATTTTTGAGGCTTTGGCCATGAGAAGTCTTGTCGGAAGCGAGAGAGGGCTTGTCGGAAACGCTTGGGAATTCGGGAGCAAAAAGGGGTCGGCGAGGCGAAGTCAAACAACGAAAACCGGTAGTTTTAATTTGGTCGTCGAATGACTCCTTGGCTCCGAAATTTGAGGCGCAGCGTGCTGGGCTTGATGCAAAGCACAAGCATAATCTGGTGCGCGATGAGAATTCATCAAAGCGTTTATGAGCAGATCCTTAGATTTGGTGAATGCCGCGGATTGCACGGAACGCCGCGATGGGCAGCAGCAGGGAGGATGCCGGGTCGCGTGGCGGTGGACCGTGTGCCTTGCCTTTTGAGGGAGCTCCGGCCACGGTCCCGCGCATGGATTTGTGGTACGAGAAGGTCCTTCGTCCCTATTTCTTCCGGCAGGATCCCGAGGTGGCCCATGAGCGTGCGGTGCACGCGCTCGCGCGCCTGGGATCGGTCGGCTGGGCGCGTCGTGCGCTCGAGCGCTGGGCGCAGCTGCCGCCGGCGCGATTTCAGCCGGTAAGGCTGTTCGGGCTGGAGTTTCCTAATCGCATCGGGCTGGCGGCCGGCTTCGACAAGAACGGCGCGGCCTGGCTGGGCGCGGCCGCGCTGGGGTTCGGGCACGTCGAGATCGGCACGATCACGGGCGAGGCGCAGCCGGGCAACCCTAAGCCCCGGCTGTTCCGCTACCCGGAACACGAGGCGGTGATCAACCGGATGGGCTTCAACAACGAGGGCGCGGCGGCGGTGGCGCGGCGGCTCGCCTCGATGCCCGCGCGTGGACACCGGCCGATTCCCCTGGGCATCAACCTGGGCAAGACCAAGGTCGTGCCGCTCGAGCAGGCGGTGGCCGACTACCTGAAGAGCTTCGCGCTGCTCGCCGACCACGCCGACTACGTGGTGCTCAACGTCTCCAGTCCGAACACCCCGGACCTGCGCCGGCTGCAGGACGAGGACCGCCTGCGCGAGCTGCTGGGCGCCGTCACCGCGGCCAACAGGGCGCGCACGCTCAACGATGTGAAGGCCCGCGTCCCGATCCTCCTGAAGATCGCACCCGACCTCACCTGGCCGCAGGTGGACTCGGTGCTGCAGGTGATCGCGGATCACGGGCTGGATGGTATCGTGGCGACGAATACGACCCTGGCGCGGCCGGGGCCCTTCGCCTCCGCGGGGCAGGCCGGCGGTCTGAGCGGGGCGCCGCTGCGGCGCCGGTCGACGGAGTTTGTCTCCTACATCGCCCGGGCCACGGGCGGGCGCCTGCCGATCATCGGCGTGGGCGGGGTCAGCGACGGGGAGGGCGCGGGCGAGAAGCTCGACGCGGGTGCCTCGCTCGTGCAGGTGTACTCTGGCCTGATCTACCGGGGCCCCTTTTTCGCGCGCGACCTCGCTCGCGCGGTCTGTGATCGCGATCGCCGCTGACCGACTCCCCGGGAGCCACGCCCCATGGCCGATCCCAGCCCCCATGCCCGCCCCGTGCACCCGCCAGGCTTCCGCGCCCGGCGGGGGCTGAACTGGGGCGTCGTCGGCCTGATGTACACCTCGTACTACCTGTGCCGCTACAATTTCACCCTGGCGAACAAGGCGATCGCGGACGAGTTCCACTTCTCGAAGTCGGACATGAGCACGATCATCTCGACCCAGCTACTTGCGTATGCGGTGGGCCAGATCGTGAACGGCCTGCTCACCGACCGGCTCGGCGGGAAGCGCGCGATGCTGATCGGCGCCGCGGGGACGGTCGCCATGAACCTGCTGTTCGGCGCGGCGTCGTTCTGGGGCATCCTGGGCCTGTTTGTCCTGCTGCGCGGCATCGACGGGTACTCGCAGTCGTTCGGGGCGCCGGGGTTCATCAAGATCAACGCCTCCTGGTTCGGCGAGACGGAGCGCGGCACCTTTGCGGGCGTGTTCGGGTTCATGATCAACCTGGGCCGCCTGGCGATCTTCAAGCTCGGGCCGGCGGTGCTCGCCGGCTTCACGTTCCTCGGCATGTGGGAAGTCCCCGCCCTGCACTGGCGCTGGCTGTTCTGGATCCCCGCCGGGGTGGCCTCGCTCGTGGCGATCGTGCTGGCGTTCGTGGTGAAGGACACGCCTGAGGAGGCGGGATTCGACGGCGTGCACGCCGGGCAGGCCGACCACGAGGACACCGACATCCACGGCGACCTCGCGACGGTGTTCAAGCAAGTGGTCACCAACCCGGTCGTGTGGATCATCGCGCTGGGTTATTCCTGCACGGGCGCGGTGCGGCAGAGCATCGACCAGTGGTTTCCACGGTATCTCATGGAGGTGCGCCACCTCGACATGGCGTCGTCGATGTTCCAGTGGACCGGATTCCTGATCCCGTTCGTCGCGTCGGCCGGCTCGCTGATTTCGGGCATCGTCTCGGACCGGTTTTTCCAGGGGCGCCGTGCCCCCGTCGCCGCGGGCATCTACTTCCTCGAGGTCCTGGTGATTCTGGCGGCGGCCCAGGCGCAGAGCACCCTCGCGATCGTGGTGGCCTTCGTCGCGATCTCATTCACCGCGAACTCGACGCATTCCCTGCTCGGCCCCGCGGCGGCGATGGACATCGGCGGGCGCAAGATGGCCGCCTTCGCCTCGGGAGTGATCGACGCATTCCAGTATCTGGGCGCCAGCATTGCGCTGAAATTCCTGGGCTACTTCCTCGATCGGAGCTGGACCTACTATTTTTACTACATGGTCCCGTTCGGCATCATCGGCGGGTTGTTGATGCTCTCGATCGCAAACCGCACGAGCCTCAAGAAGGGCGCGGCCTGAGGCGCGACCCCACGGGGCGGACGGGTCGCTGCAGACGAGGCTGCGCGAATTTTGCGGGCCTTATAAAATAATCTAAGGGATAAATCGTCGTCGCGACATTTAACGGCCATCCCATCCCTCACCACGCCGCTGTTTGCATGAATTCCCGCCGAATTTTCGGAGTCATCCTGGTCCTTGCGCTTCCGTTTGGCTTCCTGGGCTGTGCCACCACGGACCCCGGGCAGGCCTATGGAGAAGTCGACCACCTGGTGTCGCAGGGTCTCGGGCGATCGGTGGCCCTGCCGGAAGGGCGGTCTGCGCAGGCGCAGGCTGCTGCGTCCACGACCGGGCCGCTCACCGCCGAAACCGCGGTGCGGACCGCGCTGATGAACAACCGGCGCCTGAGGGCCGAACTCGAGGAGGTCGGCATCTCGCAGGCGGATTTTGCGCAGGCCTCGCGGTTGACCAACCCGCGAATTGCCGGCAGCTGGCGGGTGCCGGACCGGCCACCGTCGGCCGTTGATGTGGAATACTCCCTGGCTGGAAACCTCCTCGACCTGCTCACGCTTTCCGCCCGCAAGACCTTGGCGGGTCACGATCTCGAGGCGGCGAAACTGCACGCGGCGGACGAGGTGCTCCGGCTGGCGTCGCAGACGCAGTCCGCCTTCTACCGCTTCCAGGCGCAGCTTCAGCTTGTGCGGGACCTGGGGGTCATCGTGCGTGCGGGTGACGCGGCGGCGGACTTTGCGCGTCGGCAGCATCAGGCGGGAAACATCACGGGCCTCGACCTCCAGGAGCAGGAGGCCTCGGCTGCGCAGGGGCATCTCGACCTGATCGAGGCGCGTGCGCGGGCGGCCGAATTGCGCGAGGACCTGGATCGCCTGATGGGGATTTCGGGCGACGACGGCGGCTGGACCGTCGCGGACCATCTTCCCGCGCTGCCCTCGGCGGATCCGGCTCTCGGGGGCCTGGAGACGACCGCGCTGGGCAGGCGCCTCGACCTGGCGACGGCGCGTGCTCGACTGGCGGCGCTCACGGAGGCGCTGCGCCTGAAGTCGCATACCCGGTTCATCCCGGGGGTATCGGCCGGCGTGGATACCGAACGCACGCCCGACGGCCAGCGCGTGACCGGGCCCACGCTCGACCTCGAGTTGCCGCTCTTCGACCAGGGCCAGCCCGCGCTTGCAAAGCTCGCCGCCGAGGTGCGGCAGGCGAGGGACCGATGCGAGGCGCTCGAGACGGCGATCCGCTCGGAGGTGCGCAAGGCGAGGGACGAACTCGTCGCCTCCCGCGAGGCGGCCGAACTGTCGGGCAGCAGCCTGCTCCCGCTGAGGCAGGCGATCCTCCAGGACACCCTCCTTCGGTACAACGCCATGGAGAAGAGCACCTACGACCTGCTGCTGGCCAAGCAGCGCGAGGAGGCCGCGCTCGAACAGAATGTCGCCCTGCTCCGCCGTTACTGGCTTGCGCGCGTCGCGCTCGAACAGGCCGTCGGAGGACGGCTTCCGTCCGCAGGTCCATCTTCGTCACCGTCAACCCGAGTGCGCTCCGGCGCGTGAATCCCATGCCCATGCTCAATCGCCGCCAATTTTTCAAGGGAGCGATGACCACCGCGAGCGGAGCGCTGATCGCCCGCCTCGTCCCCGCGGCGTCGGCGTCGCCCGCTGTCGCTGATCCCGAGCCGTTCGTCCCTCCCGCGGGCGCAGGATACCGCCCGGTCATCACGCCCAACGGGGCGGCGCTTCCCTGGAAGGAGGTGGATGGCGTGAAGGTGTTCCACCTGGTCGCCGAGCCGGTGATGCACGAGTTTGCGCCCGGCCTTGTGGCCCACTGCTGGGGCTACAACGGCCGAGTGCACGGACCGACCATCGAGGCGGTCGAGGGGGACACCGTGCGCATCTACGTCACCAACCGCCTTCCCGAGCCGACGACCGTGCACTGGCACGGGCTCCGGCTTGTCAACGGAATGGACGGCGTGGGTGGCCTCACGCAGCGCACCATCCAGCCGGGGGAGACCTTCAAGTACGAGTTCCCGCTCACCCAGCACGGCACGTTCATGTATCATCCGCATCACGACGAGATGACCCAGATGGCGCTCGGCATGATGGGCCTGTTCGTGATCCACCCGCGCTCTCCCGTCGGGCCGCCGGTGGACCACGACTTTGCGATCATGCTCAGCGAGTGGCGGATCGACGTGGGCGCCAGCCGCCCGAATCCGAGCGAGATGTCGGACTTCAACGTGTTCACGATGAACGCGCGCAGCTTCCCGGGCACCGCGCCGCTGGTGGTCCGCCGCAACAGCCGCGTGCGCATCCGGCTGGGCAACCTCAGCGCGATGGATCACCACCCGATCCACCTCCACGGCTACAATTTCACCGTGACCGCGACCGATGGCGGAGACGTGCCGGAGTCGGCGCGGCGACCCGAGACCACGGTCCTGGTTGCGGTGGGGCAGACGCGGACGGTGGAGTTCGTGGCCGACGCCCTCGGCGACTGGGCGATGCACTGCCACATGAGCCACCACGTCATGACCCAGATGGGACACCATTCGGGGAACGTCATCGGGATGAACACCGACGGCCTGGGCCGCGAAATCGGCGCGCTCGTGCCGGGCTACATGCCCATGGGCGCCGACGGCATGGGCGACATGGGGTCGATGGGCATGCCGGTGCCGAAGAACTCGCTTCCCATGGTCGGGGCCCAGGGCCAGTTCGACGTCATCACGATGGGCGGCATGTTCACGGTCCTGAAGGTGCGCGACGAGATTCCCCCGGGGAACGCGGACCCGGGCTGGTACCAGAATCCCGCCGGCACGGTTGCCGACCTCGCCTCGAAGGCGGACCTGCAGCGCGACGGCGTTGCGTCGTAATTGCGCGGATACGGCTGCGATCCAAGCCCCCTTTTACTCGCCATGAAGCTCCCTCGTATCGGAAGAATCCTCACGCTCGCCGTCGCCGCCCTCACGGCCTTCGGGGCCCTTCGCGCGGCTGACGCGGCCTCGCTGCCCGCGCCGGTCCAGGGCGTCCTCCGACATTACCTGTCCATCCAGGCGGATCTCGCCGCCGATTCCTTCACCCCGGTGCCCGCCGAGGCTGCGGCGCTGGCGAAGTCCGTTCGTGCCGCGGGCGCGTCGCTGATCTCGCAGGACGTCGCCGCGCAGGCCGACTCCCTCGCGAAGGCGTCGGACCTGGCGTCCGCCCGTGCGGCCTTCGAACCGCTGAGCGCGTCGCTGATCGGCACGCTGGGGGCCCACCACGAAAAGGGAGCCTACGTGCAGGTCTACTGCCCGATGAAGCGCGCCTCGTGGCTGCAGGCGTCGCGCACCGTCGACAATCCCTACCTCGGGAAGGAAATGCCGTCGTGCGGCATCGTCAGGAATTGACGCCGGTCGTCTCCAATTTCCAATGACACTCGTTCAACCCATCCTCGCGGCCGGCCTGGTGCCGGCGCTTCGCAGTTTCGTCATGTCGACGAAGCTCCATCCCGTCCTGGTCAATTTCACGGCGGCGCTCATTCCCGTGTCGTTCTTCAGCGACCTGGTCGGCCGGGTGCTCAAGTCCGAGTCGCTTCGGGCGACCGGCTGGTGGTCGATGCTCTATGCCATGGTGGTCACGCCGTTCACGGTGGTGACGGGCTGGCTGTTTTGGATGTCGGACGACAAGGGCGTCGTCGGCATGACGATCCACAAATGGCTGGGGACGGCGTTCGTGCTGCCGCTGCTCGGCGTCTTCCTATGGCGGTGGTCGGCCCAAAGGAAGAAGGCGTGGCCGACGTTCGGTTATCTGGTTGTCATGGCGCTGCTGGTCGCGGCGGTCGCCTACCAGGGTCATCTGGGAGGCAACCAGGTGTTCAGCGACATGTAGGTTTTGCCGTGTGGGCGGGTGCGCCCGGGGGGGCGGATTCGCCGGCCCCGGTGTTTGGCGTGGCCGCGCGGATTGCTCAGGCGCGGGTGGCGGGGACGCACGACGCGTGGCAGCGATGTTCGGCCGTCGTCGCGGCCGGTGCGAGGGGCCCGCGGGCGTTTTTCCAGGAAGAGCGCATTGCCGTGAAAGTCCCGCACGAGGAGCAGACCCGCCGGGTGCCGATTTGCACCGCGTGCAGGGGGCCGCGGGCGTTGTGCCAGGACGGCTGCATGGAGACGATGGGGACGAGTTTCGAACCTGTGCAGGTCCGGCTGTGTTCGGAGACGGGTGCAACGGGCGTGGACTTGGCGGTGGGGGCGACGGCGTCCGTGGTGCGCGACTGCCAGTACGCTGGGCCGGGTCCGGCATAGGCGCTGCCGGCGAGTGCGAGCATGAAGGCGAGGGCGCGAAGACCGGTGGAGTGGGGAGAGTTCAGGGAGTTCATGATGGATTCTTTGATTGGAGGGTTGTTTGTCTACGTGAGGGAGTACCCCGGGCGGGTGGTGATTCACTCGCGCATCGATTGAAAAAACGCGCGCGTGCGTTGCCGTCGGACGGGGGCGGTTGGGGCCGGACGGCGCTCGCCTCCGGTGCTGTCGGATGCCGCGGGCGCATGGGAGCGCCCGCGCTTCGGTGGCTGGCGGCTCCGGGCGAGACCCTGGAGGAGGAAGGGCGGATGTACTCCAATGGTCTCCTAAATAGATATTATAAAATAGTTTATGGTGTTATTTGGCGCCGAGGGGAGCGAAGAATTAATGGAATGGATCCAATGAATCAAAATGATGAATAATCGATGGACCGCATGATTATGATGAATTTTGGGCATAATTCCTGCTTCAAATTCCTCTTTTCCATGAAACCCATCACGACCCTATTGACCCTCCTGTTTGTGGCTGCGCTGGGCCTGTCGGCCAACCCGGCAAAGGCGGCGGCGCAACTCCCTCAACCAAATTTTGAGCAACGGCTTGGAGATTTGGAGGCCTATGTGAACAATACGCCGCGGCCGACGGACGGGCAGGCGCTCAGCAAGATTCCGGGGCCCGGGCCGGGGCACAGTGCCTGGATGATGACGAGTGCGGCGCTGGTGCTTTTCATGACGCTACCCGGCCTGGCGCTGTTCTATGGCGGTTTGGTCCGGCAGAAGAACGTGCTGTCGATCCTGGCCCAGTGCCTCGCGCTTACGGCCGTGGTCTCGCTGATGTGGTGGGCCTTCGGGTACAGCCTCACGTTCAGCCGGGGGAATGGATGGATCGGCGGGCTGCATTTCGCCTTCCTGCGCGGGGTGGGCATCGCTCCCAATCCCGACTATGCGCCATGGATTTCAAATAACCTGTTCATGATCTATCAGTTGATGTTCGCGATCATTACGCCGGCGCTGACGATCGGCGCGATCGCGGAGCGCATGAAGTTCAAGTCGGTCATCCTGTTCAGCGTGCTGTGGATGCTCTGCGTGTACTTCCCGGTGGCGCACTGGATCTGGGGCGTGGGTGGCTGGATGAACGGCATGGGCAATCCGCTGGCGTCGATTCACGCGATCGACTTCGCCGGCGGCATCGTGGTGCACATGACCTCGGGCTGGAGCGCGCTCATCCTGTGCATCCTGCTCGGCAAGCGCCGGGGTCACGGCAAGGAGCCGATGCCGCCGCACAGCATGGTGTTGTGCATGGTCGGGACGGGCATGCTCTGGGCGGGCTGGTACGGGTTCAACGCGGGCAGCGCGCTCGCGGCGGACGGGGTGGCGGTCAACGCCTTCGTGGCCACGACGCTGGCGGCGGCGGCGGGCTGCTTCATGTGGCCGGCGCTCGAGTATTGGCTGCGCGGCAAGCCGAGCGTCCTGGGCTTCTGCTCGGGCGCGGTCGCGGGCCTGGCGACCGTCACGCCCGCAAGCGGTTTCGTGAGCGCGAGCGCTGCGGTGGTCATCGGACTGGTGGCGGGTGCGGCTACGTTCTTCGCCTGCAATTACCTGAAGAACTGGCTCGGGTATGACGACTCGCTGGACACCTTTGGCGTCCACGCGGTGGGCGGCACGATCGGCACGGTGATGGCGGGCATCTTTGCGTCGCCGGTGATCAACCCCGGCCTTGCCTCCGGTCCGCTCGCCTCGCTGGTGAGGCACGGTCTGTGGCTGGAGCAGATCAAGGCCGGCGGCCTGGTGCTGGTCTGGTCCGTGGGCTGCACGGTGATCCTCGCCAAGGTCGTGGGTTGGGCCACGGGCGGCCTGCGCGTGGAAGACGAGGATGAGGAGGCCGGCCTCGACATCAGTCAGCACGGCGAAGAGGGCTATTTCCTGGAGTGATGTTCCGGCCCCGCCCGCGCCGTATTTCGGCGCGGGCGCGGCCGCAGGGTCTGGCGGGCGGGGTCGATTCGGCCGTTGCTAAGGGGCGATTGTCGATTTCAGTGCTCTGCTCCCATGACCGCCTTTTCGCCGCTCCCACTCGGCCGCAAGATTCCCGATCGGCTGCACGCCGTCTCGTGCAGCCTGCCGACGCTGCGCGACGTGCGGGGCTACGAGGAGAAGCAGCCGGAGACGATGAGCCGGATGTGCTCGGGGTATCCCCGGTTCGTCGTGCATTCGCTGACGGTGCGGCTGGGCGAGGTGCTGGCGGCGCGCTCCGGCGTGCACGAGGGGCGCCTCTGGCTGGCATGTTCGGAGCGCGTGGCGCAGGCCCTGGTCGCCTACCTGGGCGCGGGGCAGGCGCGGCCCTTCTCGGCCGAAGGCGTGCACGGGGTCGTCCATGCGGACAATCCCGACCTGGCTGCGCGCGCCAAGAGTTTCCTGCAGCACACCGGCGGTTTCCTGTCGTCGAGGCAGGCGGAGGATGTCCTGGTTCGCCTGGGCGAGCGGCCGAAGGTCGAGCCTGAGGAGGCGTTCGCGGGCGACGCCCGCGCCGAGGCCTGGAGACACCTGGGGCCGCTCTTCCCGGGGGCTGAATCCCCGCACGCGCATTTCGCGAATTCAGGCATCAACGCCGTGTATGCCGCCTTCAAGGCGGTCGACTCCGCCCAGGCCGCACGCGGGCGAAACCTTTGGATCCAGCTCGGCTGGCTCTACCTGGACACCATCGCGATCCTGAAGAAATTCACGCGCCCGGAGGGCTCGTGCATCGTGGTGCGCCATGTGGACGACCGCGCCGAACTTGAGCGGATCTTCGCGGAGCACGGTCCCCGCATCGCGGGCCTGATCGCCGAGGTGCCGACCAATCCCCTCATCCAGACACCCGACGTGGCCTTTGTCTCGGACCTCGCCCGGCGTCACGGCGCACGGGTCATCCTCGATCCGTCGGTGGCCTCGGCCTACGCCGTCGACCTCCTGCGCCATGCGGACGTGGTGGTGACGAGTCTGACGAAATTCTCGGCCCACGAGGGCGACGTCATCGCCGGGCTCGCGGTGGTGAATCCGGCCTCGCCCGATGCGGCCGCGCTGCAGGCGGGCCTGGAGGCGCTGATCGAGCCGCCCTACGGCCGCGACCTGGCTCGGCTGGCGGCGCAGCTTCCGAGCGCGCCCGAGGCCACGAGGCGTATCCAGGAAAATGTGACCCGTGTCGCCGCCTTCCTGGAGTCGCGTCCCGAGGTGTCGGCGGTCCACTGGTCCGGCGCCGCACGCACGCGCGCGGCCTACGCCGCGGTGGCGAGGGGGGCGGGTTGTCCGGCCGGCATGCTGTCGTTCGAGCTGCGGGTTCCCATGCAGGCCTTCTTCGACGCGGTGCGCCTGCCCAAGGGGCCGAGCTTCGGCATGCGCCACACGCTGCTCTGCCCGTTCATCTGGCTGGCCCACTACGATCTGGTGAACAGCGAGGCGGGGCGGGCAGAACTCGCCGCCAGCGGGATCAATCCCGACCTCATGCGCCTGGCTCCCGGGACCGAGTCGGCCGACGACATCCTCGCGGCGCTCGCCGAGGCGCTCGAGATTGCCTCCGGCCGCCGGCGCGCTTGAGTTGGGACATGTCCTCCGCCGATCCCGGCTGCACCCTTTCGATCAAGGCCATCCCCGGCGCCCCGCGCAGCGAGGTCTGCGGCTGGCTGGGGGATCACCTCAAGGTCAAGGTCCAGGCGCCCGCGGTGGAGGGCCGCGCGAACGAGGCGCTGCTGCGCTTTCTCGCCGAGTCCCTCGGGATCCCGCCGCGCTCCGTGTCGCTGCTGCGCGGCGATACCGCCCGCCTAAAGATCGTCCGAATCGCCGGCCTCGGCTCCGACGAGGTGCGCCGCCGGCTCGGCGTCTGAGCCGTCTTGCGATGCGTGCAGGAGCCCGCTCGACTGTGTCGCGTCGCCAATGTCCATCCCCGTAGATCAGCTCCTCGAGGCCAAGCGCGAGGTTCTCAGGCTCTCGCGGCAGGGGCGCATGCTGACGCCGCGCGACGCGTGGATGTTTGCGGGGCACACCGAGGGCCGGGAGACGCTGTGGTCGGTCGCCCTGAGGCTTTCCCAGGACCAGCCCTTCTCCGCCCAGGAATTGTGTGCCGCACTCGAACGCAGCTTTCCGCAGTACTCCGAGCAGGGCGTGCAACCGCAGGGCTGGCACGATTACCTGGACCGCCCGAGCCCGTGGTGAGCGCCTGGCCGGTGTCTCAGCGCAGGAAGGTCGTCCAGAGCAGCCGCAGCACGGTGAGGGCGACCATGCCGAGGAAGAGCGGCTTCACGAAACGCGCGCCGCGTTTCACGACCAGCCCGGCGCCGATGCGCGCGCCCACGAGCTGACCCGCGCCCATGGCCGCGCCGGCGGCAAGCGCGATCTGGCCCGCCAGCGCAAACAGCGCGAGCGAGCCCAGGTTGCTCGTGGCGTTCATCACCTTGGTGTGCCCGGTCGCCCGCATGAAGTCCTGCCCGAGCAGCAGCACCAGCGCGATGGTCCAGAACGAGCCCGTGCCGGGTCCGAAAAAGCCGTCGTAGAAACCCAGGCCGAGCCCGGCCAGCACGAAGAACGGAGCGCGGCCCATGCGCGGCGGCGCCTCGCGATGGCCCACGTCGGGCTTGAAGATCGCGTACGCCACGATCGCCGCGAGCAGCCAGGGCACGAGGCGCGCGAGCAGGACCGGATCGAGCACCTGGACACACGAGGCGCCCGCGAGCGCCCCGATGAGCGTGGCCACGATGCCCAGTCCGCACTCGCGCAGCGAAACCACGTCGTTGCGCACGTAGTGCACGCTCGCGGACACCGAGCCGAACGAGGCCTGGAACTTGTTCGTGCCCAGCGCGAGCGGGACGGGCAGGCCGAGGTTGAGCAGCACCGGCACGGTGAGCATGCCGCCGCCGCCCGCCATCGAGTCGACCAGGCCCGCGGTGAAGCCGGTGGCGAAGAGCAGGGGATAGGCCCAGGCCTTCAGTTCGGGGACGTGCAGGGGCATGGCCTGGGGGGCGGTCTCAGCGGTCCTTCGAGTACGGCGTGCCGATCGACTTCGGCGCGACCGACTTCCCGACAAAGCCCGCGAGCAGCAGGATCGTGAGCGCGTAGGGCAGGGCGACGATGATCTGTACCGGGATCGTCCCTACGAGCGGCAGGGCGACGCCCTGGAGCCGGGCCGCGGCCGCGTCGGCGAACGCGAAGAGCAGGCAGGCTCCGAGCGCGGGCCAGGGCTTCCATTTGCCGAAGATGAGAGCGGCGAGCGCGAGGTAACCCTTGCCCGCGGTCATGTCGCGCACGAACCCCGCCCCGGCCGCCGTGGACAGGTAGGTGCCGGCGACGCCGCACAGCGCCCCGGAGACGAGCATGGCCTGGTAGCGCAGTGCGTTCACGGATACGCCCGCGGTGTCCACCGCATGCGGGTTCTCGCCGACCGCGCGCAGGCGAAGCCCGAAGCGCGTGCGGTACAACACCCACGCCGAGAGGGGCACGAGCGCGACCGCGAGATAGACGAGCAGGTTGTGCCCGCTCAGGAGCTGCGAGTACATCAGGCCCGGGAACGGCGCGACGTGCGCCGCCTGGTGCGCCCAGGGCCAGACGAGCCCCATGAACCGCTGCCCCGGCGCCTCGAGCTGGGGCGTCTGCCCTCCGAGGTCGAACCACGCCAGCCCGAGCGTCGGCGCCAGCCCCGCGACGATCATGTTGATCGCCATGCCTGCGACCACCTGGTTGCCGCGGTGGGTGACGCACGCAAAGCCCAGGAGCGCCGCGAGCGCCATGCCCGCGAGCACGCCGGCGCCCAGACCCAGCCAGGCCGAGCCTGTGACCGCGGACACCGCGGCCGAGGCGAAGGCCGCCGCGAGCATCTTGCCCTCGAGCGCGAGGTCGACCACGCCCGAACGTTCGGAGAACAGCCCGCCCAGCGCGGCGAGCAGCAGGGGCGTCGCGGTCCGGAGGGTCGCGGCGAGCAGCAGGACGATCAAGGTGTACGTCTGCATGTCAGTCTCCGGCGGTGGCGCGCCCGCGGTCGCCAAGGCGCGCGAACAGCGCGGCCAGCGGTGCGCGAAGCAGTCCCTCGAGAGCGCCGCACAGCAGCACGACGAGGCCCTGGATCGCCACCACGAGGTCGCGGTTCACATGGGGCATGTCGAAACTCAGCTCCGATCCGCCCTGGTAAAGAGCGCCGAAGAGCAGGGCGGCGGCGAGGATTCCGAGCGGGTGGTTGCGGCCCATCAGTGCGACTGCGATGCCGACGAAGCCCGCGCCGCCGACAAAATCGAGGATGAGGTTGTGCTGCGAGCCGAGCAGTTCGTTGAGCCCGACGCAGCCGGCGAGCGCACCCGAGATCAGCATCGCCCAGATCGTGGCGGCGCCGGGCGAGATGCCCGCATAGGAGGCGGCGCCGGGGCTCGCGCCGGCCACGCGCAGGGCATAACCCCACTTGGTGCGCCACAGCAGCAGCCAGACCAGGGCGCAGGCGACCAGCGCAATCGGGAAAGTGAGGTTGAGAGGCGTCGACGTGAAGTGCAGCCCCACGTCGCCGAGCAGGGCGCGCGCCGAGGGCATGAGGGCCCCGCGCGGGAACGGGGCCGATTCGGGCGACTGCTGGTCGGGCGCGATCAGGACGTTGACCAGCAGGTAGGTCATCAGCGCCGAGGCGAGGAAGTTCATCATGATCGTCGTGATCACGATGTGGCTGCCCCGTTTCGCCTGGAGCCAGGCGGGGATCGCCGCCCAGGCGGCGCCGAACAGGGCGCCCACCGCGATCGCCGTCGGCAGGAAGAGCCAGAAGGGCCAGTGGCCCAGATACAGCGCGGCAAGGCTGATCCCGAGCCCCCCGACGTAGGCCTGGCCTTCGCCGCCGATGTTGAAATGACCCGCGTGGAAGGCGACGGCTACGGCGAGTCCGGTGAAGAGGAAGTCTGTGGTGTAGAAGAGCGTGTAGCCGATGCCCTCCTGCGAGCCGAAGGCCCCCCGCGCCATGAGGCGAAACGCCTGCAGCGGGCTCTCGCCCACGAGGGCGACCACGGCGGCGGCGATCAGCAGCGCGAGCACCAGGTTGAGCGCGGGGAGGAGCGCCCAGTCGGCCCAGCCGGGGAGGTCGCGGGTGGCGCGCGGCTTCATGCGGACTCCGTCCTCCCTCCGGCCATGAGAAGCCCGATTTCGCGTTCGCTCGCGCCCTCTCCGGCACGTTCTCCCACGATCGCGCCGTCGTGCATCACGAGAATCCGGTCCGCGAGACCGAGGATTTCGTCGAGTTCGACCGACACGAGCAGCAGGGCATTGCCCGCATCGCGCAGCTGAAGCAGGCGGCGGTGGATGGCCTCGATGGCGCCGATGTCCACGCCGCGCGTGGGTTGCCCCACGAGCAGCACCGAGGGATCGCTCTCGATCTCCCGGGCGAGGACGAGCTTCTGCTGGTTGCCGCCTGAAAACGCGGAGGCGCGCAGGCGCGGGAGCCTTGGCCGCACGTCGAAGGACTCCATTCTGCGCCCGCACTCCGCGATGGCTGCGGACGGCGAGAGCAGGGGGCCGGCGCCATAGGCTGTGCGGTGATGATAGCCCAGCAGTGCGTTTTCCCACGCGGGGAAGCCGCCTACCAGGCCGACCGCGAGTCGATCCTCGGGCACATGCGCGAGCCCGAGGGCGCGCCGTTCGCGGGGGCCCAAGCCGGAGGCGATCAGGTCGCGGCCCGCCAGGTGAATCTCGCCCGCGTCGGGCCGCCGCATGCCGGCGAGCACCTCGAGCAGCTCCGTCTGGCCGTTGCCCGCCACGCCCGCGATGCCGACGATTTCGCCCGCATGGAGCGCAAGCGAGACGTCGCGCAGGCGGGCGATGCCGTGCCGGTCGCGCAGCGCCAGTCCGCGTGCCTCCAGGAGCACGGCGCCGGGCCTGGCGGGGGTCCGCTCCACCTGGAGCTGTACGGCGCGCCCGACCATCTTCTCGGCAAGTTCAGCCGGGGAGGTCGCCCGGGTGTCGAGGTCGGCGACGACCGCGCCCTGGCGCATGACGGTGACACGATCCGAGACCGCCATGACCTCGCGGAGCTTGTGGGTGACAAGCAGGACCGTTTTCCCCTCGTCGCGCAGGCGCCGCAGCAGGGCGAAGAGCTGGTCCGCCTCGCCCGGGGTGAGCATGGCGGTGGGCTCGTCGAGGATGAGGAGGCGGGCGCCGCGGTGGAGCGCCTTGAGGATTTCGACGCGCTGCTGGAGGCCGACGGGCAGTTCGCCCACGGGCCGGTCGAGCGGGACCGACAGGCCGTAATCGGCGGCGAGCCGCTCGAGCGAGGCGCGCGCCCCGGCCAGCCCTCCCGCGAGCCGCAGCCCGCCTTCGGCGCCGAGCACGATGTTCTCCAACGCCGTGAAGGCCTCCACGAGCATGAAATGCTGGTGCACCATGCCCACGCCCGCCGCGATGGCGTCGTGGGGCCGCCGGATCCGGACTGTGCGCCCGTGTATCCGGATTTCCCCGTCGTCGGCCTGGTGGTAGCCGAAGACGATGTTCATGAGCGTCGACTTGCCGGCCCCGTTCTCGCCGATGATCGCGTGGACTGTGCCCGCGGCGATGCGGAGGGATACGGCGCGGTTGGCGTGGACCGGTCCGAAGCGTTTGTCCACGCCCACCAGCTCGAGGGCCGGCGGCGGGGCGCCGGCGGGGGCTTCCGCGGCGGTCGTCACGAGCCCGGATATTCGGGAACCTTGAGGCGGCCCGCGATGATATCGGCCCGCGCCTGCTCGACACGCTTGAGCATGGCCGGGGTGATCAGGGCGCGGTTGTACTTGTCCAGGGAGAAGTCCACGCCGCCCTCCTTCAGTCCGAGCACCTCGTGACCCGCCTTCCAGTCGCCCTTGAGCGCGTCCATGCACGACCGATACACGGCGTTGTCCACCCGCTTGACGGCCGAGGTGAGCACGTGGCCCGGGTGAAGGTAGTCCTGGTTGCTGTCGCAACCGATGCCCAGGAGCCCGGCGTCCTGGGCCGCCTGAAGCACACCCAGGCCGCTCGCGCCCGCCGCGTGGAAGACGACGTCGGCGCCGCGGCCAAACTGGCTCTTCGCGAGGTCCGCGCCGCGCGTCGGGTCGCCCCAGGCCGATGGCGTCGTGCCGATCATGTTCTGGAAGACCTGATCGTTCGGCGCCACGTAGTGGACGCCTGCGACATAGCCCATCGCGAATTTCCGGATGAGCGGGATGTCCATTCCACCCACGAAACCCACCTTGCCTGTCTTGGAGGCCATCGCGGCGAGCATGCCGCACAGGAACGACGACTCCTGCTCCCGAAAGACCACGGACTGCACGTTGGGCAGGTCGACCACCGCGTCGATCAGGGTGAATTTCACGTCCGGGTGGCGGCGCGCGACACGTTCGACCGCGGAGGCCTGGGTGAAGCCCACCGCGATGATGAGCGTCGCCCCGTGCCGGGCGAGGTGCTCCATCGCCTGCTCCCGCTGCGCGGCGTTGGTAATCTCGAACTCGCGATAGGAGATGCCCGTCTCCTTCTTGAAGCGCTCCATGCCCTCGCTTGCGGACTGGTTGAACGACCGGTCGTACTTGCCCCCGAAGTCGTACACGACGGCTGGCTCGAAGGAGTTTGCGCGGATGCCGGCGACCAGCATCAGGGCGCTGGCGATGAGGAAAATGAGACGTGCGGCGCGTTTCATGAGGCGGTGCGTTTGGGCTGCGCAGACGCTGGTGTAATCGCCTGCCCGAATCAATGCCGGAGGGCCGCGCGAAGACGCAGATCCCTTACAAAAGTGTAATGCGCCCGAAAGGTGCCAGACACCTGGCTGTGCGAGACTGGGCACGTCATGAACGAGAAACTCCTCCACTCCTTTCCCTTCCGCCACCGTCGTGCGGTTGCCGTTGCTGTGATCGCCCTGGCCGGTGCCGTGGGCACTTCACTGGCGGTCACCGGCGGCGAGGCCCTCCTCAAGAAGCCGCCCGTCGTCAAACTCGACTCGACCCCCGTCAATCGCGGAGGCCTCGAGCCCGCGAGTTATGCCAACGTCGCCAAGGCCGTCTCCCCGTCCGTCGTCAAGATCGTCACCGAAATCCCGGGACAAACGGTCTCGATGCAGCCGGGTCAGGGCTTCGGCATGGACAATCCCTTCTTCCGCCAATTCTTCGGAGGCCAGCTCCCCGAGGTCCGCCAGGCCCCCGAGGTCGGCATCGGCTCGGGCGTGATCATCAGCAGCGACGGCTACATCGTGACGAACAACCACGTCGTCAAGGGCGCGGACCGCGTCACGGTTTATCTGAACGATGGCCGCGAGCTTCATGCGAAAATCATCGGCCGCGACCCGCAGACGGACCTCGCGGTGGTCAAGATCGACTCCAAGAACCTTCCCGCGATCACCTTCGCCGACAGCGCCAAGGCTGAGGTGGGCGATCGCGTGCTCGCGATCGGCAATCCCTTCGGAATCGGCGAGACGGTCACCTCCGGCATCATCAGCGCCAAGGGCCGCCGCCCGGGTCTCGGGCTCGCGTATGAGGACTTCCTCCAGACCGACGCCGCGATCAATCCCGGCAATTCCGGTGGCGCGCTCGTCGACATCGAGGGCCGCCTGGTCGGCATCAACACCGCCATCCTCACCCGCTCCGGCGGTTTCCAGGGCGTTGGTCTCGCCATCCCGTCGGATCTCGTCCGCACCGTCGTCGACAGCATCGTACAATACGGAAAGGTCGTGCGCGGCTTCCTCGGCGTCACGATCCAGAAGCTCACGCCTTCGCTCGCCGATTCCTTCGGCCTGAGCGACACCACCAAGGGTGCGATCGTCACCGACGTGCGCCCCGGCGGCCCTGCCGAAAAGGCCGGCCTGAAGTCGGGTGACGTGATCACCGAAATCGACGGCAAGCAGGTGAAGGATCCCTCGGACATCAGTCTCTCGGTCGCCCAGATGGCGCCTGACTCGAAGGTCGTCATGAAGGTCGAGCGCAATGGCAAGCCCATGACGATCGACGCGATCGTCGGCAAGATGCCGGCCGATTATGGCAACATGATGGCCCAGGAAAACGGCGGCGGAGACAATTCGAGCTCCCTGAACAACAACGACCAGGGCGTGCTCAATGGCGTCGCCGTGGCCGACCTGGACAGCGCGACTCGTCGCGAGCTCAACGTTCCCTATCGCATTCACGGCGCGGTCATCACCGACGTCGACCCCAACTCCGCCTCGGCCCGCGCCGGCCTGAAGCCCGGAGACATCATTCTCGAGATCGACCATCACCCGGTTCGCAATGCGGATGACGCCGTGCGGCTCACCCAGAACGCGACGAGCAAGAAGACGCTCGTGAAACTCTGGTCCCGCGGAGGTATCATCTACGCGGTGGTGGATGAATCTCACACGCCTTCGTCATAGTTGGTTTAGGCAAGATTAGGCTAGGTTACATTGGGGTATATTACGGTGTCGGGCGCAGGCTTTAGGCAGCCTGCGCCCGTTCCGTTCCCACGCCCGTGCTTTTGGACTTCCGGCCCGCCCACCGCACCCGGTAGGTTTCCCCCGCCCTTTGCCCTCTGTCCTCCGACTTCCGACCTCCGACCTCCGACCTCTGATCTTTGTCCTCCGACCATGCGTATCCTCGTTGTAGAAGATGATGCCAAGATCGCCTCGTTCATCGTCCGTGGACTGAAGGAGGCTGGGTTTGCCGTGGATCACGCGCCGGATGGGGAGGCGGGGTTGCTGCTCGCGGGAACGACCGACTACGATGCGGCGGTGGTGGACATCATGCTCCCGAAGCTCGACGGCATCAGCCTGGTCCGGCGGATGCGGGCCTCGCGGAAGACCACGGCCGTGCTCTTTCTCAGCGCCAAGGCGAGCGTCGACGACCGGGTTAAGGGACTGCAGGCGGGCGGAGACGATTACCTCACCAAACCCTTTGCGTTTTCCGAGCTGCTCGCGCGCATCCAGGCGCTCATCCGCCGCGCGACCCAGGCACCCGAGGCGACGCGCCTGTCCGTGGGCGACGTGACGGTCGACATGGTCTCGCGCGAGGTGACCCTTGCCGGCAACCCGGTGGAGCTCCAGCCGCGGGAATTCACGCTGCTCGCCTTCCTGTTGCGCCATGCGGGCAGACCGGTCTCGAAGACGATGATCCTGGAGCACGTCTGGGACTATAGTTTCGACCCCCAGACCAACGTCGTTGACGTGGTCGTGCACCGCCTGCGTTCGAAGGTGGATCCCGACAAGACGCGGCTGGAGACGGTGCGCGGCGTCGGCTACCTGTGGAGGAAGGCATGATCGACCGTGTTCCCAGGTCGCTCGCCGTCCGACTGGGCGTTCTGTACGCGCTGGTCTTCGCGCTGGTCGGCGCGGTGGTGTTCGGCCTGCTGTACTGGTCGCTGGCCAACGCCCTCGACCGCCGCGAGCGCGCGGCCGTGGAGTCGTGGGCGAATGAATACGCGGCGCTCTATCAGCAGGGCGGCCCCGCGGCGCTGCGGGCGAGCCTCGCCGCCGCGGACACCAGCCCCGCGGTCAACTCGCTGTTCATCCGCGTCCTGGGCACCGGCGGCGACACGCTCTTCGCGCGCGTGCCGCCCGACTGGATCGAGACCCAGGTGAAGAACATCCCGGTCCCCGGCGCCCCCAACAATCTCCAGGTGCGCCAGTACGTGCGGTTCGTGCGCATTCCGCGCGACGCCCAGCAGGATTTCACCGTGGCGACCCGCCCGCTCTACGACGGGCGCGTGCTGCAGGTTGCGCGAAGCACCGACAATCGCACCGTCCTGCTCGCGCCGCTCAGAAAATCATTCCTCACGACCGGCGCCATCGCCCTCGGCCTGGCCGCCGTCACGGGCATGCTGCTCGCCTGGCGCGTCACCCGTCCGCTGCGTCAGGTCAACGAGACCGCGCGCCGCATCGTCGCGACCGGCGACCTGCTCGCGCGCGTGCCGGAGCCCTCCCGGGGCGGGGAACTCGCGGACCTTGTCAGGCAGTTCAACACGATTCTCACCAAGAACGCCGCCCTCATCACCGCGCAGCGCGAGACTCTCGACAACCTTGCGCACGACCTGCGCACGCCGCTCACCCGGTTGCGCGGCACCGCCGAACTCGCGCTGAGCAACGGCGGGGATCCCTCCGCGTCGCGCGAGGCGCTCGCGGACTGCGTCGAGGAATCCGAACGCGTGCTCCGCCTCCTGGAGACGCTGCTCGATGTCTCGGCTGCGGAAACCGGCACGCTTCCACTGAAGCGCACCCAGGTCGACCTGACCCACCTGGTCGCGGACGTTGCGGACCTGTATCGCGAGGTGGCCGAGGAGAAGGGCATCTCGGTGGAGATCGACTGCCCGACCCCGGTCGAGGTGGAGGCCGACTCGATGCGCCTGGGCCAGGCGGTGGCGAATCTCGTCGACAACGCGCTCAAGTACACGCCCGACAAGGGCCGCGTGCGCATCGCCGCGCGGTCCGCGGAGACGTACTGCGAGGTCGAGGTCTCGGACAGCGGTCCCGGCGTGCCGGTTCAGGAGCGCTCGAAGATCTGGCGCCGCTTGTATCGCGGCGACGCGTCGCGCTCGCAGCGCGGGCTGGGGCTTGGACTGAGCCTGGTGAAGGCCGTCGCAGAGGCCCACGGCGGCTCGGTCGCGGTGGGCGACGCCGACCCCTCGGGCGCACGCTTCATCCTCCGGCTCCCCCGACGTGCGCCGGCCTGAGCGTTTGGCCAAAGGGCACCGTGCGGCAGAATCGGAATCGAATCCGCCGGAGGGATTGGCCACAAGAAACGCCAAAAGGCGCCAGGGTTGCCGACCCTGATCGGAGCGCGCTTATAAGCGCACGCAACGTTAAGCCGATGCCCCTGAAGTTTCGTGTTATTCGTGGCCAACCCTTCAAATGGTTTGGTTGCGGATCGGCCGTGCCGTGGTTCAACCGCAGCAAGGCACCGCCTGGGCTCAAACGTTCGCAGGACGCAGCGGAGGAATCGACTTCCGCCCACCGTGCCACCCGCGCAGACTCCGCGCCTTTTCCCGCTCATGCGTATCGACTGGCAGGTTGGATTTTCGAAGACCCGCGAGGGCGCGCCCGAACGCTGGGTTGCGGCTGTGGTGCCCGGCGCCGTCCAGCTCGACTGGGCTCGCGCCGAGGGCTGGCCGTCGCACGCCGTCGGGGAAAACTCGGAGGCTTACCGCTGGATGGAGGACGTCTGGTGGACCTACCGCGCGCGGATTTCGGTGCCCGCGCCCGAACCGGGCGGCGCGGTGCGTCTGGTGGCGCGGGGAGTGGATTACCGCTGCGAATTGCTCGTGGACGGAGCCATGGTGGCGGAACACGAGGGACTGTACTCACCCGTCACCGCCGAGCTCACCGCGTTCGCGGGCAGGACGGTTGAAGTAAGGATTCGGATACACCCGGCGCCCAAGTCCAACGAGCGGGCCGCCGACCGCGCCCAGGCCGACCACGCCTTCAAGGCCGCGGTCAGCTACGGCTGGGATTTTCATCCCCGGCTCATCCCGCTCGGCCTGTGCGACGAGGCGGAGCTCCAGGTGCTGCCCGGCCTGCGCTTTGGGGACCTGGACGTGGTGAGCGCGCTGCTCGACGACCATTCCGCGGCGCGTCTCGGCCTGGAGGCGGAGATCGCAGGCGCGCCCGGCGCCCGACTTCTCTGGACCGTGCTCGCGCCGGACGGCGCGACCGCCTTTGCCGCGGAGGCGCCCGCCACGGCAGGCCGGCTGGAACTGTCGGGCCGGATCGACCGACCGCGGCTCTGGTGGCCGCACGACCAGGGGGACCAGCCGCTCTACACGCATGTGATCAGACTCGTGGACGCTAAGGGGCGGGTCTGCGACGAACGCCGACTGCGCACGGGCATCCGGCGCGTCCGGCTCGTCATGGCCGAGGGCCAGTGGGATCGTCCGGCGCCGGGGGAATTTCCAAAACCGCGCGCCACGCCCCCGTTCACGCTGGAAATCAACGGTCGGCGGATCTTCGCCAAGGGCGCCAACTGGGTGGCCCCCGACATCTTCTACGGCACGGTCGACTCCGGCCGGCTCGAGGCTCTGCTCGGGCTCGCACGCGCCTCGCACTTCAACCTCCTGCGCTGCTGGGGCGGGGCACCGGTGATGAAGGATGCCTTCTTCGACCTGGCCGACGAACTTGGGCTGCTCGTGTGGCAGGAGTTTACCCTGGCGTGCAACGCGTATCCGGATGCCCCCGACTACCTCGCCGTCGTGGACCGGGAGTCGCGCTTCCTCGTGCACCGGCTGCGCCGCCACCCATGCCTCGCGCTGTGGTGCGGCGGAAACGAGCTGTTCAACAAGTGGTCCGGCATGGACGACCAGTCGCTGGTCCTGCGCACCCTCGACCGAAACTGCCTGGAGCTGGACCCGCTGACGCCGTTCCTCCCCACGTCGCCTGTCGACGGCGTGGCCCATGGACACTACGTCTTCCGCGACTCGAAGACGGGCCGCGAGGTCTGGGAGCTCTTCCAGTCGGCGCGGTACAACGCGTATCCGGAATTTGGCGTACCGGGTGCGGCCAACGCCGACGTGCTCCGCGCGGTGATCCCGGAGTCGGAGCTGTGGCCGCCGGCCGACGCCGGATCCTGGAGGCACCATCACGCGTTCGCGAGCTGGACGCCGCAGCATCATCTCTGTCTCGAGACCCTCGAGCACTATTTCGGCCCGATCGACTCGCTGGAGCGGCTCGTCGAGCTGAGCCAGTGGACGCAGGGCGAGGGCCTGCGCGGGGTGTTCGAGGAGGCGCGTCGGCAGAAGCCGCGCTGCTCGATGGCGCTGGCCTGGTGCTTCAACGAGCCCTGGCCCGCGGCGGCGAACCTCAGCCTGGTCTGCTGGCCGGCAGTGCCCAAGTCCTCACTCGCGGTCGTGGCCCAGGCGTGCCGGCCTGTTGTCGCGAGTGCGCGGATACCGAAGTTCCAGTGGAGCGCCGGCGAGACCTTCGAGGCCGAGCTGTGGCTGCTCAACGATTCGCCCGCGCCGGCGGGCGGCGCCGCGATCGAGGCCGTGCTCGAGGCGGACGGGGTGTCGATCGCGCTCGTGCGTTGGGAGTGTCCGGTTGTCGCGGCGAATGCGAATGTCCGTGGTCCGACCGTGCGCCAGGTGATGCCCGAGCTGCGTGGCGGGCATTTCGAGCTCCGGCTCATGGCCGTGGGGAATCCAGGATGGAGTTCGAGCTATCGGCTCTCGTTCAGGTCCGCACAGCGCGGGGGTGTGCCGCAAACCGCCGCCGCCCCGACCCTCAACGTCTGAGGCGTGGGAGACTCCCTAGGCGCGGAATTCGCCGCGGACGCTCCACACCGCGAGCACGCAACCCAGGGCGCACAGCACGAAGGCGGCAAGCGGAACCGGGGTGCCCGCCACGGGGATGGAAATTTCGAATAGGCGGGAGCAGAGCACGACCAGGCTGCCCAGGGCCGCCCGGCCGAAGGTTGCGACGAGGACCAGGGACAGGGCGGTGGCACCGACAACCAGGCCGGCGCGCCGGCGCGCCGGATGGCGTGACGCGGGGAGGGTGTCCATCACGCGCGCGGTGAAGCCCGCGTCGTCGACGTATTCCTGCGCGTCGTCGCGGAGCAGGCGGTTCAGCTTTTCGTCGTCGTCGAGGTTCATGGTCGGGAGGCAGTCTAGGACGTGGGTGAATAGGCGTCGAGCAGGCCGCGCAGGCGCTGCTTGGCGCGCAGGATGAGAGATTTGAGCGTGCCGATGGGGCAGCCCATGACCCGCGAGGCCTCCTCGTGCGAGAGGCCTTCGCCGTAACACAGCTGGAGGGCGGTCTGTTCCTCCGGGCGCAGGGTCGCGAGCGCCTCGCCGAGATCCTGGCGAAGATCGGCTGCCGGAGCGGGACTCTCGGAGCCGGCGTCGAGCAGCGCCTGGCCGGGTTCGACGGTTTTCTCGCGCTGCGTCCGCAGCGATTGCCGAAACCGATTGTAGGCGATGCCGAACAACCAAGTCTTGAACCGGGCCTCCCCGCGGTAGGCGGACAACTTGCGGTAGGCCTCAAGAAAGGCCTCCTGCGCGAGATCGTCTGCCAGCGCGTGATCCCCGTGCGCGAGGCGGCGCAGGAATGCGCGCAGCGCGGCCTGGTGGAGCTTCACCAGTTCCGCGAAGGCGTGCCGGTCGTCGCGGACCAGCACACGCGCGATCAGGTCGGCCTCGCAGGTGTCCACGGCCGTGTCAGGACCTCGGCTCCTGATTTCTCGGGCGGCGGTTGAGGGTCCAGTTGATCAGGAGCGCGACTCCGATCAGGCCTGGGACCGATGCGAGCCACATCACGCCGTGGACCGCCTGTGCGTCTTGGGGAAAGGGGAAGCCGTAGAAGAACAGCGCGACGCCGATCGCGACCGCGATCAGGATCAGGCCGGCCTTGCGGTCATCGGGCGGAGGATCGGTTCTCGCCGGGTTGAGGATTTCCGGAGGCAGGGACTGCCCCTTTTCGATGGCCAGCCGAATCGTTTCATGACGGAGCCGCTGTTCGTGCGCCTGCTTGATGGCCTTGATGGTCAGTATACAGATGACGAAGATGAAGGGGGTGGCGGTGCCGATGACCGGAACCAAGTCGTGCAGGGCACCGACGGGGAAGACCGAGACGAGGGTGGCGAGGGAGAGCGTGTGCATGTGAATGATGGTGACATCCCTTGGTGGCACCGAAGGGTCCCTTTGGATTCAAACGCATGCGGTGCTGGAATGAAATTTCCTTAACCCAATCATTCACAGTCGGATCTGTCTTTCGATTTCCGGGCGCCTCAGGCGGCGCACTCTCCGGTAGCGGCGGCAAGCCGTTGCATTCCCTCCTGGATTCGCGCTTCAGGCGTGTTGGTGAAATTGAGGCGCATCGCAGAGTTTCCGCCGCCGTCGACGTGGAAAGCGGCGCCGGGCACGAACGCAACTTCCCGGGCGGTGGCCCTGTCGAACAGCGTTCGTGATGAAATGCCGGGGGGGAGCGTGGCCCAGAGGAACATGCCGCCCTCGGGGTCGTTGCACGCCGAGCCCCGGGGCATGAGGGCTTGGAAATGGTCCACCATCGCCCGTGCCCGACCGCCGTAAACTTCGCGCAGTCGCGCGAGGTGGGCGTCCAGATCGGCGGTCGTGAGGTAGCGGTGAAGCAACCGCTGGGCGAAGACGTCGGTGTGCAGGTCTGCGGCCTGTTTCATGACGACGAGTTTGCGCAGCACCTCGCGGGGAGCGCAGACCCAGCCCAGGCGCAGCCCGGGGGCGACGATTTTTGAAAAGGAGCCGAGCATGAGCGTCGCCGGGTTGAGGCTGCGCATCGGCGGAAGTTCGGCGCCCCGGTAGCGGAGTTCCCCGTAGGGATCGTCCTCGATGAGCACGGCGCCCGCCTCGTTGGCGCCCTCGGCGGCCGCGCGCCGCGTGGCGAGTCCGAAGGTCGCGCCGGTCGGATTCTGGAAATTCGGGACGGTGTAGAACAACCGCGGCCTCCGTTCGCGCAGCACCGCCGCAGTCTCGGCGGGATCCGGCCCACGGTCCCCTGAGGCCAGCGGCACGAACTCGGGCTCGTACACCGAAAACGCCTGCAGCGCGCCGAGGTAGCCGGGCTGCTCCACGAGCACGGGCGAGCCCGGATCGATGAACACCTTCGCGATCAGGTCCAGGCCCTGCTGCGAACCCGTGGTCACCAGGATCTCCTCCGGACTCACCACGAGCCCGAACCGCCGCGCGTAGCGTTCGGCGATCCATTCGCGCAGCGGAAGGAAGCCTTCCGTCGTGCTGTACTGCAGCGCCGCGCGCCCGTGGTCCATCAGCACTGCCCGTGCCGCCTCCGCGACCTCCGCGACCGGAAACAGCTCGGGGCTCGGCAGCCCGCCCGCGAACGAGATGACCGCCGGGTTCTCCGTGACCTTGAGGATCTCGCGGATGAACGAGGTCCGCACGCCTGTGGTGCGGCGTGCGAAGGAAGGCTGGATCGTGGAGGTCGTCGGAGACGCGGGAGTCATGTCAGGATAAAGCGGTTGAATTTGAACCACCGAGGCGCGGAGGGCACGGAGAAAGGCGATTGCGGGTGATTCCTGCACCCTGGCCAGTCGCCTCCGAAATGGGACTGGGTCAGTCCATGAGGGTGATTTCCGGCTCTGTGCCCTCTGTGTCTCTGTGGTTCAAAATCGGATCGTGGAATTGAATTCGGGCGGGACGCCAGGCGGCGCTCGATGCGGATAACGGGACGCGGAGGCGCGGTCGCCATCCAAAACAACCCGCGCCCGCGGCGCGGCTCAGCACGTGAACTTGGTCGGCGGCTGGAACAGCGGCTCCAGCTTACGGAACTCGTCGATCAGGTCGAAGATGCTCGGCGGCTTCAGCAGGTAGGCGTCGGTCCCGAGTTCCCGGCTGCGTTCCATGTCCGATTTCTGGTCGGAGGAGGTGAGCACGATGACCCGCAGGGCGCGGAGCTGGTCGGACTCGCGGATCTGGCGGAGCACCTCGTGGCCGTCCACCTTCGGCATCTTCAGGTCGAGCAGCACCAGGTAGGGCGGGCACGCGGCGCCGGGATCCATGGGCTTGCGGCGCATCAGCAGGTCGAGCGCCTCCTCTCCGTCGACCGCGAGCTGGACGGGCAGGCCGAGATTCAACTCGGCCAGGGCCGCCATCGTGAGCTCGGCTCCGATGGGGTCGTCGTCGACGAGGAGGATACAGGGCTGCATGGGTCGGGTCAGGGGGCGGAACGCGAGGGTTTCAGGGTAAAATAGAAAGTCGCGCCGTTGTCGACCTTTCCCTCGGCCCAGACCGAGCCTCCGTGCCGGGTGACGATTCGCTTCACGTTGGCCAGACCCACGCCCGTGCCCTCGAAGTCGCGGATGTTGTGAAGGCGCTGGAAGACTCGGAAGAGCTTGTCGGCGTACTGGGGGTTGAAGCCGGCGCCGTTGTCGCGCACGTAGAAGGTCACCAGGTCGGCCGAATCCGGGGCCGGCTCCGCGCCGATCTCGATGACGGCGACCTCGCGGCGGCGCGTGAATTTCAACGCGTTGGACAGCAGGTTCGCGATCACCTGGCGCAGCAGCGTGCGATCTCCCAGGACGGGCGGCAGCGGGCTCAGGCGCCACTCGATGCTGCGTCCCTGGATCTCGTGGGCCAGCTCGCGGCGCGACTCCTCGACAAGTTCGAGCAGGTCGACCGGCTGCAGGCTCATCTCCGCCCGGCCCACGCGGGAGAAGGTCAGGAGGTCGTCGATCAGGGCGCTCATGCGCTTGGCCTCGGCGGTGACGATGTCGAGGTAGCGGTCCGTGTCCTTGTCGGACTTGCCGCGCAGCCGGCGCTGGAGCAGCTCGATGAAGCCGGTGATGTTGCGCAGCGGCGCGCGAAGGTCGTGGGAAACCGAATACGAGAACGACTCGAGCTCCTGGTTGGCGACGAGCAGGTTGGCGTTGGCCTCCTGGAGGCGGGCTGCGGAGCGGTCCAGGTCTGCCGCGAGGCGCTCGACCTCGGACACGCGCTGCATGAGCTCGGTGGTGCGTTCATCCACGCGCCGCTCGAGCTCGCCGCTGAGGCGGCGGAAGCGCTCCTCGCTGGCGCGCAGTTCCGCGGTCTTTCCGAGCGTCTCGATCATCTGGCGCCCGAGCAGCTGGTTGGTCTCGTTGAGCTCGCGGGTGCGCTCGTGCACGAGCCGCTCGAGCCGGGCCTTGTGGCGGCGCTCGGCGTAGGCGGGCACGAAGATGGCCAGGGCGAGGAGGAACAGGCCCGTGATGATGTAGGTCGCGTAGGCGGCCGGAGCGCGGTACCAGGGCGGCTGGATCGTGAACTCCAGGCGCGACTCCGCCCCGGCCAGGTTGCCGACCCTCGGCCGCACTCGGAAGACGTAGTGACCCTCGCGCAACCGCGTGAACGAGACCGAGCCGGCGGTGCCGTTGGGCACCCAGTCGCCGCCCTGTCCTTCGAGCATGAACTCGAAGTTCACCTGCTGGCCCTGGGGATTGCCTGGGGCGAGGAAATGGATGGAGAGGGAGTTGTCGCTGTAGGCGAGCGTGGGAAGCTGCCTGCCAGGCGACATCAGCGTGCGGTTGCTGTCGGGCAGGTTCACGTGGGTGATGACCACGTGAACGGGGCTTGCGGGCGGCTGGGGCATCGCCGGGTCGTAACGCGCGAACCGGCGGGTGTCGTGCATCCACACCACGCCGTTGTCCTCGCAGAAAAAATTGGTCGGGCGGAACTCGGGGGGCAGGTATTCCACCGGGCGGCGCGAGCCCTTGCGCACGTCGATGATGCGCACCCGGTCGGGTCCCGCCATCCAGAGCCTCCCGAGGGAATCCTCGGCCGGACGGCCCGCGCTCGAGACCAGGAAGGGGTAGCGGTTGAGCAGCGCCTTGTCGTCCGTGAACCGGCCCGTCGCCGCATCGTAGCCGAGCACCCGGTTCGCGCAGTTGAGTTCGATTTTCCCGTCGATCAGGTAGAGCGAGGCCCAGCTGTCGGGGATGCCCGAATCGCTTCCGAGAATCCGCGGCGCCAGGGGCTCATGGGTTGGATCGAGCCGTCCGATGCTACCCGTGCCCAGCTCGTACCAGATCACGCCATCCCGGTCCTGGACGGCACCGTAGGCGTCGCCCTGCCCGCGAACGGGCACGCGGTGGACCACGACCGGCGAGGCGTTGAGGTCCATCCAACCGACCTCGCCCCGGGCGATGTAGATCCAGCGCTTACCATCCGGCATCCGCGCGGCAATCCGGCCGTCGATGATCCCGCCCGCGATGCGGACCCAGCCCGACGGCGTGCGGCCGTAGAAGCCCGTGCTGGTCGAGGCGATCAGGCTGCCGTCGCAGGTCTTCAACGCGAAGATGAGCGGCTCCGGCGGCGAATCATCCACGAACCCCTCCAGGCGTTGACGCGGACTGTAAACACCCCGGAGCACCCGCCCGCCCGCGAGCAGCCAGAGCTTTCCGTTGAAGCGGTGGGGTTCGACGTAGCTGAGATTGGTCGGGATCAGGCTCTCGAAATGCGAGATGCGGGAGGGAAATTCGACCCGGGCGATGCCGTCATTGAGCAGCACCCACAAGACCCCGTTGTCCGCATATACCATCCGCAGGGCCCGTCCGAGGCGGTGATCCAGCGACCGGTCGAGCACCTGCACGATCCGCCCGGTCCGATCGAAGAACACGATGCCAAGCGTGTCGACCGCGGCGGCGTAGAAGCCGCCGTAGGTGGCGCAGAGGTCGTTGATCCGACGCCCGCCCGCGAGAATGCCGGAGCTCACGAAGGGGCGCGTGGTTTTGCCGTCGAAGATCCGGATTCCATCGCCAACCGTCCCGACCAGCGTCTCGTGACCGGCAAAGGGGACCGAGCAGACCATCGCGGCGTTCAGGTCCGTCCGGTCGGGTGGCACCACCACGCCGATTTTGTCCTTGTGAACTTGGTAGAGTGCGCCGTCGGCGTAGTCGCCCACATACACGTTGCCTGCCGCCGCGAACACGCGACCGATGGTGTTCACGCTGCCAAGCACCTTGGGCATCTCGCCCGGATGCCAGGCCACCACGGCGCCGCTGTTGCTGTGCCAATACCAGTGCGAATCGACGTCTTCCATGACCTGGAACTCCGGCCACTGCTGGCCGTGGGAGGGCGGCATCGGGGCGACGTTCGTGAATTTCCATTTCCCTTCGGGTTCGAAATCGATCCGGGCAAACCCGTCGGGCACGCCTGCGTAAAGCCTGCCGTCCGCGGCCACCGCCACGCTTTGGATGATGAAGCGTGGATCGCCCGGCGCCTGGCGCACCGTCTCCCAGCGCACGCCGTCGCCGTAAATGATCTCGCGCTGCGCCGCGACCAGCACGCGTCCGTCGGGCAGGAGGTGGAGGTCTGTCGGCGCGGAGTCGGCGCCAATCGCCTCCGGACCGTACACGATGAACGAGGGACTACCCGTTTCGACCGTGCCTGCTGGGGCGGACTTCAGGAAACCTTGGGCCTGTCCACGAAGGGCCGACGCGAGAAACAGGAGCGCTGCGACCACGAGCCATGCGCTCCAGAAGGCCGACAGAGCTTCAGAGCGGGCGCCAGCGGGCCCGTGGGGAACAGGGGTAGGCTCCACGGCGTCATTGAAGCGACTTGGCCCGCCGGGGCAAGCTGGCGCATCAACGACGCGCACTCAGGCCGACAGCTCGGCGGTGTTCACCACGTAGAACCACTCGCTGCGGTAAATGTACGGCAGATAGGTGGTCGAAGTGCCATCCTGCGCTTCGTCCGGCGCATCGGATGCCCGGATGAGTCGCAGCGACGGGGTCAGGTCGATCTCAGCAGAAACCATGGTCGGCTTCGCCAGCAGACGCTCGGCTGCGGCTTCGATCCGGGTCTCGAGACTGGTCCTGCGGGAATAACGGAGTGCTTGCATGGGAATTGGGAGTCTTGTGACCGGCCCTGTTGTATCGGCCTCCCGGGAGGAACAGGCAAGCTGCAGGGATCGTCCCGGGAAATCTTCCCAATGGCATCCCTGTCCGGCGTCTAAAGAAATTCACCTGCAATTGCGCACCTTGTTTCGATGTGGGTATTTGTGTCGGTTGCTTGTGGTTCACCGGTGAACCTGCGATGGTGTGGTGCCATGGCCACGGTCGAACCCGATGAATACAGGGCTGGGCAAAGCGCAAAGCTCCCGGCGGGCGCTGTGTTTTATGATGCGGAGTGCCCGTTTTGCCGGGCCTGCGTGGAGTTTCTCGGTCGCCGCGATCGGGCCGGGCGGTTGAAGTTCCTGCCTCTCGACTCGGACCAAGGACGGTGCGCCAGCGAGGCAGCCGGAGTGGATCCGGAGGGGCCGGGAAGCCTCGTGTTCGTGGACGCGATCGGGTGCCTGAAGGAGAGCGCGGCGGTGCTGGGCACGCTCGCGTGGCTCGGGGGCGGCTGGCGGCTGCTGGCCTGGCTGGGCATGCTGGTGCCCCCGTGGATCGCCGACGCCGTTTACCGACAGATCGCCGCCCGCCGCCGTCGCCGCAGGGATGCGGCGACTCGCTAGACGTTCACAAGGCGCACAGCGGCGTCAGACCGTGCCGCGCCGGGCCTCGAGCTCGAGGCGGATCTCGTCCATCTTGTCGTGCGTGAGCGGGAAGCGGATAATGGCCCACAGGGCGAAAAGCAGGCCGATGACCGGGATCGCGGAAAGCATCACACGGATCATCAGAATCGTCTGAGGGGCCTGGGCGGCGAGCTTTGAGTCGAAGCCCGTGAACTGCAGGATCCAGCCCGAAGCGCCCGCACCGGCCGCCATGCCGACCTTGGAAATCCACGACTGGCAGGACGAGAACGAGCCTTCGCGGCGCTTGCCGGTGTCGAGTTCGTCGTAGTCGATGACGTCGGCGAGGATCGATCCGTAGAGCATCCAGAAGCCCGCGCCGGTGAAGGCGACGAAGCCGCAGGCGAGGATCTGCAGGATCGGGAGGTTCGGGTTGTAGAACCACCAGTCGCCGATGAACGCGCCGATTGCCATCACGAAGACCGTGATCATGGCGTGGCGTTTGCCGAAACGCCGCGCGAGGAAGGTGAAAAACGGGAGACCTGAGAAACCGAAAACCATGCCGGCGATGCCCATCGCGGTGTTCCATTTGGTCGCCAGCGCGATGTCGCCTTTGCACACGTAGTACACCGTATTGTAGTAACCGAGCGCGGCCACCATCGAGGTGCCGATGCCGTAGGCGAGAACCATCACAAGCACCTTTCTGAAGGGCTTGCATTTGACCGTCTTGTAGAGGGTCTCCTTGATCGAGATCCGCTCCTGTTTCCGGGACACGACCTGATGGTAATAGCGCTCGCGCACGAGGCTGAACACGCCGATGCCGGCGAAGATCATCAGGATGCCGAGGATGACGCAGTAAACCTGGGCTCCGCGGAGAATGTTGGGTTTGCCCGAGGCGTCGTCGAAGATTGAAAGCGTTGTGAACTGCAGGGCGAAGAACATCGCGAGTTCCGGCACCTTCTGGATCGCGTTCTTGATCGACATCACGCTCGTGCGCTCGTGGTAGTCGGGCGTCATCTCGGAGCCCAGACTCACCCACGGCATGTTGAAACAACTCATGACCGGGATGTAGATCGCCGACGAGGCGATCATGTACCAGAAGTAGTACGAGATGTGCAGGGTATCCTTCCAGAAGCCGAGATTGACGTGGATCACCGTCTCGCCCCAGCCGGGTGTGACCATGTAGAGCAGCGGCAGGCCGATGCCCGCGAGGATCGCGCCGATCAGGATGTACGGGCGGCGTCGGCCGAAACGGCTGCGGGTGTTGTCCGAGAGCCATCCGAAGAACGGATCGGAGCCCGCGTCGAAAAAGCGGTTGATCATCAGCGCCGTGCTGACGAGCCCCGGTGCCACGCCCAGGAAGATGTTGAAGACCTGGAACGAGAGCGTCGGGTAGAGCCAGTGGCCCCACATGTCGATGAGGGAGCCCAGGCCGTAGCCAAACTTCTGCGACATCGGAACCTTGTCGCTGACGGCCTTCGTCGAGGCGGGGGTGGAGGAATCTGCGGTTTGCATGCGGGGGGGGAGGGCGGGTCACGGCAGCCGGATCGGCCTGCACCGGGGTCGGGCGGCATCTAGGACGCGACCGGGCCGGAGCGCAAGGGAAGGGGAACGTGAATTCGATTTCACGTTAAATTCAAAAGAGGGGACAAGGGAAGGGCAATTTTCCGACGGGCTGCAAGAATCTGCTCCGCAGCTGGAAGGGGCGAACGCCGCCTCAGTGCGCCCGGACCCGCCGCAGCGCGGGGCCGTCCAGCTCGATCACCTCGCCGGGCCGGGTGTCTATCCGCACCTCGGCGGTCCCGCAGCGCACGCGCAGGGGGTTGCCCTTCAGCGAGCGGAGGGTCGCGCGCCGAAGCTTGCCGTCTGCCCACGAGAGCGAGACCTCGAAGACACCGCGTGCCCGGAGTCCGGATACGCGACCCGCGGGCCAGGCGGAGGGTAGCGCGGGCAGGAGCGTGATCTCGTCGGGCGTGCTGTGCACCAGCATCTCGGCGATCGCGGCGGTGCCGCCGAAGTTGCCGTCGATCTGGAAGGGGGGGCAGGCGTCGAAGAGATTCGGATACGTGCCGGCGCCCTTGCCCGCGGGGTGCAGCAGGTCCTGCAGCAGCCGGTTCGCATGGTCGCCGTCGTGCAGTCGCGCCCAGAAGGCGATTTTCCAGGCGAGGCTCCAGCCCGTGCCGTTGTCGCCGCGCGACTCGAGCAGCTTCCTCGCTGCCTGCGCGAGCGCGGGTGTGCGGCTGAGGCTGATCTCGTCGCCGGGGTACAGCCCGAACAGGGGCGAGACGTGGCGGTGGTGCGGGTCGGCCTCCCTGAAGGGCTCCGACCACTCCATCAGCCGCCCGTCGGGGCCGATCCGGGGGCGTTGCAGGCGGGCGAGCGCGGAGGCGACGGACCGGGTGAAGGCGTCGTGGATGCCCAGCACCCGTGCGGCCGAGAGCACGTTGGTGAAGAGGTCCCACACGATCTCCTGGTCCATCGCGGGCCCCATGCAGAACTGCGCGTGCGTGCCGTCGGGCAGGATGAACGTGTTCTCCGGCGAGTTGGCCGGGCCGGAGACGAGTTTCCCCGTCTTCGGATCGGTCACGAGCCAGTCGAGGACGAACTCCGCCGAGCCCTTCATCGTGGGCCAGTACCGGCGGAGCTGCGCGGTGTCTCCAGTATAGCAATACCGATCCCACAGGTGCCGCGTCAGCCACGGGCCGGCCATCGGGAAGAGCCCCCAGCTCGCCTCCCAGCCCGGGGCCGTGAAGCCCCAGATGTTGTGGATCGTGTGCACGGTCCAGCCGCGGGCGTGGTACTGTTCGCGCGCCGTCCGGGAGCCCGGCTTCACCATGCCCTCGATCAGGTCCACGAGCGGGTCGATGCACTCGTCGAGGTTCGCCGGGTCGGCGGGCCAGTAGTTCATCTCGACGTTGATGTTCGTGTGGTAGTCGCCGCCCCAGGGCGTGTAGATCGTGTCGGCCCACAGCCCCTGCAGGTTCGCGGCGAGGCCTCCGGGACGGGAGCAGGAGATCAGCAGGTAGCGCCCGAACTGGAAGTAGAGCGCGGCCAGCGAGGGGTCGACCCGGCCTTGGGCGTTCGCCTCGAGGCGCTGGTCCGTGGGAAGGCCGGCGCCCGGCCCGCGCGGCAGGTCGAGCGAGACCCGGTCGAACAGCGCCCGGTAGTCCGCCTGCTGCGCGCGGCGGAGCGAGTTGAAACCCTTTGCCGCTGCCGACGTAAGACATTCGGCGTTGGCTTGGCCGGGGTGCCTGAGCCGGTAGTCTGTCGCGGCCGTGATCAGGATCACCGCCGAGTCCGCTCCCCGGACCCGCAGCAGGGCGCCGCCCACGGCTTCCACGCGTCCCCCGGTCGGAATGATCCGCAGCCGGGCCGCGATGCGCTCGCCGACGTCGGCGTGCCCGTTGCTCAGCCGTCCCGACAGGACCAGGGTGTCAGCTCCCTCCGTTCGCGAGGACGCCTTTTCCTGGCGCGCGAGGCCCGCGTCGAATGAAAGGGCTCCGGGCCGGTCGGCCGTCAGGCGGATCACGATCACCTGATCCGGATGGCTCGCAAAACACTCGCGGGTGAACCGCACGCCTCCGCGTTCGAAGGAGACGCCCGCGGTTGCCGTGTCCAGATCCAGCCAGCGCCGGTAGTCGCTCACCCGTCCCGGGGGCAGGGTGAAGTCGAGCTTCAGGTCGCCCAGCACCTGGTAGTCCCCGAAGTCGGCTGTATTGGCGTAGGTGAGACCACGCTGCGTCTCCATCGTCAGCTTCTGCGCCTCGGCGTACTTGCCGGCGAACAGCAGGTTGCGGATGGTCGCCAGGGCCGGGTAGGCGGCCGGGTTGTTGGCGTCGTAGGGGCCGCCGGCCCACACGCTGTCCTCGTTGAGCACGATGCGCTCGTGTTCGATCCCGCCGGGAATCAGCGCGCCCAGGCGCCCGTTTCCGACCGGGAGACCCTCCGTGACGGGGTCCCCGCCCGGGTGGGTGTACCACAGCCGCAGGCCGGGCTCGGAGGCGCGGAGCGCGGTGACTGAGAGCACGAAGGCGAGGAGGAGACGATGCATGGTGCGTTCCCGCTGAGGGGCATTGAGGGTGGCCTGTGGCCCGGACGGGCCGGCCGCATGCCTCGCATGGTCTAACGTTAAATGGCAAGGCGTTGTTTTCGGCGGGATGCGGTAACTGGGCGGTCCGGGGCCGCGTCTTGGGCGGGATCATCCCGATGCTATCGCCCGACGAAATCCTTTGGCGTTTGAGGCTCAGAGTGCTGCACCCGCGCAGCGAATGGCACAACCGGCGGTTTCCCCCGTCCCTGCGGCTTAACGAGGAGGGGCCGTTTACAATCCTTGAATACAAGGGCCTCTCCATGCGCTGCCTGCGCGGCGACGCCTGCCAGGGCACCCGGTCCGGGGCCTGCAACCTGCTGCTCTCAGGCCCCTCGGTCTCCACGCTGGCCGACCCGATGATGCTGGGAGAGCTGCCGCTGATCGGCGTGAACGGGTCGCCAGAGCTCTTCGCGCGGGTCGGGCTTGGCGTCGATTACTACATCGTCGACGATCTCTCGTTCATCGAGAACAGCCTCGGCCGATACCTTGCCTACGCGAGCCTCGCGGGCCGGGTGATACTCAACCACGGGATCGCCTACGAGCTGCTGCGCCGCGGCCACGTGCTCGAGAACGCGGTGCTTGTGGACTCGATCAACGCCCCCTTCCGCGCGCCGGCCCCGCAGCGGGCGCCGGCCCCCGTGGTGTTCTCCCGTCGCTTCGGCGAGGGGCTCAAGTCGTATGGGACTGTCGCATACGTGGCCCTGCAGGCCGCGTTCTGCCTGGGCTTCCGAGACGTGCGCATCTTCGGCATGGACCTCAACAGCGCGCCCCGTTTCTACCCGGAGGCCAGCGCGGCCGCGAACCACATCGACCGCGATTACGAGGACCTCATCCTCCGGCCGATGGAGGAGGTGGGTGGCATGGTGGACCGGGGCGAATGGAACGTCGTCAATTGTTCGCCCTCCTCCCGGCTTCCCGACCGCGTGCTGAGGCGCTGCGATCCCAACGAGATTCTCGGCTGCCAGACGCTTCCCGCCGCCGGCCGCAGGGAGCCCGGGGAGCCGCAGCCGGTGGTCATCGGCGCCGGCGCGCTGGCCGTGGGCTGAACGCGTTGCCGTCGTAGATTTACCGCCTGAACGGAGGGAAATTCTGCTTTGTGGGGTGTGTGCGGATCGCGTAGGGTCCGCGTCCATACCCCAATGGCCAGAACACGCTCAGGCAACCCCGCCCAGGCGTGGCTGCGGGCCGCGCCTCTCCGGGAATTCGCCCGGCGGTCGCCGCTGCTGTCCGTCCTTCCGCTCGCGGCCGCGCCGCAGGCCTGGTTCCGTGTATCCGGGCTGCACTCGGCCGAGCTCATCGCGGCGCTGTCCGGGGCCGGCCTCGTGTTGTGGCGCCTCGCCGCCGTCCTCCGGCACCGGCCGCGGAGCAGCTGGGCCGACGACCTTCCCGCGCGTATCCTCGTGATCGACTTCAGGCCCCTTGAGCAGGCGTTTGCGGACCTCCGCGACCGCGGCATCGACAACTGCAACGCCCACCTGGGGAGGGAGCCCGCCGAACTCGCCCGGCTTGTGGAAATGATTCGGATACGACACGCCTCGCAGTCCACCCTGCGCGACCTCGGCGCCCGCTCCACCGGGGAGCTCGACCGCGAGCGGCCGCGTTTGTCGAGGCCCCCGTACGCCGCAGCCCTCCGCTTTTTGATCGAGTCGCTGTGGGCCGGGCGGGAGCTGGTCGAGGACGAGTATTCGTATCTTGACGACGGCGGAAACGAGCGCGTGTGCCTCATGCGGGCGTGCGTGCCGGGGGGCGGGCGGGACTGGTCGGGCGTGGTCCTGATGCTCGCTGACCTCACCGCGTCGAAGTCCGGCGGCGGCCTCAGGCTGGAAAGCCAGGAATTGGTCCAGCGCGTGCTGGGTCAGGCCGACATCCTGGTCTGGTGGGCCAAGGTCCGGCGGGAGGGCGATCGACTTCACTGGAAGGTGCACGTCCCCGGACGAACCGACGGCTGCGAGCTGTACCGGCTGGCGACGGCCGTGGAGGGGGGCGGACTGTGGAGCGGCGAGCATGCCCCGGACTTCGACGAGATGGAGCGGACCGCGCGGCGCGCGATCCTCGGCGGAAGCAGCCGGTACCAGCACGAATTCCGGATCCGTGCCGCGGACCGCCTCCACTGGCTCGCCGAGGACGTCGCCATCCAGCGGCTTGGCGACGACGAGTGGAGCCTGATGGGCGTCGTCACCGACGTGTCCGGCCGGCACGAGGCCGACGAGGCCCGGCGTCGCAGCGAGGCGCTGGTCAGGCAGATGCTCGAGCGCGCGGACTGCATGCTCTGGCAGGGCCGGGTCTCGGCCAGGGCCGACGGCGGGTTCGACTGGGTCTGCGATGCGCCGCTTTCGCACCTGTTGCAGCGCCTCTTCGGGCGCTCGGAGCCGATCCACGAGGGCCCGATCTACGACGACTCGGATGTGTATCCGGACAAGAAAGACATGGACGCCCTCAGTTCCAGGGCGTTGCTCGAGGGCTGGCCGGGCTATGAGCAGACGGTCCGCATCGTCCGCGACGGCCGCACGTACTGGCTTCACGAGCAGGTGTCGATTCGTCCCGTCGCGCCCGGCTCCTGGAGCCTCATTGGCGTCGCGATCGACGTGACGGACCGCCACCGCGCCGAGGAGGAGCGCCGCAGAGCCGACGACCGGTTCCGCCAGATCCTGATCCAGGTCGACTGCCTGGTGTGGCAGGCGAGGGTCGAGGGCCGCCCCGAGCGGGGGCTGACCTGGTCGATGTACGTGCCGCCCTCGAATCTCTATCGAAAGCTCTTTGAGCACGATCCCCTCAACAACGGCGAGGCGGAGCTCTGGTCCGTCGTTCAGGTGCCGGAGCTGGCGGAAATGAACGCCCGCGCCCGCGCTGCGCTGCGCATGGGGCTCTCCAGCTACGAACAGGAATTCCATGTCATCGGCTCGGAGAAGATCTACCGCTTGCGCGAAGTCGTCTCGATCGTCCCTGCCGGGCCCTCGGTCTGGAACGTGGCCGGCGTGGTGACGGACCTCACCGAGCGCTGGGAGGCCGAGCGGGCGCTGGCGGAGGAAAAGGAGCGCCTGGCCGTCACGCTCGAGGCGATGGAGGAGGCGGTCGTGAACGCCGACATCCACGGGCGCATCCTTTTCATGAACCGATCTGCGTCGAGGATGCTGGGGCGCCCCGCGGACCTGCTCGTGGGCCTTCCGTTCGCGACCGTGTTTCACTGGGAATCCACCCGCAGCGGCGACCTGGCCCTGGGCCTGTTCGAGCGCGCGGCGGCCTGCGAGCGACCGCTGGAGCTGCCAGACGACGTTCACCTGAAGACGGCCCACGCCGGCTCGATACCGGTGGAGGGGTGTTTCGCGCCCGTGCGGGACTCCGAGGGGCGCAATACCGGCGTGGTGCTGGTGGTGCGCGACGTGAGCGAGCGCCAGCGCCTCGAGTCCCAGATGCTGCGCGCCTCCAAGCTCGAGTCGGTGGCGCTTCTGGCCGGCGGCATCGCGCACGACTTCAACAACATCCTAACCGCCATCCTTGCGAATCTCTCGCTCGCACTCGTCGACTCGAGCCTGGATCCCGACGTGATGCACAGCCTGCGCGACGCTGAGGGGGCTGCGATGCGGGCGCGCGATCTCACCCGCCAGCTGCTCACCTTCGCGAAGGGCGGGGATCCCGTTCGCACTGCCGTGCAGCTGGCCGATTTCCTGAGGGCGACCGCGGCCTTCGCGGTGCGCGGCTCGGCGGTGCGCTGCGAATTCGAACTGGACCCCGCCCTGTGGCCGGCCGACGCCGACCGGGGCCAGCTCGGGCAGGTAGTGCAGAATCTGGTCATCAATGCCGCTCAGGCCATGCGGACGGGAACGATCCGGATTCGCGCGGGCAACGAGACCGTGGAATCGGATCCCACCGCGGCGTTGAAGCCGGGGCCCCACGTCTGGATCGAGGTCAGCGACTCCGGCCCGGGAATTCCGCCGGAGAACCTTGCCCGGATCTTCGATCCGTATTTTACGACAAAGGAGGGCGGGAGCGGCCTCGGCCTGGCGACCGTGTACGCGGTGGTGCGAAAGCACAACGGCACGATCGACGTCGCGTCGGAGCTCGGCCGCGGCGCTCGATTCCGGGTCCGTCTGCCCGCAAAGCCCGAGGCCGCCGTCGCAGCGGCCTTGCAGGACGGGCCTGCGCCGGCGATCCCCAGTACGATGCTCTCGGGCCGCATCCTGGTGATGGACGACGAGGAGACCATTCGTGCGGTCGCGCAACGCATGCTCAGGCGCCTCGGCTTCGACGTCGAGTGCTGCCGCGATGGCGCCGAGGCCGTCGGCTGCGTCCGGCGGGCACTTTCGGAGGGGCGGCCGTTCGACTGCGTGCTGCTCGACATCACCGTCCCTGGCGGCATGGGCGGCGAGGAGGCGCTGCGTGTGATCCGGGTGATCGCCCCGGGCCTGCGGGCTGTCGTGTCGAGCGGTTATTCCTCGAGCAACGTCCTGGCGCGTCCCGAGGAAGTCGGTGCGCAAGGCGTCGTAGTGAAGCCGTATTCGATGGCGGAACTCGCGTCGGTGCTCGAGCGCGTCCTCCGGAGTGGTGCGGGCACCGGAGCGCCGCCCGCTCATGCGGGATCGTAAAAGCTCGAAACCCCGGCTTCCCGGCGAGAGTGTCGCCGAAGCATGAACACCGACCCGTCCCTGGAAGGGCGCATCCTCCGCGAATCCCGAACGATCGCCGTGGTGGGCCTGTCGGCCGACCCTGACAAGCCAAGCCACGAGGTGGCCGCCTACCTTCAGTCCCGCGGATATCGGATCGTGCCCGTGAATCCGAAGGGCGGCACGATTCTCGGCGAGGCGGTCTGGCCGGACCTGGCCTCGATCCCCTTCCCGGTGGACGTGGTCGACGTTTTCCGGCCGCCGGCGGCCTGTCCCGAGGTCGCCCGACAGGCGGTGGCGATCGGCGCGCGTTTCCTGTGGCTCCAGCTGGGCATCGTGAGCGAGGAGGCGGCGCGCATCGCGCGCGAAGGCGGACTCGGCGTGGTGATGGATCGCTGCATGCTCATCGAGCATCAGAAATGCTCCGCCGCCGGATGAGCCCCGGGCTTCCCGCCGGTGTTGCTTCGCGGGGGGGCCTGCCTACCTTGGATTCCGCAGCCAAATGACGCTTTCCACCGGACTCGCGCTTCTCGTCCTGCTCGTGCTCGCCAACGGCCTACTCGCGATGGCCGAGACGGCGGTGCTCTCCTCCCGCAAGGGTCCGCTGCGCAAGGCGGTCAAACAGGGGCTGCGCGGGTCTTCGCAGGCGCTCAATCTTTCTGAGAACCCGACGCGCTTCCTCGTGCTGGTGCAGTTCTGGCTCACTCTCAGCGGCACGATCGCGGGCTTGCTCGGCGGCGCGGAGCTGGGCGGCGACGTGCGCGTGCTGCTGGTCGACTGGGGGTTCCCGTCGGCGTGGGCCGGCCCCGTGTCATTCGGCCTGGTGGCCATCGGTCTCGCGGGGCTGATGCTCATCTTCGGCGAGCTGGTGCCCAAGCGCATCGCCGCGGCCAACCCGGAGCGCACCGCGGCGCGCCTCGCCGGTGCGATGCGCCTGCTGGCCTGGCTCGCCGCACCCGTCATCGGCTTCCTCAGCCTCGCGACCGACAGCCTCGCGCGCATGGTCGGCGTGAAGCCCCGGCCGACCTCCGAGTCCGTCGGCGACGACGAGGTTCGCGCGCTCGTCGAGCAGGGCCTGCACGCGGGCGTCTTCCAGCGCGCCGAGAAGGAGATGGTCGACCGGGTCCTCGCCCTCGACAACCTCCAGGCGACCGCGATCATGACGCCGCGCCTGAGGATCGTGTTCTTGAACGTGGCGGACAGCGACGAGGTCAACTGGCGCAAGATCGTCGCCAGCGGGCACTCGTACTTTCCCGTGTATCAGGGAAATCGCGACCAGGTGCTCGGCATGGTGGCGGTGAAGGCGCTGTGGGCGAACTCCGCGATCGGGATTCCGGCGAAGCTGCGCGACCTCATCGTGCCCCACCTCGCGGTTCCCGAGCGCATGACCGCCATCCAGCTGCTCGAGGAGTTCAAGAAGGCGGGAAAGCACATCGCCGTGGTGGTCGATGAGTTTGGCGCGGTGAAGGGAATCGTGACGCTCATCGACGTGCTCGAGGCGATCGTGGGGGACCTTCCGGAGGCGGGAGCCAAGGACCAGCCTGCGGCGCGACAGCGCGGCGGCTCCTGGCTGGTCGATGCGCTGCTGCCCGCGTCCGACCTGGCTTCCCTGCTGAAGATCGGCCAGTCCTTCCCCGACGAACACGGTGCGGAGTTCAAGACTGTCGGCGGCTTCGTGCTGGCGCAGTTCGGCCGGATCCCGCACGAGGGCGAGTCCTTCGACTGGGCGGGCTGGCGTTTCGAGGTCCTCGACATGGACCGACTCCGGATCGACAAGGTGCTCATCACCCGCGCGGGCGGTCCCGGCGCCTCCGGCGCACAGGCCGAGCCCCAGAGAAACGAAACCCCGCGGACCTGAGCGGTGCGCGGGGCGTCGGGGAGGGGTGGCTGCCGCTTACTTCATTTCGCGCGCGGCGATCACGCGCAGCACGTCCTCGGCCTGCCTTTCGGTGGCCGCGGCGTAGTCGGCCCACACGATCTTGCCGCCCTCGATGAGGTAGGCCTGGCGCTTGTCGAGGCTGGTGAAGGGAATGCGCGGCACGCCGAAGGCGCCGGCCACCTTGTGCTCGGGGTCCGCGATCAGGGTGAAGGGGAAGTGGTACTTCTCCTTGAAGGCCTTCTGGGCCTCGACGGTGTCGGCGCTGACACCGAGCACCGCGACGCCCTGCTTGAGCAGCTGCGTGTTCGCGTCGCGCAGCGAGCAGCCCTGCGCGGTGCAGCCGGGCGTCTCGGCCTTCGGGAAGAAATAGACGAGCGTGTATTGGTGGCTGTTGTACACGTCGGCGAAGGGCAGGGTCGCGCCGGTCTCGGTGGTGCCTGAGACCTGCGGGGCGGGGTCGCCGACCTTCACGGGTTCGGCTCGGGTGGTGGCTGGGATCATGGCGATAAGTGCGCTGATGAGGGTGAGGCGAAGCTTCATCCCCCAACCTAGCCAGGTCCCTGCGTTTCTCAACTGGCCCGCCGTCAGAGCCGGCCCAGCCCGGCGAGGGCGAGCGAGACCGCCGCGACGACCGCCGTCTCCGCCCTGAGCACCCGGGGGCCGAGGTGGCGGAGCGAAAACCCGGCCTCCCGGAGCAGGGCGCGCTCCTCGGGCGACCAGCCCCGCTCGGGGCCAAAGGCCAGGGCCACGGGTGCCTGCGGACCGGGTGGGGCCGACAGGGGGGACGCAGCCTCGTAGTTGTCCAGAGCGATACGCGTTCCCCCGGGGGAAAGCCCCGCCAGCAGTGAGCGCAGCGGCTGGGTCCAGGTCACGGCCGGCAGCCGCGTGCAAAACGCCTGCTCCGCCCCCGCGACAATGTGGCGACGCCACTCGCCCGACGACCAGAGCGTGCTCTGCGCATAGCCGGGTTCGCCCCGGTCGGAGATGAAGAAATCGATGCCGCCCACACCCAGCGCCGTCGCCTCGCCGAGGATCTTCCGCGCGGTCTGCGGGCGCGGGAGGCCGACCAGCAGGCGCAGGGGCGCGAGCGGCGGCGGCTCCGCCCCCCATTCGAACGCAAGCACGAGCGAGTTGGCGCGGATCTCGACGATCGTGCCCTTCCCCCGGGGGCCGTCGACCAGTCCGGCGTCAAACCGGTCGCCCTCCCGGCGGCGCAGCACCGTGAGCAGGTGCCGCGCCCGCGGATCGTCGATCGGAAGCGGATGCCCGGGGTCTCCGGCCTCGAAGAGGATCAGGTTCACCGCGCCTCAGCCGGCGAGGATCCGGTCGATGGCGGCGGTCTCCTCGGCGCTGAAGCCCGTGTCCTTGAGCGCCGCCATGTTTTCCTCGATCTGCGAAACCTTGCTCGCGCCGATGATTGCAAAGGAGCTGGCGGGTGCGCGCAGGGTCCAGGCCAGTGCCATCTGGGCGAGCGACTGCCCGCGCTTGCGGGCGATCGCGTCGAGCGCGCGGATCTTCGCGAGCTTTTCCTCCGTGATGTCCGCGGGCTTCAGGAACCGCGGGTCGCGCGCCGCACGCGAGTCGGCCGCGATGCCACCCAGGTAGCGGTTCGTGAGCAGGCCCTGGGCGAGCGGACAGAAGGCGATGCCGCCGACGCCCGACTCCTCGAGCGTCTGGAGCAGCCCGCCCTCCACCTGGCGGTCCAGCATGTGGTACCGGTGCTGATGGATCAGGCAGGGAACGCCCAGCTCGCGCAGCATCGCGATCGCCTGAGCGGCGCGCTTGGAGTCGTAGTAGTTCGAGAGGCCGACGTACAGGGCCTTGCCGGACTTCACCGCGTGGGCAAGCGCGCCCATCGATTCCTCCAGCGGGGTGTTGGGATCGGGCCGGTGGTGGTAGAAGATGTCGACGTAGTCCAGGCCCATGCGCTTGAGGCTCTGGTCCAGGCTCGCCAGGAGGTATTTGCGCGAGCCCCACTCGCCGTAGGGCCCCGGCCACATGTAATAACCCGCCTTGGTCGCGATCACCATCTCATCGCGGTGGCCGGCGAGGTCCTCGCGAAGCGTGCGGCCGAAGACCGTCTCGGCGGATCCTGCCGGCGGACCGTAGTTGTTCGCCAAGTCGAAATGCGTGATGCCCAGGTCGAAGGCGCGAAGGGTCAGCGCGCGGCAGACCGCGTAGTCGTTTTCGGCGCCGAAATTGTGCCAGTAGCCGAGGGCCAGCTGGGAGAGCTTCAGGCCGCTGCGTCCGCAGGCGCGGAAGGTCGCGGCGTTGTCGTAACGTGCCGGATTGGGAGTATGGGACATGGGTGGGGGAAAGGGGAGGGGCGCGTCACTCGGACCAGACGATCCGGCCGCACTGGTCGCAGGTTACCAGCTTGGTGTCGCGGCCGCGGATGGCGGACTCGACCTCGCTGCTGACCTTGAGGTGGCAGCCTCCGCAGGTCGCGGAGCGGACTTGGACGCAGGCGGGAAATTGCCGGCCGGCGACGCGGTCGTAGAGGCGCAGCGAGAGCTCGTCGATTGGGGTTCGGGCCTCCGCAAAAGCCTTGAGCGCATCCTCGAGTTCGCGCCGCGCGGTCGACTCGAGTTCCCGGAGTTGGCGGATCTTTGCCTCGTGCCCTGAAATGTGTTCGCGGAGCACCGCCTCGGCCCCGGCAAACTTCTTCCTCGCCTCGTCGATCGAGTAGAGAATGCCGATCTCCTGCTCCTCGAGGGTTCCGATTTCGCCCTGCTTCGTGTCGATCTCGTGTCCAAGGGCCCGATACTCGTCGTTCTTCCGCACCTCGAGCTGCTGCGTCCGGTAGCGGGCGAGCTGCTGTTCGGCGGAGGCGATCTCTGTCTCCAGCACCTTCTTTTGGGCCTCGAACTGCTTCAATTCGGCGCGTGCGGTCTCGATTGCGGCCTTTTCCGTGGCGATCCTCGCCTCGACGCCTGCAATCTCCCTCGGAATCGACTGCAGCTGGCTTTCGAGGTCCCGGCGTCGCCGGTCGCGGTCTTGAAGGATCAGGAGCTTTTCTAGGACCGGGGTGAGCATGGCCGAATCGGCTACTTGCTCGCCGCCCGTCAGACAACACCTAATCCCCGATTCTCCGAAGATAGGCGGGGAATCTCGGTGCGGGCCTCAGATGTAGTACATCTCGTCCGGAGTTCCGGCGGAAAGCTTGTCGAGCGTGAAGGTCTTCAGCTTGGCTTCGAGTGCGGCGCGCACATCGGTCCACACCTGGCTCATCCGGCGGCTCGACTGCCCGCGGTTTTCCTCGGTGTAGTCGAGCAGCTCGCCTTCGATCAGCTTCACGATTTCCAGCAGCGTGATCTGCTCCGGCGGCCGGGCCAGCGCATAGCCGCCCTGTTTCCCGCGCCGGCTCGTGATCAGCCCCCCGTCGCGCAACTCGGAGAGGATCTGCGCCAGGTAGTTTGCGGGCACCGCTTCGGCCTGCGCGAGGGTCTCGACGTGGGCCAGTTCGCCCGTGCCGTGCAGGCGCGCGATTTGGGCCAAAACCCGGCAGGCATAATTCACTTTTACTGAGAGCTTCACTTAAGAAGCTAAGTAAGGCGCCGAATTTCACTCTGCAATGCCGTTTTAAGTTATAGTAAGGCAACGGATAAGCACTTGGTTTTGTATTAGTTTGGCTACTCCTGTTTTTGCGTGAAACGTCGGGATTTTCGGGTCTGAAACCACGAAAAAAACCCTCGCGTCGGGGGGTAATTTCCGGTGCACTTTTACCTTCATAATTTCACCTGAAATTCGCATTTCATGTCCGACCACTCCGACCCGCAAAATCTCACCCAAACCCAAGCCGGAGCCGAGGCCTACGACGCGTCCAAGATCCAGAAGCTGGAAGGCCTCGAGGGCGTTCGAAAACGCCCTGACATGTACATCGGCGACACGAACGAGCGAGGCCTGCACCACTGCGTGTTCGAGATCGTCGACAACTGCATCGACGAAGCCCTCGCAGGGTTCGCCCACGCCGTGCACGTCACGGTCCATCTGGACGGCTCCTGCTCCATCGAGGACGACGGCCGCGGCATCCCGGTCGACATTCATCCTCAGTACAAGATTCCCGCCCTCGAGCTCGTGCTGACGAACCTCCACGCGGGTGGAAAATTCGGCAAGGGCGCCTATCAGGTCTCCGGCGGGCTGCACGGCGTCGGCGCCAAGTGCGTCAACGCCGTCTCCGAGTGGTTCGTCGCCGAGGTGCGTCGCAACGGCAAGGTCTACCAGATGCGATTCGCGCAGGGTAAGACCACCCAGAAGATGACCGTCATCGGCGACACCAAGAAGACCGGCACCAAGATCACCTTCAAGCCCGACCCCGAGATCTTCCAGGCCACGCGCGAATTCCAGTACGAGATCCTCGCCAAGCGCCTCCGCGAACTCGCCTTCCTCAACCCGGGCGTACGCATCGAACTCCACGATGAACGCGCCCAGAAGAACGACGTGTTCTATTTCAAGGACGGCATCACCGAGTTCGTCAAATACCTCAACCAGAACAAGAACATCCTTCACGAGAAGCCGATCACCTTCTCCGACAGCGTCCCGGATGAGACCGATCCGACGAAGCCCGGCATCGTCGTCGACGTGTCGATGCAGTACAACGACACCTACAACGACCAGGTCTTCGCCTACGCGAATTCGATCTACAACATCGAGGGTGGCACGCACCTCTCCGGATTCCGCACCGCGCTCACACGGGTGGTGAATGCTTTCGCCAAAGCCAACAACCTCATCAAGGAAAAGGATCCCGCGATCAGCGGTGAGGACGTGCGCGAGGGTCTCGTGGCGGTGATTTCGGTGAAGGTCCCCGAGCCCCGCTTCGAGGGCCAGACGAAGACGAAGCTCTCCAACTCCGAGGTCGACGGCATCGTGCAGAAGATCGTGGGCGAGAAGCTCCGGTTCTATCTCGAGGCCAACACGTCGATCGCCAAGCGCGTCATCGACAAGACGCTCAACGCGGCCCGCGCCCGCGAGGCCGCCCGCAAGGCGCGCGAGACCGTGCGCAAGGGCGCCCTCTCAGGCGGCGGTCTGCCCGGCAAGCTCGCCGACTGCTCCGAGCGCGACCCCGCGCTGTGCGAGGTCTACCTCGTCGAGGGCGACTCCGCCGGCGGCTCCGCCAAGCAGGGTCGCGACCGCCGCTTCCAGGCCATCCTCCCACTCCGCGGCAAGGTCATCAACGTGGAGAAGGCCCGGCTCGACAAGGTCCTCTCCAACGAGGAAATCCGCACCCTCATCACCGCCTTCGGCTGCGGCATCGGCGAGGGTGACGAGAATGTGGGCGGCTTCAACCCCGAGAAGGCCCGCTACCACAAGATCATCATCATGACCGACGCCGACGTGGACGGCTCGCACATCCGCACCCTGCTGCTCACATTCCTGTACCGGCAGATGCGCGGCTTGATCGAGCGTGGCTACGTCTACATCGCCCAGCCGCCACTCTATAGGATCAAGCGCAAGAAGCGCGAGCAGTACATCGACAACGACGAGCAGCTCAACCGCATCCTCCTGGAACTCGGCTCCGAGGATGTGACACTCACGCGCCTGCGCGACCAGCACGCCTTTGCACCCGCCCAGGTGGACAAGATTGTCGAGACTCTCGCCACCCTCGAGAAGCTCGGCCTCGGCGTCACCCGCTACGGCGCCAACCTCAATGCCTACCTCGACCAGCACGACCTGGCCACCCACGCCCTGCCGCGCTATGTCGCGCGCATCCGCGAGGGCAACAAGGAGGCCTTCGAGTTCCTGATGAACGAAGACGCCCGCGCCGCCTTCGTGCAGTACCATGGCCTCGATGCCGACCTGTTCGAGCAGCCCGACAACGCGGCTCCTGTCGCCCCCGCAGCCGCCGCTCCCTCCGGTCCGCCGAAGCGCATCACCATCCATGAGATCTTCGAAGCCTCGGAAATGACCAAGCTGCTCAAGGTCATCGCCGACGCCGGACTCGACATCAATCACTTCAGTCCTTCTGAGACGCCGCGTTACGTCGTCACTGAAAACCCGGGCTCGAAGAACGAGCTCAGCACGGAGCTCAACAGCCCGCTCGCCATCCTCTCCCACATCCGGAGCCTCGGACGCAAGGGCCTCAGCATCCAGCGATACAAGGGTCTGGGCGAAATGAATCCCAAGCAGCTCTTCGAAACCACCATGGACCCGGACAAGCGCCGGCTGCTGCGGGTGACGATCAACGACGCCGCGAAGGCCGATGCCCTCTTCACCCTGCTGATGGGCGACGAGGTCCCCCCGCGCCGCCAGTTCATCGAGGACAACGCCCTGAACGTCTCCTACCTGGATGTGTAACTAAAGAAGCTAGGAGCTGGAATCCAGGAGCTAGGAGGACTGAAGTCCGACGTTCCTTCCATTCTGGCTCCTAACTCCTAGCTCCCAACTCCTCCCCTTTTCCAAATGTACACCGCGAACGAGAAACTGTCCTCGGCGAACATCACCGACATCATGCAGACGGCCTACATCGACTACTCGATGTCGGTCATCATCTCGCGCGCCCTTCCCGATGCCCGCGATGGCCTGAAGCCCGTGCAGCGCCGGATCCTCTACGCGATGTTGCGCGAGGGCCTCCTGCACAACCGCGCCTTCGACAAGTGCGCCGGCGTCGTCGGCGAGGTGCTCAAGAACTACCACCCGCACGGCGATTCCTCGGTGTACGATACGCTCGTGCGCCTCGCCCAGAACTGGGTCATGCGTTACCCGCTCATCGACCCGCAGGGCAACTTCGGCTCCGTCGACGGCGACCCGCCCGCCGCCTACCGCTACACCGAGTGCCGCCTCAACGCCGTCGCCGAGGATCTGCTCCGCGACATCGAGGAGGAGACCGTCGACTTCGCGCCCAATTACAAGGAGTCGACCACCGAGCCCACCGTTCTTCCCTCCGCGCTGCCCAACCTGCTGATGAACGGCTCGACGGGTATCGCCGTCGGCATGGCGACCAACATCCCGCCGCACAATCTCGGTGAGATCATCGACGCCACCTGCGCCATCATCGACAAGCCCTCCATCACTGTCGACGAACTCTGCACGATCGTCCGCGGCCCCGACTTCCCCACCGGTGGCACCATCGCCGGCCGCGCCGGCATCGAGAGCTACCTGCGCACCGGCAAGGGCATCGTCCGCATCCGCGGCAAGGCCCACACCGAGGAGACCAAGACGGGGATGGAGCAGATCGTCATCACCGAGATCCCCTACAACGTGAACCGCGCCCGCCTCGTCACGCGTATCGCGGAATTGGTGACGGAGAAGGAGATCGACGGCATCCGCGACGTGCGCGACGAGTCCGACGAGAACACCCGCGTCGTCATTGAGCTCAAGCGCGGCGAGCAGTCCAAGGTCGTCATCAACCAGCTCTTCCAGAAGACCGAGCTCGAGACCTCGTTCGGCGTCACCCTGCTTGCCCTCGACAAGAAGCGGCCGAAGCAGATGAACATCAAGGAGCTGATCGAGTGCTACATCGAGCACCGCCGCGATGTCGTCACGCGCCGCACCCAGTTCCGCCTCCGCCAGGCCGAGGACCGCGCGCACATCCTCGAGGGCTATAAGATCGCCCTCGACAATCTCGACGACTTCGTCCGCATCATCCGCGCCTCCTCCAGCCGCGAGGACGCCCGGGAAAAGCTGATGGCCAAGTACCCGCTCTCCGAGCGCCAGGCCAACGCCATCCTCGAGCTCCGTCTCTACCAGCTCACCGGCCTGGAGCGCGACAAGATCGAGGCCGAGTACCTCGAGCTGCTCAAGCTCATCGAGGAACTGCGCAGCATCCTCGAGAACGAGCACAAATTGCTCACGCTCATCAAATCCGAGCTCGTCGAGATGCGCACGAAGTACGCCGACGCCCGCAAGACCGAGATCGTCGGCGCCGCCGGCGAATTCCGCATGGAGGATGTCATTCCCAACGAGGGCTGCGTCATCACCGTCTCTCATCAGGGCTTCATCAAGCGCACCCCGGTCGCCGAATACCGCAGCCAGAGACGCGGCGGCAAGGGCGTGATCGGCACCGAGACCTATGACGAGGACTTCGTCGAGCACCTGTTCACGGCGTCCACCCACGACTTCATCCTCTTCATCACGAGCACCGGCCAGTGCCACGCGAAGAAGGTGTACGACATCCCCGAAGGCGCACGCGCCTCGAAGGGCAAGTCAGTATCCAGTTTCCTGCGACTGGCCGACGGCGAGAAGATCGCCGCGATGATTTGCGTGAAGGATTTCGACGGCAGCAGCTATCTTGTGATGGCTACGCGCGCCGGCGTCATCAAGAAGAGTGCCCTGGCCGACTATGAGAACGCCACCCGCGAGGGCGGCCTCATCGGCATCAATCTATCCGAGGGCGACACGGTCATCGGCACGGTGCTCACCAATGGGGCGAACGAGCTGATCCTCGTGTCACACCAGGGTCTCGCGGTGCGTTTCCGCGAGCGCGATCCCGAAAGCGGCGAGGAGCTGTTCCGCGCCACGGGCCGCGCCACCGGTGGCGTCACGGGCATGCGCTTCAAGCTCGAAGGCGATTATCTGGAGGTCATCGAGGTCGTCGACCACGAGGCCAAATTCCTCGTCGCGAGCGAGGCCGGCCTGGGCGTGCGCACCCGCTTCGAGGATTACCGCCTGATCAACCGCGGCGGCAACGGCGTTAAGGCCATCGACCTGCCCGAGGACGGTTCAGTGAAACTCGCTGGCGCGCTGAGCGTGCGCGACACCGATGAGGTGATGTTCCTCACCGCCAAGGGCCAGAGCATCCGCTGCCCGGTGAAGGATATTCGCGAGACCAATCGCGGCGCCAAGGGCGTGCGACTCGTCACCCTGACCGAGGGCGACACACTGCTCTCGATCGCGCGTATCGTCGAGACCGAGGAGGAGCAGGACGCGGCCTCCGAGCCGAAGGAGTGACGAACCGCAAGCCGCCGCTCGAATCATCGGGCGGCGGAGTCTCGGTTCCGTGCTCCGCCAAGGTCGTTGCACGCCCGCCCCTCGCCACCGGGGTTATATGGCGGTTCAGTCCCTCAGCTTCGTGGTCGCGGCAACCGGACCAGGACGCGTTTGGGGCCGGCGTAGGCGACAGTGGCTCCGGCGACCGTGCGCAGATGCGCAAGCAGGGCGCTGCCCGCATCCGCCACGATCCAGCGGCAGTCCGTCTCCCGGATGAGCGCATCCAGCACGCGCCAGTCCGCGGGTCCGGCGGGGTGGTCTTCAGGTGAACTCGGGAAACCCGCCTGCCCGAGGCGTTCGACCTTCTGGTCGTATCCGTCCGTGAGCGCCCAGTGGCCGGCGTAGACGCGCACGCCTGCAAGCCCCGGCAGTGCTGCGCCCTCCTCCGGGTCGCACAACACCAGGCCCCGGCTCCCTCCTTCCGCCCTCCTCAGAACGTCCGATATGCGCACGGTGTCGGTGTCCACGAGCGGTGGATACAGGATCGCCTCGCGGGCGATCACCAGGAGCGTCACGGGGCCGGCCAGCACCGCCGCAAGAAGTCCGGCGGCCAGCCCGCTCCCGCGGATCGATCGCAGCCTGGCTTCGAGCCAACCCTGGATCCCGCGCAGGCCTACGCCGGCACACAGGCACAGGGGGATGCCGACGCCTGACAACAGCTTGGCCCCGTGCATAGCGACCACGGCGAGCACGACCCCGGCAATCGCCCAGACGGCGGGAAGGAGGGCGGGGTCGCGGCGGGTCCGAAACAGGCTGACGGCTCCTCCGAGCGCCAGTACGCCGACGCCTCCGAAGCCGCAGATCCAAAACCAGGGAGGATGCCCCTGGTTCAGGGCGAGCCGCGCGAAGTTGGACCACACCGGCTGGCGCGAAAGCCAGGCCGCCCAGCCCAGGAACGGTGCGATCGCGACCGCGCCGCAGGCCAGCAGCGTCCACCGCTCGCGTAGCGGTTTCCAGGAGCGTTCGAGCACCGACAGGACGCCGACATAACCCAGGTACGCCATTGCGAGCGCGAGCGGTTCGTACGGACGCGTCGCGGCGAGCAGCGCCAGCACCCCGATCAACGCGACGCGCCCCTGCACCGGGTCGCGCCGGGCGAGGCGTCGCTCCTGGACGACCAGCTGGAGCAATCCGAGTGCGACGAGCGCCAGCCCGATCGTGTGAAGCGGGTAGATCAGGGCGCAACTCGAGGGGATCAGGTCCATGAACTTCAGGTCCGCCGCGAGCAGCGGAGGAGGACCGGCGAAATGGTTCCAGAGCTTGAGCAGCCACGACCAGCCCGAACCGAAGGCCGCCAGGCCCGCGGCCCAGAGGGCGGCCCGCGCGCCGAGATCCAGGGTCGTCGCGATCCGGTGCACGGTCCACGTCAGGGCCAGCGCCGCCGCGATTCCCATGAGGATGAACCAGCCCTCTGCCCGGCCGCCGACCACGCGCGCAAGGGAGCCTGCGAGAAGCAGGGCGGGGTTGAAATACGCCGCGGGGTGGGGCGTCGTCGTGTAGAGCACGGAGAACAGCGTGTGTCCGTTCGCCGCCTGCTGCAGCCACGAGTCGTAGAAAAAGGAGTCGGATCCGTTCGCCAGCCAGCCGACGCCGGTGTTGCCGGACGGGCTCGTGCGGCCCCAACCCCAGCCGGCGGGCGACACGGAGTGAACGACCGCGATGAACGCCAGCTGCGCGGCGAGGATCAGGATCAGCCGGTGCCGGGGCTTGGCGTCACGCGTCTGGTGCGGGGGCATGGGGCTGTGCGATGACAGCCGCCGCGCCCGCCCGCCTCAAGCTTTCCTTCAACCCAATAAACGCAGTGAACAGAAGGAAACGAAGATAACAAAGGCGTGGGGTTCAGTTGATTGAACAAACAGACCGGAACCCGTGCGATTCACCTCCAAGGCGAAACGAGAAGCGCTTTCGATTCCGTGTTGAGCGGCTTGTTCTTCGCGGCCTTCGCTGGCTTCTGTTCCTGTTCTCTACTGAAATCAGGTTCAAAGGCCCAGGCAGGCCAGCGAGGAGGAGATCGTGGAAAGGATCCGTTCCGGGGCGACGCCGAGGATCGTGATGCCGACGACCAGCGCAATGCACAGGGCCTTGGTCGGCAGGTCGAGCCGGATTGGCGTGAGGTCCACGGGATCGCCGAAGGCGGTCTCCTTCACGACGCGCAGGTAATAGTACACCGCGATGGCGGAGTTGATCACCATGAGCACCACCAGCGCCGTGTGCCCCTGGCCGAGGGCGGCGAACAGAAGGCTGAATTTGCCCATGAAGCCGACAAAGGGAGGCACGCCCGCGAGGGCAAAGACCGCCACGCCGAGCGTCACGGCGAGCAGCGGCGAACGCTTGTGCAGGCCGGCCAGCTCGCTGATCGAGAGATTGCTTCCGTCCTTGGAGACCCGGCTGATCACCAGGAAGCAGGCCAGGATCATCAGCAGGTAGCCCGTGATGTAGAACAGCGAGGCGGTGTAGCCGGCGACGTCGAGGGCGGTGAAGCCCACCAGCGCGTAACCCGCGTGCGCGATGCTCGAGAAACCGAGCAGGCGCTTGAAATCCTTTTGGACCATCGCGATCAGGTTGCCGTAGAACATCGAGCCGCAGGCAAGGATCGAGAGCAGCGTGACCAGGGTCGGGTTGTGCGGCGAGGCGAGCGACACGAAGCGCACCAGCACCGCCACCGCGCCGAGCTTGGGCAGCGACGACACCATCGCGGCGGTCTCGTTTGAGGCGCCCTGATAGACGTCGGGGGTCCAGAAGTGGAAGGGGAAGATCGCGAGCTTGTAGTACAGCCCCGCGAAGGCCAGGCCCAGGCCTGCGATCGCCAGCGGCGTGCCCACCACGGGCTGGAGTTTCTCGAGCATCACGGGCAGCGAGGTGCTGCCCGTCAGGCCGTAGAGGTAGCTCAGGCCGAAGAACATGATGCCGTTGGCCGCGACGCCGAACATGACGTACTTGATCGCGGACTCCATTTGCACGCGCTGACCCTCGCGCTCCCGGCGCATCGCCACCATGATGTAGAGCGGGAAGGACGAGAGCTCCAGGGCAATGACCAGTGCGATCACGTCGATCGAGCTGGTGAGAAAGAGCAGGCCCGTGACGCTGAGCGCGAGGAACAGGAAGTACTCCGCCTTGGTTTCCCCGCGGATGTCGGGGAGGTCCGCGCTGAGCAGCAGCACGCAGGCAAAGCCGCCAGAGATCACGAGCTTGAGCCACTGGGAGAAGGCATCGACCCGGTAGGCGCCATCGAAGAGCGTGGCGTGGGCGTGCAGGCTGACGACGCAGCCGAGCACCGCGGCGAGTGCCACGAACAGGGCGAGCGTGCGGGCCTTTGCGGCCTGGTTCTCGCCGAGCGTCACCGCGAAGAGGCCCAGGGAGCCTGCGAGCAGCACCAGTTCGGGTAGGAAGGCCAGGATGAAGGAGGACATCGTGAAGGGTTCCTGAAGTCGGTTGCGGCGGGCGGATCAGCGGCCGGCCTGTTGGAGGACGTGGACGACGCTGGCATGCATCACGCGCAGCAGGGGCTCCGGGTGGAGGCCGATCCACAGGACGAAGAAGAGCAGCGGCACGAGCGTGACCACCTCGCGCAGGTTGAGGTCCTTGACGCCCGAGTGGTCCGGATTGTCCGCGGAGCCATAGGCGACCTTCTGGAGCACGCGGAGCATGTAGGCGGCCGCGGCGACGACGCCGGGAATCGTGCAGATCACGAGGATCTTCGAGACCTTGAACCCGGCGGCGAGCACCAGGAATTCGCCGACGAAGGAATTGGTGCCGGGGAAGGCCAGCGACGAGAGGCAGAACACGCCAAAGAAGCCGGCGAAGACCGGGATCTTGGCGCCCACGCCAGCGGCCTGGGAAAGATCGCGCGTGTGCAGGCGTTCGTACAGCATGCCGACCATGATGAACAGCGCTCCGGTGGTGACGCCGTGGTTGATCATCACGAGCGTGGCGCCCTCGAGTCCCTGCACGTTGAGCGCGAAGATGCCGAGTGTCGCGAAGCCCATGTGCGCGACGGACGAATACGCGACGAGCTTCTTCATGTCCTTCTGCGCGAGGGCGGCGAAGCCGCCGTACAGGATCGCCACGACCGACAGCCACAGGACGTACGGCGAGAGGCAGCGCGTGGCCAGGGGCGCAAGCGGCAGGCAGAACCGCAGGAAGCCGTAGGTGCCCATCTTCAGCAGCACGCTCGCGAGGATCACCGAGCCCGCCGTGGGCGCCTCGACGTGGGCCGCGGGCAGCCAGGTGTGGAAGGGAAACATCGGGACCTTGATCGCGAACGACAGGAAGAAGGCGCCGAAGATCAGCAGCTGGAAGCCCGGCGAGAATGCGAAATTCATCGTGTCGGGCAGGCTGAAGGTTCCGGTCTTCAGGCGCATTGCGATGATCGCGACCAGCAGCATGATCGAGCCGGCCATCGTGTAGATGAAGAACTTCAGCGCGGCGTAGATCTTCCTAGGCCCGCCCCACACGCCGATCATCAGCGACATCGGGATGAGCATCGCCTCCCAGAACACGAAGAACAGCACCGTATCCAGCGCGCAGAATACGCCGAGCATCGCCGTCTCCATGATAAGCAGCGCGATCATGAACTCCTTCACCCGCTTCTTGATGTAGGTCCAGGAGGCGAGCACGCACAGCGGCGAGATGATCGTCGTGAGCAGCACCAGCAGCAGGCTGATGCCGTCGACGCCAACGGAGTAGTGGATGCCCAGCCAGGGGATCCAGGCGTGGGATTCGGAGAACTGGAAGGCCGCCGTGCCGGCGTCGAAGCGCCAGAACAGCGGGAGCGAGACCAGGGCGATCGCGGTCGTCGCGACCAGCGTCCAGACGCGCAGGGCGCGCTCGCTGCGCAGCAGGGCGGCGACGGCCGCCGCGACGAGCGGGCTGAAGATCAGGAGGCTGAGCGTGCAGTCGGATGTCATGGCGCTGGACACTTAGAAAACAAAGATGAGGGCGACGAGGATCAGGGCCGCGATGGCGAAGGCCACCATCAGGTTCTCCTGCACGGCGCCGCGCTGGACCCGGCGCAGCGAGGCGCCCAGCCGCTTGAATCCGCCCGCAAACCCGTCGACCGCGCCGTCGATCACGGCGTTGTCAAATTCGCCCACGGACCGGGCAGTCCCCATGAGGCCCTTCAGGCCCACGATCCGGTAGATCTCGCCCACGAAGGAGTCGATCGCCTGGATCGGCCGGCGGGCCACCCACAGGAAAGCCGCGCCGCCCTTGCGGTAGAACCAGTCGAGGTCCAGCGAGATGACCGCCTCGGGTTCGAGCTTCTTGAGAAGCAGGAAGAAGCCCAGCGCAGTGAAGAGCAGGATCTGCAGCGTCTCCGAGATGTGCGGAAGGGTGTACGGATGGTATGGTACGTTGTACGGAAGCATCCGATACAGGTACGGCGTGTAGCAGCCGATGAAGATGCACAGGAATGCGGCGATGGCCATGGCCGCGATCATGTTCCAGCCCGGATCGGCCGCCTTCTCCCAGGTCTTCTTCTCGCAGTTGTTCTTCCCGAACCAGATGAAGTACGGGACCTTCAGGCCGGTGTGCAGGAACGTTCCCGCGGAGGCGAGCAGCAGCAGGAAGCCCACCCAGAACTTGTGGTCGTCGAAGCCCGCCGAGATGATCATCGACTTGCTGACGAAGCCGCTGAACAGCGGGAAGGCCGAGATCGAAAGGCCGCCGATCAGCGTGAACACGAAGGTCAGCGGCATCTTCTTGTACAGGCCGCCCAGCTTCGTGAACTTGCTCTCGCCGGTCATGTGGAGCACGGAGCCGCAGCCCATGAAGAGCAGGCCCTTGTAGAGGATGTGGGCGAAGGCGTGCGCGCAGGCGCCGTTGATCGCGAGTTCCGTGCCCAGGCCGACGCCGGCCACCATGTAGCCGACCTGCGAGATGATGTGGTAGGCGAGCAGGCGGCGGCAGTCGTTCTCGAGCACCGCGTAGACCACGCCGTACAGCGCCATGATCACACCGAGCGGGACCAGGATCTCCAGTCCGGGCACGCCGCGGATCAGGGCGTACACCGCGGTCTTCGTCGTGAACGCGCACATGAAGACCGAGCCGTTGAAGGTCGCCTCGCCATAAGCGTCGGGAAGCCAGGCGTGCAGCGGGGGTACCGCGGCGTTCAGGATGAACCCGGTCGCGATCAGATAGGTCGAGAGCCCGGCGTGCGTCACGTTGAGCGCCACGAAGGCCAGGCTCCCCGTCTCGTGATAGTGGATCACGATGCCTGCCAGCAGCGCGACGCCGCCGGTCATGTGCACGAGCAGGTAGCGGTAGCCCGCGGACAGCGACTCCTTGCGGCCGCGGAACCAGATCAGGAACACCGAGGAGAGCGCCATCAGCTCCCAGAAGACGAACAGCGTGATGAAATCGCCCGCGTAGATCGCGCCGAGCGAGCCGCCCACGTAGATCCAGGCCGCGATGTGCTCGCCCACGCGCTTCACGTGCAGGCCGTACAGCGTGCCGATGATCGCCATCAGCGTCATGATGTACCCGAAGATCTGGCTGAGCTTGTCGACGCGTCCGAAGGTGAGCGTCCACTTCGCGAAGGCCACCTGGCCAAACAGGCCGTGGTCCAGCGACATCACCCGCGCGAAGGCGAGCATGGGCACCAGCAGGAGGAAGCCCTTCCTCAGGCGCTCGGGCACGAGGGGCAGCAGCGCCGCGCCCACGAACATGATCAGCGCGGGGTGTATCCAGAAATTACTCATTGTAGTAGTCCTCGCGGGTCATGATTCCCCGGTGGCCGTACCACTTGGAGAGGATGATGATCAGGGCGCAGGCGACGAAGCCGAACGCGGACCAGAAGCCGGGCGCGGTCTCCGAGATCCGGTACAGGGCGGCCCAGGCACCCGCGGCATGCTCGCCGCCCTCGGTCGCGGCCTCGTGGGTTGCGGGGGTCAGCGCCCAGCGGACGATGTCGGCCAGCACCAGCAGCGCCAGCACCGCGTAACAGAGCCGGATCACGGTCTTGAGCCGGTCGCGGAGAAAATCGATGAGACGGACGATGTTCATCAGAAGACGGCCTTCGCGAGGTCGAGCAGGAGGTTGGGGAAGATGCCGATGAGCACGGAGATCACGGCGGTGATGCAAAGCGGGATGACCATCGCGAGCGGCGCCTCGCCGTGGAGGTGCTGGGCATCCTCGTCGGAGAGCTTGCCGAAGAAGCCCCGGTATACGACGGGTGCGAAGTAGGCCGCGTTGAGGATCGTCGAGGCGATCAGCACGAGCAGGATTCCGATCGAGCCCGCGTCGAGGGAGCCGACCAGCAGGTAGATCTTCGAGACAAAGCCGCCGGAGGGCGGCGCGCCGATCATGGAGAGCGAAGCCAGCGCGAAGGCGCCGAAGGTCCACGGCATCACCCGGCCCAGGCCGCTCATCTCGGAGATGTTCTTCTTGTGCGTCGCCACGTAGATCGCGCCTGCGCAGAAGAACAGCGTGATCTTCGCGAACGCGTGGATGGCGATGTGGATGAGCCCGCCCTCCACGCCCGTGGGCGTGAGCAGCGCGACGCCCAGGATGATGTAGGAGAGCTGGGAGACCGTGGAGTAGGCGAGCCGCGCCTTCAGGTTGTCCTTGGACAAGGCGATGATCGATCCCGTGAGAATCGTGATCGACACGAAGTAGGCCGTCGGCATGCCCAGGTGGAGCGCCGCCATCGTGTCGACGCCGAAGACGTAGAGCATCACGCGCGTGGTGCAGAACACGCCGACCTTCACGACCGCGACCGCGTGCAGCAGGGCGGACACCGGCGTCGGCGCCACCATGGCGCTGGGCAGCCAGTTGTGGAAGGGCATGACGCCGTTCTTCGCAAAGCCGAGGATGCAGGCGATGTAGAGGCCGACGACAATCCAGTGGTCGACGCCCGCGGGGATGATTCCCGTGTGCACGTTGTGCGCGAAGTCGAGCGAGCCCGTCAGCACGTAGATCAGCACCATCGCGGGAAGCACCAGGCCCTTGGCGGTGGTCGTCAGGTAAATCATGTACTTCTTCGCGCCGGCGTAGCTCTCCTCGTCCTGGTGGTGCGCCACGAGCGGATACGTGACGATCGAGACGATCTCATAGAAGAGGTACAGCGTGAGCAGATTGTCGGAGAACGCGCAGCCGATGGCGCCGAACAGCGCGAGGGCGAAGCAGGCGTTGAAGCGGGTCTGCGCGTGCTCTTCCAGGCCGCGCATGTATCCGGCGGAGTAGAACACCGCGAGCACCCACAGGAACGAGGCGACCACCGCGAAGATCATCGACATGGCGTCGGCGCGCAGGGTGATCGAGAGGCCTGGCAGGATCTTGAAGATCGGGTAGACGAAGCTCTTCCCTGCGAGGATCGCGGGCAGCAGCGACACGGTCGTGCCGAACATCGTCAGCGCCGCGAGCAGGGAGATGGCCTCGCGCAGGTTGGGTTTCTTGCCCGCCGCCATGACGAGCCCGGCGCCGATTAGCGGCGCCAGCAGGGCGATCAGGAGGCGGATGTCGTGGATCGGTGCGTCCATGTTATCCCTTAAGCTCTGAAAGCTCCTTCGCCTGGATGGAGCGGTAGTTGCGGTAGATCGCGATGATGATGGACAGCGCGACGGCGACCTCCGCGGCGGCGAGTCCCATGATGAAAAGCACGAAGATCTGTCCGGCCGCGGGATCCGGCGAGAGGAAGCGCTGGATCGTCATGAGGTTCAGTGAGGCCGCGGAAAAGATGAGCTCGCCGGAGATCAGCATGCCGATGAGCGTGCGGCGGCGTAGCAGGCCGTAGATGCCGACCGCGAGCAGGAACGCGGCGATCACCAGGTAGACGTGCGGTTGGTCGTAGAGCATGGCGGGTTATCCTTTCTTCCGCCCGTCGCGGGCGATGGCCAGCGCGCCCAGGATGGCGACCAGCAGGACCAGGGAGATGAGTTCGAAGGGCAGGCTGTAGGTGGTGAGCAGCGACACGCCGATCGCGTGCACGGAGCCGTCGTTCACCCGCGATACGGCGGGATTGAGCCAGCCGCTGCCGAGGCTGAGGTGGGCGACACCATAGAAAACCCCGGCGGCGATCGCGGCTGCGGCGAGGAAGCCCAGGATCGGGTAGGGTTTCACCAGCCGCTCCGGCGTGGGCTCATCGGGCTCCGCGAGCATGACGGCGAAGATGATCGTGACGCACACGGCGCCGACGTAGATGAGGATCTCCATCAGCGCGAGAAAGGGGCTGCTGAGAAAATAGAACAGGCCGGCGAGGCCCACGCAGGCGATCGCCAGGCCGCACACGCTGCGGATGATGCGCACGGTGTTCACGGCGATCAGCGCGCCGGCGATGGTCGCGGCGACGAACACGAGGAAGATCCCCAGGAGGATCCAGTCGGAGGCGGGGAACGCGTTCATTTCTTTTCAGCCCGGTCTTGGAAGCGCTGCACGAGGTCCATGTTGCGATAATCGTTGGTCGGGCTCGCGAGGTTGTAGCGCTTGGAGAACTGGATCGCATCGGAGGGGCAGGCCTCGATGCAGGCCCCGCACAGGCTGCATTTCGTGAAGTCCAGGTGGTACTCGGTGACTGACTTCTTCTTCTCGCCCTCGCGCTTGGCGCCGTCGACGAGGATGCAATCGGAGGGACAGGCGCGTTCACAGAGCTTGCAGGCCGTGCAGGCGGGGCGGCCCGTCTCCGGGTCCGCCTTTAGCTCGATGTGGCCGCGGAAGCGCTCCGGCATCGGCAGGGTCTGGTGCGGGTATTGGACGGTGATGGTCGGCTTGAAAAACTCACGCAGGGTGAGCCGCATGCCGACCAGGAGACTCTTGGTGCCCGACAGGACTTCGCGTACGGCTTTCATGGGTTCAGAAGAGCAGCGGAAGCTTCATCACCACGCTCGTGAGCACCAGCGTCGCGAGGGAGACGGGGATGAGAATCTTCCAGGAGAGGTTGAGCAGCCCGTAGAACTGCGTGCGGGGAAAGGTCCAGCGGATCCACACGACCGTGAAGATCAGCGCGTACATCTTGATGAAGAACCACCAGATGCCGGGGAACAAGCCGATGGGGCTCTGCCAGCCGCCCAGGAAGAGCACGGTGGCCAGCGAGCAGCCGACGACGATGTTCGCGTATTCGCCCATGAAGAACACGCCGAAGCCCATGCCCGCGTACTCGGTGAAGGCGCCCGCCACCAGCTCCGACTCGGCCTCCGCCATGTCGAAGGGCGCGCGGTTCGTCTCCGCGAGCATGCAGATGAAGAAGATCACGAACGTCACCGGCATGAGCGGGTTCTGCCAGACACGGAAGAGGTTCCAGTCCCAGATATACGGCCCCTGTTGGCGGACGATGTCGTTGAGGTTCATGGTGCCCGTGACCATCAGCAGCGTGATCACGACCAGGAGCATCGGGATCTCGTAGGCGACGTTCTGGGAGACGACGCGCGCGGCGGAGATGATGGCGTACTTGTTTCGCGAGGCCCAGCCGCCGAGCATGATCGCCATCACGTTGATCGATCCGAACGCGAAGACCATGATCAGGCCGATGTTCAGGTCGCGCGGGGCGAAGAACGACTCGCTGTAGGGGATCGTGGCCAGGCACATCAGTGCCGGGGCGATCACCATGGCGGGCGCGAGGCGGAAGAGCGTGGCGTCGGCGCCGGGCGGCACGATCAGCTGCTTGGACATCAGTTTCAGGCCGTCCGCGAGCGGCTGGAGCAGGCCCTGGGGGCCGACCTCGGTCGGGCCGGGCCGGCGCTGGAAGCGGCCGGCGCCCTTGCGCTCCACCCAGACGAGGTAGGCGGCGTTGAGGCCGACGAAAGCGACGGTGCCGACCAGGAAGAGGATCAGTCGGATCGCGGGAAGGAATGGCTCGAGGTGGCTCATGGTCTGCGGGGGCTGCGGGTCACCGGTCGATGTCCGGGATCACGAGGTCGAGGCTGCCCATGAAGGCGAGCGCGTCGGCGAGCAGCATGCCCTGGGACGCCTCCTCGAACAGGGAGAGGTTGCAGAAGCAGGGCGTGCGGAGGCGGACGCGGTAGGGTGTGTCCTTGCCGTCCGAGGTGATGCGGACGAGCAGGCGGCCGCGCGCGGCCTCGGTGGCGTAACAGGTGTCGCCGGCCGGAAGTTTGAGCACCCGGGGCACCTTGCCCATGACCGGACCCTCCGGAATCTTCGCCACGGCCTGCTCGATGATGCGCAGGGACTGCTCGATCTCGTCCATACGCACGTTGTAGCGCGCCATCGAATCACCCTGCGGGTAGTGCGGGATCTCGAAGTCGAACTGGTCGTAGATGGAATAGGGTTCGGCGCGGCGCACGTCGTAGGCGACGCCGGAGCCGCGAAGCACGGGGCCGCACGCGCCATAGCGCCGGCACATGTCCGCGGACACCGGGCCGATGCCCTCGAGCCGATTGCGGAGGATGACGTTGTCGGTCACCAGGTCGCGGTAGAACTTCAGGCGCGGACGCATGTGCGTGACGAAGGCCTTGCAGCCCTCGAGGAAGGCGGCGTCGACGTCGTTTGCCACGCCGCCGAAGCGGTAGTAGCAGTAGGTGAGGCGCGAACCGGTGACGGCCTCGAGCAGGTCGAGGATTTTTTCGCGGTCGTCGAAGGCGTAGAGGATCGGAGTGAAGCCGCCGAGGTCCATGACGAACGCGCCCCAGCCGACGAGGTGGGAGGAGATTCGGTTGAGCTCGGAGGTGATGACGCGGATGAACTCGGCGCGCAGCGGCACCTCGAGCTTGAGCGCGCGCTCCACGGCGCCCACGTAAGCGTGGGTGTAGGTCATCGCCGAGAGGTAGTCGACGCGGCTCGTGTTGGGCAGGTACTGCGCCCAGGTGCGGTTCTCGCCCATCTTCTCGTGCATCCGGTGGATGTAGCCGGGCACGGGTTCGGCGCGGGTGATGTACTCGCCGTCCATCGTGAGCTTCACGCGGAGCACGCCGTGCGTGGCGGGGTGCTGCGGACCGAGATTGAGCGTGAAGGTTTCGTTGCTGGACGCTCCGGCGGGGGAATCTTTTGGCGCGATCATGCCTTGAAGTCCTTTCGAAGCGGATGGTAGTCGGCGTCGTCCGGGAGCAGGAACGGCGTCTGGTTGGGGTTGCCGTCGAAGACGATGCCGAACATGTCGTGTGTCTCGCGCTCGTGCCAGTCGGCGCCGGAGAAAACGGTATGAATGGAGGCGATACGCGGGTTTTCGCGCGGGAGGCGCGCCCGGATGGCGACGCGGGCTCCGCTGGTGAAGTGGAGGAAGTCGTAGATGACCTCCATGAGGCCCTGGGCCATCCAGTCCATGCCGGTGACGGCGTCGATGGCGTAGCCCGCGCGGTCGAGGACCTTGGCGGCGTCGACGACGCATTCGGGGCGGACGACGGCCTCGAGGTGGACGCCGCGTGCCGCGAAATCGCAGAGCGCGACCGGCTGTGGCGGCGGCGCAGGAGGAACGGCAGGGGCCGGAGCGGGTGCCGGGGCGGGCGCGGCTCCGTCCGCCGCGGGGGCGGCGGGTTTGGCGGGCGCTGCGGGCTTGGGTGCGGGCGGCGGCGGGGGGAGCTGCACGAAGTCGGCCGCGGCGAGCGGCTGGAGTTCGGCGGCGAGGGAGGTGAGGTCGGGGGCGCTCATGGGACGTCAACGCGCGGCCAGCGGCGTTTGCCGGTGAGTTTTTCCTCAAGCTTGAGGATGCCCTCGATGAGTGCCTCGGGGCGGGGCGGACAACCCGGGATGTACACGTCCACCGGGAAGAGTTTCTCGACGCCCTCGACGACCGAATACTGGCCCTCGTAAACGAAGGGGCCACCGGAGATGGCGCAGTTGCCCATCGCGATGACCCACTTTGGCTCGAGCATCTGGTCGTAGAGCGTCTTCACCGCCGGGGCCATCTTCTTGTTGATGGTGCCGGCGACGATCATCACGTCGGCCTGGCGCGGGGAGGGGCGGAACACCTCGGCGCCGAAACGCGAGAGGTCGAAGCGCGCCATGCCGGAGGCCATCATCTCGATGGCGCAGCAGGCCAGGCCGAACGTAAGCGGCCAGAGGGAGTTTGCGCGCCCGAGGGCGAGCAGGTCCTCCAACTTGGCGAGCTTTACGATTTGTGAGCAGTCGGGTTGCTGCGTTTCCATTCGAAAACTCCTTTCTTCCAGGCGTAGACGATGACGAGGGACAGCACGCCGACGAAGAGCACGACCTCGACGAGGTCGCGGACGGCGAAGACCCGGTTGTAGATGAGCGCGACCGGGATCAGGTAGAGCACGTCCACGGCGAAGGCCACGAAGACGAGCGCGTAAAGGTAGTACACGGCGGAGTAGCGGATCCAGGCGTCGCCGATGGGCTCCATGCCGCATTCGATGAACTGCCCGGTCTTGTTCGCCGTCTGGCGCGTGCCGCGCAGGGAGAGGGCCCAGACTACCAGGAAGGGTCCGAGCGCGAACCCGAGGCCGCCAAGGCAGTAGGCCATGACGTAGATGAGGTCGACTCCGTGAGTGCTGTCCATGGGAAGAGGGGTTCGATGGACGCAACAGGGCACCCTCGCATTTTCTGATCAAGAGCGGATTCCCCGCCTTTTTTCGAAGTGCAGAATCAGCGCAATGTATGATTAATCGAACTCACGGCCGATAAGCATTTTGGGAAAAACAGGCCTTTAAAGATAAGCTTTGCTTATTATTAGATAACTACGCGTAAGTTGCCACGCCCTAGCAAAATATGCACACGAAAGACTGCGCATTTCTTGTATTTTCTGAGGGGCAAAAAACGCGGATTGGGTGTCCGCCGAGCGCGACGTCCGGAGCTTCAAGTTCGCGCTAATTTCGGGCGTGGAAGATTGAAAACTTATGACCTCCGCCAAAAACGCGAGGTCTGTCCGGGCGGTCTCGACGAAACCAATACAGCGCGCCCGGCCGCGCCAGTGCGCGCGCTCATCGGGCGACGCTCTGCCCGGCGATCCACGCCGTGGTCCAGGCGGCCTGGAAGTTGAACCCCCCGGTGATGCCGTCGATGTCGAGCACCTCGCCGGCAAAGGCGAGGCCGGGGCAGAGGCGGCTCTCCAGGGTCTGGAAGTTTACCTCGGAAAGCTTCACGCCTCCGCAGGTTACAAATTCATCCTTGTTCGTGCTCTTCCCCTCCACCGCATAGGAGCCGGCGGTGAGCTGGTCTGTCAGGGCCTGGAGCGAGGCGTTCGAGACCGAGGTCCATGGCGCGGACTCGGGAATGCGCGCGGCGGCGACCAGGCGTTCCCACAGGCGCGAGGGCAGGTCCAGAGGATGCGATCCGGCGATCTGCTTGCGCGGATTCCGCCCGCGCCAGGCCTGGAGATCCGACAGCACACGCTGCGGCGCGAGTCCCGCAGTCCAGTCGATCTTCAGGGCGAACCGGTACGCGCGTCCCGCGAGTTCACGCGCGCCCCAGGCGGAGAGCCTGAGGATTGCGGGTCCGCTGAGCCCCCAGTGGGTGACCAGGACGGGGCCGGTTTCCGTGAGCCGGGTCTGGGGCACGGAGACGGTTGCGTTCGTGGCCAGTCCCTCCAACCCGCGCAGGCGCTCGTCGGCGAGATTGAAGGTGAACAGTGAAGGCACCGGCGGTTCGATCGTGTGGCCGAGGGCGGCCGCGATCTCGTGTCCCCCCGAACCGCGGGTTCCTCCGGTCGCTACGAGCAGCCGGTCGACGGAGACCTGGGTGCCGTCGGTCAACTCGAGCCGGAAGCCGCGGTCGCCCGTGCGGTGGGCGGTGCGCACGCCGCAGCGGGTGTGGATCCGCACCCCGGCCCGCTCCGCCGCGCCGACCAGGCAGGAGACGATGGTCTCGGAATCGTCGGTCGTCGGAAACATGCGCCCGTCCGCCTCGGTCTTCAGCTCGACTCCCCGCGCCGCGAACCACTCCACAGTCTGACGGGGGCCGAAACGCGAGAACGGTCCGATGAGTTCCCGCGAGCCGCGCGGGTAGCGTTTCGCCAATTCGCGCGGCTCGAAGCAGGCGTGGGTCGTGTTGCACCGGCCGCCCCCGGAGATGCGCACCTTCGCAAGAACGTGGTGGGTCGCCTCGTACAGGTGGACCGCCGCCGCGGGATTGGCCTCGGCGCAGGCGATCGCCCCGAAGAAGCCCGCCGCGCCGCCCCCGACGATCGCCACACGCAGGTTGTGCTCGGTCATGGTACCCTGGATACGACCGGCCTCGGCGCGCCGCGCGCGCCGGCCGGATGAGCCGTTATCGACGGAGCCGCCCCGAGAGCCGGCTCGCCGGCTTCGTCGCCGAGCTCTGCGCGTCGGTTTCGAAGAGCGCCGAGTACGTGTACGGGAAGTCGGTCAGCCGCTTGCGCTCGATGACCGTGCCGATGAACCGTTCGATCGAACGCGCATGGCGCACGTCGTCCTCGCCGACGATCGTGAAGGCGTCGCCCGTCTTCTGGGCGCGCCCCGTGCGCCCGATGCGGTGCACGTAGTCCTCGGGGTTCTCGGGAACGTCGTAATTGATCACGTGCGTGACGCCCGCGATGTCGAGGCCGCGCGCGGCGATGTCCGTCGCGACGAGCACCTCGTATTTGCCGGACTTGAAACCTGCGAGGGCCTCCATGCGCTCGTTCATGTTTCTATCCGCGTGCATGACGCCGACGGCATGGCCCTGGCCCTTCAGCCAGGCCGCGACGCGGTCCGCGCCGACCTTGGTGCGGCAGAAGATGATCACGCTCTCGAAGCTGGTGCGCTCGAGCATCGCGACGAGCAGGTCGAATTTCTGTGCCTCGACGACGGGGTAGAACGCGTGGGCGACCGTGTCCGCCGGGGAGCGCTGGTGGCCGATCTCGATGCGGACCGGATCGCGCACCGCCCAGCTCGCGAGCTTTGCGAGCTCGGGCGGCATCGTGGCGCTGAAGAAGAGGGTCTGGCGGTTCTCGGGGCACTTCTCGATGATGCGGCGCACGTCGGGCAGGAAGCCCATGTCGAGCATCCGGTCGACCTCGTCGAGAACGAGGATCTCCACGTCGCGCAGCGAGAACGTGCGCTGTTCAAGGAGGTCGAGCAGGCGGCCGGGGGTGGCGACGAGCACGTCCATGCCGCGTCGCATCGCGTCGGTCTGCTTGCCGTAGCCGACGCCGCCGTACACGACCGTGCCGCGGAGATTGGTGTACTTGGAGTAGTCGAGGAACGACTGCTCCACCTGCAGCGCGAGCTCGCGGGTCGGCTCGAGGATCAGGCAGCGCAGGCGCCCGTGCGTGCCAAGCCGATGGAGAATCGGGAGGGCGAAGGCCGCCGTCTTCCCGGTGCCGGTCTGGGCCGAGCCCATCACGTCCTTGCCGGTCAGCACCACGGGGATGGCCTGGGCCTGAATCGGGGTCGGATCCGAGTAACCCTTCTCCTGGACCGCGAGCGCGAGGGCGTCGGACAGGCCGAGCTTGGAGAACGCCGTGTCCATTTTCGGGACGGCCGGCGGCGGGGGGACCTGCTCTGCTCTGGGGGCCGGGGCTGGCGCCTGCGCAGGCGATTCGCCGCTGTGCGAGGGCGACCGTGCCCGGTCCCGCGGCGGTCTGCCTTGGGATTTGGGTTTGCCCGAGGCGTGTTTATCCGAGCGATCCTTCGATCGGTCGTGGGAGTGATCCCGGCGCGGTTGGGAAGAGGAGCGGGAAGGTCCGGCTTGGACCTTCTTCTTGGAGGACGAAGGCGCCATCGTCTGGCGCAGCTTCGCGATGAACTTGCGTAGCATAATGGAAACTCGAAAGGGCCAAGGTTTCGGGTTTCCCCCGGCATTGCAACCTCCGATCCGGGAGGGCTCGGGCCGCGCCGGGGCGGATCACCGCCTCCGATCGCGACCCGACGGGCGGAAAGGCGCCCACGCAGGGGCGCCCGTGGGTCAGAGGTTGGCCTTGATCTTTTCGAGGACGGCCTCGGAGATGCGCGAGTCGCCGAAGACGCCCACGCGGATCGACACCTTGACCACCTGGTCGTTGTCGGTCGTCAGCTTGACCTCCACGCGCTTGTCTTCCGCTGTGCGGGCGACGATGTCTGAGGTGAGTGCGTCGCTGCTCTCCTCGATTTTCGCGAATTTGAGCTGCTTGATCGCCTTGTCCGTGGCTCGGGTGCACTGGGTCAGGCTTCCGTTCAGCGTGCTTTGGAGTTCACCGCGCACGTACGCGACTGTGCCGGCGCCGGCGCCGGCGGCCACGGCCAGGCATCCGGACGTGAGCAGGGTGGTCGAGGCCAGGAGGAGCCCGGATGCGAGCATCAGGGCGGTCGTGAGGGGACGGTGGGTGCGTTGCATGGTTGAAGAATGACCACTCAAACGGTGACGGGTTTCAATCTCCGCGCAACCGCTTGCTTGAGAAAGCCGTGTAAAATTCTCGTGCCACGGTGACGCGCACCGAAAACCCATGTCCCGCCACAGTCCGGGCCGGATGGGGCCATCCCGCACGGGTGGACTCAGCGGGCGCAGATTCGCCTCGTCAGGCCTCCGCCGAGTCGACTGGCTTGCTGGCGTGCCACCCTCTCCCCACCACGAAACGCTGGTCGGCGTTCTCGAGCGGGTCGTGTTCCTGAATGAGGAGAACGCCTACACGATCGCCGAGTTTCAGCCGGAGCAGGACCGGCGCGTGCGCGCAGGCGCCCGCGCCGAACGGGTGACGATCGTCGGGGCACTGCCCGGGGTGGAGTGCGGCGAGACCCTGCATCTGACCGGCGAATGGGTCCAGCACCGGCAGCATGGCCGGCAGTTTCGCGTCGCGAGTTTCCGCTCGCAGCTGCCCTCCAGCGTTCACGGGATCCGGAAATACCTCGGCAGCGGTCTCGTCCCTGGCATTGGCAAGGTTTACGCGGAAAAGATCGTGGACGTGTTCGGTGTCGACACCTTCCGGGTGCTGAGCGAGGAGTCGGCGCGTCTGCGCGAGGTGCCGGGAATTGGTCCGAAACGCGTCACGGCGATCAAGCGCGCCTGGGATTCGAAACGCGTCGAGCGCGAGCTGTTCATCTTCCTGCAGACCTATGGGGTGACGCCCTCCCAGTGCATGAAGCTGGTGCAGCGCTACGGCGCCGAGGCGAAGACGATCCTTCAGAGCGAGCCCTACCGGGTGGCGCGCGAAATCGACGGCATCGGCTTTCGCACCGCCGACAAGATCGCGATCAACCTGGGCTTCGCCAACGACGCCCCACCGCGCCTGGACGGCGGCATCCTGTTCGCACTGGACGAGCTGCAGGAGGAGGGCCACACGGCCTGCCCCGAGCAGGCCCTCGTCGACAAGGCGGCGGAGCTGCTCGAAACTCCCTCGCGCGACCGGCTTGAGGCGCGTATCCGCGCGCTCGTCGAGTCGAAGCAGCTCGTGCGTCACGAGGCCGGGCCGGTGCTCCAGCTTCCCACGCTCGATCGCGCCGAACGAAAGATCGCCGATGCGGTCACGCGGCTATTGCGCGTGCACAGCGTCCTGCCGCCGATCAAGGCGGAGGTGGCGGTGGACTGGGCGCAGCAGAAGGCCGGCTTCTCGTTTGCCGATCAACAACGCGTGGCGGTGCTCAACGCTCTGCGTTCCAAGGTCTCGATCCTGACCGGCGGGCCGGGCACGGGAAAAACCACCTGCCTGCGTGCGCTCGTCGAGGTCCTGAAGGCGAAGCGCGTGCGCGTTCACCTCGCCGCACCCACAGGCCGCGCCTCGCAGCGCCTGGCGGAGGCCACCGGCGGCTTTGCGTCCACGATCCACCGCCTGCTTCGCTTCGATCCCGGGCGCGGGGCATTCACGGCCAACGAGGACTCGCCGCTCGCCACCGATTTTCTCATCGTCGACGAAGCCTCGATGCTCGACGCGCGCCTCGCCTCGGCCCTGCTGCAGGCGGTCCCCGCTCGCGCCCATGTCCTGCTCGTGGGCGACACCGACCAGCTGCCCAGCGTCGGGGCGGGCAACGTGCTCAAGGACCTGATCAGCTCCGCCGAGGGCCGCTTCCCCGTCACGCGCCTGTCGGTCGTATACCGGCAGCAGGGACACAGCGCGATCGTGACCACGGCGCACGCCATCAACGACGGCGACGCGTCGCTGCCGCCCGTCGTCGCCGAGGTCGCCGACCTCCCGGGCTGGAGCGAGCTCGCATTCATCCAGGCCCGCGATGCCGAGGACTGCGTCGACAAGGTGGTGCGCCTGTGCACCGAGTACATTCCCACCCATTGCCGCTGGCTCGATCCCGTGGGCGACGTCCAGGTGCTCGCCCCGATGCACAAGGGAGTCGCCGGCGTGGCCAATCTGAACGCGCGGCTTCAGCAGGCCCTCAATGTCGGCGCGGCAGGGCAGGGGGCCCCGGCCGGCGCCTTGAGGGCAGGGGACAAGGTCATCCAGCTGCGCAACAACTACGACAAGAACCTGTTCAACGGTGATATCGGCACGGTCGTGTCCGCCGGGGGCGAGGCCGCGCTCGAGGTCGATTTCGACGGCGAACGGCACCCGTTTTCCAGGGCCGAGATGGGCGACCTCGCGCTGGCTTATTGCATCAGCATCCACAAGTCCCAGGGCAGCGAATACCCGGTCGTGATCCTTCCGCTGATGAAGGCGCACTTCATGATGCTCCAGCGCAACCTGCTCTACACGGGGCTCACGCGTGGCAAGAAGCGCGTGTACATCGTCGGCGAGCCGGCGGCGTATGCGATGGCAGTGCGCAATAACGAATCCCGCGTGCGCCACACGTGGCTCAAGCAACGCCTGGAGGAGACGCGCTGAGCGGCGGCGGCCCGATCCGACTTCGCCCGGGCTGCGGCGGGCAACTCAGTGCACCAGCCGAACGCGCACGGAGTAGGCCCTCAGGTCCGGGCTGTCCGCGACGAACGAAAGCGTCTCGGTATCTCCCGGCTCGAGCTTGAACGCCTGCCAGGGGGTCTCCTCCGCGACGATGTCCTGTGCGTTGCGGAACATGCATTGCGCCTGAACCCGGATCGGCGCCGTCTCGCGGCTCTTGATGTTGATCGTCACCTTGAGGTTTCCCGCCGTCGTGCGCTGCTCGATGAGCCCCGTGCAGGAGACCGCATTTTGGTCGGCGGCATCCACCACGAAGTTGTCCGTGTTCAGCACGGTGTATTTGCGCGCGGCGTCCTTCCCGCCGAAATCCGCCATGGGCGACGAGCAGCCGGCCAGGCCCAGGAGGGCGGCGGTCACGAGGAGTCGTGCAGTGGATTTCATGGGCGGTGTGGTCCAGCGGAGCATGGGGCGGCCTCCCGGCTGCGCAACAAAAAGCCCCGGGCAGCACCTCGATCCAACATTTCTTTGCCTCGCGGGGCGGTGCGTCCCGTATTGAACGGTTCCTCCATGTCGAACTCCACTCATGAATCGGGCGCTGGCCGCGGGGCTGTCGCAGCCATCGCCGCCTACGTGATGTGGGGGCTCTTCCCGCTGTTTTGGAAGCAGCTCGAGCGGTTCGACGCCACGGAGCTGATCGCCCACCGCGTCGTCTGGTCCCTGGTGATCGTGATGGGGGTCACGACGGTTTCGGGAGCCTGGAAGTCCTGGGCGAAGGCGCTGGGGACGCCGCGCCTGGCGGGCCTTCACCTGCTGAGCGGAGTCTGCCTGTCGGTCAACTGGCTGACCTTCGTCTGGGGCGTGAACCACGGATACATCCTCGAATCGAGCCTGGGTTACTACCTGGTTCCGCTGGTAAACGTCGCCTGCGGGCGCCTGCTGCTGGGCGAACAGCTGCGTCGGGCGCAGATCATCGCCATCGTCCTCGCGGCCGCCGGCGTGTCGATCCAGCTGGCGTCGAGCGCGCGCATCCCCTGGGTGGCGCTACTGCTCGCGGTGAGCTGGGCGTCGTACGGTCTGTTGAGGAAGCGCTCCCCTCTCGGCTCCCTGGCCGGGCTGTCGATCGAGCTCACCCTGCTCGTGCCGGTGGCCGCGGGTTATCTCGGCTGGCTGTCCCTGCACGGGCAGGGCGCCGCCGGTCACATCACGCTGCTGGAGCGAATCCTGATCCCGTGCACCGGGCTCGTGACGGCGGTCCCGCTGCTGCTCTTTGCGTATGGCGTGCGCCGGCTGCGGTTGGGCACGGTGGGGTTTCTCCAATATATCGTGCCCACGCTCCAGTTCCTGCTCGGAGCCCTGGTCTATGGCGAGACGATGGACCGGTCGCGCCTTGTGTCGTTCGGGTTCATCTGGGTGGCGCTGGCAATCTATTCGGCCGACAACCTGCGGCTCATGCGCTCCGCTCCGCGCACCTGAGGCGCATCGTGACCGGGAGTCTGGTTCGCGAAAAAAATCAGACTGGGCTCTAATGTTTTAATGTAAATCGACTCACGGGCTCCGGCGTTGTCGTGGCAGACTGGCTTCCATGCGCCGCTCCCTGCTGCAATGTATCCGTGCCCTGGTTACCGTGTGCCTCCTGTCCGCCGCGGTGGGCGCGGGCGCGGCGACGTTCAAGCGCGGGGTCAACATCGACAACTGGCTGTCCCAGAACGATCCGTCGAAGCCCTACGGCGCGCCCTGGTTCACCGAGCAGGACGTCGCCTGGATCGCACACCAGGGCTTCGACCACATCCGCTTCCCGATCGACATGCGGATCTGGTTCAGGCCCGACGGCAGCCTCGACGAGTCCAAGGTCGCGCCGTTCGACCGCGCCCTGTCTTGGGTCCGGAAATACAAGCTGGGCGCCATCCTCGACGCCCATTTCATCGAAGGAGCCAATTTCAACGCGGGCAAGGACTCCGACCTGCGCGTGTTCACCGACCCCGTGCTGATGCGCAGGGCCGAGGCCATGTGGCGCACGCTCGCGCGCCGCTATGCGGGCGAGGGCGACTACCTCCGGTTCGAGCTCATCAACGAGCCGAAGGCCGAGACGAACGCCGAGCTCAATGTCTATTCGATGAACATGCTCGCGGTGATCCGGCGGGTGAGCCCGACGCGCTTCGTGTATTTCCCGGTCAACAAGTGGAACACGATCCCGAACCTTCCCGACGTGGAGCTGCCGGCGAACGACCCGAACGTGGGCGTCACGATCCATTTTTACGAGCCGATGATCTTCACGCACCAGCGTGCGCCCTGGGCGTTTCCGGGTGGCGCGCGCATGCCGGCCGTTCCGTTCCCGGGGCGGGTACCGGATATGCAGGGGTTCGTGCCGCCGGGCAGCGCGGCGCTGCAGCACAGCGGCGAGGAGCTGACGGTCGCCAAGGACATCGGCGATCGCTTTGCCACGGCGGTGCGCTGGTCGCAGGGGCCGGGCAAGGGCCGCGAAGTGCTGCTGGGCGAGTTCGGCGTGTACTACGCGGCGGACCCGCAATCCACGATCAACTGGGTGCGCGCAGTGCGCCAGGAATGTGAGCGCGACGGCTTTGGCTGGTGCGTCTGGGGCTATCGGAGCGTGTTTCCGGTGCGCCTGAAGGACGGCTCTCCTGCGCCGATGCTCAAGGGACTTTTCCAGGACTGAGTGTCGCCTTAGCGACATCCTTTCTGGTGTAGTAGGGTATGCGCGGGGACTGTGGGGTCCCCGCGCATTTCTGCTTTTTGGGGATGTGATACGCAAGGATCCCGTGCGCACTGCGAGACGTCTGGGTTTTGTTCATCCGGGACCGGGCGCCTCGTGGTCAGGATGGTCGGGGGCCGGCGGGCTTTGCGTCGGACGCCGATGGGGAAACTCCATATCTCGCACGGAGTGAGAAATTAGCGGGTGAAATCCTAATCCAGGACAAATTAGGAGTAAATTAGGACGAGAGAGACGGACTGCCGGTGGTGGATGGGATTTCGCACCGAGCCTGTGCCGGTTGGGCTTCGCTCGAGCTGCGGGAGTTGCGCGCCGGCAGTCTGGCGAAAAACGATCGCCCGGGCGGGTGCTGGCGTGGCCTGTATCCGCTTTTGGCCTTCGTATCCGCCAACTGCACAATTTCGGGCGCGGCCTTCGCGGCTTTGCCGTCTACGGCGGACAGCCTTCGGTCGCCACTTTGTGGCTGCTCCGCCAGCCGTAGCCTCCCGCTGCGCGGGGGCGAAGGCTGGTGGGCCCACTGGGATTCGAACCCAGAACCAAGGGATTATGAGTCCCCTGCTCTAACCATTGAGCTATAGGCCCCCTCTGGAATTTTCGACGGTGTCGGGGAGGGGGCCAAAGGCAAGCACGGGAACGGCCGGTTCAGAGGCGGCGAATATTTTCGGGCAAATGGTCCGCCGCGAGCTCGGCCAGCCCGGCGGTATTCAGGCGCGCGGAGACGACCACCACGCGGTCGTCCTGGCAGACGGCGAGGCAGACGGGCACGACGCGGGCGCTCCCGCGGGCGGCCGGGGTGTACCCGACGATGAGCTGTCCGTGCTGCCGGACGCAGAGGATTCGGATCCAGCCGCGGCGGGCCATCGCGGCGTCGGCGGCGGCCAGGCGAAGGTCGGAGACATCGAGCGCACGGACGTCGTAAACGCCCACTGCCACCGTATGCACGGCGGCCAGCCCGGCCCGGACGTCCGCACGGGACTCGGGGATGTGCGAGGCGACCATCCGTAGCAGAGCCGTCGATACGACCCCCAGGCTTAGCTGGACCTGCGCGTGCGCTGCGTGGCCCGCAACCAGGTCGTCGCGAAGGCCGGCGACTTCGGAAGGGACCAGGAACAATGAGGCCACCCACACGCCCGTCGCTATGATCATGCCGAGCAGGGCGATTGCGGTGATCGCGAGGACTTTTCGGAGCGTTGTCATCGAGGTCGGGGAGATCGTTTGTGAGGCGACGAGCCAAGCGAAGCGCGCTCAGGCGTGTTTCGGCGCCGCGAGCGAGGGCATGCCGGGGATCTGGAAATGGGCCACGATCCGGCCGAGCTGGTCGGGCTTGAGGTCGCCCACCACGTTGATGAAGACGGCGTTCTGGTCGGGCTGGATGACCGTGATGACGAAGCCCTCGATCGTGTCGTCGGCCCGGCACTTCATGCGGATGTCGACGTCCTCGCCGTTGGGCTGGCGGACGCTGACGACCTTGCGCCAGTCCTTCAGGCTTTCGCGGACGCGCCGGATGTGTTCGATGGCCTCGGCGCGGTTGGTGGCGTCGAGTTTGACCACGTTGACGCGCACGCTCTGCAGATGGCGGAGGAGCTCGGCGGTTTCGTGGTCGGACTTGTCGGTCGCCAGGGCCGCGACGACGAGCAGGGAGTGGGGCAGGTTGATGTCGACGACCTGGCCGCTGGAGGCGGCGGGCATGTCGTCGAAAGTGACGAGCGCGTCGGAGGCGCGGGCGTTGGCGGCGAGCAGCAGGCCGGCGGCGAGGAGGGAGGAGGGGATGAGGCGAGACAGGTTCATGTTGAAGGCATCTGAGGTTGGTCGGCGGAGTGCCGTGGTTGGACCATGAACCCGGGTGACACTGGGATAGTTGCGGAAAACTTGTGGAACCAGCCGGCGCCCGGAATGAAAAAGGCCGCCGGTCGTCCGCGTTGCGGCGGATAAGACGGGCGGCCTTGAAGAAGGCGACGTCCTGGTTATCGGCGGATCAGGGTCGGCTCGGCGCCGAGGGTCCCGACGAGTTCGTCGAGGTAGGCGGGCGACTGCACGCGGGCGAGAGTCACCCGCGCCTCGGCGAGGCGGTTGGCGATGCCCAGGCGGGCAGCCTCATCGGCGTAGTTCGCCTTGTTGAGGAAGCGGTTCAGGTACGTGATGTGCCGGCGCCACGCGTCCACGTCGATCGTCTGCTTGGCCGCGAGGCGGGCCTTGTACCAGTCGCTCCCGAGCAGGTTCTCACGCGTGAAGAGGGCGCGGATCGCGGGGTCCGACAGGCCGCGGCCCTCGAATTGGTCGTCGCGCATGATGTGCAGCAGCGCGCGGAGCGGGGGGCAGGCCAGCTCGATCGAGCCGTCGTTGAAGTAGTGCTGTGCGACGCGGCGCTGCGTCGCGACGATGTTGTCCACGCTGTCCGCGAAGCAATTCGCGTCCTGGAGCTCCGGCCGGAGCATCTCGTCGGTGAAGACCGAGTGCGGCTGGTTGAAGATGCGCCCGCAGAAGTGAGTGACGAACTCGCGGGTGATGCGGTACCCGAGGCGGCTGGCGAGCACGGTGCGCCCCTTGTGGGTGACATCCATGCAGCGCTCGAGGTAGCCGTTCTCGATCAGGTACTGCGGATCGCGCTCGGGGATCGTCATGCGGCTCCAGACCTCGGGCACGAGCAGGCTGATGTCGTGGTCGACGCGGACCTTGGGACCCACGTTGCCGGCGGAGGAGATGAAGCCCGCGTAGCCGGTGACGACATACGAGACGAACGCGCCGTTGAGGTCGTAGATGGGCGGCAGGGCGTTGAAGGGGCCCTTGGTGAGGGCGCCCTCGGAGCCGGCGCCCGTGGTGGAGGGCGACTTGCCGGTCATGGAGCAGATGAACTCCATGAACAGCTCGGGGAGCTCCATGTAGTGGAGCGGATTATACGAGGCGATGGGGCGGATCCCCGCCGCGGGATCGGCGGGGTTGTTGCGGCGTCCAGCGAGGACCGCGTTGACGGGAGTCGGCGCGGGGCTGGAGAGCGGCACGCGGCGCCACAGGTGCATTCCGATGTGCGCGCAGCGCGTCTCGAGCGGAGCGAGCAGGTCCGGGCGCACCTGGAGGTAGCGCGGGTTCTTGGAGGGCTTGCCGTCGATCACACGCGGGGCGGCGGAGCACACGAAGTAGGCCGGCTCGGTCTGGGCGGCCATCTCGCGCACGAGGGTCTGCATCGGCTCGGTAAAGGCGTCGAAGCTGACGGCCTCCTCGACCATCTCGCGCGCCTGGTCGGCGGTGAGCGGCTCGTAGTTGGAGAAGAAGTTGCCGGGCTGCGCGAAATCGTGCTCGGTCTGGTGGTCGTAGCCGCGATTGATGGCGTCGTCGGGACGCTGGAAGAGCCGGTATTCGCAGTTCTGGACCAGCTTGACGGAGCCCTTCGGCTGATGGTGGTTGAGTCCGGTCAGCTGCGTGGCGGGCACGACGACGGAGGCGGAGATGTCGTCCTCCATCTGCACCTTCTGCGCGGGGTTGAAATCCTTGCGAAGGCTGAAGGTGCGCCAGGAGCCGTCCTTGCTGAAGCCGACGCGCAGGATCTGCGCGTTGAGCTTGCGGCCGTCGTAGCGCAGCTCGTTGGCGGGGCAACCGTCGATGACGTCGACGCTGAAATGCTCGCGCCAGTGTTCGCCCCAGCTCGGCTCGTAAAAACGCTTGAGCACGAAGACCAGCTCCTTGACGTGGGGCGCGATGGTGCCGAGCCACGTGTTGTACTCGTCGGTGTAGTCGCGCACCGAGGGGGTGAGCAGCTTGATGACGGAGCCCAACGAGCGCTTTTCGCTCAGGATCAGGCGGGTGTCGGTGCCGCGGCGCTCAGGGCTGCGGAAGCGCTGGGAGTAGTCGCGGCGGAGCAGGGCGTCGACGGCGTCGAAGTCCTTCTCGATGTCGGCGACGAAGACCGGCCCGGAGAGGATGGCGTCGGTGATGGGCTTGGAAATCTCCGACTTGCCGCCGCCGGACACGGTGCAGGGCTTGTGGCAGTAGGTGGTCTCGGGAACGGTGCCGACGAGGCGCCAGCCGAGGTTGCCGCGGGGCTTCTCCAGTCGGATGCGGTAGCCGTTGGGAAGCATGTACACGTGTCCGACGCGCAGGCGCAGCGACACGGTCTTGTCGCCCAGCTGCCAGGAGGCGCGCTGGCGCTCGAGGTTGAACGAGGTGTTGTGCGGCACGTACACCAGCTCGGGGCAGGTGCGGTCGCGGTAGCAGCCCTCGGGCATGCGCTCGGCGGTGCCTTCGAGTAGGGCGAGTGAATCCTCGAGGGTGTGGACCTCGCGCGAGAGGGCCTGGATGCGGTCGGCGGTGATTTCCCCGGCGAGATCATAGCTGGGAAACACCAGGGCGCCGCCGGCGTGTTCCTCCTCGGCGATGCCGTAGAGGTTCGCCGAGTAGCTGATCTGGGTCTTCACCTCCTTCTTGCAGTAGCCGAAGTAGTTGTCGGAAATGATCGTGACGATCACGCCGGAGGTGTCGCGCGCGGTGATCTTGAAGGCGGAGCCGTCGTTGTACCGCTCGGCGGGGTCCTTCCAGCACATGCCGTCGCGTCGCTGCGCTTCGGTGGCGTGGTCGTAATCGGGCAGCCCGAGCTCCTTCTTCGTGAGCCGGGTAAGGTGCGGGGCGAGGATGACGCAGCCGGTGTGGCCGGTCCAGTGCGCCGGGTCGAGGGCGGCGTCGTTCTCGGGCAGCATGGGGTCGCCGCCGTTGCCGAAGATGCTTTCGACGAAGTCGAGGTTGCTGACGAGATTGCCCGGGACGAAGAAGCGCACCTCCATCGATTTCTGCTCGGAGTGTCCGGGAATCTCGGGGCAGACGATCGGGCGAAGCAGCAGCGAGACGAAACACTCGGCCTGCTGTTCCTGCGAGGCGGTGAAGGGGAGATGCAGCAGCTCGGGCGGCGGGCTGAAGGCGTGGAGCAGCAGGCGGCCGAACACTGCTTTCGGAACGGCCTTCTTGTCGTCCGGAATCGGCAGGCCGCCCTCGGTCACGTGGAAAATGCCCTGCGTCGTGCGACGGTCGCTCTTCGGATTGTGAAGGACGCCCTGGTTGACGCGGTAGGACGTGATGATGTCCGAGGTGAATACGTCGCGGTCGGGCGGCAGGGAGAGCAGGCGTGCGAGACCATAGCGATCAAGCACCAGCGTGCGGCTGGGAAGCCTGGGAGTGAGCGTGGTGTCTTCGAGGTACTCGTAGATGAAATTCTGGATGCGCTGGTCGGTCGGGCAGAGGTGATTGGAGAGCAGGCGGTCCTTCTCGCGGTTCAGGGCGAGCAGACTCGCCATGAGGTTGGCGAAACTCTCATCCATCTTCAGCGGGAAGGTGGGGCAGCCGAGGTCGCGCAGTTTCAAGTTAATGTAGAATAGCAGCTTCTGCGTGTCCTCCGGGGTTGCGGCGGAACCGAGACCAATGCGCTGTGCGAGTTCGGGGGAGAGGCTTCCGTTCATTCAGTGCAGCACTGTAGAACTCCGCGGGTTGCGTGCAATGCCGCGTTGAGCGCACGCGGGCATTTCGTGCGCCGGAGGGTGGTGCGGCCCGCGGGGCGCCTGTATTCAGGTTCTGCATGCTGCTGATCTCCCGCTGCTAGTAGTTGGCCGGCGGGGACGGCGGATGCGCGCTAATGTTTGCGGTGGCGGCTTGATTCGCGTGATAGGATACGGCCATGCCGTACCGGACCCTGACCGTGGAAGAAGTGGCCGACTACCTGCATCTGCCGGCAGTCGACATCGAGCGACTCGTGAAGTCAGGGGAGATCCCGTATCAGAACCGAGGCGGGCGGCTGGTCTTCATTCGGGGCGACCTGGACGCGTGGGCGTCGCAGCGCATCCTGGGCCTGCCTGAGCGCAGGCTCGAGGACTACCATCAGCGCAGCACGCGCGGCACACGGGTGTTCGACGGCGATGCGCTGATCCCGGAGCTGATCACGCCGGCCTTCATCAATCCGGAACTCGCGTCGAAGACGAGGCGGTCGGTCATCCACGACATGGTCGCGTTTGCGGAGTCGACGGGGCGGGTGATGGATCCCGTGGAGTTTCGCGAGAGTGTCGAGGCGAGGGAGGACCTGTGCTCGACGGCGCTGCCGGGCGGGTTCGCGCTGATGCACTGCCGCAGCCACCAACCTTACCGCTTCGACGGCTCATTCATGATGCTCGGACGCACGTGCCAGGACATCATGTACGGTTCGCCCGACGGCCGGCCGACGCGCTTGTTCTTTCTCCTGTGCTGCCAGGACGAGCGCCTGCACCTTCATACGCTGGCGCGCATGGCGCTGATGGCGCAGCGCACGGACGTCCTGGACTACCTGCACGGCGCCTCCGACGCACAGTCGATGTACGACGCGATGGTGGCCGCGGAGCAGGCGGCCCTGGCCGGGCGCAAGCGGGTCGAGTCGCCGGCCGGTGACGAGGAGAATTGAGGGTGCCGGGACTGAAAGCCGACGCGTCGGCCTCGATGCCGGCGGGGGCGACTCGGTCGATTCGCGGTACCTGGGAACCCGGCGATAGGAATTGCGGAAAAACTTTTTAGATAGGGTTTTATCGCGGATTCCGCGCCGCGCTCGACACGCTCGGTCGATTCTGCGACAACCGGCACCCTTCGTCCCTTTCCTTTCCTCTATCAATCCCGAGGCCGGGACCACGGATCCTCTCTCCACATCATGAAACTTCAGGGTGCCATTGTTCTGACTGCCCTCGTCCTCTCCGGCTGCGCGAGCGCGCCTTCGACCATCGACGCGGTCGCCAGCCAGACCCAGCCGGTCAACGACCCATTCCAAAAGCTCACGTGGATGGTTGGTCCGTACCTCCGGTACCATGATCATGGATACTCCGGCCGGATGTACCTGGCCGAGGCGACGAATTCCTCGGGCCTCGCGGAGTTCCAGCTGGGCGTGGAGAACACGTCCGATCATCCGGAGACCTTCACCGGTGCTGCGGCGAAGACCGGTGACACGCTCAGCCTCCAGCAGCTCAGTGCCGCGTACGACGGTGAGGAGTTCAGCCAGAAGGTGCGCGTCACCGTGCCGAAGGCGCTGCTGCAAAGCTGCACTTCGACTGGGCTGACGGTTCGCCTGTACGGACAGCAGCGGGTGCTCGACGTCACCATCCCCGGATTCTACATCGCGGGGTTCCTGCAGCGCTCCTGAGCGGGGCTTTCGATTTCGTTATCCGGAGCGGATGTGCGGGCCCCGGGAATTTCCACCGCCTGCGGTCCGCTGCGGACGGCGCGTCCTGCAGGCGAAAAAAAAGACCGCCCACGAAGGGCGGTCGGAAAGCGGCGTGGGGCGGGTCAGATGAGGCCGAGCTTCATCTTCCCCTCCTCGCTGATCATCGACTGGTTCCAGGGCGGTTCCCAGACGATGCGCACGTCGGCGACCGCGACCCCCGGGACTTGGAGGATCTTCGAGCGCGCGTCCTCCGCGATGGCCGGGCCCATTCCGCAGCCCGGAGCGGTGAGGGTCATCGCGACATAGACCTTGAAGCCTTCGGCCTCCTTCTCGACGTCCATCGAATACACGAGTCCGAGGTCGACGATGTTGACGGGAATCTCTGGGTCGTAGACGCGGCGGAGCTGGTCCCAGATGGCCTCGGGGTCGGGGGAGCCGCCCTCGAGCGTGGCGGCTTGGACGCCGGTGTCGGTCACCTTGTCGCCCAGCGAGTCGGCGTCGCGGCCGTCGATGCGGTAGAGTCCGGTGTCGGTCTGGACCGTGTAGCTCCCGCCGAGCGTCTGGTGGATGAAGATCTGGGAACCCGCCTTGAGGGGCGTCTTGTCGCCTGACGGTATCTGCGTGGCGACGACGTCGCGGGAGAGGATGCGTTCTCGGTTGTTCATGGCGTCACTGGGGAGCAAGAAACACGAAGCGGCGCAAAGCGCAATCAGCGCGTGGAGGACGCGGGCTGCCCGTCGGTCCCGACCGAGGGCGGGGTCCACGGCGTGAGGTCCTGGGATGCCGGGACATACAGCGGATGGCGGGGACTTCCGTCGCGAGTGGTGCCCAGGCAGAGCAGGGTGTGGCCGGCAAGGAGCCGTGCGACGTGGCGTGCGCGGTCGAGGAAGAATCCGCCCGCGCCCCAGGCGGCCACGACGACCTCGCATTGGGAGGCCGCCCTCAGGAGTGCGGCATCGTTGTCGGGGCCAACCGGCTCCGGATCGGCCCGCATCTCCTCCGGGTAGGGCGTGCGGAGGGCGAACAGATTGGCCATCCAGAAGCCGTCGAACCCCTCGCGCTTCGAGAATGCGGCAATCCGCGTGAGGGTGGGATCGAGGCGGCGTTCGTCGGCCGTGCTCGGGTTGAGACCGATCCAGAGGATGAGCCGGTCTCCGAAGAGGGGGTTCCAGCGATGGACCAGGCTATAGCGATAGCGCCGGTCCGGTGAGAATTCGCACGCGTTATCCACGCGGTCGGTCGGAGCCTCAGCGCACTGAGGCGGGGAAGGTCTTGCGCACGGAGTCGAGCCAGGCCTCGAGCTGCTTGGTCTGGGCCGTGGTCAGTCGGGCCTCCGGGTGCATCAGCAGGTAGGAGCCCAGCGGCATGCCGTGATTGTGGATCTCGTCCATCGCGTGGTCGAGTTTCTTGACGGCCCACTTCGCCGGGGTCTTGCCGAATTCCGAAAAATTGACGTGCCGCTTGCCGTTGCGGACGTGATAGGCGAGGTACCAGCCCACGGGCTGGATGTTGGCGTACCACGGATAGTTCGTGTTGTTCGAGTGGCAGTCGTAACAGGCTGCGCGCAGGTCGTGGGCGACGTCGGCGGGGGCGTGGTACTTGACGAGGATGTCGTCGGGCTGGGGGCCGGTGGAAATGTTCTTGGCTGGGCGGATGAGCTGGATGGCGGCGAGGACAATGACGAAACCGATGATATAGCGCATGGTTGTGGGAGTGGAGTGAACCGTCAGAAATCAGAAGGCGCATCCCACTGCAATCCGGGAGATGCGCGCCGGATTGACCCCGACGGCGCACCCCGGGTTCCCGTTAGGCCGCCGCCGCGGCCACACGGCGCGTCTTCAGCTCTGTCTCGATGGTTTGCATACGCGTGTCCGTCAGCGAATAGAACAGCACCAGGCCCGCGGCGACGAAGGAGCAGAGCGCGGGGATGAGACTGTTCATCAGCAGAATGCCATGGAGGGTGTGCTGCGAAAGGTCGGTGTTGGCGATATAGCCGAAATACGTGAGCATGATGCCCGGCAGCCAGCCTCCGAAGGTCCAGCCGAATTTCTGGGCCATGATGGCCGCCGAGTAGACCAGGCCGGTGGCGCGTCGGTTGTGCATCCACTCGGAGAAATCCGCGCAGTCCGCGTACATGGCCCACAGCACGGCGCTGGTGGGGCCGAGGGTGATCGAGTAGAAGATCTGTCCGAGGAAGATCAGGCCGATCTGATCGGGCCGGATGAAGTAGTAGGCGATGGTGGCGATTCCGGAGCCGCCGATGAGCACGCAGTACAGCGCCTTCTTGCCGATCAGCCGCGTGAAGAAGGGCACAAGCATCGTGCCGATGATGGTGACGCAGGTGCCGAGCAGCAGGAAGGCGGACAGCAACTCGGCATATGTGAGCTTGTGGACGCCGAAGAGCACTGTGTTCACGGTCTGGTCCTTCACGTAGTACTTGAAGTAGTAGATGAACGTGGCGCTGCGCACCGCGATTGCCATGATCGTGGCGAGCGTCGTCAGCGACAGCACGATCCAGGGGATGTTGGTGAGGAGGTCGGCGGCGTCGCTCTTGAGGTTGGTCTTCTGGTGGGCGGGGGGCGAGACGCGCTCGCGGATCGAGAGGAAGCAGATCACGAAGAAGCAGACCGCGATCGCCGCGTAGCCGACGAGGGTCATCTGGTAGCCGCGCGCCTCGTTGCCGTGGCCGAAGAACTGGACGAAGTACGGCGTGCCGAACTGCACGATCAGGCCCGCGCAGAAGGCGAAGACGAACTTGTAGGTCGAGAGGACCGTGCGCTCCTGCGTGTTGGGCGTGAGCACGCCGAGCAGCGAGTTCTGCGGTATCGCCACGAGCGAATACATCATCATCAGGAACGTGTAGGTGATGTAGGCATACACGATCTTGCCGGTGTCGCCGAAGTGCGGGGTGGTAAAGGCCAGCACGCCCGCCAGTCCGAAGGGCAGGGCGCCGAACAGGAGGTAGGGCCGGTACTTGCCCCACCGCGTGTTCGTGCGATCGGCGATCACGCCCATCGTCACGTCGAAGAACGCGTCGAAGAAGCGCACGATGGCGAACATCCAGCCCGCGACTTCCGCCGCCGATTTCCCCGGAGCGATCTTGTAGATGTCCGTGTAGAAATAGAGCAGGAAGTACATGAAGAACTGCCAGAACAGGTTGTTCCCGAGTTCTCCGATGCCGAAGCCGAGCTTCTCCATCAGGGGGACCTTGTCGGTCGAGGGTGTTTGCGCAGGGACGTTCATTTGCAGGGGGGCGTTGCTTTTGGGGGGAGGGGGCACAGGGGGAGTGCCTATGGAAAAAGCGCCTTCCGCTGGGGAACGGAAGGCGCCGAGAGCGTGTGCCGGCGGTGTGCCGGGATCAAGCCTTCCCGAGGAAGGCCCGGTTGGCGCGGATCAACGCCAGGCGCTGGTCCACGCTGCGGCGCGTCGTGTACGCCTCCTCGGGCGTGTTCAGGCACCAGTCCACGAGGCGCTCGACGGACGAGCGTGCGACGTAGCAGCGCGTATCCGAGGCTCCGTAGTAGATGAGGACCGTGTCATCGGGTAGCCGGACCCAGCCGTTGGAGAACGCCACGTTGGACACGTCGCCGACGCGCTCCTCGCCGTGAGGCGCCAGGAAATGGCCGCCCGGGCGGGCGATCACCTTCGAGGGGTCCTCGAGCGAGGTCATGAACATGTACAACACGTAGCGCAGGCCCGCGGCGCAGCCGCGCACGCCGTGCGCAAGGTGCAGCCAGCCCTTCGGCGTCTTGATGGGCGCGGGGCCCTGGCCGTTCTTCACCTCCTTGATCGTGTGGTAAGCCCGCTCGTCGATGATCTTCTCAGGGCCGGTGACGCCGGTGGTGATGTCCTTGCAGAGCGTCCAGCCAATGCCGCCGCCGGAGCCCACGTCGATGAAGCCGTCCATCGGTCGCGTGTAGAACGCGTACTGGCCGTCGACGAATTCGGGGTGCAGCACGACGTTGCGCTGCTGCGAGGCGGGCGTCCTGAGGTTGGGCAGGCGTTCCCACTTCCTGAAATCCCTCGTGCGGACGATGCCGGCCTGCGCGACGGCGCTGGAGAGGTCGCCGCGCGGGGCCTTGGGGTCCTTCGCCTCGGCGCAGAACACGCCGTAGATCCAGCCGTCCTCGTGGAAGACGACGCGCATGTCGTAGACGTTGGTCTCGGGTTCGAGCTCGGGAATGTCGCAGGGCTCGTCCCAGAAGCGGAAGTTGTCGACCCCGTTGGGGCTTTCCGCGATCGCGAAGAAGCTCTTGCGGTCGTAGCCCTCGGTGCGGACGACCATGTGGACCTTGCCCTTCCAATAGAAGGCGCCCGGGTTGAGCGTGGCGTTGATGCCGAGGCGCTCCATGAAGAACGGGTTCGTCTTAGGGTTGAGATCGTAGCGCCACTCGATGGGGGCGTGTCTGTAGGTGATTGCCGGATACTTGAAGCGATCGAACACGCCGTTGTCCCATTCGGCGTCGACGGGATTGCGGCGCTTGAGGAAGGCCTCGTGCGCCTTGCGAACGGCCTTCACGCGGGCCTGGAACTGGAGGGATCCCTTGTTCTGGGATGCCTTGGCCTTGGATGTCCTGGCCGGGGCGGCCTTCTTGGCGGACTTCTTTTTCATGGGCATGGGAGACGGAGTTTCCGGGGAGAAATCGGAGGGGATAGAACACAGCCCGTGCGGGGGGCGGTCAATGCCCGCGGGGCGCGCGGCCTTGAGATCGGTTGTGGATCTTTTGAGATCGTTCGGGCGCCCGGGCGCAAAAAAACGGGCGGCGGATCTCCCGCGCGCCCGTTCTCGAAACGGAACCCCGCAGTCTCAGACCTTGCCGCGTCGCTTCTCGAGGGCGGCCCGGATTTCGGTCATCTTGTCCTGCGTGAGGGGGAACTTGAGCACCAGCAGCAGCGCGATGGTGACGCCGAGCAGGGGGATTCCGGCCAGGAAGCCCTTGATGCCGTAGAGTGCGTGCATCGTCTGGATGCCGTCGGGCCGCTTGGCGTCGAAGCCGACCAGCGGCAGCACCCAGCCCGCGGCGCCGGCGCCCAGGGACAGGCCGAGCTTCTGCGTGTACGATGAGCATGCGGAGAACGAGCCCTCGCGGCGCTTGCCGCAGGCCAGCTCGTCGTAGTCCATCACGTCCGCACCCATCGACGCGGAGAGCATCCAGAAGCCGGCGCACACGAAGGCGATCCCGCCGGACGCAAAGACCTGCAGCCACTGGATCGAGGGCGTGTAGAGCCACCAGGTGGCGCCGTACGCAACGTAAGCCATGAGACAGGTCGTCACGGCGGCGTGACGCTTGCCATAGACGTTGGCCATCTTCGCGATCAGTGTGGCGCCGAGGATGCCGCCGATCGAGCCGGCGACGCCCATCCAGGTGTTCCAGGTGTTTCCGGCGATCTCATTGCCGCGGCATACGACGTAGACCGTCGCGTAGTAGCCGAGTGTGCCGACCATCGAGTTGCCGAGCGCGAACGCCATTGTGAACAGCAGCTGGATCCGGAATGGCTTACACTTGAGCGTCTCGAAAAAGGCCTCCTTGAGCTTCACCTTCTCCTGCTTCTGCGTGAGCACGTAGTCGTAGTAACGCTCGCGGATGGAGAAGAACATGATGATGCCGATGGTCGCCATGATCGCGCCGAGCGCGCAGGTGTAGATCTGCATTCCGAGCAGCGTGTTGGGGCGTGCGGTGGAGGTCGCCGGGCTGGAGGCGAAATGCACGCCGGCCCAGGTCGCGACCTGCAGTGCGCTGAAATTCCCGATCTCCGTCACCTTCTGGATCGCGCCCTTGTACGACATGACGCTCGTGCGCTCGTTGTAGTCCGGCGTCATCTCGGCGCCGAGGCTCTGGAACGGCATGTTGAAGCTGCTCATCAGCGGCACGTAGATCAGCGACGAGATCACCATGTAGGCGAAGATTTCACGCTGGCTCCAGTGGGGGGAGACGAGCAGGAACAGCATCGGCAGGCCGATGCCCGCGGCGATCGCGCCGAAGAGCAGGTACGGGCGGCGGCGCCCCCAGCGGGTGCGCGTGTTGTCGGAGAGCCAGCCGAAGAACGGATCCGAGAGCGCGTCGGCGAGCCGGTTGAGCATCAGGGCGGTGCCGACCCAGGCGGGCGACACGCCCAGGTAGATGTTAAAGACCGCGAATGCGACGCTCGGATACAGCCAGTGCCCCCACATATCGAGGGCGGTTCCCAGGCCGTAGGCGACCTTGCTGAGTACCGGGACTTTGTCTTCGCGTGACGTTTGGTTGGGATCGAGTGCGGGTGCGACGGGGGCTTGCATAGGGGGGCGGAGATGATCGGGTCTCGTTCGGCCGTCTGGGGGCGGAGGAACCGCGGCTTTCCATCAGTTCGCCGATACGTGCACAAGCTTATTGCCCACCCGCGACTGATAAGCCGCGTTTGACGCAGTCATTAGGCACCGGGCCCGAAACGCCGGGCACTGCGGAGGTCCGCGCCTCGCCCGCGCTGGGCGGGCGAGGCGAAAAAATGCGCGCTCAGAGCGGCTCGAGCGTGACGAGGCAGACGTCGTTCTCGCGCAGCTCGAAACTGCGGTCGAAACGTCCGTCGGCGCCGACTGTCACCATCTCGCGCAGCAGCGGCGCCCCGTTGTCGACCTTGCGGATGAAGTCCACCTGCGCACGCGTGAGCTGCGAAGGCGACCCGAGATCGCGGTAGGTGGCGAAGGCGTCGTTGACGCGGTAGCCGACCTTCCGCAGCGCGAGCGAATAGCGCCCCGGGGCGAGGCCCGAAAGTTCGAGCTTCGCCGTGCCCGTGCGCGCGGGCGGGATGTCCTTCAGGTAATACACCTGGTCGTTCGCCGGCGGGTTGGGCTTGCAGATCGTGAAGTCCCAGAACAGCGCCTGCACGCCCCCGCGATGGTCGGCGCACACGAAGGACTCGTCGTCGGGACAGGCCAGCTGGATCGGCCCGAGCCGGTGCAGGAACTTGTACGCGTAGTATGAGGGCTTCGCGATGTCCTCATAGTTGAGCATCCCGAAACCTCCGTGGAACGGCGTGCGGCGCGGACCGGCCTCCTCGAAGATGTCGGTGAAAGTCCAATACGACATCGAATTGGCCGCGTCCCCGATGTGCTTCATCTTGTCGAGGATGAACGGCGCGCTCTGGTAGGTGTCGTGGATCGGGTCGTGCGGCGTGTACGAGGAGCTCCACTCCGTGAAATGGAGCTCGAGGTTGGGGAGCGCCGAGTGACGGATGATGTTGCGCACCCGCAGGACGCTTTCGGTGATCGCATTGCGGTCGGGCGAGAAGATCGTGCCCGCGCTGCCGTCGGCGTCGAGGAAGCCGCTCATGGTCGCGTATTCGTGGGTGCTGATGAAGTCGATCGGCACGTGGTTCTTCGCGCAGAAATCGATCATGTCCTGGATCCAGCCGCAGCCCGCGGTGGCGGGGCCGCCAACCTTGAGCTCGGGGTCGATCGCCTTGATCGCGCGGGCAGTCGCCTCATAAAGCTGGAAGTACTGGGCCTGCGTGCCCGCGAAGAAACCGGAGAGGTTGGGTTCGTTCCAGACCTCGAAATACCAGCTCCTCACTTCCGCGTCGCCGTAGCGCTCGCGGCAGTGCTGGACGAAGGCCGAGACGAGCCCGACCCATTTCTTCATGTCCTTCGGAGGGGTCACGTTGCCGTGCCACCAGAAGATCGTCTGGTGGCCGCTCGCGAGCGCGGAGGGCATGAAGCCGAGCTCGACGAAGGGCTTCATGCCGATGCGATGCAGGAAATCGAAGAGCTGGTCGATGTACTGCCAGTTGTACTCGGGGTTGCCGTGCTTGTCCTCGAAGTAGACGCCCATGTCGTCGCAGAACAGTCCGTGGAAGCGGATGTATCGGAATCCGAGCTGTTGGTGGGCCTGGGTGAGCTGGCGCTGCCAGTCCGCCCGGAGCCCCTCGTTGGCGCGGCCCGCGCCGACGCAGAACTCGGCCATCCGGCTCATGGGACCCTGGACCTTGTGCAGGTCCGCGGAGATCGTTCGGTTGATAGGTTCCGGCGCGGGGTCGGACGGGGTGGCCGCGCCCAGGGGCGAGGCCATGGCTGCCAGGGCGAGGAGCATGGTGGTAGGGAATTTCATGTCAGGGGAGATCAAGCTTGGCGCAATCCGCGAAGGCTGGCGAGAAATGCCGTGAGGTCGCGGGCCTGGTCGGCAAAGGTGCGGACGGGGCGCGCGGCGGCCTCGGCCGACAGCCGTGCGACTTCCGCGGGCGAATCCACGAGGCGGGCTATGGCCCCGGCGAGCGCGGCGGGGGCTGTCTCCGCGAGCGCGAGGCAGCCTCCGCCCCGGGCGGCCTCGCCGAGCGCCCCCCTCGCCGAGCAGATGCAGGGCCGCCCATGGGCCACGCTCTCCAGCACAGGCAGGCCGAAACCCTCCGCGATCGAGGGATATACCGTGAAGTCGCAGTCCCGATACGCCTGGTCCACCTCCTCGTCGGATAAGGAGATGTCGAGCCGAAGCGGCCTGCCCGCGGCGGCGAGCGCCAGCGCCCGGTCCCTGGCCGCGGCCCCGGTCTCCGCCTGCACGGCGCCGACCAGGCGAAGCGAGAAGTCCGCCCCGCGGCTCCAGAGCGATTCGCAGGCCTCCAGCAGGGCGAGGTGATTCTTGCGCCCCTCGAGCGTGCCTACGCACAGGATCCTTGGCGGTCCCTGCGGCCGCGGCGCGCCTGAGGCCGCGCCGGGCGGCCGGATGCCGTTGGGCACCGCCACGACGGGCGGCGTCCCGCCGATCCCGGTCCAGGCCCAGTAGTCCAGGAGGGTTTGTCGCGAATCCTCGGATACTGCGGCGACGCCGTCAAAGCGGGCGAGCTCGACCAGGTACGCCGGCGTTCGGGCCACCGTCCTGGGCGGGCTGATCTCGGGGTGCTGGAGTGCGATCGCATCGTGGAAGAGGGCGACTTTGGGGCCGGGCACCGCCCGGAACAGCGCGGGATAGGCCCGCGCGGTGGCGGCGCCGAAAAATTCGGGTACGAGGAGGCCCGCACCGCCGTCGTTCCCCCCGGACGCCGCACCGCACAGCGCTCCGGCCACGGACAGCCCTCCGCCGCGTCTCCACCCCCGCCAGCGGCCGCGCCACTTCGCCCGGGCCGGCCACTTCGCTCCGCGTTTTGAGCCCGGCTCGCGGGCCTCGAGGTTGGCCCGCTCCCAGAGCTCCAGGGGCCGCCACTCGGTCCCATGAGGATCCCAGGTGACCGGCTCAACCGGCCCCAACTTCGCGACCTCGCGCAGCAGGGTGCGCGCGACGCGCTGGATGCCGGTCCGGGCGCGGGTGTGGCTCGTGTGCGTGAGGTCGAAAAGGATCACCGCGCCGCCTTTTCCTTGTCCAGGTCCGCCCTCACGACGGGCGACATCGGTGCGCACAGCCGCCGCAGCCCCGCGTCGTCGAGGTGGTCCCCGTCGACGAAATCATCCGGGGACATACCCATCTTCGACGGGTCGTAGGACCCGAACAGGGGCAGGTGTTGTCGGCTGGCGAAGGCGCGGACCATGCGCTCGATCTTCTGGAGCTGGTTGTCGGGCCGGGCAACGATCTTCGGGTAGATCGCCGGATGATACGGCGTGAGCACCAGGATCACCCGGCTGCCCGAGGCTTGGCACGCGTCGATCCACCGCTCGAAGAGCATCCACAGGTCGGCGTCGACCCGCTCATAGCTGCCGTACCGGTGCCGGTCGATGTCCTGCACGAACTGCCTCCGTGCGAGTTCCGTGGAGTCATCTCCGGCATGGTCCGAATCGGGCGTGACCTGATACGCGCCGTCGGATCGCAGGATGAGAAAGGGAAGGTCCGGCCTCGAGGGGTCGACCAGCGTCGGGCGGTAGGCGAGTCGCCGGGCCACGTCGTCGAGCCAGTCGACCAGAGGGGTGATCGAGAACCGCTCGGAAAGCGTGGCCTCGGCAGACGGATGCCAGCGCGGACCAAAGATCTCGGGGATGTGCGGCGTGGACGCGCGGTCGAGGCGCCGCTCCGCATCCACGAGCACCGATCCGCGCAGTTTCCACATTCCGAAATCGGTCGACCGGTCGAAATACCAGGGGTCGACCACGATGACCCACACGCGCGGACTCAACCCGCGGCGCGCGAGCAGCGTCGTCGTGACGATATGCTCGGTCATGTCGCCGCCGCTGATCGAGAAGTTCTGCAGTCCTTGGACGCCGAGCATCGGCCCCGAGAGGTGCAGGCTGTGGCTCGAGCCGAGCACGCCGACCGTGGGCGCCCTTGTAAGCTCCTGCGCCACGTGCCATCGCAGGGCCGCCTCGTCGAGCCCGGGGGGAGGAACGACCGAATGTCCCTCGGCGATCTGGCGGGCCACGAGGCGCTCGACGATGTTTCGTTCATCGGCGTCGCGGCGCCCGCGCAGTGCGTTGAACACGAGCAGCGCGGCCGCCGCGATGAGCGCGGCGAGGGCGAAGAGACTGAGGAATCGGCGCGGGGTCATCGGCTGGGTCTTGCAGGAGGCGAACCCGCATCGCGTCAGGTCAAGGCGGACATTTCAAGGCGAAGCAGCCGGCGGGACGTGGGCGCGGAGCCGGTAAAGCATCACTCCATTCCAGATTGGGAACCGATGCACAGGCTCGGCTCGGAAGCGCGTGAACAGGAGCCGCAGCCACGCTTGCGACGTGTTCCAGGGCTCCACGAGCAGATACACCGGAGCCCCCGTCGCAGTCAGGTGCGCCACCAGGTTCGGCGCATCTCCGTTGGCCGACATGAAGGAGTGAAGGGGTGTGTACAGGCGGGTGGAGCCGGAGAACTCCACGCTCCCGAGCCACGCGCCGGCCGGAACCATCCGCTCCGACGCCAGGACCACGTCGCGGTATTCCAGGCCCTTCGTCGTCGCGAGGATGTGCTCGTGGTGGCAGAAGAAAACCGAGACGACGGGCATTGCCAGCAGGGCGGTGAGCACCGTCGCCTTCACGGGACGGGCGAATCGCGCGGCACGCCCTTCGGCGAGCGTGCGGCGCATGCATGCGTAACCGTCGGCCGCGAGCAGATACAGCGGGGGCAGGCCGGGCAGCACGAAGCGGAACCACCACCACGTGTTGTCGACTCCCGGATACCGCCAGAACAGGTAGAACGCCGCGACCGCCGCAAACCAGGCCGCCTGCAGCCAGGACTTCCTCGGGTTCTTCACAAGGCTCGCGGCGGCGAGCAGCAGCGCGACGGGGCCGAGCTCCGCGAGCAGGTGCACGGCGTAGAACACCAGGTTCCGCCCCGCGACCGCCGGGAGCAGGTCGCCGCCCACGTTCATGTATCCGGTTCTCCATGGCGCGCCGAAATTGACCAGATTGTACGCGCCGTAGGCCGCCGCCGGAAGCGCCGCCCCGAGCGCCGCGCGGATCCGGGCGCGCCAGCCGGGCAGAAGTGCAGGGAGAAACACGATGAACAGGCCGTCGGTGGGCCTCACCGCGATCGCAAACACCAGGGCCGCCCCCGCCCAGGCGGCCTGACGGACCATGCACAGCTCGTACACCAGCATCAGCGCCGTGGCCGCCACCAGGTCGCTCATGAGCTGGGTGGAGCCCCACACGACGATCGGCGTCATAGCCCAGAGGAACGCGAACAGCAGCCCGGTCCGCGGATCCGTGCGCCGTCGGACGATCCGGAACATCAGCAGGAACGACAGCACGCCGACCAGCGGCGTCACGTAGAATTGGAGCCCCGCCAGCCCCGCCAGCGCGAGCAGCAGCGGGTAGCCCGGCGTGTATTGCGGCACCGTGCGGCCGTCGTGGACGATGAAGCCGAGCGGAGCCTGGGCCGGAAATTCGGCGGCGGGCAGGGGCGTGGAAAGCGTGACCCTGCCCTGACGGAACAGGAGGCCCTCCTGATAGTAGCCGTACCAGTCGCTTGCCCCGACTCCGCGCTGGGTGAAGACCGCGTAGAACGCCAGCAGCGCGAGCGCCACGAGGGCCACGAATGCCGGGGTTACGGGCCTTGCCGCCGGGTTCGCGCCTGGCGCCTGGGAGGATGGCGGCTCCTGGCTCATCGTGCGGCTCCCGCGGCGCGTTTCTTTGGAAACGCCACTGGCGCGAACAGGTGCGCCAGCCCCACGTCGTTGAGGTGGTCCCCGTCCTCGAAATCGCGGGCCGTCAGGCCCAGCGGCGCCGGGTTGTAGGAGCCGATCACCGTGTATCCCTGGCGCGCGGCCAGGGCCCTCGTCTTCGCTTCGATCGAGGCCAGCTGGTTGCCGGGGGTCGACACGATGTCCCGGTAGATGGCGGGGTGGAACGGCGGAAGCACCAGCCAGACCTCCCTGCCGCGGCTGCGGCAGAAGTCGACCCAGCGTGCGAAATACGCCCAGAGCACGGGGTCCTCGACGGGGTAGTTGCCGTAGCGATACCGATCAGCGTCCATCGCGAACTGCCGGAGCGCGAGCTGCGTCGAGCCGGTGTCCGGCTCAGTTGCCTCCCAGGTCTGGAAAAATGATCCGTCGCCGCGCAGCACCAGTCCGTGGAGCTTCTCGCCGGGCGGGAGATTCGGGTCGTAGCGGAAGCCTCGGATCGCCTCATCGAGCCAGTCGATCACCGGCGAGATCGTCAGTGGCGAAAAAAGGCCCGGCGTGGGCTTTGGTTTGAGGCGCGGGGCGTACACGGGCGGGAGGGCGGGGGAGTCCATCGCCGCGAGACGCCGCTCGAACGCCGCCGCGTCCGCGCCGCGCTGCTGCCACAGGCTGATGTCCGCGTGCACGTCGAAGAACCACGGCTCCACGAAAATCACCCAGATCCGGGGCCGGATGCCCGCCCGGTCGAGCAGGTAGGTCGTCACCCAGCCGTCCGGCATCATGCCGCCCGTCACGGACAGGTTTTGCAGGTCCGGCTCGTTGAACATCGCACCGGTGACACGCAGGCCGTGACTCGAGCCGACCACGACCATGTCAGGACTGTTCCTGAGGTCGGCGATCGTCTGCCAGCGCAGGGCGCGCTCGTCGAAGGTCTGCGGCGGGATGGCCAGGCGGTCCGAGGCGATGTTGGCCGCCATCTTCTGCTCGATCTCGTGCGTCATCGACACCGGGCGCAGCGCGATCAGGGCCACGGCAGCCTTGATGAGTAGCGCGATCGCCACTCCGGCGAGAAGGAAGAGCGCGAGAAATCGACGGACGGACATGGGGGGCGCGGCGGGAGGCCGCCTCCTAGAATTGGAAATACAGGAACGGCGCGGACCGCGCCAGGGCCGCGATCGCGACCACGAGCATCAAGCCGCCGATCAATGCACGGCTCACCCGCAGCGGTGTTCCCTTCGGGGCGAGTTCGGCCGCCTGCCAGGAGGTCGGCGGCGTCACGTCCTCCGCGGAAAGCCCCAGCCACGCCAGAAGCTTCGGGCCGCGCAGGGCGAGATAACCCGAGATCACGAGCAGGATCAGGGCCGTCGGCGTCGGACTCAGGTTGGGGTACAACCCGCGCGCCCGGATCACCGGGGCAAGCGGCGCCACCCAGTCCTGCCAGGAGACGGGCACCGTGATGCCGTGCCAGCCGAGCATGCTCTGGATGTAGAGCCAGGCGGTCGGCAGGTCGTGCGCCCGGAACAGCACCCAGCCGAACACGACCACCGCGAGCGTCAGCACGGGCGCCCAGGAACCGGAACGCCGGTCGGGGTTTGGCCCCGTCTTCCGGCGCTTGCGCCACACGTGGTTCACGATGAGCGCCACACCGTGCCACGCCCCCCACAGCACGAAGGTCCAGCCCGCGCCGTGCCACAGCCCTGCCAGCACGAGCGTGATGAACAGGTTCCTGAGGTGCCCGGTGCGGTTTCCCCCGAGCGGAATGTAGAGGTAGTCGCGCAGGAAGTTGGAGAGCGTGATGTGCCAGCGATGCCAGAATTCCACCAGGCTGCGCGAGGTGTACGGCGCCAGGAAGTTGATCGGCAGCCGGAATCCGAACATCAGCGCCAGCCCGATCGCCATGTGCGAGTACCCCGCAAAGTCGTAGAAGAGCTGGAAGGTGTACGCGAGCACCCCGGTCCAGCCCTCGAGCAGCCGCAGGTGCGTGCCCTGCGCGGTCAGCCCGAAGGCGCTGTCGGCCAGCGGCGAAAGCAGGTCCGCGACGATGCATTTCTGGAACAGTCCCGCCGAGAAGGCCAGCAGACCCAGGCAAAAGCGCCGGCCGTTGAAGCGGAGCAGCTCCTCCTCGCGGATCTGAGGGATGAAGTCGCTGTGGTGCACGATCGGCCCCGCGATCAGCTGCGGGAAGAACATCACGAACAGCGCGAAGTCCATGAACCGGACCTCCTTCACCCGCCCGCGCCACGCGTCCACGAGGAAGGCGATCTTCTGGAACGTGAAAAACGAGATGCCCAGCGGCAGGATGATCTTTTCCAGGTGCAGGCCCGTGCCGGTCAGCGCGTTGATCGTGCCGAGCAGGAAGTCCCAGTACTTGAAATAACCGAGCAGGCCCAGATTCCAGATCAGTCCGGCCACGAGATACCCGGTCCGTCGTCGCCCGCGGGTCATCGTGATCAGGCGCCCAAGGCCGTAGTTGACCATCAGCGACAGCACGAGCAGCGGCGCGAACCGCCAGTCCCAGCGGGCGTAGAACACCAGCGACGCCAGCGCCATCCAGCCCACCCCCGCCCGCAGTCCCGCCCATCTCAGCACCGCGCGCCATCCCAGCCAGGCGAGGGGGAGGAAGACGAAGATGAATTCGTAGGAATTGAAGCGCATGCGCCGACGGCGGAAAGCCGGGCTAGCCCCGGCCGGGAAAGGACAGAGACAGCCGGATCGACGGAGGCGACGCAAGCAGAGTTTGAGCCTTTCAGGATGCCGTCGCTTTCTCGCTTCTCAGCCGCCGAAAACCGTCTCATGGTGGCCGCCCACTTTCCGTGAATACCGACGCTGACCGGCTCCCTGCCGCCGCACGACCTCCCCTGTGGAGCTCACGCCTTCTCGGTGAACTCCTCGACCACGAGCTGTGCAGGGCGTTGCCGGCCTCGCGCGCCGCGCGCGTGCTCGACCTTTCCGGCGACGAGGGCGACGCCGTGGCGTTGCTCGGGCCGCGGCATCCGGCGTGGAGCTGGGTGCGCTCCGCCGACGCGTTCGCCCCGGGCTCTGGCGACGCGCCCTTCGATGCGGCGATCGTGGGCTCCGCCCCCGCCTCGTCCGGCGACTGCGCCCCGCTGCTCTCGGGCGTCTTCGGGTCGCTCAGGCCCGGCGGGCTCGCGCTGGTCAACGTGCCCGCACACCGCTGGCTCGCCTCGGAGGCGGACTCCCCGCGCGGGATCCGCCGTCGTTTCGGCGCGGCAGAGCTCCGCGCGGAGCTCTCCGCGGCGGGGTTCCGCGGAATCCAGAGCACGCACTGGAACAGCCTCGCCCTGCCCCTGCTCTGGGCGCGCCTGCGACTCTCCCGACCGCCCCGGAGCACAGCCCCATTCGGTTCCTCGCGGGCCGCGGCGGTCCCCCTGGCCGCGCTGGGTGCTGTAGAGAGTGCATGGATACGCATGGGGGGCCGCTGGCCCGCGGGGCAGTACCTCCTCGCGGTCGCGCGCCGGCCGCTCGTCTCCGACTTCGCGTGAGCCGCCCGCCGTCGGCGGAGGCGCATCGAAAATGGGGATACATTCATCGGCCCGTATCGGCCCGAATCCGGCCGGTTCACCCGTCCGTAGCGAAGATTTAACGCGTCCGCCAAAAAAGCCCCCTGTCCGCAATTGAAGCCGCGGCGCGCGGCACGCCCGAATTGTCGGGTGAACTCACTCACTCCCCTGTTACGACATTCGATCGGATCGTCCGTTTGCGCGGCGGTCGCGATTTTTGCCCTCGCAAGCCAGCCCTCCATCGCATTCGCCGATGATCCCGCCACCGCCCCGTCGTCGGATCCGGCCCAGCCCTCCAAGGCCGTCGTCATGCCCGCCTTCACCGTCGAGGGCGAGTCCTGGAGCTCCCCGACCGGCTTCGCGCCGATCAAGATCCAGCCCGCCGCCATCGAGCCGCAGTCGACGATCGGACGCGACTTCATCGCGAACGCCCTCCCGCAGACCGACGACTTCACCCAGATCGCGAATTTCGCCCCGAGCGTGATGGTCGTCCCCACCGGCGTCCCCGGCGCGCAGGAGAGCTTCACCGCCGCCATCCGCGGCTTCCAGGACGGCCAGTACAACGTGACCTTCGACGGTATCCCGTTCGGTGATACCAACGACTTCACGCACCACTCAAACAACTACTTCACGTCCCAGATGCTCGAGACCGTCGTCGTCGACCGCGGCCCGGGCACCGCCGCCACGCAGGGTCACGCGACCTTTGGCGGCACCATCGCGCTCGTCAGCCGCGCCCTCTCCGACGTCCCCGGCGCCACCTTCTCCCAGGCCTTCGGCAACTTCAACACGAGCGCCACCACCGCCACCTTCTCGACCGGCCGCCTCTCCACCTTCGGGGACGCCCGCGCCACGTTCGGCTGGGACCACATGGAGACCGACGGATACCAGTCCTACGCCGGCACCCGCCGCACCGACTACTTCTTCAAGTTCGACCGACACCTCGGCGCCTCGAACCTCATCACGTTCGTGCTCACGAAGTCGGACCTGCTCATGCACCCCACCGCCGGCCTCACGCTGGCCCAGCTCCAGCAATACGGCCCCACCTACGGCCTCAACAACGACCCGAAGAGCCAGGCGTATGTGGGTTATAACTACGTGCCCAAGGCCACCGACTTCGAGTACGTCGGCTTCCAGCACCGCACGGAGCACTTCCACTTCACCGACAAGGTGTACTCGTACCACTACGACAACCTGACCCGCACGGGCATGGACCTGAGCGGCGAGACCCCCAACGGCACGACCATCGGCGGCCCCGGCAACCAGGACGTGCCCGGACAGATCCAGCCGTACAACGGCTACCGCGCCTGGGGCAACATCCTGCGCCTCGGCGGCGACGTCGGCGCGCTCGGCGGCTGGAAGGCCGGCCTGTGGTCCGAATACCAGAAGAACACCCGCTACGGCCACAACGTCGACTGGACCCTCGGCGGCGCCTACGACGAGCTGCCCTCCACGCCGGGCGCCTCGCTCAATTATTTCATGAAGAACTCGATCACCACCTGGCAGCCCTACGCCGAGTTCGACTGGAAGCCGCTCCCCGGCATGACCGTCGAGCCGGGCGTCAAGTTCATCTCCCTGCGCCGCCAGATCGCCGCCCCCGTCAACCAGAAGACCCAGCTCCCGCTCTACTACAGCAAGGTCTACTCGACCACCGATCCCTCGGTCTCGGTCAACGAGCGCATCAACAGCTCCTGGTCCGCCTACGCCCAGTTCGCGAAGGGCTACCTCGCGCCAAACCTCAACTTCTTCTACGCCACCGACCCGAGCGCCAGCCATGTCGACCCGCAGGAGACCACCAACTATCAGGCGGGCGCGGGTTATGAACACGGCCCCGTCACCTTCTCGTTCGACGGCTACTACATCGACTTCAACAACGAGGTCGGCAAACGGAAGATCGGCAACAACACCATCTTCTTCAACCAGGGCGGCACCACCTACAAGGGCGTCGAGGCCGAGGGCGCTGTCTCCGTCGGAAAGGGCCTGAGCCTCTACGCCAACGGCTCCATCAACAGCGCCACCGACAAGCAGTCCGGCGACCCCGTGCCCGAGAGCCCGAAGGACACCGCCGCCGTCGGCCTGCTTTATCACTTCCACGCGGCCCTCGCCACCTTCGTCACCAAGTACGTCGGCTCGCGCTACGGCGACACCGGCCGCTCGATCCCGCTGTCCGGTTACGCCACCACGACCGCCTCCATCGGCTACTCCTTCGAGCATCCCTTCCCGCACATCGAGGAGCTCAAGGTCCGCCTCTCGGTCGACAATCTGTTCAACAGCACGAAAATCGACGACCTCGCGGGATACACGCCCGTCTCGAACACTCCGATGTACTGGACCATCCCCAACCGCAGCTACCTGCTGACCGTCTCGGTCGCTCTCTAAGCTCGTTGGGTTTCACTCCGTCAGGCCGGCGACCTCCCTGGTTCGGAGGCGCCGGCCGGGATATTCAACCACTCTCCGTTGCGCCCGTGGCCTGACCTCAGGCACGGGCGCAGTTTCAATCATGCGCACGCTCCTGATTCCTCTTCTTTTGCCCTTTGCCCTGCTGTCCCTGGTCGCGTCACCCGCCCGGGCCGCCTACGCCCCTTACGATCCGTCGATGCCGGCCCGCGCCGAGTATGTCATCGACGCCCTCCGCCTCCATCCCACCCAATTTTGCCTCGGATTTCGGGAGGTCACCTTCAAGGCCGGCCTCCTCGATCGGATGTCGCCCGCACAGGCCGCCTCCTACATGAAAAAGAAAAACGTTCCCGTGGTCATCGGACCCGGTGGCGTTCCCTATCTGGCCGACGGCCACCACACGGTCCGCGCCCTGCTCGAGTCCACCCAGCCCGACAAACGCGTGTATGGACACATCCTCGCAAACTGGAGCCGCCTGCCCCTTGGCGAATTCTGGCAGCGCATGGTGGAACACCATTACGCCTACCTGAAGGATTCAGAGGGACGCGGCCCCGTCGATCCGGCGAAACTTCCCGCCAACCTCCTCGGCATGCAGAGCGATCCCTACCGCAGCCTCGCCTGGGGCGTGCTTGCTCACCACGGCTACCGCGAGGTCAAGGGCGCCTCCGGTTTCTTCCAGGAATTCCACTGGGGCGACTATTTCCGCGACAAAGTGCGCTGGAACGACAACGACACTGCGTCCTTCGAGCGCGCCGTCGTTGAAGCCGTGGCCCTTGCACACGACCCTGCCGCCAGGACGCTTCCGGGATACATCCCCGGGTCCGACTCGGCTGAATAATCCTAACTCGGCGATCTCGCGTAAACGCTTGGCTCGGCCGTCTTTGCTGCCTTCGTTTCCGTCTGTTAACTGCGTTTCTTGAGAGTGCGTCAATCGGGTGCTGCTCTCTTGGCGGGGTTTCTTGTCGGGTCGTGGCGTCGACCCTAAAAAACGAAAAGGGCCAATCCCGCTCCCCAGCGAGATTGGCCTCTTCCCTAACTAAGCTTAACACGGCGGCAAGTTTGCCCACTTGCCGTCGCCCCGTAAGAGTACGGGCCCCTATTAACCAACGCCATTAACCCATGGCGTGGAAATTGTTGTAAGGTGGCGGCAGTGCCGCGGCGGGCACCAGCTTCCCGCCGCGGCTAGGCAGCCAGCCTTAGGACGGAATACATGCCTTCTGTCGGCAATAGGTCCGCAAGCGGACCAACCGGCGAGCAGTACTCCGAAATTGGCAATAAAGTAAAAACAACTGTTTCAAGGAACGGATCAACACCAAAGATCACTTTATCTGACGTCGCCCCACCGATCTCCGATTTGAGGCTCCGTGCGTACCCTTGTCGGGCCGGGGCGAAGCGTCATGGTTGATTTGGGTAAGGCAGGTCGTCTCTTTCTGCCGCTAACTGTCGTTCTCACCTGCCTTCCGGTCAACCGATAGGACTACCTAAGTGGGTGGGTAGTATTACGAAAGGTAGATCGCCAATCTCTGAACCTGCGTTGCGAGAACCAGTCGCACAATCCGTGCGCGATTGAATGCTGAATGGCTGAGAGGCTGGTAGTGTCCGAAAACTTCAGCAAAAAGACGGATCATGGTAGGTGGTTAGGTGCTTAAGCCAAAAACCACCAAACGAAGGAAGAACCATGACCCGTCCGAAAAAGGACATGACCGAATCAAAAAGCACGCGCGAGCAAATGCTGGCGCTATTACAGGGAGACGACGCGATGCGAATGCTGCTGCAGACGACGGTGCAGGAGGTGCTGGAAGCGGAGATGGACGAAGCGCTTGGGGCCGGGAAGGGGGAACGCACGAATGAAAGGCGCGGCTATCGCAGTGGATACTATGGACGGAAGCTGACGACGCGAATCGGGACCTTGGAGCTGCGGGTGCCGCAGGATCGCGGCGGGCTGTTTCGCACGGAAGTCTTCGCGCGGTATCAGCGCAGCGAGAAGGCGCTACTGCTGGCGCTGGCGGAGATGTATGTGCAAGGAGTGTCGACGCGCAAAGTGCGCGCGGTGACCGAAGAGCTGTGCGGGCACGGGTTCAGTGCGAGCAGTGTCTCGGCTATTACGGTGCAGCTGGACACGGAGTTGGAACGCTTCATGACGCGGCCGCTGACCGAGGAGTATGCGTACCTGATCTTGGATGCGCGTTATGAGCGGGTGCGTGAAGCGGGCGTCATCCGCAGCCGCGCCGTTTTGGTTGCGCTGGGGATCGACTGGGAAGGGCGGCGGCAGGTGCTCGCCGTCGAGTTGGCCAATCGCGAGAGCACCACTGCTTGGCGTGACTTCCTCATTGGCCTCAAGCAGCGAGGCCTATCTGGCGTACACCTGGTCGTGACCGACGATCATGACGGACTGAAAAAAGCGGTGGCTGAGGTATTGCCCACGGCGCTGTGGCAACGCTGCTACGTACACTTCCTGCGCAACGCGCTCGACCACTTGCCGCGCTCGGCCGATCGCGCCTGTCTGCAAGAACTACGATGGCTATACGACCGACGCGACGCGACCGAAGCACGGACCGACTTGGCTGCTTGGCTGGCCCGCTGGCAGGACAAGCACCCGAAACTGTGCGCGTGGGTCGAGGCGAATATCGAGGAGACCTTCGCCTACTACCGCCTGCCGGCAGCGCATCACAAGCACCTCAAATCAACGAACCTGCTCGAGCGTCTCAATCAGGAGTTTAAACGCCGTACGCACATCGTGCGGATCTTCACCGATGAACCGTGCTGCCTGCGGCTGATCCGCGCTCTAGCCGTCGAGATCCACGAGGAGTGGATCGACGCCAACCGCTACCTGAACATGGAACCGTTGCGCGAGTCGCTCAAGAAACCCACTCCCGAAAGGAGAGCCGCCTGAAAAGGCGGGGAGGCTGACCGCCTCCCCTGCCACCCCTCTGCCGAATACAGAGAGGGGAAGGGGCTCCGCCCCTTCCCCTTCACCCCATCCCAAATAGATTTTTTATCCACCAAACCTCCATACCACCGATCCACATTTGCTGAACTTGACGGACACAACTGAGAGGCTGAAAATCTGAAGGCGGCCCGGCGCATTTCGACGTCGGACGCCGGCGTCCGCAGAGAGTACGTTCAGCCCTTCTGAATTTCACTCTTCCAGCCCCCCGGGCGGTATCCGCCGGGGGCGGACGACGGTCACCGGTCAGCGGTTCCGTGCGAAGCGCGAAAGCCAGCTCGGGATCGCATCGAGACGCGCCTGGAGCGTGGCGAGTTTTTCCCCGAGCAGGCGGTTCTGCCGCTCGTGCACCGACGCCTGGCTCCGCAGCTGCGCGAGTTCGCGCCGAAGGTGCGCCGCATCCGCGCGGGCGTTCTCGAGTTTTCCGGCCGGGTCAAGCACCTGCTCCGCCCACCATGTCTGGTGCATCGATTCGAGAAAGCGCACGTAGAAGATCAGGTTGTCGACCTCCGGGTTCGCCTCCACCGGCACCTCGGTGTCGTCCAGCACCAGGGGCTCTACGGGCAGCTCCGCAAGCGTGCCGTCGAAATTGGTGTGCGTCGCGTCGGGGCCGTATCCGATGTTCGAGATCAGGTTGCGGGAGGGCGCCGCGTGCAGGCCACCGCGGTGCCAGCCGTCGAACATGAGCTGGAAGTCCCAGGTGTCGATGAGCCCGGCCCTGAGCGCCCGGTAGATGTGCTTCCAGTAGTCGGCCTCGGCCTTGATCGGATGCGACCGGTCGAGCAGCTCCATCCAGCCCGCGTCGTCGCGCTGGCCCAGCCCCAGGTCGAAGCCGCGCCACGCGCGCCGCCAGGTGGCCCAGCCCCAGATCTGGACGTACTTGGAGAAGTAATACGGCTGCGCCAGGTGCAGGGCGTGCGGGAGAAAGTGGTTTCCCGACACCGACAGCACGCGCTCGTTGTCCCGGTGCCGCGCGAGCATGCCCTCGCAGAAGGGAAAGAAGTCGGGGTGGGGCAGGCAGTCGTCCTCGAGGATGATTCCCGCCTCCTCCTGGTCGAAAAACCAGGTGATCGCGCTGCTCACGGCCCGGCCGCAGCCGAGGTTTTGCTCACGTAAAAGGGTGCGCACCTCGCAGGGCCAGTCAACCCGGGTGGCCACCTCGCGGGTGCGCTCCACCAGGGCCGCCTCGCCGTCGCGGTCAGGCCGCGCTCCGTCCGCTGCCACGTACAGCCGCGCCGGACGGGCCTGCCTGATCGCCGCGAAGACGCGCGCGGTGGTCTCCGGGCGGTTGAAGACGATGAAGAGCAGCGGTGTGGAAAGGCCGGACATTTCGGGTTTCTCCTCAGGATTCTGGGCGAATCGCCCCCGCCGCGAGGTTTTTTTCGGCAGGCTCCTGGCTCGTGTCGGTGGGCATGACGGCTTCGCTCCCTGATCCTAACGTCCGCGCCAGGCGTGCATGAGCCCGAACGGCCGCCCAAAGGCCGCGTAGCTGCGCCCAACCACCGGCAGCCAGACGCGGTTGAAGGCCTCCTCGCCGAGCAGCCAGAAGTCGCCCGCCGTCAGGATCTCGTCCCTCCCGGGCCGCCCCCGCAGCGCCGCAATCTCGTCGCGAAGCTGCCAATACAGGCCGTGGGCGTGAAAGAAGGTTTCATGCAGGACTCCGTTGAAGCCGTGCACCTGGAAGGCGTCTTCGGCGGCGCCGGTCCGCACGAAGGCCTTCCAGGCGGACATGGCATCCGCCTCGTGTTCCTGGATCAGCGACGCCACGGTCGGCGCAAGGATAGCGTCGAACCGCCCGCGGGGCGTCGTCCCTGCGGGAGTGCGCCCGGCCGGCAGCATCCAGGGCACCGAATGCGGCAGGCCCGCGTTGATCCACCCCCGGGGATCCGGGACGTGCCAGAGGCGCACGCCCTCGGGGGCGGATGAGGCGACGCCAGCGGCATCCGGCCCGAGCAGGAGCCAGTCGCCCGTGCGTGGAGCGAGCCGCAGCGCCAGCCCCGCCGCCAGGCGCGCGAGCAGTCCGTCGAGTGTCAGGTCGCGCTCCGCCGTCCCAGGCCAGGCGAGGGCGGGATGGTGATGCCGCGTAAAGGCGAAGCCGGGCAGGTCGCCGTCGGTGACCTCGGCCCAGGCCGTGGGCGCCGTGAAGTGGGGACGGGCGCGGGCGGGCTTGATCTCCAGGTGGGGCGGGCGCTCGAGCGAGCGCCCGTACCAGGTCCGCCTGGGCCGAAATGCGGCGCGCCACGGCGCTGCCAGCGCGCGCCGGTGCTCCAGGCTCGACCAGATCCATGCTCCCGGATCGGGGTGAGTGAGCATTCGGCGGGCCCTTTTCAGGTTTGCACACTGCCGCGCGTGGCGGTCCGCCTCCGTGAGATGTCGGATGCCCGCCAGGAACTGGTCGGTATTGTAGCCGCAGCAGTTGCCGATCCGCAGGCGCCGCACGAAGCGTCCGGCGGCGGATTCGCCGTGACCCATCACGAGGATCGGCACCTGGGCGCGAGTCGCCACAAAGAGCATCCGGGACGGCAGGCTGAGCCGGGAAAACGCCGGGTTGTCATCGTCGGCATTGAGCTCCCCGGTGGGCACGACGACGAGCGGGTAGCTGCTCAGCAGGCGGGCGAGGTCGCCCTCGGGAAGAAAGCCGATCACGTCGATCCCATCCTTCGCCAGCTCGTCGCGGTCCGCGCCGAGCCACGACGCCTTCGGGCCGTTGCCGTACCAGTGGATTCGCACGCCCGCCTCGCGGACCGTGCGGCGCAGTCGCTCGAAGCGCGGACGGGTCCAGACGTTTCCGATCATGGCGCAGGTGACCGACGTGTCCCGACCCGGTATCCAATGATTGGGCACCGGTTCCGGTCCCGGCGGAAGCACCGGCGGCATGGCGTCCATCCGGAGGCCGAACTTGCGCCGGTAGGCCTCGCAGAGCTCCGGTGAGATGCCCAGCCGCAGGTCCGAGGCGGCCAGGAGGTCGGCGACCCAGGCGTCCGGCACCTCGGGCGCGAACACGTTCTGGTCGTCCATGATGAACGTGCACAGCGGCGCGCCGGTGATGCGCCTGGCGAGCGCGGCATGGATGAAGTCCTCGCGAAAATACGGCACCGCCAGGATCCGCCGGATGCGGGCGGTGGCGAGCAGCATGCGCAGCCGCGCCTCCACCTCGGGGAGGGGCAGGAAACGGCTGAAAAGTTCCCAGTGTCTGGATCCGAAGGGCTCGTCCCCGCCGTGCAGGCTGGTCGAACGCAGCGAGATCGCCCGGGCGCTGTCAGGGAAGTACCGCCTCAGCAGAATGCCCACGCCGTGGTGATCGTTGATCTCGATCGGCGAGACGAAGAGGTCCATTCCGTCCGGAGTCATGCGTGGTCCGCAGCCGCCTTTCTCGCGGCGGCTTCGTACTGCCGCGCCAGGTGCGCGGCGAGCGCCTGCTTCGCGGCGAGCGCGGCACGGGTTTCCTCGAGCCTCGCAGCCAGTGCGGTCTTCTCCGCGTCCAGACGGGCCGTGAGGGCCTCCAGGTCGGAGATGAAGGTGTTCTGCTCGAGGATCGTCGCCAGCCGTTGGCTCGCCTCCTCCTTCGTCACGGCCAGGTATCCGTCGACCTCGCGCTTGGCAGCCTTCATTTCCTCGATGTACCGGTTCTGGTCTTCGCAGACCGTGCTCAACTCTTCGAGTTTCTGCCGAGTCGCGGCCAGGTATCCATCGACCTCGCGTTTCGCCGCCTCGGTCTCGGAGATGTATCGGTTCTGTTCCTCGCAGACCCCGCGGAGATGTTCGGCCCTCCCGGCCAGGATTCGCGCCTGCTGGGAGGCCCCCCGGGCGATCTCGTCGATCTCCGGAGCTGCGTGTGCGGTCTCGTTCACGATCTCAAACCGGGCCCCCGCAAGCGCCGCGCGCGCAGCGCCCAGCACCGTCTCCGGCTCGACCAGGCGCAGGCAGGGGGCGTCGCCCAAGTGGCACTGCCAGTCGCAGCCAAAGCAGGGCATCACACGGACGACCGCCGCGCCCGCCTCCGCGCAGGGCGTGAACCGGGGCCAGGTTCCTCCGCCGAAGACGCCGACCACAGGACGCCCCAGGGCGGCGGCGGCGTGCATCGGCCCGGTGTCGTTTCCCAGGTAAAGGGACGACCGGCTCAAAAGGCCGCACAGGGTCTCAAAATCCGCCGCGCTGTGTCCGGTCCAGACGCGCGCAGTTCCGCCTGCGAGGGCGATGCGTTTTGCGACGTCGCCCAGCACAGGCTCCTCACTCTGGGTTCCGACGAGGAGGATGTCGTGCCCGTGCTCGCGCTGGAGGGTTGTCAGCACCTGGGCGAAACGAGCCGCGGGCCAGGTCTTGAGCGACACGTTGGCGGTTCCTGCCGGGCAACACGCGATGAATCGGCCCTCCTTCAAAGCCAGCTGCGGAAGCGTCCGGTCCACTGCCTGCCGGACCTCCTCGGAGAGCCTCAGGCGGGGGCGGAGTTGCGGGACGGGCCCCCCGATCAGGTAGGCCGCGCTCTCGAGCACGAGATGCCACTCGTGCGAGGCGGTCGGATTGGAGACTGTTTCCGGATATCCTGGCAACGAACCCTCGACGCCGGCCCTGATGAGGGCGCGCCGGAGACTCTCCGCCACCGGCACCGGACCCAGCGACACGATCCGCTCAAACGAGCGCAGCCCCGGCGCCACGACATCCCACCAGGTTTTCCGGGGACAGGCGGAAAACAGCCACGCGGCCCCGTCGATCTCGGCCAGGGTCTTCCTCAGCGCCTCGACGGCGGCGGCCGTCGGAGTTTGGAACGGTGGTGCGTCGTCCACCACGTGCCAGGCCACCCTCTCGGGCATCATCCGCGAGACGGCGTCGAGCGTCCGCGTACCCACGACGTGGATGCGCGTTTCGCTCCAGGCCTCGCGCAGGATGCGCAGGAGCGGCTCGAAAAGGATCAGGTCGCCGATCGAATCCGGGCGCAGGATCACCAGCGCCGCCGGTGCGGGCGTGGTTGCGACGATGCGCGTGTCCGCGCCTTCGGCCGACGGATGCGGGCCCGGGCGCGGGCTGTCGGAGGCGAGCGGCGCGAGGGCCTTGGCCAGAAGCGAGTCCCAGGATTTCGCCGGGGCAGCCCCGGACGCCGGCGTCGTGGCTCCCGCCCCGGCCTGCCTGAGGCGGGCCAGCTGGTCCTTGAGGGCGTCGTCGGCGGAGCTCATCGCGGAAGGATCCGGAATTCGGCAGAGGAAATGAACAGAAGGCAACGAAGGTCACGAAGAACAAGCCGCACCACCGGGTATCTGGAGGGCTCGTTTTTCATCTCTGGAGTGGATCGTGATTCGTCCGATTCGTTCATCCTAAATTCGGCGAATGAATGGAACAGAAGGCAACGAAGGGAACGAAGGACAAACTGCTTAGCACAGAATTGAGAGCGTTTGATTCACCGTTCAGGTGAGTGGTTTTTGGCTTGGTGATTTCGTGTAATCGCTTGGCTCGGTCTTTTTTGTTATCTTCGTTTCCTTCTGTTCACCGCGAGTCCTGAAAAGACCGGGATCGAAGGTGCCTTTTGAAGGCCAAGCGCGGACGAAGCAAGGCTCATGAAACCAGTTCCAGCGCAAGCGCCTTGGCGAGTTCGAGCGGACGGCCCCGCACTGCCGCCAACCCCTCCGTCTCGAAGCGTTCGTAGGCCGCCGCGAGCGGCAGGTGGGTCGCTGTCGCCGGGATGCCCAGGCGCTGCGCCAGCTCGCCGTCGCTCTGCCGACCGATCACCGTCGCGCTCCGCACCTTGTTGAACAGCACGCACACCCGGGTCTCCGGGCGACGATGCCCCAGCACGATGCGCAGCATGGGCGCCGAGGCGTGCAGGCTGAACAGCGTCTTCTCCGACACGAGGACGACGCGGTCGGACTCGCCCACGAGCGAACGGAAGCCCGACACCACGGACTCCTGGTTGAGGTCGAGGCGCCCCGGCGTGTCCGTCACCACGACGTCGGGCCGCTCGAGCTCGTCGACCAGCGGGATGCCGCCGACCTCGCGCGCCCAGAACGCGAGCGTCTTCTGCGGATCGCGGTCGTCGGCCGCGACGCGGAAGCCGGCCTCCTTGAGCACCGCGGCCACGAGCCCGGCGGCGGTGGATTTTCCGACGCCTCCCTTCTGGTTTAGGAATGTGATGCGCAGGGGCATGGCCTGGAACCGTCGGCAGCCTGGGTCAGGCAGCGCCTGGAAACAGGGTTGCTCCACTCGCCGCGGCCTTCATGAGACGGGGACAACCCGCAAGGCGAAGGGCGGCGCGCTTGAGCGGCTGCGATTTCTGGAGGTAAGGATTTGTCCTCCAGCTTGGAAAGCGTGCCTCCAGCCTGTCCGCAATCAGGTGTGCTCCCTGCCCGTGATCCACGCCATTCGCGCGCAGCAGCTTTACGAATACGCCGAGACCCGCGTGAAGCACATAGGAGAACTCAAGCTCCTTCTCGAATCGTTCATAGGTGCCAAGGCTTCGAATGAACGCAAATGTCTCCCCGAACATCCGGTCGGCGTCGAAGATGCGCTCGTCCAGCGTGGTCGTGTATGAGCCCTTTCGGATACGGTAGTTGTACACGACCTCGTCGGTCGATGCGACCCTCAGGCCCGGTTGGCAGTGAATCCGCAGGAAGAACATGAGATCGCAATAGAGGAACGAGGGTTCTGGCGCTCGTACACCCGGATTGGCGAATACCTCCCGGCGGTAGAGGCGCGTCCACGGCGCGATGAACGCGTTGGTAAGGATCTGTGGCTGGTCCTCGATGGCCGCCCCGCCGCGGTATCCGGCTAGGTCGTTCTGAAAGCGAAAGAGCCGGTCGAGCAGCGGTCGACGAAACTCATAGTTTCTCGCGTATTGGGCGACGGCGATGTCGGCTCGGGTTGACTCAAGCGTCTCGACCAGCGTGGAGAGGTAATTCGGGTACAGCTCATCGTCCGGATCGGCAAAGGCGATCAACGGGCTGGTCGATTCCTCGACCCCGCGGTTCCAGGCGCTGGCAACGCCGCCATTGACCTTCCTTACAACGCGCATGCGTAGTCGGCTTTGTCTCGCATGCCGCTCCACCACCTCTCCGGAATTGTCGGGAGATCCGTCGTCGATGAACAGATACTCGACGTCTCGGAACGCTTGGGCCTCGAGACTTGCGAGAAATCTCGGGAGATAGGGCGCAGACTTGTAGCAGGGAACGATGACGTTGACTGCACTCATCGCCTGCCGAGTGAGATCAGAACTGCGCCCAAGATTATGAACCCAATGCCTGCGAAGTTGAGCGGGCTGATTTTCTCCCGGAGTATCCACCAGCCGGCCCCGACGATCAGGATCTGAGACAGGCCGGTTGTCAGCGGCACGATGTAGCTGATCGGTCGCATCGAGAGTACCGCCAGCCAAAGGCAGAAACTGACGACGTACAGCGCGATTCCCAGGACGAAATGGCCATTCATTGTGCCTTGGATAGCCCCGGCGGCGATCTTCAGGTGGGTGCCGCGGGCGCCGAGCTTGAACACGATGATCGCACAGGTCGTTATCAGGAGATATGCCGTGACCAGTAGGGAGTAGAACATGGAAATCTCGGGTTGGGTAAGTTCGCAGTGGCGTTAGTCTCTGCAGTAGACCTCAACAACCTCATTGCCCAGCATTGGCTTGAAGCCTCCGGCTAGAAGGTCGCGTACGGTGGTCGGTATGAACTGGCCCCGCTTCCAAATGACTACGGTCTTGAAGCGGCGATCAGCGACTATGCTCTTCACCTCACCCTCGGTTTGGAAGAAAGTGAATATGAGATGTACGTCCTTGAAGTACGGGTCGTAGCACATCACCTCGTAATTGGTCTTCACGAAACCCTTCATCAGGCCGAGGTCCATTGCCTTGTAGAGCAGTAGATTTACATCTCGGTGCCCCTTGTCCGTATTTGCCGCATGTTGGAGCGCGGTGAGTTGGGTGTCTGGTATCGCATGGCCGACCAGGCCCGCAAATATCAGCGATCCCGCAGCCATCACCAGAATCACCTGTCGCGTGGTGAAACGGAAAAGCCACCGACTCCTCTGCTCGCGCTGGCGTTCTCGTCGGGGCACGAGTCCCGCGACCCCTTCCGCCGCTAGTCCACACACAAACGCCACGAGCGCTGCCGCCATCACCGAATTGCGGATGTCGTACGAAAATGCATACGACCAGATGAAAAAATAGCCGATTACAAAGATGACGATCATCGCACGCCACTTCCTGGCGAGTGCCAGCCCCGCTGCCACCACGGCAGGGAGGATCAGGGTGACCACATGAGGCCCGAACATCGTGGACCACATTCCGACTCCGCGCATGGCCCGCTTCCAGACCGAGTCGGTTTTCGCGAGGACCGACGTGAGGTGGTCGAGCTTCCCGACGTTCGTCTGCTCGGCCCCAGTCGCAAACTGAGCGAGATAGTAGCCGTACCATGGGCCCGTGATCACGAGCGCGAGGACGTATGCCCATAGGAGGCTCCGGAGGCGCTTCCCCTTTGGAAAATCAAGCGCGAGCAGCGGGGGGACGAGGAGGGCGAAGAGCATCCCCTGTTGCTTCACGATCGCGGCCACCGCGGCGAGGCCCGCGGCGATGAAGTACTGGGCTTGTTTCGCGGAGCTGTTCTTCTCGTTGTAGAAAAGGTGGCAGGCGTAGAAGACTGCCAAGCAGGTCGCCGCCAGGGGTGCGTCGGCCGATCCTTGGAACGTCCACATGGCAAGTGGACTGTAAGCGAAGAACCAGAACCCAGCGAGCACTCCCCCAAGCATGGCTATCCTGCGCCGGAGAGCCAGGTCCATCGCGATCAGCGGCACGGCTAGGATAAACGCATTGTTAATCTGATTGGCGAACAGCTCGATCTGCCGCGTCCCCACGAAAACGTAGGCATAGGACCACAGCGATGGTAACATCTGAGGGTACCCATTCGTCTGCGACGGGAACTTTCCGTCTGCCCATAGCAACGCCCACCGGTTCCACGATACGACCGCGTCCCAGAATGCCCAGCCCTGGAACAGGGACTTTCGACCGAGGTTTGCTGTCGCGAAAATCCACGCCAGCACCACCACCACAATCAGCGCGAGCACCAGACCGTCCGGGGTTACACGTTCCTCAAACTCCGGCTTCGGGTCGCGCCTCATCAGTAAATAGCCTAGCAGGGCGGCCTCGGCGGCGAATAGCGCGTAGACCGTTGTCGAGCAGTACAGGTGAAGCGCCGTCAGCAGCACGACCTCCAGGTGCGTGTACACGAGCGAGAAAAAGAGGACCGTCAGCAGCGATGCAAATGGACGCTGGCGCAGCGGCAGGATCAGTACCGCGATGGCCCCGGGCACGAAGCATGCGGAAATAACGGAGAGCAAACCGATGAAGGTCATGTCAGGAGCCGGTGGCCGGATGGGTGTCGTCTAGCAAACGGCAGACGGGCATCTTGGCGCTGTCCGTGAAATCCATCAGCAGTGCCTGCATGAACATCATAAAGCCGACGATAATAGGCAGCAGGGCAATCGCCACAGTTCCCGGCGTCTGTGGAATGCCCGCAATCGCTCCAATGATCCAACGGTCCAGACCGAACGCCGCGCCTCCTCCCATGAATAGGATCGAGAAGGGCAGCAGGATCGACACGGCGTTGACGTCGTAGATGTAGTACCTCCAGATGATCCGCCGCAGCAATCCGGCAATCAGCCGCATTGGAAAGCTCACCAGGACACGGCCCACCCTTAGCGACGAGGATTCGTTGCGGTACCGCGCCGGGATGGGGATGTCCACCGCCACCGCCCTCACGATGTTCAAATTGATGAGCATACTCGTCTCGAAGAAGTAGCCGCGTGCCAGGGGGGCGGTGGCGATGAGGCGGTACGCCTGCCGGTGAATGGCAGTGTATCCATTTGTCGGATCCGAAATGTGCCAGTAACCGCTTGCTGCTTTCGTGAGAAGCGTAAGTGCAAAATTACCGAATCGCCGCACGGATGGCATCGTCTGGAGTGCCTCGAGATCGAAAAAACGGTTGCCCTTCGTGTAGTCTGCGCTTCGTGACAGAATTGGGTTGATGAGCCTGTTCAGATAGGCCGAATCCATCTGCCCGTCGCCGTCCATTTTCACGAAGACGTCGAATCCGGCCTGATCCGCAGCTGCATATCCGGTTAACACGGCACCGCCGACGCCCAAGTTTTGCTCATGCCGTATCACGACGATTCGCGGGTCAGCCGCCTGGGTCTGTACGAGGTCCCCGGAGCCCTCGGGGCAATGATCATCCACCACGAAGATGCCTGCCACTTGGGGCGGAATGGTCCTGATCACATCGAGAATGTGTTTCGTGACCCGATAACACGGGAGCACGACCGCTATGCGCGGAAGAGTGGATGATTGGCTGGGCTGGTCCATGGCGGAATGGGCGAACCGAGGTGGTTGGACGGCGCCCCAACTGCATACTCAGTTTTCGGTCCTCGCGTGCGTCAAGTCCTGCTTGGTCGGCGATATCGGGTTATTGTTCTTGCTTGGTGGCAATGCGTTGGTGGCGACTCCAAACCATTTGCGTCGAAACTCCATAATTCCAGACGGAACCGATCACCGCTCCCAACAACCCGGCCATCCACCAGGGGAGATCGTGGCGATACAGATATTGGGCAAGCTGCACGTTGGTCAGCGCACCGACCGAGCAGATGGCCATGAATAGTAACAGGCCCACCATGAATTGACTCCCGTGGAGTCGGCGATCGCGGTACGTGAAATAGTTGTTGAGTATAAAGTTGAGCACCATCGCGCATAGTGTCGCAACTGCCTGCGACAGCCAGAAATCTTCGTGCAGTGTTTTGTGCATTCCACCCAGGATTCCCAAGTGAAGAAGCGCCCCCACGCTGCCCGCAGCGACGAACTTGATGAATCGTATCGGGATCAGGCGGCCCACGGTCTTGTCGAGCAGCAGGAGCACGTAGTCGACCGCGACGTTGCCTGTCAGCTTGCTTTCACCCGCACGACGAAGGCGAAATTGGAACGGGACCTCTTTGATCCGGAGGGGTTGTTTCGAGGATGCAATGATATCGAGCAGGATCTTGAAACCTCGCCCGGATAGGCGATGGACCACCGTCCAAAAAACGGAACGTTTGAGCAGAAAGTAACCGCTCATGGGGTCCGAAATCGAGTAATGCGTGACTTTCTGGCCTGCGACCGTCGCAAGCCGGCTGATCAGTCGGCGTGAAGTGCTCCACTCTTTGGAAATGCCGCCGCCCTCGATATAACGCGAACCTACCGCCACGTCATAGCCCTCATCCCGGACGGCAGCCAGCATCTGGGGGATGATGGCCTCGTCGTGCTGCAGGTCCGCATCCATCACGAGCAGATATTCGGCGTGCGTGCTGGCCATGCCCTCGATGCAGGCCGAAGACAGTCCCTTGCGACCCACGCGACAGATGCATCGCACGCGGGGGTCTTCGAACGACAGTCCCCACACCTCGTCGCGCGTGCCGTCTGCGGAATCGTCGTCCACAAAGATGACCTCCCAGGATGTACCGACGAGCGTCTGATCGAGCCTGCGCACCAGCTCACGGATGTTCTCCCGCTCATTGTAGGTGGGGACGACTATGGCGAGGCTGGGCGGCTTCATGGGTTGTGAGCGGTCCCGATGATCAGATGACCAAATCGTCGGGGTAGGACTGCCGGTTCAATACGATTGATGAAATCTGAAAACGACCAGCCAAGGGCGGCGGCAAATGGCGCTGAAAACAGACAGGTTTCAACTTGGACTTCTTTGAAGCCCGCTTCCTCCAGAATCACACGCAAGGTTCGTGGTCGGTATTTTGTGATGTGCTGATCCTCGTATGAAATGCTCGAGAACCGGTTCAGGAGCCGTTCGATCCAGGGCCACAGCCCCTGGTAGTTGGGCGTGGTGATTACGATCCTCCCGGAAGGCTTCAGGACGCGGCGGCACTCTTCCAGAAGGCGTTTCGCCTCCTCCGAGGAAATGTGTTCGATCAGCTCGACCGAGGAGGCGATGTCGAAGCTGGCGTCGGGGAAGGGCAGGCGTCCCGGCTCCATACGTTGGAAGCGGCGCCGGGGGCCTGCGTAATGTTTGGTTGCATACTGGATCTGCTGTTCGGCGATGTCGACCCCGGTGCTCTCGATGTCCTCGGAGAGCGTTGAAATGAAAGTTCCCGGTCCGCACGCAATATCGAGGTGGCGCATCCCGGGCTCGAACTCACGAGCCACCCGCTTGAATTTCAGATGGTGCCACTTGCTCTGGATGCCGCGCCTGCGACGGAACACCCTGTCGTAGTAGCCGATCGGAATGGCATTGTAGTCGAATGACTTTGGAGACGCCTCGGCCATTGCGAACTCAGTCTTGGGTAATCAGGCGGTAGAGATACGTGTCAGGGTGTGCTGGCGGACTGCCCTGTGGAATCGGCCTTGTCGAAACCAGGACTCCGACCGATGTCTTTGCCGAACGAACCCGGGTCAAATGTCCTCCGTCCGACTTGAGCAGAATTAAATCGGCTGGGTCGATTGGTAGGAACGTATTCGACCAGAATTCCGGCGTCCATAAGACGCGATCTCCCTCGCGTTTGAACGAAATCTGGGGGCCCATGGCGCCAAGGTTCGCAAATTTCGGGCCGCTATTGTCGGAGGTCAGACCGAACAGGTGAACGCAGGCGTGGTAATCGGCCCAGGAGTTCACGAGGATGTAGGGATGCTGCTGGATATAGGGAAGGCCGGTGACGATGATGCTCGTGTGTGCGTCGACATCGGGACAGAGGGCCAGGACCTGGCGCCAAAATGCCTTTTCGTGGCTCCATGCATGCATGTATTGCCGTTGCACGTACTGGGTGTAAGCCAGCAGGAGCATCAGTGCACCGGCAAGGGCGGCAACCCACAGGGCAGTCAATTTTTGGCGGTGCCTCATCAGGGCCTCGCATCCACATCCGCATAAAAGCGCGACAGGCCAACCGGCGGCGATGTGTGTCGATGTCAGCCGTCCGATCACTTGCGTCGGCGGGTAGTTGACCAGTGTCAGCGCATAGCTGGCAGCCCAAGTGATTGCGCACGCGGTCGCCAAGGGCCCAAGTGCGGTTCCAGTCGTTTCTCCAGTGTCGGTCGCTCGCCTGGCGGCCCGCCAGTACACGATGACTGGGAGTAGGATTCCAAGCCATGACAGGGCTGCCACTCCCGATACATGCGCCATGCCCGTGTAACCGGCATGCACATAGGCCCACAAATCTGTGAGCGGCCCCAGGACCATCGAGCTAAGTGACCTCCACGCGTCCATCAGTGGCTCGTCCAGCACGGCGACCGAGCGGCTGTCGCCTGTCTTGACGCGAATGATGGCAATGGCGAACAGGATGGCTCCGCAGGTGATGCCGTGAACCAGCCACCTCCGCCAGCGGCGTTCGGGTTTCGACGCATGCACGAGCAAGGGTGCGAGCAAGAATCCTATGAATGCGGTTTCGTAGCTCAGGAGACTCAAAGCGGCCACCGGGTAGGAGAGGACTTGTTTCCAGCCGCCGGAAAGCCAGAGCAGAAGTCCGAGGAGCATAAACGTCATGGCTCCCTGGATATGCGATGCATGAATCAAGAGTTCCTTGGTCGTGTCAGCCGGGAAGAGCAGATACGCGATGCCTGCGACAAGTGCGGCCCGCATGCTGAGGAATCGGCGTGCGATCGAGTAGACGAGAATCCCGTTCAGGGACAACCAGGCTGCAGCGATAAGATACATGGCCGGCAGCCCTCCCAGCCTGTAGCCTACGACCGATAGCACCGAAGGCAGAAGGTGATTGAGCGGACGCCCAGTGGGCCAGTAACGGAAGTCATAGTGGGCTATGACCCCCAATTGATGGAAGCTGCAGTTGTAGGTGTTCGCGATCGACCAGTAATCGTCTTCGTAGAGACCAAAGTGGCGAAAATGAAGAAAATGCGCTAGGAACGCGGTCGCCGTCAGCGCGAGTGCCGCAAGAGCGAACGTCCGGATGCTTCCAGTGCGGACACGTTGCGTGGGACCTTCGGTCTTCGCGCGGGTGGGCTGTTTCATTTTGCGAGGCGGGGACAGGCACGCAGTCGGAGCAAGTTGAACGCCTTTTGCAATGCGAGAACGGGGGCGTCGGATCGCCGATATGATACACGATTTGGGGGCCTTGATGCCGCACCTTTGGTGTCGCATCGTGGGTGCGGTTCCCTACGGTCTTGGCGATGGTTCAGCCCCTCAACCAACTCTCCGAGGCCCATCTGGATAGGATTCGGCGATTCTTCGATGAGGAGCCAGGACCCACCGCCGCTGCCAGGGCCTACCGGCGATGGTTGGCGCGCTATCTGAGGCTTATGATTCCGCCCGGTGCCCGCGTGCTTGAGATCGGGTGTGGCGCAGGCGACTTGCTTGCCGATCTTCCGGGCCTTGAGGTGACTGGAGTGGACCTTTCCGAAGTTCAGGTCGACCGCGCGCGTCAGCGTTTTCCCCGCGGTCGGTTCCATGCACAGGCGGGCGAGCATCTGGATCTCCCTGGCGAGAAGTTCGACGTGGTCATCGTCTCCGACACGATCAACTACGCGGCCGACGCGCAGGCGATGCTCGAGCGAGTTCATTCGGTGAGCACGCCCGACACGCGGCTCATCCTCAATTTTCAGTCCAACCTCTGGCGTCCGATGCTTCGCTTGGCGAGGGTGACCGGCATCAGCAGGCGGACCCCGGATAGCAGCTGGCTCGCGGCAAAGGACGTTGTGAACCTTCTTCAACTTTCCGGCTGGGAGGTCATCCGGCACGATCACCGCCTCCTTCTGCCAGTCTCGATGTTCGGGCTGGATCGTCTCCTTAATCGATTCCTGGCGCCGCTTATCCCCTGGCTCTGCCTGACCGATTTCGTCGTGGCGCGTCCGACGCCGGTTGTCAGTGAAATGCAGCGGCCGAAATCGGTCTCGGTCGTGGTCCCCGCGCGCAACGAATCCGGCAACATTGAAGCCGCGGTGACGCGCACCCCAGACATGGGCGCTTGGACCGAGCTCATCTTCGTGGAGGGCCACTCGCGCGACGACACCTGGGCCGAAATCGAGCGCGTGAAGGCGGCCTATCCCTCTCGGCGAATCAAGACCCTGCGCCAGACCGGCGTCGGCAAGGGTAATGCGGTTCGCGAAGGCTTTGCGGTCGCGGAGGGTGACATCCTGATGATCCTCGACGCCGACCTCACGATGCCGCCCGAGGAGCTGCCCAAATTTTACGCCGTGCTGGCCAGCGGCCGCGCGGAGTTCGCCAACGGCGTGCGCCTCGTGTATCCGATGGAGGAGCGTGCGATGCGGTTCCTCAATCTCTGCGCAAACAAGGCCTTCGGCCTGATGTTCAGCTGGCTGCTGGGACAGCCGCTCAAGGATACGCTCTGTGGAACGAAGGTTTTGTCGCGGACCAGTTACGACAAGATCGCCGCCAATCGCGCCTATTTCGGAGACTTCGATCCCTTCGGGGATTTCGACCTCCTGTTCGGCGCCGGTCGCCTGAATCTCAAGATCGCGGATGTCCCTATTCGGTATCGGGAACGCACCTACGGCTCAACCAACATCCAGCGCTGGAGGCACGGCTGGCTTCTCCTGCGCATGGTGGAATTCGCGGCCCGAAAGCTGAAGTTTGTCTAGCTCCTGCGCCTGTCCTTCGCGTTCAGTCCAAATGCTGCAGGTGAGCCATTGGGAAAAGTGGGGACTCCGTAGTCGGCAGGTTCGAAGATTCCATCCGTTGCATTCTGAATTTCGACCTTTTCCTTACTCTGTGGCCTCGGTGTCTCTGTGGTTCAATTACAAGTCTGTGATTGGCGTTCATACAGCGCCCGCATGAGCCGGTTCGGGGCGATCGTGCGCACGCCGGGATCCAGCGGACGCGGATGCAGCTCCCGCCCCGCCAGTTCCACCGGAGAGTCGCTGCGCACCAGCCTCCCGCCGCGCTCGCGCAGCAGGATGAAATGCCCGTCCCTCACCACTGGCCACAGGCCGTCCCAGAACCAGAAGGGCGTCTTGAGCAGGACGCCGTCCGCCAGCGGATACGCCGGGCACCCATCGTAGAGGCAGAACACCCGCGGCACCACCGTCCAGTCCGCCGGATGCCGGATGATCCGGTGCAGCGTCACCGGCGCGTAGTTCACCAGCCCGAAACGCGGGAAGCCCGGCGTCTCCGGAAACACGCCTGCCGGACCCCGGATGTCCAGGAGCACGGGTTCGCCGTCCCTCAGGTCCGGCACCAGCGAGACCAGCTGCGTCCAGAATCGCTGCTGCTCGCCCCAGTGGGTCACGTATTCGTCGCGCTGTATCCTGATTCCGCGCACGGTCATCAGGCCAAAGGCGGCGGACGCCGCCGCCACGATCACGATCCTTGTGCGCCGCCCCGACATGGCCATGGACAAAAGTTCGACGAGCCCGCCCGCAAGCAGCGCGGCTCCCACCGACCCGGCCACGTGAACCCCGCTCAGCCGCCCGATCACGGCCGTCGGAGGGAAATTGTCGGGTCGGATGCAGAGCGCATAGCCCGCCGCCCAGGCAAGCGCGCCGGCAACCGCCACCTGCGGCGCACGGCCTCCGCCGGTGCCAGGCTCGCGCCGTCCCACGCGGGCGGCCCAGGCGAGGCCCCCGCCGACTCCGAGCGCGACCGCCAGGCCGCCCAGCCAGGCCGCCAGCCCCGCCCCGAGCGTCGCGCGGAGCGGCTCCACGACTCCGGCGCGCAGCGAAACAAGCGGACCGATGACCAGCGCTGCCAGCCCCCGCAGCGCGGCGGCTTCCGCGCCCCCGCCCGCAAGTCCCCGCGCCCGGTCGTCGCCCAGCAGGCCGCGCACGATCACCACCGCGCCGGCCACCGCCGCGAACGCGGCCGCATGCCGCAGCAGGCGCTTCCAGTCGCGACGCAAGTTGAACCCGCCCGCCAGCAGCGGACCCACGATCAGCGGAAGGTAGAACGATTCGTAGTTGAGCAGGCAGCACAGGCCGAAGAACCACCCGAGCAGGGTCCGTCCGCTCGAGAATGCCAGCAGCCCTCCGAGGCACAGCATCGTCCCGAACAGCAGGTCCGACTGGTGCATCAGGATCTGCCTGGAAGCGTCGGCCGGATACAGCAGGTACAGCAGCGCCGCCGCCAGTGCGGCGAGCGCGCCCAGGTGCCGCCGCGCAAGCGCGTAGAGCAGCGAGGCGTTTACGCTCAGCATCACCCAGCTGGCGAGATGCGCGGGCACGAGCGTCCCGCCGTGCAGGAACACGAAATTAATCGTTCGCCTGAACAGGTGGTTCAAGGGACGGCCCTGGACCGGATGTACGATCGCCTTCACCGCCTCGCCCCACCAGTGCCCCAGGCTCCAGTCGAAGCAGCCCAGCGTGTAGATGTAGTCGTCCTCGTAGAGCCCGAACCGGCGCACGTACAGGAAGTGGGCCACGTAGCAGGCGAAGGCCAGGAGCGCGCCCGCCACCACCCATTCGCGCGGTGCCGGCCAGCCCGGCCTCGGGGCCTCCTGGGGCCGATGTGTGCGTGTGTCGCTCATGCTGAATGCCGAAGGTGAAACTGAATAGGGTGAATGGATGAACAGAAGCTGACGAAGGGACCGAAGAACATGCTGGTTGTTGTGGTTTTTTGGGGCGTTGAATCGGCTGCGTGGTCGGTGGGGAGCCTTTCCCTGATCCGGTTTTTCGATTTGTTATCCTTCCTTCGTCCCTTTGTTGCCTTCTGTTAACCAAGCCGTTGGAAGCCATTGTTGCTGGACATAGAACCTCCGCCGTACGTTTTTTCTCTGTGTTCTCCGTGTCTCCGTGGTTCAAATACGGGTCGGTTGGACTGAACCCGGTCGAGCTCAGGGGCAGCACGTCGCGATCTGGGCTCTCAGCTCAGGGTTGCGCCCTGAGAAGCCGAGATAGCCGGTGTCAAGCGACATGGCCAGGGCCGCTAGCGCAGCCACAACCGCGATCCCGACCAACGCGGAGGCCAGGGCGGGACGTTTCAGGCGGCCGGCCCAAGTCATGAACGCCAACGCGCCTGCGATTTCGATGAAGGGCAGGAAATCCGGCATGTACCGCATCGCGAACGCCGAATACGTCATGTTGAAGAGGAGTACGCCCCCCCCTGCCACCAGCAGGGCGCCGATCCACGAGTCCGCCGACGCGGGATCCGCCAGGCGATGCCTGCGCAGGTTCGCCGCCCAGGCCAGAAGCGCAATAGCCTCCAGGGGAAGCGCCCAGGCGATGCCCACGAGTGGTTCAGCGCCAACGGTGTAGGGTGACCGGAAATACACTTTTCGCGCTTGTGCCTCGACGTACGGAAACCACAGGAGGAATTGCGGCGGTCCGTAAAGATACTGCTGGGCGTTGGGCGGGATGTTTCGCAGCGAGAAGTTGGTGGCCTGCGAGGCAAGCTGCGTCCTCCGGCCCCACAGCTGCCACCGCCAGCCGAATTCGAGCGGTGCTCCGAAGCGCATGCAGTTCAGGGTGGCCAAACCCGCGCCCACGGCGAGAAAAGGCAGGCACAGCAGCACCACTCTCGGCCAGCGGACTGCGGACAGCCATCCGATGGGGCCGGCGGCAATCCTCCCTTCCCGGCGGGCGGCCAGAAGCCACACGAGGCCGAGCCCCGGGCACGCAAACGCGATGTTGGGCCGGCAGGCCGCAGCCAGCGCAAACCCGAACGCCGCTGTCATAGCCCAGCCGAACCGCCAGCCCCGGCCCGCAACTTTCGCCAGTGCGAACATCCCCAGCCCGAGGAAGGCATACGCGGCCGCCACCGGCTGCTCGTACATCGTCGGCCGGCCCACGAGGTAGACCACAGGCGCGGCAAATCCGATGCTCAGCCCCAGCGCCCCGGTCGCCCACAGCGGCAGGCTGGGATGCCAACGCCGCTTGAACGCGAGCAGCGCCGCGAGCATCAGCACCGTGCCGGCCGAGGTCCACAGCGTCACCGCCATCGCCTGCGGCACGTCCGTGCCGGTCAGCCACAGCACGGGCAGGTTCATAAGGACCGCGGGGAGCGGGGAGTAGTAGAAGTAGTATTTTCCATGATACAGAATCGCGTCGTGCAGCCGCAGCCCCGCGTTCTGGCGCGCATCGTAGGGATCGGGCAGCGCCAGCAGGGCGGGGGAGGGCCTCTGCAGGAGCGCGAGCTGCCCGTGCGCGAAGGCATGCGCCATCATCGCGTAGCCTTCGGGATACCCGTTGAGATCCTCCCCGAGTTCGAAGGGCTGCCCCGCTGACCCGATGAAAAACGTGGCCAACACTGCGGCCAGTCCGATGCCCGAAAGCAGCCGCGCGTCGGCGCCCAGCGCAGATCGGGGACTCAGGCGCGCGGCGCGCCAATCCACGAGTGCGAACACCGCCCAGCCGAGCGCAAGCCAGGTTCCCGCCGAATTCACCAGCGTCCACGCGAGTGCCCGGGGCAGTTTCCATGGACTCACCCGGACCCGTCTGGGCGGCCTGACTTCGATCGTCCCGTGAAACCGCCCACCGCTCTCGCCGCGTTGTCCGAGCGCGGGATCCGTCCCCAGGTGCCGGTCGATGGCCGCCGAGCGGCGGAATTCCACGCGCCCGCGCAGCACCTCGCGCCCGTCCACCGTGACGTCCAGCCAGTCGTCGGGCTCCCGCTCCAGCAGCGGCCGCTGGAGGCGGTCGTACAGCGAAGGCGCATCAATGCGCATCGCGACACGGCGTCCCGCCGGCAGCGTGATCGGGCCCGACGCCGGCCCGCCCCGGCCGGTGCTGTCCCAGAACAGCTGGATCCTCCGGTCGTCCAGATACCGTACCCCGAGCCGGTCGGCCGAGTGCGCCTGCCCCGCGACGAGCAGGGTCTCCACGGTGCCCGGGGGTTGTAGGGGAAAAGTGACGACACACCTGATCGCCCGCTCTGGCATCGGACGCAGGAGCACCCAGGCCGCGGCCAGCACGCACAGCGCGAGCGCGCACAGCGCAAGTCTCCTGGACAGGGGGTGGGGCTGGACGGCCATCGGCCGGATCTTATCCTTGGCGCCCGCCCCGCGGTCGAGCAAATCCTCCGCCCCGGCTCAATACGTAACCGAGATCCGGATATGCCCCCGGCCCGGTGTCGTTCGGTGCCGACCGGCCATGATTTCAATAGGCGACCGACACCCTGATGCTTCCCCGGCCAGCTCCGGGGGTGTGAATGACCCTGGCGGGGAGCTTTCGAATCCTCCAGCCATAATCAAAACTCACGGAAAGCGTGTGCCCCATGGCGCACCTGAAGCCGATGCCGGCGCTGGCGAGCGAATACAGTTGGATGTCGTTGGCGTTGCGATCGTGGTATTTCACGTCGCCGAAATCGAAGAACGCCAGGCCGCGTGCCTGAATCGAGTCGTTGACTTTCCACGAGGTAGGAATTGCAGCGGCGCGAGCATTGATCACCGGGCTCTGAAGCTCCGCATTGAAGGTCATGCCTTGATCGCCGCTATAGATGCGTTCGTCATATCCGCGAACCGTGTCGGCGCCGCCGATCGACATCTGTTCGCTGCCTTGCAGGTTGGTCGAAGCGATTTGCGTGTTGAGTTTTGTGACTAGCTGCCAGCCGCCTCCCACGTCCGTCAGCCGTTGCACGTTGAAGTTCGCATAGGCGTATCGAGGCTGGGAGCCGTAACGGGCGTTTGCGTAAACACTGTCGGATTGATCCGAGGTCAGGTGTCCCGGACTGAGGTTTGTGGACAGTGTGAAGGACCAACCGCCCAGCTTGTCTTTGCGTACCGCAGTCACGGCGACGTTCCCCTGGAGTACGTCTACCGTATTGATTGGCACAGGAGAACCGCCGAAGATCAGGTTGTTGTCCGACCGCTTGAAATCGACCCCGAAGGAGTATTGCAGATTCCACCTCCCGAGAGTCTGCGGAATGATGTAATGGATGTCCCCGACGAGGTTGGTGCCCTTGGTGTCGATGTAGGTGTCGGGCTGGCTCGGGTCCAGACTCTTGATGACGGAAATCGTTGGGTTGAAGGTCGCGTACGCGACGTCGATCTGCAGCTGGTGATGCCACGGCAGGGGAATCAGATAATCCAAGCTATGCGCTTGGAAGTAGCGCGGGATATCGGATCGCGAGTATTGGTAGGAAATTTGGTGTCCTATTCCCCAGGCGTTGCCCCATTGCAGCGCGACCGTGTATCGGTCGCTGCCGAGAATCGATACTCCGGAATTGTCATACGATCCGATGACCCTGAACGGAGCGGCGTCCTGTACCGCGATGATGAGGTCCGCCCTTGTCGGGTCGCCCGTCTGATTGTTGATGATCGCCTTGGTGTAACGGAACGGATTCGTGTTGATCCAATTGATGGCCTGGTCGAGCTGGGAAATCCGAATTTCGTCGCCGGGTTTCACGCCGAGTTCGTCCTCGATTTGCTTGGCGCTGAACCAGCGGTTGCCTTTCACGACGATGTCCCGGTACCTCCCGATACGCAGCGCCAGGCGAAGCACCCCGGTGCTCGCGTCCTGTTTCGGAATCGCCACGTTCACTGTCAGCAAATCCTTTTCTCGGACGTAGGCAGCGATGACGACGGCCATCTTGCGCACCAAGTCGTTGGAAATCGGCTGGCCCATGAATGGCGCCATTTTGTCCCTGAACTCCTGGGTGTTGAAAACTGGCAGGTCGTCGAATGCGAAGGAGTGCCCTTCGCCCGGATCTTTCATGACCTCGGCCCGTTTTTCCGTATCGGCGAGGAGAAGCCGTTTGAGCACGACCGCGTTCCTGGCTGTTCCAGTCCGCGCGGGTTCCTTGGGCTGTGCCGCGCGGCAGGAGAGCGGGTAGGCCAGTGCCAGGCAGTTGATCAGGGCAAATAGAACGGGAAGAGCTCGCTTCATTAAAAGGTGGTCGCGTTGACCGTGCGCAGGTCTCGGGGTTTCAATCCGAGGCACGGCCACTTACTCAAGCCCAAAGGCTCCGCCAGTTCCAAGGCGCGAAACGGAGCGACTTGTTAAGCGAGTCTCAAAAGCGCTGCAGGACCTCAAAATCGGACACTGGAAAAGCATGCAATTTGCGGGTGGCTTTTGAAGTTGTTAGGAAGTGATTGACGATCCAACTAGGTCTGCGATACGTTCTTGAAGCTCCACCCCGAGCGTATCCATTTTGCCACTTTCTCCGGCTGTTACCCCGCCGTAGGATTTGAGATTCCATTCTCGAAAAATGCTTGCCAACGGTAGGCATCTCACTCTTCCTCCCCCGAGATAACGGCGTAATACCGTCTAACCATCAGCAACATCATACTCCGATGAAGAAATCCTCGATCACCAAATCACTGACGCGCAAGCTCGTCCTGGCCAGCCTCGCTGCTGGACCTGTTGCGCTGGTCCCCACGCTCCGCGCACTGCCGAGCACGGCCTCCACCAACCTCACAGCCCCGTCCACGGTCACTTGGGCCAGCGGTCAGCTGAGCAATGAGCTGGATATCACCTCCACTGCGGCGAACACGGTGCTCCAGTGGAAGAACTTCGGTTCCGGCACCGACACGATCGCGGCCGGTGACATCATCAAGTTCAACCTTCCCTCTTCCTCCTCCGGCGTCCTCAACATGGTCACCGGTGGCACGGCCACCACGATCGCCGGTGCGATCACCTCGAACGGCCGTGTTTACGTTATGAATACGGCGGGCGTGATGGTCTCGTCCGGCGCTCAGATCAACGCCGCCTCCTTCGTCGCCAGCACGACGAACGATACCGACGCCACCCAGTCTTTCCTCGCCACGGGCGACCTGAGCTACTCGGGCACGGCGCAAGCCGATGTTTCCGAGGCAGGCAAGATCACCGGCAACGTCTACCTCGCGGGCAAGAATGTGTCCGTTAGCGGCGATGCTAACAACACGATCTCGGGTGAGCTGAAGATCAATGCCGCTGGTACCGTTTCGCTCTCCGGCGCGAACGTCACGGGCAATCTGAATATCAAGAATGCCACCGGCGTTGAACTCGCTGCGGCGGGCACGACGACGATCGCTGGCAACATCAGCCTCGTCTCCACCGGCGCCGTCACGACGACCGGCACGCTGGCCAACACCAGCTCCGGCAAGTACACGGCCACCGTTGATGCCGGCAGCAATGCCGTGACGATCAATGGTAACCTCGATGCGCTGACGATCACCAATGGGGGCGCCGTCACCACGAGTGGCAAGCTCTCGACCCTCACGCTCACCAACGCCGCCAGCGCCTCCGTGACGGATTCCGTCGCGCTCGCCGTTTCCGGCAAGACCACGGGTGGAAATCTCTCGATCACCGAGACGGGTGGCGATGTTACCCTCGGTAACACCTCTGTCGCGGGCGGTCTCACGGTCTCCGACACCGCTGCGACGAGCAACGTCGCGATGGCCTCCGGTGCAGCTGTCTCGGCCACCGGCACCGTCAGCCTGAGCGCCACCAAGTCCGTTTCCTTCACCGGCAGCGGCGCGATCACGCTCGATGCGACGACGCTTGCTCCGACGGCCACGATCACTGGCTCTGGCAATATCACCTCCAATAGTGCCCTTGCCGCGGGAGTCACCACACTCTCGGTCACCTCGACGGGCGGGAATATCGACTTCTCCGGCACGGCGATCGGTAGCACCGCGACGAGCCTCACGCTCAATGCGAACGGCACGCTGAAGACTGGCAACATCAACGATTCCAGCACGGGAACCACCAAGCTCACTGGATCTTCGGTTACGACCGGTACGATTGATACCAAGGATCTCTGGGTTACGACGAACAATGGCACGGCATCGCTCGGCACCGTTGGTGGTGCAGGGGCCTTGAATTCCGCGACCCTCAGCATCACGGGTGCCGATGTCGCACTGCCCACACTCAGCGCGACCACCCTCACTGTGACGGGTTCTGGTCAGGTCACGTCGGCAAACGTTCTCACCTCGACGAGCGCTTCGATCACGGCCGGCGACGCCATCACCCTCAGTGGGGCCAACGCCATCGGCAGCCTGAAGCTGGTTGATTCGACCACCAAAGCGGTCTCGGTTACCAACAATGGCGCCCTGGTCCTCGCCAACGGCACGAACGTCGCCGGTGCGACGACAGTCGACACCAGCGCAGCCAACGGAAACATCACGTTCGGTGCAGGCGCTTCTGATACGCTCACGTTCGCTGGCCTCACGCTGAAGGCCGGCTCGGGAGCGGTCACCGAAGCCAACAAGACGCTGTCCCTCACGACTGGCAATCTCTCGGTCGCCGCGGGCAGCGTCGATGTTGAGAGCACGAACAACATGTTCGGCACGCTCACCGGCACCGTGTCTGGAGCGACCACGATCGTCCAGAGTTCTGCGATGAACGTGGGTGCGCTTACCGTCACTGGCGCCAACGCTCTGTCGCTCACGAGCAACACGAGCATTACCTCCAGCGGTGTGATCACCGCCGGCGGCACCTCCGCCTTCGACCTCACCTCCGCGGGTGACGTCACGCTCAACACCGCCAACATGTTCACCGGCGCCGTCAGCGTCGGTGCGGGCGGCAAGGTCGGCAATGTCGCCATTCAGAGTGGTGGCACCCTCAACCTCGACAAGGTCATCGCTACGAAGAGCGTCACGCTCAATAGCACTGGTGCTATCACCCAGACCGTCACGGGCATCACCGCCCCGACGCTGTCGATCACGGGTGTTGCCACGACCCTCAACAGCACGGCCAACAAGCTGGGCTCCGTGACCCTCGCCACGAACGGCGCAGTCACCGTCGACAACTCCACCGGCGATCTGACCGTCGGCGGCTCCACCAAGGGTGGCAACCTGACCGTCGCGAACCAGGGTGCGGGTAACCTCATCTACAATGCGGCAGTCACCGACAATAGCACGGTGAGCCTCACCGCAGGTGTCGCATCCTCGAAGGCGGGCGATATCACCGTCAACGGTTCCACCACGGGCAACGGTCTGCTGACCGCCACCGCCAATGATGGCATGATTCACCTCGGCAGCTACTACAGCGCCGCGGGTGGCATCTCGCTCAACACCGCCGGTACCTCCGGCATGGGCGTCGACGACGTCTCCGGTTCCCGTGCCAATGTCTACGGTGACATTTGGATCACGACGAACGGTGGCACCATCAATCTGGTCAACAATGCCCCTGCCGGCATCAAGACCTCCACCACGGTGGCATCCCGCTTCGGCGGTTACCACTTCGACACGACCAATGGCGTTGTCGGCGCTACCGGTGCCGACATCAACGTGATCGAGGGCGGCACGGTCCGCATCGTCTCGGTCAACGCTGGCAAGAGCAATATCAGCCTCACCGCCACGAATGCCGACGGCGAGTTCAGCTCGAACCCGAGCAACATCGTCTCGACGGATACCGGGCTCAACGCAACGACGCTTACCGGTAACAACATTACCCTGAACGCTCGCAACTCGGTCATCCTCGACAATCAGGGCCAGACCGTCACGGCTGCCGGCTACCTCTACGCCCTTGCCAACACCGACTCTAGCCTCGCGACGAGCGTGGTGACCCTCGGTAACGCGGCCACGTGGGGTGGTGCGGCCAGCACCTCGACGGTCAACGTCACGGGTGTGGTCGACGCGATCGCCAGCGGCAACGTGCTCATCGCCTCCGGCGACAAGCAGAACGTCAAGCTCGGTGGTGGCAATGCCCTCACCGGTGACTTCTACGCGGGTGGCACGCTCAGCGTCTACGCGGGTGGTACGATCACGCAGGATACCAACCGCCTCCGCGCCAAGAGCACGGTCACGCTCGATGCCACGACCAACTCGACGACGAACGGTGCCAACAACATCGATCTCTCGACCGGCACGGACAACGAGTTCGGTGGTATGAAGCTCGGCGGCAAGTCGATCACGATCACCGAGAATGGCTCGACCCGCCTCTTGGCGGTTCACTCCACAGGCGATCTCACGGTCACCAGCGCGGGCGACATCATCGACGCCATGACCGCGGGTCCGTCGGATGCCACGCAGGCCATCAGCGTCACTGGCACGGCGACCTTCGCCCCCAGCGGCATGCTGAGCCTCACGAACACCAACAACTCGATCGCGAACCTGAAGGTCACCGCCGCTGGCGCCAGCCAGAACGTGACCCTCGTGGACAGCACTGCGGTCACGCTGGTGAATGGCACCAACATCGGTGGCAACTTCACCCTCACCGACTCCGCCAACAACGCGGTTCCGGCGATCACCGAGGCTGCCGCCTCGGCCATCACGGTCGGTGGTACCGTCACGTTCAACGCGACGCAGGGCAACTCGTCGATCAGCGTCCTCGGCACCAACAACCAGTTCGGGAAGCTCGCCTTCCAGTCGAACGGTGCGGTCTCGATCACCCAGGGCACGGATATGGTGCTCGTCGCCGGCAACACCGGTGGTGGCACAGCCAAGTCCGATACGGTCCTCCAGAGCGTCAACGGTGGCGTCTCCACCGACAGCGTCGCTGGCAGCACCGCCTCGTTCACGGGCAATGTTCGCCTCTACTCGCACGGCAACGTCGCGATTGACGCTCCTTGGAACGTCGGCAGCACGCTGTACATCACGACGCCCTCGAGCGCGACCCTCGATCTCAGCGGTCTGAGCCTGGCTGGCAATCTCAACGGTACCAAGCCCATGTGGAATGGCACCGCGATCGCCTCCGGCACGGATGGCCTGATGCAGTAAGATAGTTTCTGATCCGATATTACGCCGCTAAGGGGCGACTGGCGAGGCCGGTCGCCCCTTATTTTTTTCCGGGGCCTGCGGTCTCGGCCTTCTTTGTTATCTTCGTTTCCTTCTGTTCACTGCGTCCCATAAGTTCCACGCTGATCGTTTTCAGGCTCTGTGATCTCTGTGTCTCTGTGGTTCAATTTCAATTGGCCGATGCGGAATGCTTACCCCCGATTCATCTGATCCCTTCGATGCCGTGGCCGAAGATTACGACCGCGAACTGGATCGTGGGCTGCGGCTGACCGGGGCGGGCAAGGATTACTTCGCCGAAGGCAGAATCACCTGGGTCGAGCGAAGGCTGGGGCTTGGGCGCGGCCGAATTTTGGAGGTACTCGACTTCGGATGCGGCACGGGTTCGCTGCTGCCTTGGCTGAGGAAGGTGTACCCCAACGCGCACTACGTGGGCTACGATCCCTCGCAGGCGTCGATCGCTGTGGCGCAAAGGCGGCATGCAGACCAGGGGGGCGTCAGTTTCACGAGTGAGGCGGCAGGATTGAAAGGGAGGCGGTTCGACCTGGCATTCACGAATGGCGTATTCCATCACATCGAGCCGCGGGACCGTCCGGAGGCCCTGGCGCTAGTGCGGGCGAACCTGAAACCCGGCGGGCACTTCGCCTTTTGGGAGAACAACCGCTGGAATCCGATGGTGCACCTGATCATGTCCCGGGTCTCCTTCGATCGGGACGCTCACATGCTTTTTCCCCATCAAGCGCGAGGGCTCCTGCGCGAGGCGGGCTTCGCCGTGAGTTCGACAGACTATCTCTTCGTCTTCCCTGCCGCCTTGAAGCCGTTGCGGCGCGTTGAGCCGGCGCTGGCGAAGCTTCCTTTGGGCGGCCAGTACCTGGTGCTGGCGAAACGTCCCTGAGGCCCGTCAACAGGCATTCGATTCAAATTCAGCAGGGGATGTGAACAGAAGGAAACGAAGGTCACGAAGGCCGAGCAGCTAAACGCGACATCCGAAGCGCTTCCGTTTTACCTCAGGGGCGAATCGTACTCGTTCTGATCTGTTTGATCATTCGACTGAATTTCATGCCTTTGTTATCTTCGTTGGCTTCTGTTCACACGGTTTTGAGGTTCAATGGGATCAGGCTCCCGAGGAGCTGGGCGTCGGAGAGCGGGGCGATGGCGCAGCGTTCGTCGTTCATGCCGTAGCTGACGAGCCAGTGGTCGCCCTTGCGGACGAGCCCATTCGGATAAACCACGCGGGCGACGGCGCGGTTAAGCGTGGGAAGGGAGCGCGGAGGTGGCGCGGGAAGCGGCAGTGAGCGATGAGGAACCAGGCGTGGTTCGTAAGGCGGTTCGGCCGAGAAGGCATAGGCGGCCGGATGGTAGTCGCAGCCCGGCACCGGGGTGCCGGTCATCGAATGGCACAGAGCGAAGTACAGGTCCCCATGGCGCTGGGGAGGCGTGCCTCCGCGGAGGCGGCCAAAGCGGCGCTCGTAGAGGCGATCGTGCCAGGGATGGTCGGCCAGGGGCTCGCAGACGATGTCTCCTTCGCCGTCCAGCGAAAGGCTCAGCACGCGGTGCGGGGAGGGGCTGTAGGTCGCGCGGAACGGGCCGTCACCCCACAGCACCCAGTTCTTTTCGATGGGCTGGCGCTCACCCGCGAGAATCAGTTCCCGGGCAGAGCCCACGGGCGCCAGCGAGCTTGGATCCAGTTCGACGATGAACTGATGGTTGCTTGGTTCGTGCCAGCCGGAATTCCAGTGGAGCCACAGGCGACCGGCCAGCCGATACAGTCGCGGATCGGCGAACCAGGTGAGCGCCTGGGGGGCAAGCGTGGTGGGATTCTGGAAGCGCACGCAGTCGCTGAAAGGCCTGGCGGAGCCTGCCTGTGGCTCCAGGTCGCCTCCGAGCCGACACAGCGCGATTCGCCGCAGTCCGTCCGCCAGCACCAACCGGTAGGCCATGAGCCAGCCCTCGCCCGCATCGACCAGGGTCGGATTGAATGCGTAGATCGGGCCGGCGCCGGCGGACTTCCCCCAGGCGTCCGGGAGAAGGACGCGGGAGTCGAAGATGACGGGGGAGCCGCTCATGCGCCGCGGGCGGGGTTGTGGCGTGCGAGCAGCCATCCGGTCTCAGGCTCCTCGCCGAGGACCTCGAAGCAGGGATCGGCGTGCACGGCCCGTCGGCTTCGGAAGTGCTTGAGGTGGTCGATGTCGTCGAGCAGCAGCAGGTACGGATGGTCCTTCAGCAAGCGGGTGACCGTGTTGAATTCGAGAAACCCGATGCCGCCGGCGGAATCGAGTGTGACGAGCGGACGTCGGGCGCCGTAGCGGCCGAGAAGACGGGGCAGCCACTGTTCGCGAAAGAGCGCCTTGCGTATGAAGTCGCCGGGTACGGCGTCCGGGTCGAGCAGCTTGCCGTCGACCTCGTCGAGGTAGAACCGAACCGGGTCCTCGACGTTGTCCACGTAGATGTCGGGCTCGGACTCGTGCCGGTTCAGGACGGGGTCGTTGAGGATGAAGCGTCGTGCCTCGCCGCGGTCGACGCTGAGCCCCCACAGGCAGCGGACATGGCGAAATCGCCGCAGATTGCGCGCGGCCTGCTGCCAATGTGCGAAGCTGACCTCGAGCGTGAACAGGCGCGGCGTGTGCTCGGGGAAGGTCTCCTGAAGCAGCTCCGCGAGCAGCGTGGTTGATCCGAGGCCGACGTAGGTCCCGCTCTCGATCACCACGCCCGGCCGGAAGGCCCCGATCGTGTGTGCGAGCAGCTGCCGCAGGGCGGGCGAAATGCCCATCGTGATCGAGGCCTGGGGCTTGGAGCTGTAGAGCTTCATGCGGAGCAAAGAATCGAGAAGCGGGGAGTGGGAATCGAGAAGGATTTCAGCGACGGACCGGTGCAGAGAAAATTAACAGGGATGGAAGGGATGAAAGGGATTATGAAACCGCATCGCTTGGGGATCCCTTTCATCCCCTTCATCCTTGTTAATTTTCCTCTGTCTCCGCGGTGCATCAAAGCGCGGAGACAAAGTCGCGCATCATGCGCTCCGTGCGGTCGAGGCAGGCGTCGAGCCTGGGGCGGGCGATGGGTCGGGCGGACTCGAGCGCGCGGGCGAGCTCGTCGGCGTCGTCGAGACGGGCGCAGCGCTCGCAGCCGAGGTCTTCGCGGATCGCGCGCAGCTTGTCGTTGCGTTCGAAGATCGCAACCGCTGCGCCGGCCCAGGCGGCCGCGAGGCTTGTGTGAAACCGGCTGCTGACCACGCGTTGCCAGCCTGCGACGGCGGCGTGGAGCTCGGCGACCGTGGCCGTCGGGTACGAGGGACGCAGGAGCGGCAGGGCCGACTGGAATTCGGGTGAGGCGGATTGGTGGAGCAGCAGCTCGGAGTCGGGGATGGGGCGGTATTCCTGGCAGACCCAGGCGCCCGGTCGCCGGGCCCGCGGGCCGGCCTCGAGGAAGGCGGTTTCGGCGACGTCTGTCGGGCTCGCGTGAATGACGAAGGCGGTGCCTTCCCTGAGGCGGGGCGTGGGCGCGGTGGCGCAGTGGAGATGGGCGGTATCCGCGCCGAGGTGGGTCTTGTCGGCGGAGAAGCCGCAGGAAAGTGCCATGTCGAGGCAGGCGCTGTCGCGCAGCCAGATGGCCTCTGCGAGTGTATGGATGCGGCGCGCCTGGACGGTCTCGAGCGCCGCGCGGTTGTTCACGCCGACGCCGACGAGGAAGGTCTTCAGGCCGCGGGCGCGCGCCGCGGTCATGTCGGCGAGCATCTGATCCAGTATCCAGGTTCCCACTTCAATCTGGAACACGCCTCCGCCCAGGCCGACCCAGGCGTCAGCCTGGCGGAGCGCTTCGGCCCGGGAATCAGGGTCGGCGGGAAACCAGCGGATGCCAGGAAATCGCAGTCGCATCGCGGCGATGTCGTGGGCGCAGAGGGCGGAGATCCGCCATTCCGGACGTCGCGCGAGCAACCACTCCTGGAAGCCGGCCAGCATGAGATCGTCGCCGAGATTGCCGGCGCCCCAAAAGTCGAAGCCGATGTGAAGGGTCAGACCCATGCGGCCCACGCTAGCCCTGGTGGCGGCTCCGAAAAGCCGAAACCGCGGCGGGCGACGATCGGCGTCCGTTGGAGCCGGGCTGGTGACCCAAAATGCCGCGGTTGAACCACGGAGACCCAGAGCGGCCGCGGCGCAACCGAACCCCCTGAAGGTAATGGCCACAAAAAACGCAAAAAGGCGCCAGGGTTGCCTACTCCGATCGGAGCGCGCTTATAGGCGCACGCAACGCAAAGCCGGTGCCCTTGAAACTTCGTGATTTTCGTGGCGATTCGATTCAGGGGGTAGCGTCCGAAGTGTTGGCAGGATAAGGTCGGAGAAAGCCCGAAATGGCTGATCTCCGGATCTCGGTACCGGCCCGCGGACCGTGAATATCCGAGCGTTCTTCGTTACTTTCGTTGGCTTCTGTTCAAGCCTCGGGCGTCGGTCCATTGGATGCGCGAGAGCTGAAGTCCTTTGGCGGGGAGCGGTGTGGTGAGGCGGAGGACGTTGATTCCGCGCATGACCGGCACGGTGCGCTCGTCGCCCGGGGCGATCCGGCTTCGCCAGAGCTGACGGTCTGTGCGGGGCGTTTTTGCTGCGACGATGGCGGGCGCGGAGCCAGCAAACTCAAGGCGCAGCGTCTGTGGCACGGGCAAATAGAGCCACAGTTCGCAGGGAAGCGACACGGGGTGGGTGAGATGGGACAGCCTTGATGATCCCTCGGATAGGACGCCGAGCAGGTGAGGACCGCTCCAGGCGTCGGTGGGCAGGCGGATAAGGCGGGTCCGGCCGGTCTGTATGACGACGCGTTCGCCGGGTTGGAGAGCGTCGCCCCAGAAGCTCCGGTCGACGAGGAGGTAGGCGGGCAAGGGTAGGGATTCGGATTCCGGCGCGTCGATCAGCCGCTCCGTGCGATAGTGGTCGATCGACATGAGCGGAATCAGGTCCGCCGAGTCGGCGAAGCTGGCCTTGAACAGTTCGGATTCCCAGACCAGCGGCTGGAAACTCCACACGACGGCGCCATGCGTTGCCTCGAGCGGCTCGGCGAAGTTCCGCCACTCGGGATCGAAGCCCACCGATTTGGCGCTGCGGTGTTGAGGTTCGCCGTAGACAAAGAACGTGTCTCCCGAGGGGGCGCGTGCGACGTGGTAAAGGGCAAAGGCGGCCTGAGTGGTCAGCCAGGCGAGCACGGCGACGCCGAGGACATGCCGAAGCCAGGCGAGCGCTCGAAGCCTCGGACTTGGCAAAATGAATACACCCGCGACGAGCAGGGTGAGGCAGGGGTAACCGTAGGAGAGCGCCTTGGCCCCGGCCCAGGGATTTCCGACGAGGTGCATTGCGGCATCCTGGGCGAGGAAACCCGAGGCGAATGCCGCCAGTGTGGCGAACGTGATGAAGGCCGGGTCGGAGGCCTGGCTCCTAGTCATGGAGCGGCGCATGGCACGGCTTGCAACTGTGCCCAATCCGATGACCAAGGCTAGGGTGAGCAGGGTGGCGAGCGTGGTGGCAGCCACAGACCATGCACCTGCGGAGCCGAGCGGGCCCCAGGCGAGCCCCCAGTGTCCGGCGAGCGGTGCGGGTGTCTGCAGGAAACGGAACCAGTCGCCCTGCCAGCTCATGGCTGAGCCCCGGACGACGCTCATGACCAGCTGGCGGACCAGGAGACGCCAGAAGAAGACGGCTTGGGTGGTCGAGAGCAGGAGCGCGCCGAGCAGGGCGACCAGCCAGGTCCGGAGAGTCGCCCGGGTGGCGTCGCCCAGCAGAAATGCGAGCATGAGACTCCCGGCGAGGCCCCAGGCGAGACTCGGCACCATCTCGGGGTACGCCAGGCCCGCGGAAAAGAGCGTCAGGGCGAGGAGCGCAGTGCCCAGCCGGGGCGGGGACGTGGCGCGACCGGAGAGGGAGCGAGCGGCAAGCCAGACCAGGGCGAGGGAGAGCGGCAGGTTGACGATCTGGCCCATGGCGCGCAGATCGAGCACGATCGTGGCCCAGAATCCGCAGGCGACGGTCAGGGGGGCGAGCATGCGAACGGCGGCGGGCAGGCCAAGGTCGAGCGCCAGGAGATAGGCTGGGCCCACCGCGACGAGGAAGAAGGTGAGCGTGAATGCGAACTCCACGTCGATGACGGGCCTTCCGGCCAGGCGCGCGCACCACGCCAGGAGGGCGAGGACGGGCGTGCGTTCGGACCAGAGGAAACGCTTCACCAGGAGAAATCCCGGGTTGGATCGCACGAGTTCGGCGGCCGAAGCGGAGGACTGCCAGGAAAGGGGATGGTGCTCGAAATAGCCGGCGCCGATCACGTAGTTGAGATCATCGTACACGTTGCCCCGCAGCGTGAGAACCCGGAAACCACCCGCGACGGCCGGTGCGAGCAGCAGGGCGGCGGCGAGTGCGAGCAGGAGCGCGTAGTCTCGCAGCGGCTGGACCTCCGCGGTCGCGGTCGACGCGGCCCTGAGACGGCGCGCGGTGACCCCGCAGGCGAGACTCAACAGCGCGAGCGATGCGGCGAGGCCCCAGGCGCACGAGGCGAGGGGCAGGTTCACCTGGACGGCGGCGGTGGCCAGGGGCAGCGCAAGCGCGAGGCCCAGCACCGGGGCGAAGGCTGCCACGGCCACCCGGTTGGCGCGCGGTCCGAGGACCAGCATTGCCGGCCCCGCGCCGGCCGCCGCGAGCAACGCGTAGAACTCGACGGCGGCGGGGATGGTGTCCGGGTGGAGGTTCACATCAGGGCGGGATGGATCGAATTCCTATTGAGTTGGAGGGCAGTGGCACGCAGAAAAAGGGGCCCACCGCATGACAGACTCCTCCAACAACAACGTGGCCATCGAAGTGCGCGACCTGTGCAAGATCTACCACAGCGACCGCAGCTTTTGGCATTGGATGGGACGGGCGGCGGGCCGCGGACGCGAGGTCGACCTCGAGGCGCTGCCCGCCGAGGCCGTGCTTGCGCTCAACCGCGTCAGTTTCGAGGTCAGGCGCGGCGAGGCCTTCGGGATCATCGGGCGGAATGGCGCGGGCAAGAGCACGCTGCTCCAGATTCTGGCGGGCACGCTCGAGTCGAACGGCGGTACCGTGGAAATCAAGGGCCGCGTGACTGCGCTCCTTGAACTGGGCTCAGGCTTCAATCCGGACTTTACGGGGCGGGAGAATATTTATCTCACGGGTTCCATCCTGGGGATCGGGAAGCAGGCGATGGACCTGAAGTATCCCGAGATCGAGCAATTCGCCGATATTGGCAAGTTCATCGACCAGCCGGTGAAGACCTACTCCACGGGCATGGTCATGCGGGTGGCGTTCGCGGTGGCGGTGTCGGTGGAGCCGGACATCCTCATTATCGACGAGGCGCTGAGCGTGGGCGACATTCTGTTCCAGCAAAAGTGCAACCGGCGGATGCGGGAGCTTATGGCCCAGGGGGTCACGCTGCTGGTGGTGACGCACGACACCTCGTTCGTGCTCAACATGTGCAATCGGGCGCTCTGGCTGGACAAGGGCCGTGAGCGCTACCTGGGCGATGCGTCGACGTGCGTTCGTGAATACATCACGGCGATGAGCGCGGCGGCGGGCAATCAGGTCTGCCTCAGCGCGGAGAGCGCCGTGAGCGAGCAGCGGAATCTTCCCACCGTGTTGCCCGTCGACCTCACCGACTGCCAGCGACTGGGCGACGGCGGCATCGAGCTGGAGCGAGTCTGGGTGCAGGACGAGGCCGGCGGGGCGTCCCGGGTGTTTCGGCAGGGCACCTGGTGCACGGTCACGGTCCTGCTGCGCGCCCGCAAGACGGTCAGGCTGGTCAGCGCGGGCATCGAGGTGCGGGATCGCCTCGGGCAGGTTGTCTTTGCCACGGGGCTTCGCGCGATTCGCAGACTCATTGACGGCATCGAGGAGGGCGACGCCCGGCTGGTCGTGATGCGCTTCAAGGCGGAGCTCAAGGAGGGGCAATACACCCTCGACGTGGGCGCGGGTGCGGGAGAGGCCGAGGACAACACCTGGCAGCGCATCCTGGCGGCGGCGATTCTCGAAGTGTCGAGCACTCCCGAGCAGGACGCGGTCCACGGCATGGTGCGCCTGCCCTACGAAGTGGGAGCCTTCCGGGTGACCGGGGCTCCCGTGTGAAACCAAACCGGCAACCGCCTCAGGCGGTCACCTTGTAGAGGTAAAGCGGAGTGCTGGCCACCTGGCGGCTGTCGACGTGCAGGTCGAGCGAGTAGATGCCGATGTGGGGCAGGGACAGGTTGCTGACGTGGAGCGCGAGCTGGACGATGGACGTCGGAGCGGTTTCCGAGGCGCGCAGGTCGATGTCGGTCTCGACGAGCTGGGCGGAGGTCTTCCCGTCGGCGTCGGAGAGGGTCAGCTTGATCGTGTGCTTGCCCTCGTCCTTCTTCTCGTAGCGCAGGCGCAGCGCGACGCTGCACTGGCGGACGGCGCCGGCGTCCTGCTGGGTGTACAGGGAGTCGAAGACTCCGATGACACTGAGCTTTCCGTTATAGTCGGCGGCGAAGTCGCACAGGCTGAAGAGGTCGGTTTTCATGGTGCATCGGCCATTGTGAGACTGCGCAGACGGTGTCAACCGAAGAGCACCGGTCTGGCGTGGTTTACAGCACTTCGGCGAAATAGGGTCGCAGGCGGCTGAAGGTCACGTAGCCGCCGATCAGCACGAGGAAGCACGACACGTAGATCCACAACACGACTCCCCAGTCGATCGGCATGTGCCAGAGGATGGCGCGTCGGGCTTGGTCGCAGATGTCGAGGATCGGATTGAGCCGAAGGTAGCGGAGGGCCGGTTCCGGAATCTTGTCCGGCGAATAGAACACCGCGCTTGAGAACATGACGATCTGGGCGGCGAGCGGCATGATCTGAGCGACGTCGCGCAGGTACACGCCGACTGCGGCCAGGCCCCAGGAAAGTCCCAGCGACAGGAAACACAGCGGGAGGAGCAGGAGGGGCAGGTAGGCGAGTCCCAGCCACGAGCCGCCGACATGGCTGAAGGGGGCGACGACCAGGATGAGCGCGATGCTCAGGAGGGAGTTGTACATCGAGGCGATCACGCTTGCGACCGGGATGACCTCGAGGGGAAAGACGACCTTCTTGACGAAATTGGGCTGGGAGATGATCAGGAGCGGGCCGTTTCCGAGCGTATCGCCGATGGTTTGGAAAATCGAGAGACCGAGGAAGAGGGCCAGGGCGAAATCGTAGGTGGACTCATCGGGGATCACGCCGAAGCGGCCGCCCATGATGACGCCGAAGACGAAGAGGTAGAGCCCGAGCATGAGCAGCGGGGCGAGGATGACCCACAGGCGGCCGAGACGGTTGCCCTTGGTGCGCCTGTGCAGCTCGCGCTGGGTGAACTGGAGCACGAGGTCGCGGTGGCGCCAGAGAAGGCTGAACGGGTTCGAGAAGCCGCGCATGACGCGATCACCGGAGACCTTGCGGCGGGGTTGGATCAAGCCAAAAGCACCCGCGGGGCCGAGGTGTTTTTCTGAGATTGCCAACGTCGCGGTAATTCGGCGAGGTCTTCGGTCCCAGTGTCGACCCTGCCAAGCCATCGCCATTTTCGAGTTTCCATGTCCCTGCGCCCTGCGCGCGTTCTGTTCCTAAACCTGGCGCTGTTTGCCCTGGCGGGGATTGCCGCGGGAGGGGAGGCGGGACCGAATCCGGCCGAGACGTTGCCGGAGACCAAGTTGCCCGGACTCGAGGCGGTGATCGACAAGGCGATGAGCCAGTCTCCGCAGATGATGGCGCAGAACGTCGAGCTCGCGAGGGCCGCCGCCGGGCGGACGATGGCGCACTCGGGGCTCTATCCTTCGCTGGTGGCCAACGCGCGCTACGCGGACATGGCGGTGTCGACGACGGGTACGTCGAACAGCAACCGCGTCGGCCTAGACTATTTCCTCACGCTCAACCAGCCGCTGTTCCACTGGGGCGAACTTCGGGCCCAGGCGAAGGCCGGCGACCTCGACCAGGACATTGCCAGCAAGCAGTACGCGCAGGCCTACCGCGACCTGGTGGGGCAGCTGCGCACGCTCTACCTGCGGCTCATCCTGCAGAAGAAGGCCCTGCTGATACGCGAGCGCGGGCTGGCCCTGGCCAAGAAATCGCTCGACTACAACCGGCAGCAGCTGGCGGTCGGACGCATCACGCAGGGGCAGTTCGACGGACAGCGCATGGACTTTGCGGAGGCGCAGATCGGATGCGACCGCGATCGCGCGGCACTCGCACAGGCCCTCGAGTCATTTGCAAGTCTGGCCGGGGTGAAGGATCTGAGGGCCGACAGCATTCCGACCGATATTCCGCGTCCGCCTTGGATGGATACGCAGGCGGCATTGCTCGTGAAGGACTTTGACCGGGCAGGGGGCGAGGCCAGCGTGCCCTCCGTGGAGATTGCCAGGGATCGGATCCGACAGAGCGAACTTCGATACAAGATCGCGAAGGTGCGGCTCCTTCCGAAACTGGATGCAACTCTGCAGACCTCGCTGCAGAGCCAGACCTACCTCGTTGCGGGCCGCGTCGACCAGAGCGCGACCCACGAGCAGCTGGCCGGTTTGGCGGTGAACTGGCCTATCTTCGACGGTTTCAATGCGCGGGCTGCCAAGGCGCAGGCGCTGGCCGACAAGCGCAGTTCGGAGCTCCAGCTCAAGGGAGCGGAGGACGCACTGGATATGCGAAAGCATGACGCCGCGGACCAGTGCGGATTCTCCGCACGCGAACTGGCGATTGCGGAGCAGCGCCTCGACATCGCGCGGGGCGGGATGAGTTACATCGAGGGTGAATTCAAGGCCAACCGCGCCTCGGAATCCCAGGTGGAGGCCGCCCGCACCAGCCTTCTCAACGCGCAGCTCGCCGCGATGTCGGCCCGCGCAGACCTGTACATGCGTTGGTCGGACCTCGTCGGCATGCTCTGGATGGATCCCGCCCTCGACCGCATACCCGCAACCTATCTCAGCCATGCCCAATAAACCGAAGAGTATCCTGCTGCGGGTGGTCCTGATCGCCGCCGCCGCCGTCGTCGCCGTCTACGCCGTGCTGTTCTGGATGCGTCCCAGCGTGCCTGCCGTGCGCGTGAAGGCCGGCATGGCCACCAACGCCGTGTCGGGCAGCGTGATTGTGGAGGCGGAATACACGATGGACCTCAAGAGCGAGGTGGGCGGGCGCGTGCTGTCGAGCACCATGTCCCTGGACAAGCGGGTGAAGGAGGGCGATGTACTGCTCCAGTTGGATACAACGGATCTCAGGCTCGCGCTGGACAAGACGAAGGCGGACTATGCGGCCGCGCAACAGCGGGTGAAGATCGGCTCGCCGCTCGTGTTCCAGCTCGCGGCGGCCCAGGACGCGTATTCAAACGCCCAGCGCCAGTACAAGGCGGGCCTCATCTCCGAGAGCGACCTGCGCGCCCAGAAGCGCCAGCTCGATTCGATCGAGCAGCAGCGCGAGACCGAGATGGTCAACAACAAGCAGACGCTCGAGAATTTCCAGAACGCGATCGAGATCGGCGAGCGGCAGATCAGCAAGATGACGATTCGCGCGCCCTTCGACGGCATCATCGCCCAGGTGTACACGCGGGCGGGCGACCTGATCGGGGGCGGCGCGGCGATCTGTCGGCTGATCTCCACGAGCCGCACCGTGAAGGCGCGCATCAGCGAGCAGGACATCGCGGGCATCCGGGTCGGCCAGAAGGCCTACGTCCAGTTTCTCCCCTACGACATCGAGCAGTTTCCCGCGACGGTCTCCAAGGTGATGTCCACCGCCGATCCGGAGACCCAGCGCTACGAGGTCGACCTGAACGTGAAGATCGACCCCGCGAAGTTGCTGCCCGGAATCACCGGCGAGGTCTCCATCATCCTCGACGAACATCCGTCCAAGACGATCATCCCGCGCCGCGCCCTGCTCGGCGACGAGGTCTTCGTGGTCGACGACGGCGTTCTCTCGGTGCGCAAGGTGAAGGTCGGCTACCTGAGCATGACGGCCGCGGAGATCCGCGAGGGCGTGTCCCCCGGCGAGTGGGTGGTCGTGGACAAATTCAACGGGCTGAGGGACGGCGAGCACGTGCGCATCGCGCCCGTGAACGACCCGCGCTGGAAGTGAGCGCCTGAGTCACCGGGAGCCCGAGCATGCTGTCGTCCAATTTTATCATCGCCCTGCGATTTCTCACGGCCAAGCGCCGTGCGATGGCGATGAGCCTTTCGTGCATCGTGCTCGGCGTCGGCCTGTTCATCGTCACCCAGGCGACCACGAGCGGCTTCGAGGACTATTTCATCAAGACGATCCTGGGCACCAACGGGGCGATCCGGGTGGAGGACAAGATCCAGCGCACGATGCGCAGCATCGCCGCCGGGCGCTGGGGATCGCTTTTCGAGATCGAGGAGCGCGATGGCCCGAAATACATCGAGGGCATCGACAATCCGAAGCAGCTGATGCGCGGCATCCGGCAGTTTCCGAACGTGTCGGGCATCTCGGAAGTGCTGACCGGCTCGGTGACGATCCGCAGCTCATTCAAGTCGGATTCCGCGAAGGTCTACGGCATCCACGTCGCCGACCACGTGAAGGTCTCGGACCTGGCCGACCAGATCGTGGACGGCTCCCTGGCCGACTTTCGCAGCACGCCCAGCGGGGCGCTCATCGGGCGGGAGCTGGCGAACCGGCTGCAGCTCGCGGTCGGCGACTCCTTCGAGCTGATCTTCGGCGGCGATCCGCACCGCTATCGGGTGGCGGCGATCTACGAGACGGGGGTGAGCGACATCGACCGCGTCCGGATCTACCTTCACATGAACCAGGCGCGCTCGCTGCTGAAGAAGGCGACCGGCGCGAGCTTCCTGCAGATCGGGCTGAAGGACAAGGACCTCGCGCCGCAGGACGCGGAGCACATGCAGGTGGTGCTCCAGTATCGCGTGCGGGCGTGGCAGGACCGGGAGAAGACCTGGCTGGGCGTGTTCAAGGCCCTTCGTATCTCCTCGGCCATTACGGTGTCGGTCTTCACGCTCATTGCGGGCCTCGCGATGTTCAACACACTCGCGATGATCGTCATGGAGAAGACCAAGGAGATCGCGATCCTGCGGTCGATGGGCTACACGCAGCGCGACATCGGACGGATCTTCCTTTGGCAGGCGGCGATCGTGCTCGCGATCGGCGCGACGCTGGGCGTCGTGCTCGGGGCGGTGATCACCTACGGCGTGTCCCGCCTGCCGTTGAACATCACGGGCATCTTCAAGACGACCACGTTCATCGTCTCGTGGTCGGTGTGGCACTACGTGGCTGCGGTGGTCACGGCGGTGATCATGGTCATGGTGGCGAGCCTGATCCCGGCGCGCCGCGCGGCGAAACTCGAGCCGGGAGACGTGATCAGGGGGACCGGACAATGAACGACTCCACGGCGACGCCTGCGCTGCGGTGCAGCGGACTCCAGCGCTATCTCGGGCAGGACGAGGCGCGCGTGCACGTGCTTCGCGGCGTCTCGTTCGAGGCGCACCGCGGCCAGGTGTACGCGATCGTCGGGCCCTCCGGCTGCGGCAAGAGCACGCTGCTGTACCTTCTGGGCCTGCTAGACCGGCCGGACGGGGGCGAGATCTTCATCGACGGCCAGTCCATGGCGGCGATCGACGACGAGGAGCGCACGGCCGCGCGGTGTCGGCACATCGGCTTCGTCTTCCAGTTTCACTTCCTGATGCCGGAGTTCACGGCGCTGGAGAACGTGATGATGCCGATGCGCAAGCTGGGCCGGCTGACCCCGGCCCAGATGACCGACCGTGCCCGCTCGCTGCTGGATTCGGTTGGGCTTGGCGAAAAGACGAAGCGGCTGGCGACCCAGCTTTCGGGCGGCGAACAGCAGCGCGTGGCGGTTGCGCGGGCGCTGGCAAACGAGCCGACCATCATCCTCGCCGACGAGCCCACCGGGAATCTCGACGTGCGAAATTCCAATCTCGTCTTCGATCTGCTCACCCGACTCGCGAAGGAAAACGGCCAGGCCGTCGTGCTCGTGACCCACAATCCCGACATCGCGAAGGCCTGCGACCACGTGCGTCCGATGCGGGACGGATTGTTTGTCTCCTAAGGCGCGGAGCCCGGAGGGCTTGGAATGAGGTGGGTCCGGCGCAAGTTCGTCGGAATTGCAGCCAATTTGCTGTTGAGGAACGGGGGGTTCCAGATAAGCTCGGTTTGTCCCAAAAATTACCCTTATGAATACCACAATCGATACCCTCCTGGAGTTCAAAGGACACCAAATCTACTCCGTGCCTTCCTCCACAACGGTGGTCGAGGCGGTGCGCGAGATGAACAAGCACAACATCGGTTCCGTGCTTGTGATGGACAGCGGACGCCTGGTCGGACTGTTCTCGGCTCGTGATGTCTTGCGCAAGGTGATTGCCGAGGAGTACGACCCCCGGACCACGGCGGTAAGTCAGGTGATGAAGGTTCAGTATCCGGTGTTGACGCCCGCGATGACGTCGGACGAGGCGATGCGAATCTTCGAGGAGCAGCACTGCAGGCACCTGCCGGTGATTCACGACGGACTTGTTGTCGGCGTGATCTCCATCGGCGACCTGTCGCGCTGGTGTGCCACGGCGGACCGTGCCGAGGCCGAGTCGCTGCGCAACTACATCACCGCAAGCCTGAGCTCCTGAGCGTCCGCTTTCCCCGCCGCCCGGACTCGAGGCGCAGGGCCCTGAGCGCATAGCGACCGCCGGTGCGCGTGAGGCGCAGCGGCGCCCCGAAGGTCGTGCTCAGCGCGGCGCTGTTGAGCGTCCGTCCCAGCGGGCCTGAGGCGACGACCGCGCCGTCGCGCAGGAGCAGGGCGTGGCTGAAGGCGGGCACGATTTCCTCGACGTGGTGGGTGACGAGCACGAGGGCCGGCGCCTGTTTGAGCAGCGCGAGCTTTTCGACGAAGGCGAGGAAATGTTCTCGGGCGACGGGGTCGAGGCCGGAGCACGGCTCGTCGAGGATCAGCAGGCGTGGGTGTGCCATGAGAGCCCGGGCGATCAGGACCTTCTGGCGCTCACCCTGGGAGAGGAAAATCCACGAACGCTCCGCGAGTGCGCGGATGCCCAGTTCCGAGAGCTTGCGGAGCGCTGCATTTCGATCCGCGCGGGTGGGGCGGGCCCAGAGGTCGAGCTGCGCGTAGCGGCCGCTGACGACAGTTTCCAGGGCGATCTCGCCCGGCGGGATCGACGCCTGCAGGGAGCTGCTGACGATCCCGACGTGCAGGCGCAGGTCGCGCCAGTCGCAGGTGCCGTACACGTGGCCGAGGAGCTCCATGCGCCCGGCGCTTGCGGTCATGTAGCCGGTCAGGGTCTTCAGGAGGGTCGTCTTGCCGCAGCCGTTGGGTCCGAGCACGACCCAGTTCTGCCCGTGTTCGACGCGCCAGGACAGATTGCGCAGGATGGTGGTTTCGCCGCGCAGGACGCGCAGACCCTCGATCGACAGGACGGGCGATGACATGCAAATCAGTTGAGGACTCCGGCTTGGGCTGGTCAATTTCCGTATCCACCCTAGCATGCCGCGCCATGCGCAGTCTTCTCCTGATCGCATTCCTCGCCGTCTCGCTGGGGGCGCGGACGATCACCGTGGGGGTCTGCAACTTGGAGAACCTCTTTGATGCGGACGGACGCTCGGCGTATGAGGACTACGGTCCGGCGCAGTACACGGCCGCCCATCTCGGGACCAAGCTGAAGAATGCCGCGGCGGTCGTCGCGGCCATGGCGGGCGGGCGTGGGCCCGACGTAATTCTGTTCGAGGAGCTCGAGACGGACCTCACACCCTCGTCTTCCGCCGACGTCCGCCGGCTCCTTGCGCCGTTCGAGGGGAGGACCCTGGCACAGATGCTTGCGGCGCCGCAGTCGGCGGCAGCTGCAGACCTGCCCGCAGAGGCCTGGCTGCTGAAGGCGCTGGAGGAGCGGGGGCTGACGGGCTACCGGGTGATTGTTGGAGACGATGCGCCTCCAGATGCATCGGGCACCACGGGCTCCGCGGTGAAGACGGCGGTCTTCACCCGGCTGCCGGTGAAACGCGTCACCACTTATCCGATACCGCGTGCGCGCCGGATCCTCGAGGTCGAGCTGGAGGTGGACGGGCATGCGCTGTGGGTCTTTGCCAACCACTGGAAGTCCGGCGCGAACGACGCGGCCTCGGAACGGGTGCGGGTTGAGGGGGCGCGAATCCTGCGCGCTCGACTCGACGAGATCCTTGGGAGGGACCCGTACGCGGACATCCTCATCGGCGGGGATTTCAACTCCCAATACAACCAGCGCAGCCTGCATCCGCGGATCAAGGCCACCGCCCTCAACGACGTGCTCGGCTCCCAGGGCGACCCGATTGTGGCGCGCCGGGCGGGGCCGGGCCTGTACAATCTCTGGCACGAACTGCCTGCGGACCAGCGCGGGAGCGATGTTTACCGCGGAGCCTGGGGGACGCTGGTGCAGCTGATCGTTTCGCGGGGCCTGCTCGACGAGGGCGGTCTCCAGTACGTGGAGGGATCGTTCCGCGTGGTGAAGGTCCCGGGTCTGAACATGGCGGGGGACGGCACGCCGCTGCGCTGGTCCTTCTCCGGTGCGGCCGGATCGGGCTGCTCCGACCATTTCCCGATCGTCGCCCAGTTTCGCACGCTCGACGAGGTAGGCAGGGGGCGCTGGATGGAGCTGAAGCATCCGTCCGACGGCCGCGCGCCGACCCGGCCGGTGCCGGTGGGCCTCACGCGCGCGGAACTCGAGCGCAGGGCGATCCGGATTTCGGACCTGCCGCCCGGCCAGCCGCTGAGGGACAGCCGGTCGCTGGGGCGCCTCTTCCTCGTCGAGGGCTGGCCATTGAACGGACGACGCCTCGGTGTCGAGCTGGCCGAGGGCCGGTTCGACGTGTTCGCCCCGGATCCAGGTCTGCATGCCGTGCTCCGCCGCGCATGGCGGGCGGGCAGGCCGGTGCGGTTTTACGGGGAACTGGCCCAGTACCGCGGCCGCTGGGAGTTCGTGGTGAAGCAGCCGCACTGGCTGGTGGCCGAGGATTGAGCCAATGCGCACGCCTTGCGAAATTTCCAGGCCTGCCAAACGTAACTCCATGCCGCTTCGCCTGTCCCGCGTCCTTTTCGGTTTCCTCTTCCTCGCCGCAGTCGCCCGCGCGGACATCGTCCGGACCAGCGACAACCACATCCCGGTCGATCCCTCGAAACCGGTGTTCCTGGATTTTTCCACCTTTGCGGGCAGCCTGAACGTGAAGGCGTCGGATGCCCCGGAGATCGAGGTGCACATCCGCTACGAATACGCCGCGAAGGATCCGGCGAAGGCGGACGAGATCCGGAGAAACCTGACGCTGCACATCGGCCGCGAGGGGAACGGGGCGAAGGTGACGGCGGAATATTCGCGGGACATCCATTGGACCTTCGAATCCTGGCCGCCCGTGCGGCTCGCGTTCACGATCACGGTGCCACGCCAGTGCAACCTCAAGCTGGTGACGCGGGATGGAGGCATCGCGATCGGCGAGGTGAAGGGGCACGCCGAGGTGAAGACCGGCTACGGGCTCATCTATTTCAAGGGTCTCGATGGGGACATCGTGGCGAGCAGCGACTTCGGGGACATCGTGGTCGCGCACTGCACGGGCAACCTGAAACTGCGTTCCGTGAGTGGAAATTTCCGCGTGGGTCCCGTGGGCGGATTCGCCGATGTATTCGGCTACGGAGGACAGATCGAGGTCGAGTCGGCCGGGGCCGGCGTGCGGGCCGAGACCAGCGGCGCCGACCTGATCTGCGGCTTCAGCGATCCGATCGTCGCGCCGGCCACCCTCATCACGGGCGGCGCTAACATGCTCATCTCGCTGCACCCGCACAGCGCGTGCACGCTCGACCTGAAGGCCTCGATCTTCGGGCGCATTGTTAACGTGAAGAACAAGCTCGTGTTCAAGGCCGTGTCGGGCGGCATCGGTCACAGCCGGGCGGTGCTCGAGCTGAACGGCGGGGGCCCGAAGATCCACGCCAAGGCCGGCGGGGGGAGCATCTACCTCGAGGAGACGGCCCTCGCGCCCGGAAAGGCCCGTCCCGTGACCCCTTATTCACCCTGAAATGAAAATCGACGACGCCTACCCAAAACTGGTCGAACGACTCAAGCGTATCCACACGATCTATACCGTCGCGGACCTCCTGGTCTGGGACGAGCAGGTCAACCTGCCTCCGGGCGGGGCGGACCGCCGCGCGGAGCAGAACGCGCTCATGGCGGAGCTCCAGCACCGCGAGGCGTCGGATCCCGCGCTCGGGGAGCTCATCGGGGCGCTGGAGGGCGAGGCTTCGGTGCTCGATGCGGCCCAGGCGGCCGTCGTGCGCCAGGCGAGGCGGGACCACGACCGGGCGGCGCGGCTGCCTGCGGAGTTCGTGCGCGAGAAGGCGGAGCTCAGCAGCCGGGCGTTTCATGCCTGGGCCGAGGCGAAGCCGAAGTCGGACTTTGCTGCGTTCGCGCCCTTCCTCGAGCGGCACGTGGACCTCGCGCGCCGCGAGGCGGCCTACCTGGGCTGGGGGGACCGGCCCTACGACTACCTCATCGACCAGCACGATCCAGGCATGGATTCGGAGCGCATCGCATTGCTGTTCGGCCGGCTCAAGGAGCAGCTCGTGCCGTTTGCGCATGCGGTCGTGGCCTCGCCCGTGAAGCCGGACACGGCGTTTCTCCGGGGTTTCGACGTGGAGGCGCAGCGCAGGTTCGCGCTGGAGGTGACCACGGCGCTGGGCTTCGACTATGCGCACGGGCGCCTGGACGTCTCGCTGCATCCATTCTGCTCGGGCACGGGACCGGACATCCGGATGACCACCCGGTTCGATGCGGACAATCCGCTGGACTCCCTGTTTAGCGCGGTCCACGAGGCCGGGCATGGGATGTACGAGCAGGGATTGCCGGTGGAGCACGCGGGCACGGCGCTCGCGATGGCGGCGGGCATGGGCGCCCACGAGTCGCAGAGCCGCCTCTGGGAGAACCAAGTGGCGCGCAGCCGTGGATTCTGGCGTCACTTCGAGCCCCGCCTGCGGGCGATTTTCCCGGCTCAGCTTGCGTCCGTGTCGAGCGAGTCGCTCTACCTCGCGGTCAATGCGGTGGCGCCGACGCTCATCCGCGTGGATTCGGACGAGGTGACGTACAACCTCCACATCCTGCTTCGCTTCGAGCTCGAGCGGCGCCTGTTTTCGGGAGACCTGACGGTCCGTGACCTGCCGCGCGCCTGGAAGCAGGCCTCGAAGGAGCTCCTGGGGCTGGAGCCGGAGAGCGACCGCGAGGGCGTGCTTCAGGACGTGCATTGGAGCGGCGGGGCCTTCGGTTATTTTCCGAGCTACTGCATCGGCAACATGCTTGCCGCCCAGCTCTGGTACCGACTCGTCGAGCTCCATCCCGGACTGGAGGACCGTTTCGCCGCGGGAGATTTTTCGGTGGTTCTCGGCTGGCTGCGCCGGGAGATCCACGGACAGGGCAGGCGCCACGACGTGCTGGAACTGGCCCGGCGTGCCACGGGCGCCGAGCTCTCGCCCGAACCGCTGATGCGGTATTTGCGCGAGCGCTACGGCCCGCTGTATATGGTCCGCTGACCCCGCCCCGCTTTCGCTTGCCGGTTCGCCGGGCCTGTGGCGCGATGGCGCCATGGGCCTGATCGATACGCACACGCACCTGGACTCCTTTGCGCGCAAGGGCGCCCTGCCCGAGGTCCTCGCCCGCGCCCGCGAGGCGGGTGTGGAGACCATGATCACGATCGGCACGGAGCCCGGCGACTGGTCCCTCTATGCGTCGCTCGAGTCACAGCACGGCCCGTATGTACGCCACACCGTCGGCCTGCATCCCTGCTCCGTGGATGAGCGCTGGGCGGACGCGGTGGCTCAACTGGAGGCCTGCTTCGAGCGGGGGCCCGAGCCGGTCGCCCTCGGCGAGACCGGGCTGGATCGGTTTCATCTACCTGCGGATCCAGAACAGGCGGACCGGATCCTGCGCTGGCAAAAGGCGTCGTTTGCCGCACATCTGGAGCTGGCGCGCCGACTGGGGTGTCCCCTGGTGGTTCATTCGCGCGGCGCGTTTCGGGAGTCCGTGGACATGATCGATGCGAGCGGAATCGACTGGTCGCGGGTGGTCTTTCACTGCTTCTCGGAAGGAGAGGCCGAGATGGCCGAGCTGCGGCGTCGCGGCGGATTCGGGTCGTTCACCGGAATCCTGACCTACAAGAACGCCGAGCCGGTGCGTGCCGCCGCGCGGCTGCAAGGGCTGGAGTATTTCATGCTGGAAACGGATGCGCCCTACCTGGCTCCGGTTCCGCATCGGGGAAAATCAAACGAGCCGGCATTCATCCGACACACGGCCGAGGCTGCAGCGACGCTGTTGGGCGTCGATTTTGAAGTCCTGAGCGCAGCGAGCACGCGGAATGCCCGCCGGTTTTACCGGTTGTGAGGCCGAACGGGCCGCTCAGGCCTCGTCGAACTTGCGGGCGAACAGGGCTTCGAGTTCGGTGAGCATGTTGGGCGCGTCATCGCCTGAGGCGATGAACTTGACCTTCGAGCCCTTGCCGGCGGCGAGCATCATGAGGCCCATGATGCTCTTGCCGTTCACCTGCTCCTCGTCTTTTTCGACGAAGACATCCGCTTTGAACTTGTTGGTGATGCGAACGATCATGGCCGCGGGACGGGCGTGGATGCCCATCTTGTTCTGAACGACCAGCTCTTTGACGATCTGGCCGCCTGCGGTGGAGGCGGATTCGGTCTTATCCATGGATTGAAACAGGAACGCACACCATCGAAGACGCGGCGCGGCTTGCAACCCAAAAACCGGGCGGCCAGCCTGTGGCCATGCCAAAGACAGCGATTATCGTGCCGTGCCGTCTCGAGTCTACTCGTTTCCCGCGCAAGCTCTTGCATAAAATCAAGGGCCGGGAGCTCGTGCTCTGGGTGGCGGATCGGATTCGCGGAGAAGTCCCTGATTTGCCGGTTTATTTTGCGGTCGACGACCCCTTGCTTGAGGCTCCCCTGCGCCGCGCTGGCTATCAGACTTTGATGACGAATCCGGCTCACCAGAGCGGCACGGATCGCATTGCGGAGGCGAACCGGGAGGTGCGTGCGGACCATGTGATCAACGTGCAGGCGGACGAGCCGATGGTCACGGGTGCGCAGATTCGGAGCCTGGCGACGCTGATTGCGGGCGAGGTGGCCATGGCGACGCTCGCGACCCGGTTCCACACGGCGGCGGACTTCTGCAATCCGAACCAGGTGAAGGTGGTGGTGCGCAACGACGGCCGGGCGCTGACCTTCTCGCGGTCGCCGCTTCCCTATGCGCGGGACCTGGCGGGGCGGGTCGACGACGCCTGGGTGGCGGCGAACCCGTGCCACCGGCATCTCGGCCTTTATGCGTACAAGGCGGATCTGCTTCAGCGGTTTGCCTCGCTGCCGGCGGGTCGGTACGAGCGGATCGAAAAGCTCGAGCAGCTCCGGGTGTTGGAGAACGGCTACGAGATCGCCGTGGGCTTCACCGAAGACCCGACTATCGGCGTGGACACGCCGGAGGACGCGGAGAAGTTCGAGGCGGTCTTGGGCTGACGCGAGAGGCGTCGCTCAGATCTTGCCGGCCTTGCGGGCCTCGACGAGGCGGTAGAAGTCGAGGAACAGCGGATCGGCGTCGTTCGGGCCGGGGGCGGCCTCGGGGTGATACTGGACCGAGAAGACGGGCAGGGTGGAGTGGCGCAGGCCCTCGACCGTGTTGTCGTTGAGATTGATCTCGGTCACCACGCCGCCGCCCTTTTCGATGCTCTTGGGATCGGTGGCGAAACCGTGGTTTTGGGCGGTGATGGAGACCTTGCCGTTCTCGAGATTCTTCACGGGCTGGTTGCCGCCGCGGTGGCCGAATTTCAGCTTGAACGTGGTGCCGCCGATCGCGTGGGTGACCATCTGGTGTCCCAGGCAGATGCCGAACGTCGGCAGCTTGGGCAGGAGGGCGGTGACGGTCTTGTGGATGTAGGGCAGGGCGGCCGGATCACCAGGGCCATTGGACAGGAAGAGGCAGTCCACCCCGTGCTCGAGAATCTGCTCGTGCGAGGCGGTGGCCGGGAAGACGTGGACGTCGAACCCGTGGCGGACGAGCTTGCGGAAAATCGTGTATTTCGCGCCGAAATCGTAGGCGGCCACCTTGAATCGGCGGGTCGGCGTATGCGTTGCGCCGAAGGTGGTGCCGACGGGAAGGTACTGGCCGTTGTGGTTGGCGCCGGCGTCGGGCAGCCAGTGGTAGGGTTGGCGGCAGGTGACGTCCTTCACGTAGTCGCTGCCCGCCATGTCGCGCCAGCTGCGGGCGCGGGCGACGGCCTCCTCGTCGGAGAGCGGCAGCGTGCTCAGGCAGCACTTCATCGCCCCGTCGATGCGGAGCTTCTTGGTGAGCGCCCGGGTATCCACTTCGCTGATTCCGGGGATGCCGTGTTTTGCGAGATAGGAGTCGAGCGGCGTGGTTGCGCGCCAGTTGCTGGTGACGGTGGACAGTTCGCGGACGACGAAGCCGCTGGCCTTGGGCGCGGACGATTCGGCGTCCTCCTCGTTGATCCCGTAGTTGCCGATCTGCACGGCCGTCATGGTCACGATTTGGCCGAAGTACGAGGGGTCGGTGAGGATCTCCTGATAGCCGGTCATCGAGGTGTTGAAGACGCATTCGCCGGCGATCGCGGCGTCGGCGCCGAAGGCGCGACCGTGGAACACGGAACCATCTTCGAGGGCGAGGACTGCGGGCTTGAGAGTGGACATTAAAGGCAAACGAAAATGGAGCCCGCCTCGTATGCCAAGGGGTTTTTGTCGCCGCGCTTCACTTTGATCCAAAGCGCCCGGATCAGAATAGGTTATCGCGGCATGATGAATTCTATTGGGCGAGGGAATGGCAGGGAGCCGTATTTGACAGTCCCCGGTTCGGGGATATCGCTTTCCTAGTCACCTCCATCGATGGCATACACTGAAGACCGATCCGCGTGGTTCGAAGGCCAGGGCCTTTGGCAACACATACCTGAGAACGACTGGCGGGACTGGTCCTGGCAGTTGAAGAATCGCATCACGACCGTCGAGCAGCTTGAGCAGTACATGACGCTCACGACGGAGGAGAAGGCGGGCTGTGCGTTTGCGAGCAAGAAGCTGGCCCTGGCGATCACGCCGTACTTTTTCAACCTGATCGACCGGACGGACCCGAACTGCCCGATTCGCAAGCAGGTGATCCCGCGGGCAGGGGAGATGCTGGTGTCGGAGGGCGAAATGCTCGATTCGCTGGGCGAGGATGCGCATTCGCCGGTGTCGGGCGTCGTGCACCGCTATCCGGATCGTGTATTGTTCCTCGTCACGGACCGCTGTGCCGCCTACTGCCGCTACTGCACGCGCAGCCGGCTGGTATCAAACGCGCAGGACTACAACTTCCATCCCGAGTACGAGCAGGGGCTTCGCTATATCGAGGCGCATCCGGAGATCCGCGACGTGCTGCTCTCGGGCGGCGACCCGCTCCTGCTCTCGGACCGCAAGCTCGAGCACCTGCTGGCCCGCCTGCGCGAGATCAAGCACGTGGAGTTCATCCGGATCGGCTCGCGTATCCCGGTGTTTCTTCCGCAACGCATCACCCCGGAGCTGTGCGAGGTGTTCCGCCGGCACGGTCCGGTGTGGATGAGCATCCACGTCAACCATCCCAAGGAGTGCACGGCCGAGCTCAAGGCGGCGTGTGAGCGCCTGTCCTTTGCGGGCGTCCCGCTTGGCAACCAGAGCGTCCTCCTCCGTGGGATCAACGACGACGCCGAGGTGATGAAGTCCCTGGTGCATCGTCTGCTCCGCATGCGGGTGCGGCCGTACTATCTGTACCAGATGGACCTCATCACGGGGGGATCGCACTTCAAGGTGGATGTGCGCAAGGGCATCGAGATCATCAAAGCCTTGCGTGGATTCACGACCGGCTATGCCGTGCCGCAATACGTCATCGATGCCCCAGGTGGCGGTGGCAAGGTGCCGATCAATCCCGACACGGTCGTTTCGGTGAACGACGACGAGATCGTTTTCCGCAACTACGAAGGCCAGATTCATCGTTACCCCCTCAAGGCCCGGCCGCTGCACATGGCGGATGGGGCTCCGGTCAGCGACGTCCCGATCGCGGGTGTCACGATCGTTCCTTGATGCGCTAGGCTTTTATTTGCAAACGCTTATCGTTTGCTTTTCCGCGGGATCCCCTGCCCGCAGGTTTCGATTATTAGTCGAGTTTGATAAGAGCAGCTTTAGATAAGGACATTTTCTACTAATGATTGATGAATGCGATGCGCAGTTGTCAAAAACTGAGTAGACTACACACCTTTCCCTCTTCGCTTCCCTTTTAACCATCTTTTCTTTGCCCACCCGTGCGTCACGACGTAACGCGACAGACTTTTATTTCCCAAATTGGTAGAGCGGCCGTAGCTCTTGGTTTTTCACGAATGCCCCTGCCTTCGACTCCGCCTGCGGCCGGCGGAGAGGCGAAGTGCACAACCCTGGTTCCGCGTCCCGATTCTCGCGCCGTGGCCCGTCGCACCCTCGCCTGACGCGCGGCTGCGTTTTTCCCAACCCAGACTTTTTCGGTTATGTCGACTCTGTTTCCGAAATCAGCCAACCGGCTTCCCCTGCAGATCGCCATTTTCCTGGTGATTCTCGCCGGGGTGGTGTCGGCGGGAGTAACCTACTACATGACGCCGGCCTACACGCGCGTCGGCTATGCGCCGGTGCAGCCTGTGCCGTTCAGCCACCGCATCCATGCGGGTGAGCTCGGCCTCGATTGCCGGTACTGCCACAATTTTGTGGAGCGTTCCGGGTTTGCGAACATTCCGACCGCGCAGACCTGCATGAACTGCCACAACCAGATCAAGACGCAGAGCCCGCTGCTGGCGGTCGTGCGGGAGAGCGCGAAGACCGGCCAGCCCATTCCGTGGGTCCGGATCCACCAGGTCCCCGATTTCGTTTACTTCAATCACGCGGCGCACATCAACCGCGGCGTGAGCTGCGTGGAGTGCCACGGACGCATCGACCAGATGGACGTCGTTCAGCACGTGAAGCCCCTGTCGATGGGCTTCTGCCTGAATTGCCATCGCAATCCGGCCCCCGTGATCCGGCCGCTCAATGAAGTCACCAATCTGGGCTGGACCAATCCCGGCGGTCCCGCCGCCCAGCTCCGCCAGGGCGAGAAGTTCGTCCACGACTGGAAAATCAAACCTCCTCTCAGCTGCTCCGGCTGCCACCGATGAAACGCGTAGTTCAGCATCCCGAACCCTCCGAGCTCAGCGGCCCGCGCTACTGGCGCAGCCTCGGCGAACTGACCCAGTCTCCCGGCTTCAAGGCCCAGCTCGAACGTGAATTCCCCGAGGGCGCCTCGTCGATCGATGGCGTCGACCGCCGCCACTTCCTGAAGATCATGGCGGCGTCATTCGCGCTGGGCGGCCTGGGGCTGTCCGGCTGCCGCCGTCCCGAGCTCCACATCCTTCCCTTCGGAAAATCCGTCGAGAATGCGATCCCGGGGCTCCCGCTCTACTACGCCTCGGCGATGCCGATCCGTGGTTACGCGCTTCCGATCCTCGCCGAGACGCACCAGGGACGTCCGACGAAAATCGAGGGCAACCCCACTTATGCGGCCTACGGCGGCGCTTCCACGCTCCTCGCCCAGGCTTCGCTGCTCGAACTGTACGATCCCGATCGCGCGACCGCACACCTCAAGGACGGCGCGCCCGTCGATCCCACTGCGGTTGCTGCTCTCGTCGACTCCCTTGGCGGCGCCCATGAGGCGACGAAGGGGGCTGGGCTGGTGTTCCTTGCGGACCGTTCCAGCTCGCCGACCCGCGCCCGCCTGGTGAAGTCGCTGCGCAAGCGCTTCCCCAAGTCGGTCTGGGCCGAATACGAGCCCGTGCGCGACGAGGCCCCCGTCGAGGCTGCGCTCGCCTGCTTCGGGCGTCCGGTCAAGCCCCTCTATCGGTTCGCGAAGGCGAAGCGCATCGTCTCGCTCGACTCCGATTTCCTCGGCACGGAAGCCGACAACCTCGCCCACACCCGCGATTTCTCGCAGGGCCGCCGCGTCCTGAAGCCGACCGACGAGATGAACCGCCTGTACGTGGCGGAAAGCGGGTTCACCGTCACGGGTGCAATGGCCGACCACCGGCTGCGCCTGGCCTCCAGCCATATCCTGGCGTTCGCCGCCGCACTGGCGGTCGAGGTCACTGGCAATCACGATTTCGAGCCGCTCACCCGCGGGCTCGAGGTGAAACCGGAATGGATCAAGGCATGCGCCGCCGACTTGCTCGAGCACCGTGGCACCAGCCTGGTGGTGGCGGGTTCGCACCAGCCCGCCCAGGTGCACGCGATTGCCTACGCGATCAACGCCTTCCTCGGCAACATCCAGCGCACGATTGATTTCGCCGCGATCGAGGCCCCTGATGCGGCGTCCATCCAGGACGTCGCCAAGGCCATTCAGTCCGGCGGGGTGAAGACTCTCGTCATCCTCAACGGCAATCCGGTTTACAACGCTCCGGTCGAGCTGGAGTTCGCCTCCCTGCTCAAGAAGGTCCCGCAGGTGGTCCGCTACGGCTATTACGTCGACGAGACCTCGGTTCACTCGCACATTCACCTGGCCGCCACCCACTACCTAGAGGCGTGGGGCGACGCGCGCACCATCGACGGCACGATCGTCCCGATCCAGCCGATGATCATGCCGCTGTTCAACGGGCTCACGGAGGTCGAGGTGCTCGCGCGCCTGGCTGGCGAGAGCGTGACGGATCCCTACACGCAGGTCTTCAACACGGTCACGCCCCTGATGGGTGGCGACTCGCAGCGTGCGATCGAGAAGTTCCTCCACGACGGTCTCGCCGAGGGCACTGGTTACTCGCTCGTCGATGTGAACCTCGATGCCTCATCGATGGGCCGGCTCTTCCGCAAGGCCGTCAAATTCGAGGCCCTCTCGGAGACCAATCTCGAGATTCGCTTCATCGCCGACTACAAGGTCGACGACGGTCGTTTCACGAACAACGGCTGGTTGCAGGAGTGCCCGGATCCGATGACCCGTCTGGCCTGGGACAACGCGATCCTGATCAGCCCGAAGATGGGCAAGTGGCTCGGCGTCGCGCCGAAGGCCGCACCGCTCCAGGTGGCGCGTGTCGAGGCGGGCAACGAGATTGCCGGCAAGGAGAATGCCCCGATTGCCGAGCTCATGCTCGGCGGCCGCAAGATCCGCGGACCGATTCACATCCAGCCCGGTCTGTCCGACTACACGGTCGTGCTTCCGCTTGGCTACGGCCGCACCCGCAGCGGGCGCATCGGCAACGGTTCGGGCTTCAGCGCCTATGCGATCCGCACGTCGGAAGGCGCCGCCTATGCGGTTGGCGGACGCCTGACGCTCACCGGTGAGCACGTTCTGCTGGCGGATGCCCAGGAGCACTGGTCGATGGAAGGCCGCGACCTGATTCGCGAGGCCAACTACCAGGAGTATCGCAAGCACCCGGATTATGTGAAGGACATCGGCTTGGAGGCGGAGACTCCGCCGGTGTACGGACGCGATGGCGACAAGTACACGCTTCAGCAGAAGGTGACGGAGATTCCCCGCGGAAACTCGCTGTACAAGACTCCTGAGTTCACGGGTCCGGACCAGTGGGGCATGTCGATCGACCTGAACGTCTGCACAGGCTGCAACGCTTGCGTGGTGGCCTGTCAATCGGAGAACAACATTCCGATCGTCGGTCGCGACCAGGTGATTCGCGGCCGCGAGATGCATTGGATCCGCATCGACCGCTATTTCTCGGACGGCAAGGCTGACGCCGCTGCGTTCGGCGGGCCGGGCAACCGCGAGCTGCCGGAAGATCCTCAGGCCTCGCTCCAACCGGTGGCTTGCCAGCAGTGCGAGCTCGCTCCCTGCGAAATGGTGTGCCCGGTCGCCGCCACCGTGCACGACTCCGAAGGCCTCAACGTCATGGCGTACAACCGCTGCATTGGCACCCGGTACTGCGCCAACAACTGTCCGTACAAGGTTCGCCGGTTCAATTATTTCGATTGGAACCAGCGCGAGCTCAACGATCTTTACATGGGCCCCCTCGGGCCCGAGGGCATGCCGGAATTGCTTCAGATGGCCAAGAATCCGGAGGTCACCGTCCGCATGCGCGGCGTCATGGAGAAGTGCACGTACTGCGTGCAGCGCATCGAGAACGGCAAGATCCAGTGGAAGGCCAAGATGGCGCAGGCGGGGCATCCCGGCGACGTGGTGCCGCCCGACGGCTTCATCAAGACGGCCTGCCAGCAGGCCTGCCCGGCCGGCGCGATCGTGTTCGGCAACATTCTCGACACGGAGAGCGAAGTGGCGAAGGCCAAGGCCCGCGAACAGGACTACGCGCTGCTCGGCTACCTCAATACGCGGCCGCGCACGACCTACCTCGGCAAGTTGCGCAATCCGAATCCGAAGATGCCGGACTACCGTTCGCTGCCTCTTAGCCGGATCGAATACGAAAACAAGTCGGGCGAGTCGCGCCTGAAGAAGGAAGAGGCGCACGAGAGCTGATCTCGGGCGCGCTTCCCACACCCATTCCGTTATCTGGAGGAACTAGACAATGGCTCATTCCGAAACCGCCGCCACCGCCGCTCCGGCCATCCTCAACGAGGTCAAGCCGGCCGAGCTGCCCCGCGCGGCGCTCATCGAACACAACCGGGATTTCGCGTGGATCACCGACAAGATCTGCGGAATCCTGGAGGCCAAGACTCCCACCTGGTGGTGGTGGTGCTTCGCGGTCGCCTGCTTCGTCGCCTGTTTCACGGTTGCGGGCCTGATCTACGTGGTCTCCACGGGTATCGGCGTCTGGGGCCATCGCAGCCCGGCGAACTGGGGCTGGCCGATCGTGAACTTCGTGTTCTGGATCGGTATCGGCCACGCGGGTACGCTGATCTCGGCCATTCTCTGCCTGCTGCGCCAGAAGTGGCGCACCTCGATCAACCGGGCGGCCGAGGCCATGACGATCTTCGCGGTGGTCTGCGCCGGCATCTACCCGGTCTTTCACGTCGGCCGCGTATGGTACGCCTGGTTCCTCTTCCCGATCCCGAACTACAACCAGATCTGGCAGAACTTCCGCTCGCCCCTGGAGTGGGACGTGTTCGCGGTCTCGACGTACGGCACCGTGTCGGTGCTCTTCTGGTACGTCGGCCTGATACCGGACCTGGCCACGCTGCGCGACCGCTTTACCGCGGCGGGCAAGAAGCTGCGGGCCCGCATCTACGGCTTCTTCGCCATGGGCTGGCGCGGCTCGAACCGCCACTGGAGCAACTATGAAATGGCGTACCTGATCCTCGCCGGCGTCGCCACGCCGCTGGTGCTCTCGGTGCACACGATCGTGTCGTTCGATTTCGCGGTCTCCCTGATCCCGGGCTGGCATACGACGATCTTCCCGCCGTACTTCGTGGCGGGCGCCATCTTCTCGGGCTTCGGCATGGTGCTCACGCTGATGCTTCCGCTGCGCGCGATCTACAAGCTCGAAGATCTGATCACGCAGTACCACATCGACTGCATGTGCAAGATCGCCCTGGCGACGGGGTCGATGGTGGGATACTCCTATTCGATGGAGTTCTTCATCGCCTGGTACGGTGCGAACCCCAACGAGGCCTTCACCTTCATCAATCGCGCGTTCGGTCCCTACGCCTGGGCGTACTGGACGATGGTCACCTGCAACGTGGTCACGCCCCAGTTCTTCTGGTTCAAGAAGGTCCGGCAGAACACGACGATGGTGTGGATCCTCTCGATATTCATCAACGTGGGCATGTGGTTCGAGCGCTTTGTGATCATCGTCACCTCGCTCACCCGCGACTTCCTCCCCTCCAGCTGGGGTTACTTCAGCCCCTCGGTCGTGGATATCTTCACCTTCTTCGGCACCTTCGGTGTGTTCTCGGTGCTGTTCCTGCTGTTCATCCGCTTCCTCCCCATCATGCCGATGGCCGAGTTGAAGGCGGTCTCACCCCAGGCCGACCCGCATGCCGGTCACGACCACCACTAATCCCCTTCCGTCATGTCCACTCAACCCTACGGCTTGATCGCCATGTACGACACGCCCGCCGACATCATGCACGCGGCGGAGCAGGTGCGTGACGCCGGCTATAAATTCTGGGACGTCATTTCGCCGTTCCCGGTGCACGGCCTCGACCGCGCCATGGGCATCCGGCGCTCCCGGGTGCCGCGCATCTCGATCCTCGGCGGCATCACCGGCTTCTGCACGGGCATGACGCTGATCTACTGGATCGGCGTGGTCCACTACCGCCTGATCATCGGCGGCAAGCCGCTGTTCAGCCCGCTGTTCGCCTTCCCGGTGTCGTATGAGCTCACGATTCTGTTCACCGCCTTTGCGACGATCGGAGGCATGTTCGTCCTGAATCGCCTTCCGATGCATTACCATCCCGTGATGAAGCTTCCCACCATGTATCGGGGGACCGACGACCGGTTTTTCCTGGTGATCGAGACGCGCGATCCGCGCTTCAATCCCGCCAACACCCGCGCCCTGCTCGAGACCAGCGGTGGCCGCGACATCACGGAACTGGAGGCCTGAGCCATGCGTTACGCCTATTACTCGCTGGCCTTCGTGGTCGTCCTGCTGGTGTCCTATCTCGGCTTCCAGGGGCACACCTTCACCCAGCCTCCCCGAGACGTATTTCCCGAGTGGGCATTCCCGGGCATGAAGTACCAGCCCAAGCTGAAGAGCCAGGGCCCGTTCCCGTTCTTCGCGGATGGTCGCGCGGATCGGAATCCCCCGGAGCACGTCGTGGCCTCCTCCTACGGCCCGGATGGCCAGCCGCTGCAGGCTGATGACGCGCTGTATCGCGGCAAGGGTCCGGATGGCCAGTGGCTGAAGGGTTTCCCGGCCTCGCTGACGATCAATCGCGCGTTCATGGAACGCGGTCGCGATCGCTTCAACATCTACTGCCGTCCGTGCCACGGTACGCTAGGCGACGGCATGGGGGTCACCAAGTACCTCGGGATGGGCGCGACGCCCTCTTACCAGATCGACCGCATCATGCAGATGTCCAACGGGCAGATCTTCGACACGATCTCGCACGGTTTTGGCAACATGCAGACCTACGGCGACAAACTCGTGCCGGCCGACCGCTGGGCGGTGGTGGCCTACGTGCGCGCCCTTCAGCGCGCCGAGCACGGCACCGTCGCGGACGTTCCCGCCTCGCACAAATCGGATCTAGGAATCAAATGAGCACCCCTGCTGCCACTGCACCTTCCGCCAGCCATCCGGCTCCGAGCTCCAAGCCCTCCACGGGCCCGGCGCTCGCCGTGGGCATCGCCGGCCTCGCGGTCGCCGGCGTCGGGTACTTCGTCTCCGGCGCGGCCTCGTTCGCCATGGCCTGGCTCGTCGGCTTCATCTACTGGATCTCGGTCGCGCTCGGCGTGCTGTTCCTCGTGATGATCCATCACATCTTCGACGCGGGCTGGTCCGTCGTCCTGCGCCGCCAGCTCGAGCACTGGCTGAGCTCCTTCCGGATTCTCTTCATCCTGTTCCTCCCGCTGCTCGCGTTCGCGTGGTTCCGCCCGGACCTGCTGTGGCACTGGATGGATCCGAACTTCAACCTGGCGTCGATCGGCGGCCATGGGAAGGTTTCGGGCGACCTGGACCTGCTCAAGAAGTCGGGCTTCCTGAACCGCAACTTCTTCACCGTTCTTTCGCTCGGCGCGATCCTCGCCTGGACGGGTCTGGCTTCGATCTTCCGCCGCAATTCGTTCACCCAGGACAAGGACGGCGACCCGCGCTGGACGCTCTCGAGCCGCAAGTGGGCCGCGGCGGGCATCCCGTTCTTCGCGCTCTCGCTGACGGCCTGCGTCATCATTTGGGTGAAGTCGCTGGAGCCGCACTGGTTCTCCACGATGTACGGCGTGTGGTTCTTCGCCGACTGCGCGCGCGTGGCGTTGTGCCTGGGCCTGATCCTCACGATCTGGCTGTGGTGCCGCGGAGACTACAAGGGCATCCTGAACGACAACCACCTGCACTCGATCGGACAGCTGATGCTGGCGTTCACGGTGTTCTGGGCGTACATCAGCTTCTCGCAGTACTTCCTGATCTGGAACGCCAACGTGCCGGAGGAGACCTTCTGGTATAACATCCGTGAATACGGCGACTGGTGGTACGTGAGCCTGTTCCTGGTGTTCGGAAACTTCCTGGCGCCGTTCCTGGTGCTGCTGCTGTACCCGGTGAAGGTGAACAAGAAGGTGTTCCCCTGGGTGGGCATCTTCATCGCGTTCGTCGTTCTCGTGGACATCTGCTACAACGCGCTTCCCTCGCGCCTGATGTCGACGGGCAATCCGCTGCCGTTCTTCAGCATCAACCTGGTCTGGGTGGTCGCGGCCGTGATCGGCATGGGCGGCATCTGCGCCTGGTCGTACCTGAAGAGCTTCTCGACCACGAAACTCATCCCGATCCGCGATCCCCGCATCGCCGAGTGTCTGACCTACCACAAGCCCAATGCCGACTGAACCCGCCTCCCCGCTGCCCGTCTCCCGACTGGGCCTCACCGCGGTCCTCGCCGGATGCGCGCTGTTCCTGGTGCTGGTGCTGTTCCTGCACCACAAGCCCGCGCCGGTGCAGCCGGACCTCACGAACGTGCCCGCGGCCGACCGCTGGAAAATGACCGACGAGGGTCGCATGGAGTATCTCTCCAAGATCCGCGCCGAGCAGGACCGCATGGCCGAGACCTACGGCTGGGTCGACCAGAGCAAGGGCGTCGTGCGCCTCCCGATCGAGCGCGCGATGGAGCTGACGCTCCGCGACATCAACGCCCAGCGGCACGACTCCCGCTGATCCCTCCCTCCGACGCCGGAACCGATCCGCACCCACATCGATGACTGCAACCGCATCCACAGCTTCTCCGGTACCCGCCACGGCCGATGTCCGGCCCGTCGACACGACGGCGCGCGGGGCGCTGCTTCTCCAACTCACCTTCGCGCTGCTCTGGCTTCTCGCGGGGGGCACCTTCGCGCTGATCCATTCGATCCAGCTGCACACGCCGCTGTTTTTTGCGGACTTTTCGTGGTTCACGTTTGGCCGCGTCCAGGCGGTCATGGAGACCTCGCTGCTCTACGGCTGGGTTGCCAACGCGGGATTTGCCGCGTCGCTCTGGCTGCTGGGCCGCCTCGGCGGCGCGCCTGCCCGGGGCGTGGGCCTGACGGTCGTCGCCACCGTGTTCTGGAATATCGGCGTGGCGCTGGCGGTGATTCTCCTGATTGCCGGCAACCTGACGGGCAATGCGCTCGTGCAGCTCCCGCTCGGTTCCCTGCCGCTGCTGCTGATCTCCTCCGCGATCGCGGCGTCCTCGGCAGTCTATGCCTGGGCCGATCGCCGGAACCGCGAGACTTATGCGACGCAGTGGTATGCGGCGCTGGCGAGCTTTGTCCTTCCCTGGTTCCTGTCGGTGGCGCTGACGATGCTCGCGCTCGCGCCGGACCACGGCGTGGCCGAGACGGTGGCCGCCACCTGGACCGGCCAGGGACTGCTGCTGCTGTGGCTCGCGCCGCTCGCGCTGGCCGCGCTCTATTACCTTTACCCGAAGGCGACCGGCCGCGAGGTGCCTTGTTATTCGTTGGCGAAGGCCGGCTTTTGGCTGCTTGTGGTGTTCGGTCCCTGGGCCGGCACGCGCGAGCTGGTCGGCGGACCGTTCCCCGCGTGGATTCCCGCGCTCGGCGTGGCGGCCTCCATCGTCCTGCTGGTTCACTACGCGATCATCGCGGTGAATCTCGGGCCGGTGATCGGCCAGTTCTTCGGACGCAGCAATGCGCTGCGCTTCGGCGCGCTGTCGGTCTTCTTCTACCTGGTGCTGGGAGTGGCCGGCCTGGTCTGCTCGCTGTTCCCGCTCGTTCCGTGGCTGCAGTTCACCTACGTGAGCGAGGCCCGCACGCTGTTGATGATCCTCGGCGTCTTCGCTCCGGCCATGTTCGCCGCGATCTACTTCCTCGTGCCGCGGGCGACGGGCAAGCCCTGGGCTGCACAGGGATTGATCACGCAGCATTTCCGTTTTTGGGCGCTGGGCGTGCTGCTCATCGCCGTCGGCTTCGTCGGCGCCGGGCTCCAGCAGTCGACCCTGTTCTTCGCCCCGAACATCCAGTTCACGCAGATCGATCCCACCCTGAAGGTATGGCTGTTGCTGACGTCTGCGGGCCTGGGCCTGCAGCTGATCGGCACCGTCTTCCTCCTGGTGAACCTGGGATATCAGATCGCGCCCGGAGCCTCCACGCTCGAGGGCGGCAACTCGTAACCCTTTGACGAACGAGACATGAAAAACGGAGCGCTCTTCTTCCTCGGCGTATTCGGCGCCATCGCCCTCTCATGGGGCGGCGTGGTGCTGGCGTCGAGCCACCAGATTTCGAAGATCCAGCCCTACTACGACACGCTTGAAAGCCAGTTCTATCCCTACAAGCAGGCGGGCATCGCCGCAGAGGGTGAGCAGGTGTACAAGAGCATGGGTTGTGCGGCCTGTCATACGCAGGAGGTCCGCAGGCCGGGTCTCGGCTACGACGACCTGCGCGGCTGGGGCAAGCGCCAGAGTGTGGCGCGCGACTACATTTACGAGAGCACGCCCCCGCTGGGCGAGCTGCGCCGTGGCCCGGATCTGACCAATTTTGGCCCCCGCGCCGTCAAGCTCGGTCTGGACGAGACGCACCTGCTGACCCAGCTCTACCTCGGTAGCGCCGGCATGCCGCCGTACCGCTTCCTCTTCGAACGCCAGAAGGTCATCGGCGAACCGCTTTCGACCGCCTTGCCGATCAATGCCGGTCCCGGATACCAGATCATCCCGAGCTACCATGCGAAGGCGCTCGTCGCCTATCTGCTGAGCCTCAAGCAGGATTACGTCTATCCTGAGGCCCAGCCGCTGGAACCCGCGAAGGAGGGCACCAATTAACATGAGCCAGAACCCTTCCAACAACCCCCGTCAGGAGGCTGCTGCGCAGACCGACGACGCGCTTCTTTCGAAGTATGTCCCGGCCGGTGAAAAGGGCGCTGTCCGCGGATCCGGCCTTCCGGGCGCGATCTCGGTGCTCTTTTCGTTCCTGCTCTGCTTTGCGGGCATTTACCTGGATCGCTACGCAGGCGACTTCTCGGCCAAGGTTTACAACGAGAACTCCCGCGCCTACGCCGCCTCGGCGGTTCCGGCCGCGCCCAAGGCCTTCGACATGGTCGCGTACGGCAAGAAGCAGTTCATGTCCGCGTGCGTGAACTGCCACCAGGCCACGGGCCTCGGCGTCCCCGGCGTCTATCCTCCGCTCGCCGGTTCTGACATCGCGCAGGGCGACGAACAGCACCTGATCCGCATCGTGCTCTTCGGCCTCACCGGCCCAGTCACGGTCAAGGGCGTCACCTTCCCCGGTGTCGTTCAGATGCCGGCCTTCGGCGAAGTCCCGGGCGGCGGGTACAAGTGGACCGACAAGCAGATCGCTGCAGTGCTGACCTTCGTGCGTCAGGAATGGGGCAACAAGGCTCCCGCCGTCGCCGAAGCCACGGTCACCCAGATCCGCAAGTCGGTGAATCGCGACAAGCCCTGGACGATTCCCGAGCTGATGAAGGTCAAGTAACCGGCCCTCCCAGGATTGTTTTTCCGGCCCGCGACGCTGTGAGTGTCGCGGGCCTTTTTTCGCCCCTGGACCAGGGCGTCGCGCGAAGTGCGCGCCACTCTGGAAACTACGTACAAACATAGGTAAAGTTAGAGCTGTCCGCTCCGACCCCGGAAATCATGCTCGCGCCCATGTTTCGTGACACGACAGCATCTGAGCCAAGGACCCTCGTAGTCACAGCCCCCCCTCTGCCTATGAACAAAGTCCAGGAGTCCGACTCACCCTCTCGGATCGAGGTCCTCGACACCCGACATATTGCCCAGCTGCAATCCCTGAAAGTCAGCGGCAAGACGACGCTGTTTAACGAGCTTTCCCTGATATTCCGGAAGGAGGCGCCGGCCCGGATGACCCACCTGCGCGAAGCGATCCGCGCGCACGACGCCAGCGAGGTCGCCAAGCTCAGCCACGGGTTCGTGGGAAGCCTGGCAAGCCTGGGGGCGCGCCAGATGCAGGCGCTGGTCAAGTCGCTGGAACTGGCGGCCTCGGCCGACGACTGGCCCGCGATCACCGTTTGCCTGGAGCAGGTGGAGCAGGCCTGGAAGCGCCTGCAACGGGCCCTCGAGGAGCATGATCAGGGAGCGGAGGCATGAAGGCGTTGGTGGTCGACGACGATCCGATTGTTCGATGCGTGGTCCGGGCGCTCCTGGCCGACGCGGGTTACGACGTGCGCTGCTGTTGCGACGGCGAAGAGGCGTGGCGTGTGCAGAGTGAATTTTGCGCAAGCCTGATTGTCAGCGACTGGATGATGCCCGTGACGGATGGCCTGCAGCTGTGCAGCCGCATCCGATCAACCGGCGGCGACTCCGTCTATTTTCTCCTGATTTCGAGCAATCTCGGGGCACCGCAGAGCAAGCAGCGGGCCTATGAGGCGGGCGTCGACGACCTGCTTGAAAAGCCGGTGCTTCCGGCCGCGCTCGCGGAGCATCTGCGCCGCGCGAAGGTGGCGATGCTGCACCAGGGCGGCGAGAACTGAGGGCCGCAGCCGAGCCACCTGAAGGATCGGCCGCAAGAAACCTGGAAGGACTGCGCCGCAACCACGAACCCTGAAGGTTATGGCCACAAAAAACGGAAAAAGGTGCCAGAGTTGCCGGCAATGACCGGAGCGCGCCTATAAGCGCACGCAACCTAAAGCCGCGGCCCCCGAAACTTCGTGTTTTTCGTGGCGATTCGCTTGGGACGCCAACGGGACTCTGTGGCTCAACTCACCGCCGCGCGGTCGCGTTCGGTCTTGAGCCGGAGCTGGCCGCAGGCGGCGTCGATGTCGTGCCCCTTCTCGCGTCGCAGAGTCACGGATACGCGCGCCTCCTCGAGGATGCGGACGAAACGCTCCTGGCGCGCGAGGCTGGGGCGTTTCCACGGCAGGCCCTCGACCGAGTTGTAGGGGATGAGGTTGACGTGGGCGTGGAGGTCGCGGGCGATCTCGGAGAGTTTCACGGCCTGGTCGAGGGCGTCGTTCACATCCTCGATGAGGATGAACTCGAGGGTGACCATCCGTCCGTGGTTTTCCGAGAAGGCGCGGATGGCCGGGATCAGTTTCTCGAGCGGGTATGCCTTGTTGACGGGCATGATCCGGTCGCGGACCTCGTCGGTGGCGCCGTGCAGGGAGATCGCGAGGCGGAAGCCGAGGGGCACGTCGGCGAGCTTGAGTATCTTCGGGACGAGTCCGCTGGTGGAGACTGTGATGCGCCGCGCTCCGAAGCCCAGGCCCCATTCGGCGTTGAGGATCGTGAGGGCGCGGATGAGGGCGTCGTAATTGGCGAGCGGTTCGCCCATGCCCATGACGACGATGTTGTCGAATGAGGCCAGCTCCGAGCGCGCCCGCTGGGTGCGCGCGTCCTCGCGATAGCAGACCTGGAGGAGCTGGGCGACGATTTCGCCGGCGGAGAGGTCGCGCTTGAGTCCGGCCAGGCCGCTGGCGCAGAAGGCGCAGGCCATCGCGCAGCCGACCTGGGTCGAGATGCAGATCGTCTTGCGGGAGTGCTCGAGTCCGACCCCATCCTGAGGCGCGCGGATGATCACGGTCTCAATCAGGGACTGGTCGCGGAGCTCCAGCAGGAGCTTGTCGGTGATGTCGAGCGACTGCTTGCCCAGCACGAGCGTGGCAGGGCTCAGGTCGAAGGTGTCCGCGAGCCAGGCGCGCAGGGACTTCGGGAGGTTGCTCATGTCGTCCCAGGAACGGGCGCGCTTCTTGTAGATCCATTCGAGGATCTGGCGTGCGCGAAAGGCCGGTTCGCCCTGCTCCTTCAGGCGGAGGGTAAGCGAATCAAGGGTCTCTCCCGTGAGGGGCGGCTTCTCTGGCTCGAACTTCATCCTGGATGATACGGTTGGGTTTGATTCACAGGGCACAGAGGACACGGAGAAAGGCAACCACGGGGACGCATCCGGTCCGATTTCCACGGAGGTCCCAATCCGCCTGTCCCTCGGCGTTCAGGCGACGCGCCCGGCGAGGGGCTCCGCAACCGCCGCGGTGCATGGGAGCGTCGCGGGTGACACGTCCGGCGCTGCGGGCGATTGGATTCGAATTTGACCACCCTAGGCGAACGGCAAACAGGGGGTCTTTTGTTAATTGTTATGTAATCTGTAAATAACAGGAGGATGGAAGCGACTTGAGCGGAATGGCTTGGACACGGAACGATTTTGAAGTAATGTAACATCAATAACAGGTTAACAATCGCGTGAAAGAAGCTGTTGATAAATATGATAGTGATCATTCGTGGCATCCGTACACGCAGATGCGCGAGTATCTGGATGGCGACCGGCTTCACGTGGTGCGGGGGGAGGGCTGCTGGCTGGAGGACGGGGAGGGGCGGCGGTATCTGGACGGGAATGCGTCGGTTTGGACGAACGTCCATGGGCATGCAGATCGTGAACTGGACGAGGCGCTGAGGGACCAGCTGGGGCGCCTGGCGCATGCGACGATGTTGGGATTGAACCACGAGGTGGCGGCGCGCCTTGCCGCGGAGCTGGCGGGGCTCACAGCCGGGCGGTTGTCCCGGGTCTTCTTTTCGGATTGCGGCGCGATGGCGGTCGAAGTGGCGGTCAAGCTGTCGCTTCAGAGCTGGCAGCTGTCAGGACACGGGGAGCGGCGTCGGATCGTGGCGATGGCGCACGGGTATCACGGCGACAGTTTTGGCACGATGGCGCTGGGCGGGGCGCAGGGGTTTCACGCGCGGTTCGAGCCCTGGTTTTATCCAGTGGAGCGCATGCCCGCGCCGGTGCACGTGGAGTGCGCGGGCTTGGTGGGTGCGAGCGACATGACGGCGAGCCTGGCCTGGCTGGACGAGTATCTGGCGGCCCATGGCGCAGAGACGGCGTGCCTCGTGCTGGAGCCATCGGTGCAGGGGGCCGCGGGAATGCGGCAGCAGCCGCCGGGCTTCGTGGCGGCGGTGGCCGAACGCTGCAGGGGCGCCGGCGTTCACCTGATCCTCGACGAGATCTTCGTCGCGTTCGGACGCCTGGGCGAACTGCTGGTGTCGGAGGCAGAGGGTGTGAAGGCGGATTTCGTGTGCCTGGCGAAGGGGTTGACCGCCGGTTATCTGCCGCTTGGGGCAACGCTGACGTCGGAACGGATCTTCGAGTGCTTTCTGGGCGCGCAGTCGGAGGGACGGACGTTTTTTCACGGTCAGACCTTCACGGGCAATCCGCTGGCTGCGGCGGTGGCGCTCAAGAACATCGAGAAACTGAAACGCCCGGGCGTGCTGTCCGGCATGCGCGATCGAGCCTGGTGCCTCGGGGCGGGTCTGCGAGGGGCGTTCGGCGACCATCCCAACGTGCGCGGCCTTCGCCAGCGCGGGTTTGCAGCCTGCCTCGACCTGGGTCCTGCGGACCGGGAACGGCGCTGGCCGGTTGACCTGCGGGCGGCGCACCGGATCTGCCTGGAGGCGCGTCGGCGTGGACTGATCCTGCGCGCGCTGGGCGACTCGATTCCCGTCGTGCCTCCGCCGGCGATCTCGGCGGCCGAACTCGATGTGCTCGTCTTCACGCTCCGCGACGCGATCGACGCGGTCGCCCCGACGTTTTCATCCGAACTCATTCCGTCATGACCCACGAAACCCACCGACCCACGCTTGCCGACGCGCGGCGCCTCTACGCACTGCCGCTGACCACCCTGATCCTGCGGGCGCAGGAAGTGCATCACCGCCATCACAATCCCACGGAGGTGATGCTGTGCTCGCTCAAATCGATCAAGACCGGCGCCTGTCCGGAGGATTGCAGCTACTGTCCGCAGAGCTCGCGCAACCACACCTTCGTCGAGGCGGAGGCGCTGATGGAGACGGAGGCGATCCTCGGGGATGCGCGGCGTGCGAAGGCGGGCGGGTCCGTCCGCTTCTGCATGGGCGCTGCCTGGCGGAGCGTGCGCGACGGCCGCCAGTTCGACAGCGTGCTCGACACGGTGCGCGGTGTGAAGGCGCTGGGGATGCAGGTGTGCTGCACGCTGGGCATGTTGACGCCCGCTCAGGCGCTGCGGCTGAAGGAGGCGGGCTGCGACGTGTATAATCACAATCTGGATACGTCCCGCGACTACTATCCGACCATCATCACCACGCGCACCTACGACGACCGGCTCGACACCCTCGCGAGCGTGCGCGCTGCGGGGCTCCAGGTCTGCTCGGGAGGGATTCTCGGCATGGGCGAGTCCGTGGACGACCGGTTGAAGATGCTCGTCGAACTCGCGAACCTCGATCCGCAGCCCGACTCGGTGCCGATCAACGCGCTGGTGGCGGTGGAGGGCACGCCGCTCGAGGGGAGGCCATTCGTGGACAGCATCGAGTTTGTGCGAACGATCGCGACGGCCAGGATCCTGATGCCGCGCGCGGTGGTGAGGCTCTCGGCAGGTCGCACAAAGATGAGCGACGAGACTCAGGCGCTGTGTTTTCTCGCGGGCGCGAGTTCGATCTTTACGGGCGAAAAGCTGCTGACGACCGGCAACCCGGGGCTGGACCGGGATCTCGCCCTCCTGGGCCGGCTCGGCCTGCATCCGGCGGGCGAAGTCGGGACGGGCGAGGGGGCTGACGCGCCGGACCACGAGCATCCCCTGAAGTCCGACGGCACCTGGGCGCACGGGTGCACGGGCGACGGCCATTGTTCGGAGGCGGCGGTTGGAGCCGCGGGCTGAGCGATGAGGACTCTGCTCATCAGCGGAAACGACACGGGGATCGGGAAGACCCATGTCACCGGATTGCTTGCGGGTGCCCTGGCGCGGCGCGGCCTCGCGGTGCAGGTCGTGAAGCCGATCGAAACGGGACGCGGCCCCGGAGAAGCGGGCGACGCGGATACCGCGGCGGCAGCAGCCGGTCGCGGCGTAGTGCCCGTGACGCTGTTCCGCTTTGCCGAGCCGCTCGCTCCCCTGGAGGCGGCGCGCCTGGAGGGACGGCGCGTCTCGCTGGGAGATCTGCGCGACGCCCTGGACCGCCTCGCACCCTGTGACTGGCGCCTGGTGGAGGGCGCTGGCGGGCTTGCCGTGCCTGTGGACGAAGACGGGTCGGACTGGACGGATGTCGCACGAGTGTGTGGAGCGGAGGCGATCGTGCTGGTTGTCGAGGACCGGCTCGGGTCGATCAACCAGGCGCGCCTGCTGGCGTCGCATTGCCGGCTCAAGGGGGCGGCGAATCCGATCGTCTTTCTCAATGCAGTGCGTCCGCCGCCGCCCGAGGTGGCCCGGAGCAATCGTGTCGGCCTGGACAGGGCGGGAGTGCGCTGCGTGGGGTCGGGCCGCGTGGAGGATCTCCTGGTTGCCCTGGCGAACCGCGCGGAGAATGCCGCATGAACGCCTCCCTGGACCAGCTGTGCGCCCGTCTGGACGGGGACCTGCGGGAACGCGCGGACGCGGGGCTGGAGCGCGTGCTCGTGCCGCGGCGCGCGGACGAGGAGATTGTGGATCTTTGCGGCAACGATTACCTGGGGCTGTCGCGGCATCCCTCGGTGGTGGAGGCTTTGCGCGAGGCCGCGCGGGTTTGGGGAGCCTCGTCGTCGGCCTCGCCGCTGCTCGGCGGATACAAGGTGCTGCACGCGGAACTCGAGTCGGAGCTGTGCGACTGGATTGGTTTCCCATTGGGCCTGGTCTGGAACAGCGGATTCGCGGCGAACTGCGCGGTGCTGGGCACGCTTCCAGGGAGGGGCGACGTGATTTTTGCGGACCGGCTGGTGCATGCGAGCATGCTCGCCGGGGCGCTGAAGTCGGGCGCCCGGCTGGTGCGCTTCCCGCACAACGACCTGGACGCGCTGGAGGGGCTGCTCGTGCGCGAGTCTGGTGCGCCGGGCTGCGCCTGGGTGGCGACGGAATCGGTGTATTCGATGGATGGCGACAGTCCGGACCTGGCCCGGCTCGCGGAGCTGAGGCGGCGTCACGGATTCATCTGGGTGCTCGACGAGGCGCACGCGACCGGCTGGCACGGGCCTTCCGGTGCGGGGCTGGCGGAGGAGGCTGGCGTTGCTTCGGAAGTGGACGTGCTGGTGGGCACGCTGGGCAAGGCGCTGGGCTCGGGTGGCGCGTACACGCTCATGCGGGAGCCGCTGCTGCGGAGGCACCTGGTCAACCACGCCCCGGAATTCATCTACTCGACCTACCTTCCGCCCGCGGCCGCGGGTGCTGCGCTGGCGGCGGTGCGCCTCGTGCGGACCGCGGGCGCCCCGGCGCGCGAAGCGCTTCAAGCGCTATCGCGCGACTGGCGTGCGGCCCTGCGTAGCCTGGTGCCGGGCGTGCCGGAGGGGGTGTCGCCGATCATTCCGGTGGTCCTGGGCGAGACGCGGCGCGTGATGGCGTGCGCGGCGCTCCTCAGGGAGCGGGGCATCCAGGTGGGCGCGGTGCGGCCGCCAACGGTGCCGCGGGGCGGCGCGCGCCTGCGGGTGTCGCTGCATGCCGGGCTCGGCGTGGAGCAGCGGGAGCGCTTTCTGGACGCGCTGGTGGAGGGATTGCGATGAAACGAGGCTGGCTATGCGGCTGGGGCGTGGACTGCGGCGCGTTCGAAGCGTGCTGCCGCGCACATTTTCCCGGCGAAGTACCGCAGGTGGAGCCGGCGACTTGGAGGGGCTGGGCGCGGCTTCGAGCCGCCGGGTGCGACGCCTTCGGCGGATTTTCGCTGGGGGCCTGGTTGCTGCTGCGTGCTGCGAAGCGCGGAGAGGCGGCGGGCGGCGACGTCGTCCTGTTGGCGCCCTTCCTCGCCTTTCCCGCGGAGGCGGGATTTGGGGGGCGCGTGAAGCGTGTGCAGCTCGAGCGGGTGCGGCGCTGGCTGCGGACGGATCCCGAGGGGGCCCTCGTCGATTTTGGACGGCGGTCCGGTCTTGATCTTCCGCTCGCCAAACCGGCATGCCGCGAGGAACTCGAGGAGGGACTCGCCTGGCTGGATTCTACGGAGATCGACGCGATTCCAGACGCAGCGTGCGGGTGGCGGGCGTACGTGGGCGACCACGACACCCTGCTTGAGCCGCAGGTTGTCTCACCGTGGAGATTCGGCACGGTGGTGGCGGGGGCTGGGCATCAGGCCTCGGCGCTCATGGCGGCCGACGGGCTCCGCCGTACGGAGGAGGTGGTGCCGTGAGCGGGATCGTCGAGAGTGCCGAAGCAGTGAGCACCCTGCCGTCGTTTGATCGCCATGCGGCGACGTACGAGGCTTCGGCTTCCGTGCAGGCGTGGCTTGCGGAGTGGCTCGAGGAGTGGGTCGAACCCGCCTGGTCTCGGTCTGCCGAGGTGATCGAAGTGGGGGCTGGAACGGGACTCTTCACGCGAAAGCTCGTGACGCGCGGGCGGGTGGTTGCGCTCGACCGGTGCACTGAGATGGTCGCTCGGGGGCGGGAGGGTGTGCCCGAGGCGCGTTGGCGGGTGGGGGATGCGCTCGACCTCACCCCGGTTGGCTGGGACCGGATTTATTCGTCGGCCGTGCTCCAGTGGATGGACGACGCAGAGGAGGGTTTGCGCATCCTCGGGGAGGCGATGCGACCCGGAGGGCGCATGCTGCATGGCTTGTTCGTGAGCCCAACCCTGCCCGAGTTGGCGATGCTCGCGCCGGACGCCTGCCCGCTGGTCTGGCGCACGGCGGAGACGTGGCTGGAGGCCGCCTCGCAGGCAGGACTCCGCGTGTTGCGCTGGGAGGTCCGTCAATTCGAGTCGAGGCATCCGGATGCCCTCGCGTTCATGCGGACGCTGCACGACACAGGCGTCACGCCGACCGTGCCGAAATTCGGCCCGGGGCGGCTGCGTGCGATTCTTCAGCAGTATGATGCCCGCAACCGTGTCGGCGGGAACGGTGTCCGCGCGACTTGGACCGCACTACGCTTCGAGGCCGAGCGGTTTGAGTGAACGGCGGTTAGCTGGTCGTCCCCGGCTATTGGTCGATCGGTCTCTCGACGTCGGGGCTGCTGGATAAGCCACAGAATGCAATCGTAGTACTGCTTGGGTATGAAGCTATAGATCAAACATCGCTTTATTTATTGCGGAAAATCAAATCACAGATTTGATTGGATTGAACGCAATAGTTCAAACATGGCTTCAACTACACCAACAGATCCAATCAAGGCGTTAGCCTTGCATCCAAGGGGAGGTCCGCTTGGCACATCAACCCTACGAGCGTTGGGGGTCTCATCCGCGCTGGCGTCTCACTATGTCAAGGCAGGGTGGTTGAAGCGTTTAGGCAGGGGTGTATTCATGTTCCCGAAAGACACCCTCCAAAGAGAGCAATCCCTGCTGCTCCTCGAGTCGCAAATCCCGGGACTGCACGTTGGAGGCAAGGCCGCACTCGCTTGGCGTGGAATACGGCATAACATCGGCCCTCAAGAGCGGCTCTCGCTCTGGGGCCCGCGAGGAGCCCGGCTGCCGCCCTGGTTTACGGACCGATTTCCGTCTTCTTACGTCACACGTCAGCTTTTCGATGTGAAGCTGCCATCCTCGTATGCGATCGGCGTGCTGCCTGAGTCTCCCGACGGCCCGTCTGTGTCCGAGCCGGAAAGAGCGTTGCTGGAGTTGCTCAGTGATGTCGGCGTCGGGCAAGGTGTCGAAGAAGCCCGAAACATCATGGAGAGTCTCCGCTCTGCCCGGCTCGATGTGCTTGGCGCGTTGTTGAAACACTGTGTGCGCGTGAAGGTGGTTCGCCTGTGTGTGCAATGGGCTGAGGAGTTGGGCCTCGGCTGGGCTGCGCAGGCGAGAGAAGCGGCAGGCGCTCGCGGCAGGGGGAGATGGACTGCTCGTCTCCGTGACGGCACTACACTCATCCTGAAACCGTGATGGACAGGACGTATGTCGAAACCGTCCGGCTGATGCTGGAGATTGCGCCTGAGGTGTTCGCTTCGGGCAAATTCGCGCTCAAAGGCGGCACTGCGTTGAACCTGTTCGTGCGCAACATGCCTCGGCTGTCCATCGACATCGATGCCGTCTTCATGGACCACACCGGTACACGCGCCGCTGCGCTCGGCCTGATGGCGAACGAACTCACGTCGATTCGTCTCGGGCTTGAACGCCGTGGGATTGTGACCGACGCGAGCGCCCGCAACGCCGCTGAAGAAACGAAGCTATTCGCCCGCCGAGGGAAGATTGAGGTGAAGGTCGAGGTGAACCATGTCTTCCGCGGCATCCTGTTGCCAACGGAGCGACGCCCACTGGTGAAGAGTGCCGCCGACCAATTCACGGTCCACGTTGAGGTGCCCACACTTGCGATTCCAGAGCTTTACGGCAGCAAACTCGTGGCGGCCATGGATCGGCAGCATCCACGCGACTTCTTCGACATTCACGGGCTTTATCAACAGGGAGGCCTGACTCCGACGATCGTCGATTGTTTCGTCGCATACCTCGCCGGCCACAACCGCCCTGTTCACGAGGTTCTTTTCTCGCGGGATGTCGACATGACAGTTCCGTTCCAGAATGAGTTCGAGGGAATGCAGCGGGAGCCGGTAACGCTGGCGCAGCTGAATGAGGCGCGGATCCGTTTGCGCCGGGACCTGCTCGCGTCGCTCAATGACGACCACAAGCGGTTTCTGCTCGGCTTAGTGGCAGGGAATCCGCCCTGGGATGCGCTGCCTTTCGTTCACCTTTCCGAACTCCCGGCAATTCGATGGAAGCTCCAGAATTTGGAGCGTCTGAAAAAACTGAACGTCGCCAGATTTCAGGCGCAAACCGATGAATTGCAAAAACGCTTGGGCGGATAGACGGCGATTTTCGCGCTGAATGACAGTACCATGATCGAATGGCCCCTCTATTTGGGCTCCTGATCATCAATAACCGGAGAGAAGGCATGAAGCCGCTTTCCGTGGTTCAAATCTCCACAGGATCGTTCAAGGAATGAAAAAGGCGCCGGGGTGGCCGGCGCCTTGATGGCAATTGGACCTTCGCCGTGCTCAGGTCGTGGCGGCGTGTCGGGGCAGCGAGCGGTTGAGCGCGCAGACGACGGCTTTGATCGACGCGAGCTCGATATTGGTGTCGATGCCCGCGCCGAAATACGCCGCGTTTTTCTCGGTGCGGATCTGGATGTAGCTGACCGCCCGGGCCTCGGCGCCCTGGCCGAGCGAGTGTTCGGCGTAGCTCTGCACGTCGAAGGCGGGCATGCCGACCGAGCGCAGGGCCCGCACGAAGGCGTCGATCGGACCGTTGCCGTCGGCGGAGAGCTTCCTGGGCGTGCCGTCGATCACGACCGTGGCCTCGCAGTGCACGGAGCTGTCGCGTTCCGAGGCCTTGAAGTGCCGGAGTGCGACGGGCGACTCGCGCAGCAGGTACTCGGAGCGGAAGACCTCGTGGATCTCGGACGCCGACAACTCGCGGCCCTTCGCGTCGGCGAGGTCGTTGACGATCTTGCCGATCTCCTTGTGCATGGCCTTGGGCAGCTGGTAGCCGAATTCGTGTTCGAGCACGTAGGCGACTCCGCCTTTGCCGGACTGCGAGTTGATCCGGATGATGGCCTTGTAGCTGCGGCCGATGTCCGCGGGATCGATGGGAATGTAGAGCACGTCCCAAGGCGAGCCGGGCTGCTGTTTGTCCCAGGATTTCTTGATCGCGTCCTGGTGCGAGCCCGAGAAGGCGGTGAACACCAGTTCGCCGGCGTAGGGCTGGCGGGGCGGCACCTCCATCCGGGTTGTGCGCTCGTAGACCTCGCGGATCGTGTTGATGTCCGAGAAGTCGAGCTTTGGGTCGATCCCGTGCGTGTAGAGGTTCAGGGCGACCGTGACGATGTCGAGATTGCCGGTGCGTTCCCCATTGCCGAACAGCGTGCCCTCGACTCGGTCGGCGCCGGCCAGCATAGCGAGCTCGGTCGCGGCGACGCCGGTGCCCCGGTCGTTGTGCGTGTGCAGCGAGACGAGCACGGCGTCGCGCCGGGAGAGGTGGGTGCACATCCACTCGATCTGGTCGGCGTGCACGTTGGGCGTGGCGTATTCGACCGTTGCGGGGAGGTTCAGGATGATTTTCCGCGCGGGCGTGGGCTGCCAGACGTCGCAGACGGCCTCGCAGATCTCGAGCGCGAACTCGAGCTCGGTGGACGTGAAGCTCTCGGGCGAGTATTCGAGGCGCAAGTTCGTACCCGACTCGATCAGGGGGCGCGACTGCGTCTTGAGAAACTCGATGGCATGCGTCGCGATGTGGACGATCTCGGAGCGCTGCGCGCCGAACACGTAGTGGCGCTGGGCGGGCGAGGTCGAGTTGTAGAGGTGGAAGATGACGTTCTTCGCGCCCTTCAATGCCTCGAGCGAGCGGGTGATCAGGTCCTCGCGGCACTGGCAGAGGATCTGGATGGTGACGTCGTCGGGGATGCGGTTCTCCTCGATCAGGCGCCGGGTGAAATCGAACTCGATCTGGGAGGCGGACGGGAAGCCGACTTCGATCTCCTTGAAGCCGACCTTCACGAGCATCTCGAAGTATTCGAGCTTCTCATCGACGCTCATGGGCTGGGCGAGGGCCTGATTGCCGTCGCGCAGATCGACGCTGCACCAGATGGGCGCCTGGGTCAGGGTCCGGTTCGGCCACTGCCGGTTGGGCAGGTCGACCGGAGGAAAAGATCGGTATTTGGTGATGGGAGCAGATTGCATGGCGAAACGAAGACTAACGGAGTTGGATGAACGGACGGGTCGGTGAACGCTCCGCGGGCGCGAGGACGGCGGTTGGGCCGCAATTGCGGAGCGGCAGGCAGGCGGTTCGGCGGACGCACGATCGACCGTGGCGCACGGTTCTCACGGATCGTGCGTCTAGCTAAGTCGAAGCAGCGCCTGCAGGAGGTTTCGCATGTGCAGTCGAGGGGCATATCGGCACGCACGGCGTCGAGTCAAATTGTAAAATGGATGCGGGCTGCGACGACCTGGGGTGGAACACTGGAATAATCTGTGGTTGCGGAAGGCAATCCACGTCGCCTCAGCGGGTCGGGCCTCCGCTGTCGGCCGAAAGACGATGCGGCGCGAGCAGCGGGAATCGCGAATGGATTCGACTGCGGGTTTTCAGCTGAGCCATGGCTCGGTCGTCGGCTATGCCAATCCGCGCGGACGTTTTCGGAGTGTTTTGACAGATTGGGCAGCCTCAAGGCTTGCCAGTCTCGCGCCGGAGGCTCACAGAATCGTCCGTCTTTCCGCCCAGTGATTACCCTGCTTTACGCCACTGTTTCAGGAAGAGCCGAAAGTCTGGCCCTGGCCGCTGCCGAACGCCTGCGGAGCATAGGAAAACGTGTGGAGGTCCACAACGTCTCCCATTTCCCTGTGCACACCCTTGAGGGCACGCGTCTGGCGCTGTTCGTCGCCAGTTCCTGGGGAGACGGAGCGACGCCGCCCGACGCCATCGAATTCTGCCGTCAGCTCGAGTCTCCCAAGCTGAAATTCCCCCAGCTCACTTATGCCGTGCTCGCCCTGGGTGAGGGCTCCGAGCAAAAACACGTCGGCTGTGGCTGGCGCATCGACATGGCGCTCGAATCACGCGGTGCGCGCCGCATTTTGCCGCGTTGGAATTGCGATCGAAACAGCCTCGTCGAATTCGAGGTTTGGCTTCGAACCGTCGAGGCAGTCCTCACCACGCCCCGTCTGGCACAGGACCGTCAACTGAAGTTGGCATGATTTTTAACCCGCTTACGGATAGCGATTAATTGAAATTCGCTTCCGGCAGGCCCGCGCGTCAAGAGGGAGGATTGTGACCAAGGGCCAAGTTAAAAGCGGTTCTTTTGGGGTGTGAATAAAGCCGTTGATTTGCGGTAGATGTAACTTGTTCATCATCGCTCAGAAGCCAGCTCATGGTGTCTGCGGTGCTGAAGATGGGCGAGTCAACCTGACGCAGCCCAACTTATAAGACTGCTCGTTAATTCGGTTTGGCCCGGGGTGGAGCGTTGGGGCGAGGCGGCAAATGCCTAGGCTAGTCGACCATGAACCTTGAGCCCTTGGGTATCGAGACACTGACGGCGACGCAGCAGGTGGCCGCCGAAATGTTTCCGTGGGAACACGAGCATCAGGTGGCCTTGCCTGCATCGATCCGGCCGCACGCGTATCGCGACTTCTACGAGCAGCGTCGGCTGGAGTCGGTTCGCTGTTGGACGGCCTTGGAGTCGGGTTCGGTGTGCGGGATGGCGACGTTGTATGCGTATGAGCGACAACGGGACGAGGCGTGGCTTGCGTGGTTTGGCCTCAAGGCGGCGGTGCGCGGACGCGGCGCGGGGGCGGCTTTTCTGGATTGGGTGATCTCGACTGCACGAGACGAGGGACGGCGCGTCTTGCGTTTGTGGACAACCGACGAGGCCGAATATGCGGCGGCGGTCAGGCTCTATGTCCGGCGCGGGTTTGTGCCGGAGCTCTGCGATCCGCTTCCCGGGGAAAGCTGGAAGACGATGGTGTTCACCCTGGGGCTCGACGGGCGTGTGCCGATGCCCTGGTCGATGGTATCCGGCCGCGGCGAGCTGTGCGGTCGCGAGGCGCCGGTGGCGCACGCCTTCGCCGCCTGAGTCGGACCGAAAGGCTTAACTGGCTGGTCTCGAGCGGGTTCCTTTGCTCGTTGCGGCATCTCGCGCGAAAGGTCTGCAACTTTTCGCGCGCCGCAGGGTTTTCAGGGCAACAACCCACTCAGCCAATGAAGACCATCACGATCCTCACCAGCACAGCGAGCGCCACCTTGGGCGCTTTCTTCCTCACCATCGGAGCCGGCTACATCTCGCTCACGCTCTTTCTGGCAGCCGCAGTCGCCTGGGTCATTCTCCTCACGGTATATGCCTACACGCCTCGGGAGCGCACCTGGCTCCCAAAGCTTCCGGCGGCCCGCGCCGAATGTCAGACTGCGCGGACCAAGGCCAGCTACCCGCTGGCGGCCTGACAGCCGTTCTCGTGTCGTAACGAAGACCTCCGACTCCGATTTCTGAGAAAATCAATCGGCCCCCGACGTGGAATCCACGATCGGGGGCCGCACTATTTTCGGAGCTACGCGGCAGCTCCGAAAAACTCGGGCGGTTTTTGGTTGGTGGGTTGTCATTGGGGATAGACACCCAGCACTTCCCCATGAGCCTGATTCATCCATCCCTGGCCCTGCCGTCCCGTGCCTGCGCTCCCGAGGCCGATGAGTTCCGAGACTGGTTCACGGGCTTTGTCCACGAAGGGCGCAACTATGGAGGCGCGTATTTTGCCGAATTCGACACCCGCCTGCTGCCGTTTGTGGATTTGGTGCGGGACTCGCGATTGGCGACACCGCGGATTCTCGAGTGTGGGTGTTTCGAAGGCGGGCACACGACGGCGATGGCGCTGAAGCTGCCGGAGGCACAGGTGACGGCGGTGGACGTTCGGGAGGGGAGCCTGGAGCGGGCGCGCAGGCTGGCTGCGCTGCGTGGATGTGGGAACATTCGGTTTTTCCAGGACGACCTCGACGACCCCCAGGTGGCGTTCACGCAGGAGTACGACTTCATCTACTGCGTCGGCCTGCTTTATCACCTGCGCTGGCCCTTCGCGTTTCTTTCGCGATGCGCCAAGGCGGCTCCGCGGCTCTGGCTGTGGACGGTGCTTTGCGCGGAGTTCGAAGCCGGACATCTGGAGGGGACCTACCGCGGGCGTCTCTACCCCGAGCCTGTGGAGCATCCGCTCAGTGGAGTGCGGGACACCTCGTTCTTCCTGTCGCTGGGAAGCCTGTACGACATGCTCTGGCAGGTGGGCTATCGCAGCGTGAGCCTGCGTCAGCGCGAGGTGATGAAGGACGGAACGGGCCCGGCTGTGCTCCTGTGCGCATCGACGGAGGCCTGAGCCGGTGACCCGCGGTCAGGCTGGGAATACAAAAACGCCGCCGAAGTGAGATCGGCGGCGTTTGAAGTGGCGAAGAAGGTCCGGAGGCTCGGTGGGTTCAGCGGGGGCCGGCCGGAGAGGTGCTCTGGGTCGGGTCGACCGTAGGCGTGCCGCTGTTGTTGGTCGGATTCGAGTTATTCTGCTGGTTTTGCGTGTTCTGCTGGTTCGTCGAGCTGTCCGGGTTCGCCGTGGGCTGCGTGTTGGGTCCCGCCTGGCCTTGGGGGCTGGGTTTCAGAATGGCAGCGATCTGCGCACTATTGGAGGAGTTGGAGGCATTGAGGCCGTTGCTCGCCTGCGCCTGGGTCAGGGTCTGCGTGACGCTCACGAGAGCGCTGGGCCCGGTGGCGGAGACCGGGGAGGAACTTGCGGCGGCGTAGGCGTTGCTCATGACAGCAATGGCCGCACTGGGGCTGGTTTGGTAGACGGCAGGAGTGGCTGCGACAGTGGCGACGGCCGACGCGATCTGCCCCACCACTGACGGCGAGGCCGCCTGTGCGCTGGGGTTTGCGATGATCCGGGACGCCGTGGTGGCAACCTGCAGCGCGGCCGAGGGGCTCGCGCTGGTCACCGAGGTCGAATTGACGGCGTTGACGGCCGCACTGGCGACTTGCACGGCGGCGGAGGGATTCGATGCAAGGATGCTTTCGGCGGTCGTCGTCGCCTGAGTGGCGATCTGGGCGGTGAGTGCCGGATTGTTCGTCGCAGTGGAGGCCTGCACGGTCGCCGTGGCGAGGGCGGCGGCGCCTGCGGGATCGGCCTGGGTCACCTGGGGATTGACGAAAATGCGGGCGGCAGTGGTCAGGACCGACTGGATTTGGGTAGGTGCGGCGGACTGGACGCCGTTGGATTGGATGGCCTGCACGGCGGCTTGTGCGACGGCGACCGCGGCCCTGGGATTGGTGGCCACCAGTCGCTCGGCGGCGGAGACGACGGAGGAGGCCAGGGCTGCGGCCTGCGCCGGATTGCCGCCCGAGAGCACGGCGATGGCTTGGGCAATCTGCTGGGAGTTGCCCGACATCACTGCCGCGCGGAGGGCGGGCGGAAGGGGAGCCGACTGGGCGTGAGCCGAGGTGACGGCGCCGAGGCCGAGCGCGAGCAGGGCCGAGGCAATTTGGATGGGGAGTAAGAGTGACCGTGGTTTCATGGGTGCGCCGTAGGTAGCGACTGAAACTCGGCTGACAAGGGCGGAAGCTATGCCTTGCTCGGATATTAGGCCATCAGGGCAAATCCTGCGGACGTTTTGGCAAGGCGTGGGACCAATCGACGCTCGACAATCCCGGCTGGGGATTCGCTAAGGTGAGGCGATTTCGTATTCCCCTATGAGCACTCCCGTACGTCCCAGGAAAGTCGCACTTCTCACCGCCGGCGGTCTCGCGCCGTGCCTGAGCTCCGCCGTTGGCGGGCTGATCGAGCGCTACACCGAGATCGCGCCCGACATCGAGATCATCTGCTACCACGGCGGCTACAAAGGCCTGCTGCTGGGCGACAGCTACAAGGTCGGCCCGGCGGAGCGCGCGAATGCCGCGGTGCTGCACTCCTACGGCGGCAGCCCGATCGGCAACAGCCGCGTCAAGCTCACAAACGTGAAGGACTGCGTGAAGCGCGGCCTCGTGAAGGAGGGGCAGGATCCCCAGAAGGTCGCGGCCGACCAGCTCGTGAAGGACGGCGTGGACGTGCTGCATACGATTGGCGGCGACGACACGAACACCGCTGCGGCGGACCTGGCGGCCTTCCTGGCGAAGAACAACTATGGCCTCACGGTCATCGGCCTTCCCAAGACGATCGACAACGATGTGTATCCGATCCGCCAGTCGCTCGGCGCCTACACGGCGGCGGAGCAGGGCGCGCGTTATTTCCAGAACGTCGTGGCCGAGAGCGGTGCCAATCCGCGCATGCTGATTGTGCACGAGGTGATGGGCCGCAACTGCGGCTGGCTGACGGCGGCGACGGCCCGCTACTACCGCAGCATGCTCGACCGGCAGGGCTATGTGCCGGGCCTCGGACTGAGCCGCGCTAATCTCGACGTGCACGGCGTGTACATTCCCGAAATGCAGGTCGACCTCGCCGCGGAGGCAGCCCGGTTGAAAGCGCTGATGGACCGCGTCGACAACGTGAACATCTTCATCAGCGAGGGCGCGGGCGTCGAGGCGATCGTCGCCGAGATGCAGTCGAAGGGCCAGGAGGTGCCCCGCGATGCCTTCGGACACATCAAGCTCGACGCGGTGAATCCCGGCAAATGGTTCGGCGAACAGTTTGCCAAGATGGTCGGCGCCGAGAAGACGCTCATTCAGAAGAGCGGCTACTATGCCCGCGCCGCCGCGGCCAACCAGCAGGACCTGACGCTCATCAAGAGCTGCGTCGACCTGGCCGTGGAGTGCGCCCTGCGCCGCGAAAGCGGTGTCATCGGCCACGACGAGGACAAGGGTGGCGTGTTGCGCGCGATCGAATTCCCGCGAATCAAGGGTGGAAAACCCTTTGACATCGACACGCCGTGGTTCTCGGAGATGCTGGCGGCGATTGGCCAGGCCAAGGGGCCCAAGGCCGCCGTCAAACACTGACCCTTTAGCGAGGACGAGCCGTTCGTCCTTTTTTCATCGGAGAGTCCCGGATTGCGCGAGCAGTCCGGGATTCCTGTTTTCAGGGAACTGCGTCGCGCACGGAGTGTTTTTAGGGGATCGGCGGCCGCCTCTGGGCGACCCGAGCCCCACTGTCATGAACGCTGCAGCCCACTCCTCAAGCCTACCGCAAACCAGTCGGGTTTACGCCCTTGCCACGACGCGTTCGCGGCGCAAGGTCGGGACCGTGATGCAGGATTTCCGGACCAGGCTGTTCGCTCTGACGATCGCGGCGATCGCGTGCTGCGGGTCGTCGGCGTGGGCGGATGCGGGCGATTCGAAGACGAAATCCAAGGCGCCCGAAAAGGAGAAGCAGCCGTTCATCCGGGACGAGACGGTGCGCGCCGCGCTCAAGCCGGTGGCGACGGCGGCGAACGCGATCGTGAGGACCTCGGAGCTGGTCACCCAGCGTTTCCAGCAGGAATCGCTCCGCATGAATGAATTCCTCGACGTGCGCCTCCCCGGCGGCACGGCACGCAAGAACCTGCTCTTCAGTTTCGAGCCGAAGCTGGGCGATTTTTTCCGCAGGGATTACGCACAGTTCCCCTTCGAGGTCCGCTACGGCGTGAGCAACGCGCTGGAGGTCTATTCCGGCCTGACCCCGATCGTGCCGAATCCATTCATGGGCGGGCCCGACCGCCGGTGGGGCCTCGGCATGGCGAAGCTCGGCGCGCGGTACACCGTCTCTCCGAGGGGATTCTATTTCACCAAGGTGACCTATGGCGTGGAGGCTCTGGCTCCGCTGGGCAACCCTCCGGTGAGCCTCATCGACCACTACACCCATGTGAAGCCGTACGTGACCGCGTCGCGCGAGCTCACGGAGCTGCCGCACACGACGTTTTTCACCACGGTCAGCTACGACCGCTCCCTGCACACGCCGTTTCACAACGCGATCCCGGCGGGCGTGATCAAGAAGAACATCTTCGAGGTGGCGCCGGGCCTGTTGTATAAACCGTCCCAATACGGCGTGTTCGTGGAATACGGACTGCAGCTGATCGACGAGCACGTCGGATCGCACGTGGCGAACACCTACGTGGTGGGCGGGTTGTGGGACATCCCGATGGAGCGCAGCGAGCGCTGGGGCCTGCCCGGCAAGTGGCAGTGCGAACTGGGTTTCCGCTCCCGGGACGAGCAGGGGGTGGAGCCTGACCGCGGCATTTATGGGCGCGTCCGCTGGAAGATCAACCTGAAGGCCGCGCCTCCGGCGAAGCAGTAGGCGGGGGGCGGAGCGGGATTGAAAACCGCGGGCGGTCCTGAACAGTAGGAGGCCCCGGGCATCAGCCGGCCCGGCGTGCCGACCCGGAGGTTGCCGCGCCGGGACTCCGTCCGGGCACACCCTGAAATGAAAGCCCCTGTCGTTTTCCTGTTGGTCATCGCCCTGTTTGCGGCGCCTCTCGCGGGCGCCGCTCCCGCCGAGGAGCCGCCCGTGTCGGCGGCTCCCGTGGTGGTCGAGGGGACGCCCGTGCCGGGCGGATCGGTGGCAACGAGCAGTGTCGACGCGGCGGCTGCGGCCCCCGTTTCGGGGGCGACGATCTCCGGTGTGGCGTCCGGGTTTGCGAACCTGGACCTGTCGACGAGCGGGGTCGGCTCGTTCAACGACACTCTGGCGCTGCGGGGATTCACCAACACGCCGATCTTCGGCGATCCCGCGGTGACCGTGTACCTGGACGAGGTTCCACTCGGAAGCACCTTCACTTCGCCCACGGAGCTGCCCGGGATCGCGTCGGTCGAGCTGCATCGCGGTCCCGGCCAGGGGACGCTCTTCGGTGCGGCCGGATCCGCGGGCGTGCTTCAGCTGCTGACCCCTGCGGCGCCCTCGGGCGGCAGGCTGGGAACGTCGGCCGGCAGCGACGGACTTCGTGCGGTCTCGGCGAGCGTGGCCGGAGCGGCCGGGGCGGTGAGCGCCTGGGCGTCCGCGGCGTATCGCAAACAGGATGGATTTCTCCAGGACACCGTGCTGGGGCGGAGGATCGACGGCCGCGAGACGAGCACCGGCCTTGCGCGGGTGAGCGTGAAACCGGGTGCCGGCGCCTTGGAGCTGAGCCTGGTGGCAGACGTCTGGCGCGCGCGGGACGGTGAGCAACCGTTGGTTCCGCTGGGCGGCCCCTGGTTTTCGGTGGCGCGCGCGGCGGCGGGGGAGACGCACATCGACGCCGCGAACCTCGGACTCACCGCGTCGACGGACGCGCCTTGGGGGCGCGTGAGCGCGACGACGAGTTTCAATGACTGGCGCATGGGGCCGTACCGGGAGGTCCTGGACTTTGGTCCGGCGGAGCTGTTGAACGACGCGACCGTGCACCAGCGCGCGGTCAACGAGGAGCTTCGGTTCGGATCGGCGAAGGGGGCCGCGGTGACGTGGCAGGCGGGGGCCTTTGTCTCGGGAAACCGCACGGAGGGCGCCTTCCGGCGCGCCTTCGGCCCGTATGTGATGGAGCAGTCCGACTACGTGATCGACGGCCGGGAGCTTGCGGCCTACGGCCAGGCGGAGCGCGAGGTTGCGCCGGGCCTTCGCGCGGGGCTGGGATTGCGCGTCGAGACCGTGCGCAAGACCCTGCAGCGCACCCAGCAGGCGCCGCTGGTCGACGCCTTCGGGCTGGCGGAGCGCTCCTCGGCGCTGCTGCCGAAGGCGACCCTGCGGTATTCCCCCTCGGCCCGGACCGAGCTCTTCGCGACCGCGGAGGCGGGGTATAAGCCAGGCGGATACTCAGGCTTCACCGGGAACCGTGCGCTGGCGGCCTTCGGTCCGGAGCGGAGCTGGGGCGGGCAGGCGGGAGGGCGTGTGCGAAGCGCGAACGGCGCGCTCGAGGCGACGATCCGCGGGTTTGCGTATGAAATCTCAGGATACCAGATCGAGCGCTCGTTCGCGACGCATTCGATCTCGGACGACTACCTGGTGGTGAACGCGCCGAGGGCGCGGACGCTGGGGGCGGAGCTGGAGCTTGCCTGGAAGCCGGTGGCGGGCTTGAGCGTGTCTGCGGCGGCGGGCGTGACGCAGGCTCGGCTCCAGCGCTTCACGGATCCCTACACCGGCATCTCGTACTCGGGGAAGACCCCGCCCTATGTCGCGCCGTTCAACGGAAGCCTCTCGATCGATTATCGCCCGGCCGGTGGCTGGTTTGTCGGCGCGGGGCTGGTGGCGACAGGCCGGACCTATTATACGGAGGCGGAGGACCTGCAGTTCGGGCAGCGGGCACGGGCGCTGGTGTCGGCGCGCGCGGGTTACGACGTGGGCCGGTGGCGCGTGGCCGTGCTCGGGGACAACCTGACCGATGTGCGGTATTACAGGCTGATCTCGCCCGGCACGGGCCACGGATCACCGGGGGATCCGCGGACTTGGGCGGTGGAGGCCACGATGCGCTACTGAAGCGGCCCGATGTCGGGTGGATGGCCGAACTGCTGGACGAAGGCCTGGTCGAGCGCCTGGCGGTCCTCGGGACGCACGCGGGGCTGATAGGCGATGTGGCGCAGCCACTTGATCGCCTCGGCTTCGTGCCCGAGCTTGATCGAGGCCATGGCCAGCGAGGTGAGGGCGCCGGGATGGCCGGGCTCGGCCTCGATGGCGGCGTGGAGCTCGGCATAGCCCTTGTCGACCTCGTTGAGCTTGAAATAGAGGGCAGCCAGATCGAGCTGGGCGTCGGGCTCCTGGGGCCGCAGCTTGGCGGCGAGGTTGAACTGGGCGATGGCCTGGTCGTTCTGGCCGGCCTGGGCGAGGAGTCGTCCGAGCTCGAGGTGCAGGCCCGGCGAGTCTGGGCAGGCCTGCAGGCCCGCCATCAGCGTGTGGATGGCGTTGGCGGAGTCCCCCTGGCTGCGCTGGAGGGCGAAGAGCTGGTACCAGGCGTCGGAGAAGCTGGGCAGCACGGCGATGCACTGCTTCATCGCCGCCATGGCCTTGAGCGGTTCGCCGGCCTGCTGGTAGAGAGTCCCGAGATTGAACTGGGCGTGGCCATCATTGGGGCCGAGAGCCACTGCACGCTGGGCGATGAGGAGGGCGGTCTTGAGGTCGCCGCTGTGGTCCGCGGTGCCGGAGTAGATGATCAGCCTGTAAACGTCGTAGCAGTCCGAATACAGGTCGTCCAACCAGGGGTCGGGGATGTCGTAAAAGGCGCCAGAGGCCTTGGTGACGGCGCGCAATGCGGTGGCGCGCTCGGTCAGGCCGAGGTGTTCGTACACGGTCACGAGCAGGTCGCCGCCGATCGCGTAGTTGGTGGCGCCGGCCGCCGACTCGAGCATGGTGCGAGCACCGGTCCAGTTGCCACGGGCCATCTCGACCCGCGCCAGGCCGAGCTGCGCATACGGGTTGCCCGGGTCGCGCGCGAGGGCCCGCTTGTAGACCTCGTCGGCTTCGGTGAGGTGGTTGTCCTTGAGCAGTGCGTCACCCAGGCGGATAGCGGCCTGGATGTGCTGCGGGGCGTTCTTCACGACCCAGCGCCACAGAGGGATGGCGTGGGCAAGGTCGCCGTACTGCGCTAGCAGGGTGGCAAGGCGGTGGGCCCAGATCGGGTTGGAGGCGTCGAGGCGGATCAGGGCCTGGTAGCAGCGGCTCGCCTCAGGGTAGAATCCATTCGCGTGATACAGGCGGCTGAGCTCCTCGAGCGCCTGGAGCCTGTCCGGGCCGTGGCGGGCGCGCTGTTCGCAGCCGGCGATGCGGTCCTTGAGCTCCTGGTTCCATCCGCGGAGGTCGGGCTGGGGCGGTAGGGCGGCTGTGATGGCGCGGTTGAGCTGGTCGGTGCGCCACCATGCGTATCCGCCGCCGGCGGCGGCGAGCACGAGGACGGCGGAGAGGATCCAGATGAGGCGGGAGCGTTTCATCGGAGGAAGGGCGTGTTCAGGGCGCTGGCGAGGGGCGGTCCGGAACGGGTTTGGCGCCGGTGTGCCGCCACAGCAGGATGCGGCTGATGCGGTCGTAGGGCGGGTTGCCGAAGAAGGCTCCGGTCACGAGCGATGGCAGGCCGGACTTGTCGAAGGTGCCGGCGTCGACCGTGAGCAGGTGGGTCGGATTATAGGCGAGCACGTGCGGGGTGAAGTGCTCGTTGCCGTCGTTGCGGAACCAGACCATGGAGGTGGCCGTCGGCTTCTCCCATTCGTTGAAGGCCGAGACGGCGACGACGTCGATCTTCCCGTCGCCATCCAGGTCGACCGCGATGGGGCTGTAGGCGCCCGCCAGGTAGCCGATGCGATGAAAGCGGAAGTTGCCATTGCCGAGATTCTCGAGCCACTGCACGCCGTGCCAGGGGCGCGGACCGGGCACCGGCGAGGGGCCGAAGCCGTCGCCGTTGCTGTAGAGCAGGTCGGGGCGTCCGTCCTGGTTGAGATCGCAGAGACTGAGGTTGCTGCTGGCGAAATCCTCGTTGGTGGATCCGAAGATGACCTTGCTGGTGAAGTTGCCGTGCCCGTCGTTGGTGAACAGGAAGACCTCCTCCCACTCCTGGGAGACGAGGGCTGCGATATCCTGGTGCCCGTGTCCGGTGAAATCGGCCACGCAGACGTTGATGGTGCCCGACAGGTTGAGGAGATTATGGCTCTTGAAGCTCCAGGGGCCGGTGCGCTCCATCCAGCGGATTTCGCCCTGGTCGTAGCCGAACTGCCCGACAGCGAGGTCGAGCTGGCCGTCTTCGTTGAAGTCCCCGGCCTGCACGTCGGTGACTCGCGCGACGTGGTCGATGATCATGTGCTTGATGAAGTGCTCGTGGCCGTCGTTCTCGAGGATGTAGATGGTGCCGATCTTGTCGTTGTTGGGGAAGACCTCGCCCATGCTCGCAACGAGCAGGTCGATGCGGCCGGGGTGGCTGAAGCCCATGACCGGCTGGACGTGGACCGGTGCGCGAAGGTCGTCGGCGAGCACGTGTTCCTCGAACTTGCCGCCGGGAAGCTGCCGCAGCCAGATGACCTTGTTTTCCTTAGCCTCGCAGAAGACGATGTCCTCGAGCCCGTCCTGGTCGAGGTCGACGCACTTGAGGTTGGCGATCCAAGGGTAGCCGGACGGGGCGTGTCCGATGGGGGTGGCGGCCATGTATCCGAGGTCGTCGACCTGGGGCGCTTCCGCGGCGACGGTGGCGGTGTCGGGCGCAGCGCCGCGGTTGCAGCCCGAGAGCAGGGCGAGCAGGCCGGCGGCAGACAGCGCGAGGAGGGGGCGTGGCGTGAGTCTGCGTGGGGCGGGCATCGGGGGACGGGGGGTGGCGGATGATGCAGCGGGACCTGCCCCGGTGCAAGTCAGGTTCGGTCAGTCGTGGAGCTTCCCCTCGATTCGACCGAGGTACTTCTTCGCATAGACGACGCAGCGGCTGCGGACGAGGTCGGGGGCCGGGCGCCGGTCCAGGCCGAGGGCGGGGATCGTGTTGTAGACGTGCCCGTCGTGTGGATACAGGGCGACCCAGGCCAGCGCGCGGGCGAGGAAATCGCGGGGAAAGCGGGAGAGGAGGCAGTCGTACACGGCGCGTGCGATCCGGCCCTCGCGGGGGTCGGCGCTGATGTCGGCCACCGCGGCGACGCAGACCAGGCTCCGGACGGCCTGGGGGCTGTCGTCACCGGTGCCGGGCGACCAGGCGCGGAGGCGGGCCACAAACGGCGCGATGCGGGCGTTCTGCTCGAGTGTGGTGAACGGCGGGTCGAGCCGGCCGGCGAGTTCCTGGTCGCCGGGTAAATCGCTGTAGTCCATGCCCGCGATGTCCGCCGCGGTGACGGCCGCAAAGTCGTCGCCGGTGGTCGGCAGGGGCCGGAGGCGTCCGGTGATCCCGGCCACGCTTCCCACGACCAGCCATGAGCCGAGCGCGACGGGAACCCACAGCCGTGCGGCACGGGGGATGCGGTGGCCCGCTTCCCAGCGGAACAGCAGGCTGCCTGCCAGGGCGGCGGCCGTGCCGATGACGGCGAGCACGAGGAAGTCGAAGCCGGTGCCTCGAAGTCCGGGTGCGGAGGCATAGGCCTGCTGGAGCGCGTGCACCGCATAGCGCCCCGGCATGAACCCGGCGATCCGCTGGGCGAAGTCGGGCAGCACGGACAGCGGCACGCCGACGCCGCCGACAAGGATCATCGGAAGGAAGAGGCACTGGCCCAACGCCTGGACTGCGGGCACGTCGTTGGCGAGCGCGGCGATGAGCAGGCCCAGTCCGAGGAAGCTGGTGGTGACCGCCAAGGCAGCGGCGGCGGTCTGGAGCGGATGAACGGGCCAGGGCGTGCCGAAGACGGCATGCGCGAGCGCGGCCTGCATCGCGAGGGCCGAGGCCACGATCACGAGCCGGGCGGCGAGCGTCCCGAGCACGAGCACCGCCGTGGGCGTGGGCAGCAGCCGGTACCGCCGCCACACGCCGCGCTCGCGCTCGGCGACGAGCCCGGTCGGCAGGCCGAAGCAGGCGCCTCCGAGGATGGTGATCACGAAGATCTGCCCCATCTCGTGCCGGAGTGCGGGGGTGTCGTCGCGGAACACCGCGCCGAAAGCCAGCAGGAAGAGCAGGGGCACCGCGTAGCCGTAGATGAGCGCCTGCAGGCTCCTCAGGTTGAGCCGGAGCACCAGGACGAAGTGGCGAAGCGGACCGGAGTTCATGGCAGCCGCCCTCCTTCGCCGGCCTGAGGGGGCTCGTCGGGCCAGGGACGACCCGTGAGCCGCAGGAACACGTCCTCGAGCGTGGGCCGCAGGACCTCCATCGCCGTGAGGCGCGAGCCGTCGCGTTCGAGCAGGGCCATGAGCGCAACGGAGCTGCGGTGGATGTCGCCAGAATGCAGGACGAATTCGCCGCCGGACGCCTGTGCGCGGGTCACGCCGGGCAGTGCGGCGCAGGCCGCCTCCGTGGGCGGGGGGACGGCCGAGAACCGTATCCGCCCAGCGGATTCAACTGAGCCCACGAGGGTCGCCGGAGGGGAGTCCGCGATCACACGGCCCTCGTGGAGGATTGTCACGCGGTCGCACAGCGATTCGGCCTCGGGGAGGTCGTGGGTGCTGAGAAGCACGGTGCAGCCGGCGTCCCGGAGCGAACGGATGAGGTCGTGAAGTTCGCGTCGCCCGCGCGGGTCGAGCCCGGAGGTGGGTTCGTCGAGGACGATGAGGCGGGGGCGGTTGGCGAAGGTGAGGGCGAGGAAGAGACGCCGGCGCTGCCCGCCCGAGAGCGTTTCGAAGCGGGCCGAGGCCTTTTCGCGCAGGCCGAAGCGGTCGAGCAGCGTGTCGACGTCGCCTGCATTGCGGTAGAACGACGCGAACAGGGCGATGGCCTCGCGGGGGGTGATCTTGTCCTGGAGCGCCGCGTCCTGGAGCAGGGCGCCGACTTGTGCGCGGACGTCGCGCGGGTGGCGGCGGGCGTCGAGGCCGCCGATCTCAATGGTGCCTGAGTCGGGCGTGCGCAGGCCGAGCAAGCATTCGAGCGCGGTGGTCTTTCCGGCGCCGTTCGGACCGAGAAGACCGAAGATCTCGCCCGGGTGGACCTCGAGGTTCAGCCCACGGAGGGCCTCGGTGCCGCCGTAGCGTTTGTGGAGGTTGGCGATGCGAACACCGACGGGGCGGGGGGCGTCCATGGCGCGGCTTTGCGCCCAAGCTTCGACGGCGCCGCCGGCTTGTCAATGCGGCGCCCCCCGTCGTTCGGGCGGGGGGCGAGCAGCGGGTGCACCCGCCTTCCGGATACGGCGCCCGGTCAGACCAGCGGACGCTGGGTGGGCGTGCGCACGACGATCGTGCCGGCGATCTTGTCGTGCCAGGCTTCGCGGTTGGGATCGATGGCGATCCAGAAGAAACCCAGCCCGGCGAACACCGCCGAGAGCAGGCAGCCGAGTCCGCGGACGATGGAGGTGGTCCAGTCGAGCGGCCTGCCGTCGGCGCGCACGACCTGGAGCCGGAGGATGACGCCGCCGATCGTGGTGCCCTTGAGCTGCCAGAAGATCGCGCCGTAGGTCGCCATGCAGAGCAGGAGCCGGCCCGGGCCGGAGCCGGGGAAGAGGAAGTGCGGGAGCAGGACTGCGGCCACGACCGCGATCAGCACCACGTCGATCAACAGGGCGCCCATGCGCTGGAAGAATGTGGCGCGGGGGTAGGAGAGTGCGGCGAGCCGTTCGGCGGCAGTCGTATCGGTCTTGGGCGGCACCGGCGCAGGCGGCGGGAGCATGGGCGGGGGCGGCGCCGCGAGCGTCACGGCCGGTTCGCTCGGAGCGGCAGGTACGGCGGGTTCGGACGGCGCAGCGGAGGCGGGAGCTGTGCTCACAACGGGCTCGGCAACCGCGGCGAGCGGGGCTGACGGAGCGGGAGTCGGGCTCACCGGAGGCGGCGGCACTGGGGGAACCGCACCCGGCGTGGCTGCCGCGGCCGCTTTCCGGTCGCGACTCATCTTCTGAACGATCGTCAGCACGACGGCGCCCAGGCCGAAGAAGCCGATCACGGTGTTGACCATCAGGCCGATGAAGGGCGTGCAGTAGAGCAGGGCGATGAGGACGCCACCGATGAGCACCGAGAAGGCCACGTGCGTGAGCGGCCCCTTCGGGAGGTAGCGGGTCACGAACCGGCCCGCCCAGGCGTGCATCACCGCGCGCCCGAAGCGCATCGCGATGAAGAGACTGGCGAGGAGGATGACGTCGATGATCGCGCCGATGCCGGTGATGGCCAGGATGACCAGGACGAAGGGCAGCAGCAGCAGAGTCAGGAAGAAGGCCACCAGGGACATGCCGGGCGACTCCTCGACGGTGGTGACGCAGCGTTCGACGCCCTTGGGGAACAGCAGGGCGATCAGGAAATAGAGGAACAGATTGGCGGCGGCGAACGTCCAGGCGAAGCCGATGCCGGACTGAAAGGCGAGCAGGCGGCCTTTGAGCAGGCACTCGCGGACCCATTTCCCGATGCCGCCCAGGGACGGGAAGGTGGCCTTGAAATTGGCGCTGAGGAAGCGGTCCATCTCCTTTCCGTCGGAGTAGATCTGGCGTCCGACGACGATGACCTTCTGTCCGCCGATATGGGCCTTGGGTCCCAGGTGGACGTCGCCGAAGACGACCACGAGGTCGTGTCCGACGCTGCCGTTGAGGTACACGTCGGAGAAGACGGCGACCGCGTCGTGTCCGGTCTTGCCGGTGATGATGCTGGTGCCGCCGACGACGACCGTGTCGTGTCCGACGGAGCCGCGGACGAGGTTGACGCCGCCGATGGCGACCGCGTCGTGGAGCACCTCGCCGTCGACCGTGAGGTTTCCGGCAACGGCGACGGCCTGGTTGCGGATGGAGTCCGCGGGCACGATGGCGTCGGAGAACTGGGAGACCTCGTCGCGATGGACGTTGCGTTCGGCCCGCTCGGGCTTTTCCGGCTTTTCGGGTCGTTCGGCCTGTTCGGGAATCTCGGGCTGTTCGGGTTTTTCGGCGCGCTCGGTCTCTTCGGTTGCGGTCAGGTCGCGCATCTGGCTGGTGGCAGGCTGAGCGGCCGGGGCGGCTGCGGGTGGCTGTGTGGCCGGAGCGGCGGCCGGGGAGGTCTTTTCGGCGGGCGCGGCTGCTGGCGCGGCGGGTGCCGCGGAGGTTGGCTGGGTGGGCGCGGGCTGCGGCGCGGCGGGTTCGTCGCCGGCGCGAGCGCCGCAGGCGAGGAGGGCCGCGAGGGCGACCGGGGCGGCCAGGTGGCGGATGAAGCGGGAAATCGGATACATGACGGGAGGGGTAGGGTTCAGCGGTTGGCGATGAACGCGCGGTAGGCGGTGGTTCCCAGGCCGAAGAGCGCGACGTAGAAGAGCACGATCGCGCCCAGGCCTCCGTAGAGGTAGAGGGCGGGGATGCGGTCGAAGAGGGTGGTGGCGAGGTGGCCGAAGGAGCCCGCGGCGCCGAGGACGGCCTTCAGCGGGAGCACGCAGGAGCACAGGGCACCGAACATCCGGGCCAGCCCGGCGACGCCCAGCGAGCCGTACACGAGGATGGCGGCGGCCAGCGCGACGGAAGCGCCCGCGAAGCCGAGGCGCGCGGGCATCGGCCAGTGGGTGTAGGACTGGCGCCACCAGGGCAGGGTCCTGCGCGCGGCGATGGAATTGAGGACGCGCAGCTCCAGCGTGCGAGGCGCCTGGCGTTCCGGGAGGGAACGAAGAGTCTGGTGGATGAGGGTCTCCAGCTTCTGTTCGTCGTTCGGATTCATGGAAAGAATAGGGGAAAAGGGTTTCAGGCGAACTGCTCGCGGCCGGCGCCGCGTGAGAGCGTTTTTGCGAGGGCGGCGCGCCCGCGCAGGATGTCGGTCTTGACCTTGGCCAGCGAGACGCCGAGCCGGCGGGCGATCTCGTCGTAGGGCAGGTCTTCGAAATGGAAAAGGACCAGGGGGACGCGCTGGTGCTCGGGAAGCTGCTCGAGGGCGGACTCGACCCAGGCGCGGCGGTCCGAGGTGTTCATATCCTCGAAAAAGGTGTCGGGCGCGGCGAACTCGACGGGCTCGGCGTCGTCGCCGTCGTCATCGTTTCGCCGGAACTCCGAGAAGAAGCGCCAGCGCTTGCGGTAGCGCTGCAGGTGGTTGAGCGACAGGTTGGTGGCCACCGTGCGCAGCCAGCCGCCCGCCGCGGGGCTCGTGCTCAGGTTGTCCCAGTGGTCGTAGGCCTTGATGAAGACTTCCTGCGCGATGTCTTCCGCCTGGGTGTCGTTTCCCACCAGGCGTGCGGCGGTGCTGAAGACCATGTTTTGGTAGCGGCGCATGAAATCGGTGAAATCTGGCGGGGAAGTCAGACCCGCGGGTTCGGTGTGCACGGGAGTATCATCGTTGTCTCCCAGAACCCCGCCGGGCGCCGCAAAGTTGCAGATTTGCGGCCGAAGCCATCCGAAGATGCCTGATAATAGGGACTTAAAAATCGTGTGAGCCGCTAAGGATTCGCGCCCGACGCCGGTTGCGGCGAGCAGGAGGCCCGGGGGGCGGGGGAGACATGCGCTGGGGTGCGCCATGGCGGTGTGGCCGCGGGGGGCCGGCGGCTGCGAGTCGGATGGGATGTTCCGCGTTCCTCAATCCCTGGTCAAGACGTTGGCGAAGGCGCGCTGCTTGAAATAGTAATGGCAGGCCATGCCCCCCTGGTAGAGCAGGGTCACGGCCGCCACGAGCGCGTAGGTGAGGCGGTTGGTGAGCAGGAGGAACTGGTTGACCGTCAGGCCGAGCTGGGCGATCGAGGCCTTCATGTCGGTCGTCAGGAAGGGTTGGATACGCTCGAGGTCGGGGTGGGTGGTGCGCCAGGCGCAGTAGACGAGGACCGTGGCCAGCAGCGTGAGCTGGCTGGCGACGAGGAAGCGACGGTTGCTGCGCCGGCAGGCGGCGAGCAGGGTGGCGCCGTGCAGCTCCAGTACGGCGGTCCCGGAGGCGGCGACACCCGCGATGGCCCCGGGCGCGTCCTTCGCAATGGCCGAGAGCATGGCGAAGGTCCCGGCGATCACCAGCAGCACGGTGCCCTCGCGTCGGGCGAGCTTGTGCATCCGGGCGAGTGCGAGGATTGGCGTGTTGTGTGCGGGCCGCTGCATCCGGCTAAGTGGCGCAATTCTCCGCGAAAAGACAACCTTTCCCACGGCTTCTCGCCGACGCGGGTTTGACGAGCCCCGCCCAACTGGTCGACCTTGGGGCTCCCGCGGATCGCCGAATCCAAAAACTGAAACCAATGCCGGAAGTGAAAGGACTGAACCTGACGAACGCAGTTGGAGGTGAAGCACATCCTCCTTCGCCAAGGCTTCGGCGGACAGAGGGAGGCCACAGAGCCGGAAATCAGAGCGATGGGCTGAACCGAGGTTCGCCTCGAGGGTGAATGGGCATGGAACTGAGACTTCCCTCTAATTGCCTTCCTCTGTGTCCTCTGCGTCTCTGTGGTTCAAATGCGGTATTTAGCCAAAAGGCTCTGCCCTGCCTCCAACCTCCAACCTCTGACTTCTGATATCTGGTCTCTGACCTCTGAAACCTGACCACCGCCCTTCAACCAGGCTGATGCCCTCCCCCAATTTTCCATTCCGCATCGAATTTCCTCCGGACCTGCCGATCAGCGCCCGGGCGGATGAGATCGTGGCCGCGATTGCGCAGCATCCCGTGGTGATCCTTGCGGGCGAGACGGGTTCGGGAAAAACGACGCAGATTCCGAAGATGTGCCTGGCGGCGGGGCGTGGAGTGCGCGGGCGCATCGCCTGCACCCAGCCGCGGCGCGTCGCCGCGCTGTCGATCTCGCGGCGCGTGGCCGAGGAACTCGGTGTGGAGTGGGGGCGCGAAGTGGGCTGCAAGGTCCGGTTCAGCGACCAGACCTCCAATGCCACCGTCGTGAAATTTCTCACCGATGGCATGCTGCTTGCGGAGGTGCAGGGCGACCCGATGCTGCGTGGGTACGACACGATCATCGTCGATGAGGCGCACGAGCGCTCGCTGAACATCGATTTCCTGCTGGGGCATCTCCGGCAGCTCCGCCACCGGCGCCGGGACCTTCGCATCATCATCACCTCGGCCACGATCGACACCCAGGCCTTCAGCGAGGCCTTCGACGGGGCGCCCGTGATCCAGGTATCGGGCCGGACCTATCCGGTCGAAACGGCCTATCTCCCGCTCGACGTGCTCGGCAGCGACTACGTTGAGGAGTCGGACGAGGCCGGGCAGGAGGAGTCGGACGCGCGCTCGATGCGCGCCGAGGCGCTGCACTACGTGGACGGCGCGGTCGAGGCGGTGCGGCGCGTCTTCGACGAGGGTCGCCAGGGCGACATCCTGATCTTCATGCCGAGCGAGCGTGACATCCGCGAGACCTGCGACCTGCTCGAGGGCGAGCTGTCCGCGCGCCGCGCCCGCGCCGATCTCGTGCCGTTGTTCGGCCGCTTGTCAAACGCCGAGCAGCAGCGCGTGTTCGCCCCGAGCCAGCGCAGGAAGATCATCGTGGCGACCAACATCGCGGAGACCTCGCTCACGATCCCGGGCATTCGCGTCGTGATCGATACGGGCCTGGTGCGCATGAGCCGCTATGCGCCGACCGCGCGCACGCGGCGCCTGCCGATCGAGCCGATCTCCCAGTCGAGCGCCGACCAGCGCAAGGGCCGCGCGGGGCGCGTCGCCGAGGGCCTGTGCATCCGGCTGTATTCCGAGGATGATTACGAAGGGCGCCCGCGTTTCACCCAGCCTGAGATCCAGCGCGCCAATCTCGCGGACGTCATCCTTCGCCTGAAGGCCTTCGGCCTGGGCGACATCGAGCGCTTCCCGTTCATCAACCCACCCGCGCCCAAGGCGGTGCGCTCGGGTTATGCGCTGCTGGAGGAGTTGGGGGCGCTGGCTCCGGAGACGCGGCCGGCGGCAGGGGACGGCGGAGCGGACCTGCCGACGATCGCGCTGACCGACATCGGGCGCGAGCTCGCGCGGCTTCCAGTGGATCCCACCGTGGGCCGCATGATCCTGCAGGCCCGCTCCGAGAACTGCCTGCAGGAGGTGCTGGCGATCGCGTCGGGCCTGTCGATCCAGGACCCGCGGGAGCGTCCGCTCGACAAGCAGGCCGCCGCGGACGCGGCCCACCGGCGTTTCGCGCATCCGGACTCGGATTTTCTCACGCTGCTCAACATCTGGGAGACCTACCACGAGCAGTTCGACCGACTGTCGCAGGCGCGACTGAGGCGCTTCTGCCACGATCACTTCCTGAGCTACGTGCGCATGCGCGAGTGGCGAGACATCCACAGCCAGCTGGTGGACGTGTTGCGCGAGCGGGATGAGTTTCGCATGAGCTCGGTGCGCACGAACGCGCCCGTCCGGCGCGAGGAGGGCGAGGCCGGCCAGGCGCGCCGCGTGGGGCGCGGGGCGAAGGAGGCCGAGGAGCTTGAGCGCTCGATGGGGTACGGCTCGGCGGCCTATCGCGCGATCCACCGGAGCGTCCTCGCGGGTCTGCTCGGCAACATCGCGGTCTATGACGAGGAGGCCAAGGCGTACAAGGCCACCAACGACCGCAAGGTGGCGCTGTTCCCGGGCTCGGTGCTGTTCCCGAAGGACGACAAGCGCCGGTCGGCGCCGCGCGAGGAGGGCGCCGCGCGCGACAAGGGTCCGCGCGTGCCGCGCTGGATTGTGGCCTCTGAGATCGTCGAGACCTCTCGCGTCTATGCGCGCACCTGCGCGAAGCTCGACCCGCGCTGGGTGGTCGACCTGGGCCGGCACCTGCTCAGGGTCAGCCACAGCGAGCCGTTCTGGAACGCCGAGGCGGGCCGCGTGATGGTGCGGCAGCGCACACGCCTGTACGGACTGGAACTGGAGACGCGGGCCGTCGGCTACGGGAAGATCGATCCGGTGGCTGCGACCGACCTCTTCATCCGGGAGGGGCTGGTGAACGACACGATCACATGGCCGCTCGAATTTCTCGCGCATAACCGAAAGGTCCGGGAGCGCATCGAATTTTCGCTCACGCGCCTGCGCGACGCGGGTTATCTGAACCTCGACGAGGCGCTCCGGCGTTTCTACGCGGAGCACCTGATGCCCGGGGGCGCGCCCGAGCCGGGCACCGACGGCGTGTCGTCCGTGCCCGAGCTGATCGACCTGGTCAGGCGTCGCCGCGGCGCCGAGCCGCATTTCCTGATGATCGAGCCCGAGGACCTGCGCGACCCGGAGTCGCTCAGGCACGACGCCGAGGCCTTTCCGGAGACGCTGCCCGTAGAGAACCGCGTGATTCCCCTGGCGTATGCGTACAAGCCGGGGCAGGAGGACGATGGCGTGACGCTGGACGTGAACGTGCGCGACGCCGGAGCGCTGACGCCCGCGTCGCTGGACTGGGCGGTGCCTGGGCACGTTGCCGAGAAGGTGGAACACTATCTGCGGGCCCTGCCGAAGGACCTGCGCCGTGCGTTCATTCCGTTTGCCGAGACGGTGCCTTCGGTCGTCGCGGCGGTGGAGTCGTATGCGCGCCTGCGAGGCCATGCGGACACGCTGACCGAGCTGCTTGGCCGGCATCTGAAGGAGCGCTTCGGGCTCTCGTTCGATCCGAAGGTGTGGAACGACAAGCCGCTTCCGCCGCACCTGTGCGTACGGGTGCGGGTGGTGGACGACGAGGGGCGCGAATTGTGTGCGAGCCGCGACCTGCGGGAGGTTCACGCGTCGCTCGGGGAGCGGCAGAAGGCGGCGGCGGTCGAGACGGTGCGCGAGGATCCGGACCTGTGGAAGCGTGCGAGGGTGCGCTGGGAAAAGCCCGAGAGCGAGACGTGGACTTTCGGCGACGTGCCCGCGTCGGTCGTCATCGGAGAACAGGCCGGACTCGAGGTGCTGGCCTGGCCCGCGCTGCGGGCGGGGAAGTCGGGCGTCGGCCTCTGGCTCGCGCGCGACGCCGTGGAGGCCAGTGCGCTCACGCAGAGGGGTCTGTTCCGACTGCTGGAGCTGCAGCTAAGCCGGGACCTGGGCTGGCTCGAACGTGATCTCAAGTCGCTGCGCCAGCTCGGTCCGCTGGGGGCGCAGATCGCGCCGATCGACCAGTTTCAGCAGGACGCGTTTGAGTCGCTCCGGGCCTGGCTCTGCGCTCCGTCGCGCGTGGCGGGCGGCCTCACGGCGGCGGCCTTCGCTTCGGCGGTGGAGGGGGCGCGGGCGGACCTGCGCGGGCTGGTCCCGCGGCTGCTCGAAACGCTGCGCGAGATCGTCGCGCGGCGGCATGAGCTGGTGGTGGCGCCGCATCCTTATCCGGGCCTGACGGAGGAGCTGGCCGAGCTGATTCCCGCGGATTTCCTGCGCGCGACACCGTATCCGAAGCTTCAGCACGTCGTGCGTTACCTGAAGGCGCGGCGGCTGCGCCTCGAGCGCTGGCGTCAGAATCCGGCGAAGGACGCCGAGCGCGCGGCGCAGGTGGCGCCGCTGGCGGCCCGAGCCGCGAGGCTGGGCCGGTCGCACCGGCTGTACTGGATGGTCGAGGAGCTGCGCGTGAGCCTGTTTGCCCAGGAGCTCGGCACCGCCGAGAGCGTGTCGGTGGTGAAACTGGAGCGGTTGTTCTCGGAGGCGCGCCATGAGCCCGCACCGGTCGCCGCGCCGCCACCCCGACAGGAGCCGGCCGCGCCCGCAGCGCCGCTGCAGAAGGCGAAATCCGCTCCGCTGAAGAGCCTGACCGGCCTCGATTCCCTGTTCAGGAAATGAGGCGGGAAGATGCGGTCAACGGCGGCAGCGAAGGGAATGACGCTTCAAGAGGTTGGTAGGGCCGGATCTCCGAGCCGGCCGCTCCGTTGGATCCGCGGCGGGCTTGCGGTATGCCTCTGACGCCGCAGGCAACCCGATCAACCCACAATCCCGCACCGTCCGGAGGTCGATCCCCACCAAGCGATGCGGCATGACATATGCCGCATTCATGTCCCCGTTCCCTTCGTTGGCTGCTGTTCGATTGCCCTGTCGGAGTGGGATGACCCGTGAGCGGGTCAACCCCGCGTCGGCGCGGGGATGCGCTCCTTGAACAGGAAGTCGTAGTTGGTCTGCCGGTACGACCCGTCCGGGAAGAGGTAGTCGCCCGAGAAGAAGCCCGAGCCGCCGAGGTAGGTCGGCACGAGTGCCGGCTCGCCGCGGATGGCGGCCTCGAGCGAGAGCAGTGCGAGCGGCTCGATGGCGTCGATGTTCGCATAGCGCTGGTCGTCGCGCTCAACGAAGAATCCGCGGCGGTAGTGATCCGCGACGACGTTGTTGCCGACGCGGCGCGCGAGCGCGAGGTAGCCGAGCTGGCGCGTGGCGTTGTAGAGGTCGACCAGCGCGAAGAGCGCGCGGGGATCGGCGCAGCGGGTCGTCATTGCGCAGGCCGTGTCCCGGCCGGGCGCGGAGCCCAGGTCCCCGAGGCCGGTGTGACGGCCGATTACGCGGGCCATCGCCCAGAGCCGGGCATCGCCCGTGGCGAGCGCCGCGCGGGTATAGGAGAGCAGGAACTCGGTGCCGGCCCGGTAGGGTTCGATCGGGGTCCCCTTGCGCATGTAGTAGCCGTCGCGGCGGGCGACGAAGCCCGACAGGTCGGTGCCGTCGGTGAGCATCGGCCGGAGCCGGTCGGTGCCCGGGATGAGGGCGAGACGGGCGAACGCCTCCATTCCGGCGCGCGTCGGTTCGACGAAGGACTTCCCCGCTGGGCCGAGGCGCTGCGCTGCGTCGAGCTCCACGAGCGGGTTGATGGCATAGATGGTCGTGGCGAGTCGCTGGAGCAGCATCGTCCCCTCGAGCACCGTGTGTCCGGGAAAGTCGGGTCCGAACTGGCGTTTCGCGCGATCGCCGAAGTTGGAGAACGTGTGTGCGTCATCGGGGGCCTCCGCGGTTTTGCGCGGCTGGCTGAACTGGTAGGCGCCCAGGTCGGTGTGCGGGTCGCGAGCCTTGACGTACATGGCGGCGAGCCGGTTCGTCCAGAGCAGGGCGCCCTTGTCGCCGTTCAATCGATACAGGGCGGCGCCCGAGTAGATGAGGTCGTCGCCGGCGTCGAGGAAACCGAGCCCCTTGGTCTCGAAGAACGGGGCCGGGTCGTCGAAGGGATGATCCCAACCCGTGCTTCGCACCCGGCCATACTCGCCGTGGCGGCTGACCTCGAGCGTACGCCAGTGGAACACGTGGGCGTGCCAGAAGCCCTGGATGTACCGCACCGTGGCGGACGGGTTGACCGAGTAGAGCAGGTCGTAATCGGGAAAGACGTTCTTCAACTCGTGCGGCGTGATCCCGTGCTCCGTGACGCCCCGGGGCTGGAGCGTCAGCAGGTCGATGAACCGGTGTCCTCCCCAGATGAGCAGGCCCGTGGCGGGATCCTGGTAATGATCGAAGTAATACGCGGCTTGGGCGCGGGCGGCGGCCTCGTAGCGGGGTTTGCCCGTGAGTCGCGAGAGTCCGACGAGGGTGCGCACCAGGTTCTGCTGGAGGGCGAAATCGGAGAAGACCGCCTGGTGGCCGTCGGGATAGATCCAGAGGAGCTGGTCGTGATTGACGACGTCGATTCCGTTGGCGAGCAGGGGGCTGGCGGGCGAGTGATACCGGTCGGCGGCCTGCGCGAGCACTGTGTCCGCGTAGGCGACGACGACGGCCAGGCGCGCGGCGTCCTCCTTCCGCGCGGACAGGTCGTCCGCCCGGAGGGGCGAGGCGAGGGCGAGGAGAACGGCCAGGGCGGCGGCGAAGATGCGGAGGGGCATGGGGTGGATGGAGTGTCCGCCGCCCCGGCCTTCCCGTTAAGCGCCCGTCTGCGCGCCGTGTTGACCGCTAGGGCAGCCCACCGATTAACCTAAATTACGCAGTTGGATTGAACCACAGAGACACAGAGAACACGGAGAAATGCAGTTGGGCGGGAATTTTGTATGAAATCTCTTTCACCTCCGAGGTGAGCGCTGATTCTACCCTTTGCTTGGATTTCAGCCTCTGTGATCTCTGTGTCTCTGTGGTTCAACTGCGGTTTTTAAGATTAACCGACTCGTTTGCAGGGCGCGTCGCCTGGCACCGATATCCCTGTCACCTCTGGGTGATTCTTGCGGCCCATCCTTCAAGAGTGGTGGCGGCTCCGCCGCCCGTCGCAGTCTTGGCGAAGCAGGATGTCTCCGTGGTTCAATTACGACTGCGCGGACGGATTTTCCCCAAGTCCGCGTCGGGTCACCGCCACAACATCACGAGGTCTTCCCGGCGTACCCAGCCGGCCTGACCGCCGGGGAAGGTGACGTGGCGCCAGCCGAGGAATTCGCGGTCGACGCGGCCCATGACGCCAGCGGAGAGGGCGCTGGTCTTCTGGGCCGTCTCTGCCTCGGTCGGGATCGAGTACAGCGTGGTGGTGTGGGCGACGAGGGTGGCGTTGCGGTCCGCGGACAGGCCGTAGGCGCCGAGGCACATGACGGACAGGGCGGTCGCGAGGAGGGCGACGCCGAGCAGGGCGGGGGATATCCAACGCACGCCGGGGATGCGGCGACCGTAACCGCGCAGGAGGGCGAGGCCGAGGGCGAAGGCGGCGAGAATGGCGGCAAGCACGAGCACGAGCTGCCAGCCGGCGGGCGAGGCGAGCCGGGCGAGATCGGAAAGGGGATGCTCCATCGCGAGTTCGCCGAGCACGTCGGGGGAGAGCCGGGCATCCTGCATCGCGAGCCTGAAATTACTGAGCACGCGGGTGCTGGTCGGGGCGTGCAGGAAGGCGACTGCGAGCTGGGAAACCGCGGTCTCCGCCTGGCCCTGCTGGAGCAGCGCGAGCCCGAGGTTGTTGCGTGCGCGCCAGTCGGTGGGATGCGCATCGACCCGGTGCTGCCAGGCGGTCGCGGCCTGGAGAAAATCGCCGGCCGCATACGCCTTCGCCGGGTCGGTCGTTTCGACGTCTCCCTTCGTGGCGGCGCGCAGCGCGGGCGCGGCGCCGGCGAGGGCAAGGAGTGCGGCGGCGGCGAAAAACCACGGGGCGAGGTGCCTGGGTTTGAACAGCGACGCGGCCCGGAAGGCGGGGACGGCATGGCGCGACACCGCGTCGAGCGCTCGCGAGACCCAGTCCGCCGGGAGGGGCCCGTGCTCGCCATAGAGCGCTGCTTCCGTTTCGCGCCAGAGGGCCGCAAAAGCCTCCGCGTCCGGCGCGCCCGAGGCGGTGAGTTCGTCGGCGGATGGCGCGGCGGTGGCCAGGCCGAGCAGCGCGGCGGTGTCGCGTTGCCAGGCGCGGAGCGCTCCGCGCAGGGGTTCGCCGGGAGTCTTTGCGAGGTCACCTGCCAGCATGGCTTCGAGCGTGGCATTAAGCCGCCGGGCCGCCTCGCGGCGCGGACGCGCGGGATCAAGTTCCTTCGCGCGCAGGGTCGCGAGGACCATCCAGCCCGCGAGCAGCGCGACAAACGGAAGCGTGAAGAGCCCGGCGGCGACGCCGGTGCTCACGGGCCGCCACGCGTTGGCACGGCCGGCCTCGGGATCGGAGGGTAGCAGGGCCGGCTGGTTTGGAGAGGTCGGCGGGCCGGAGGGAATGGTGGCCTGGGACACGGGGCCGGAGGGGGGAGGCTGCGCGGCGCCGGTCACGGTCGCGCCCGCGGCGGTCGGAGTCGTCGGCGCGGGCGCCGCACCTTCGATGTCGAGCGTCACGGGCTCGGTGGTGATGGTCTTGTAGCCGCCCGTCTCGGGATCGAAATACGAGAAGGTGACTGACGGGAGCGTGTACAGGCCCGGCTGCTTCGGGATCATCACGACGTCCTCCGAGACGGAGCCGTCGAAGAGCTTGTTGTCCTCCATCGTGCGTTTGGCCTGCGGCTGGATGACCTCAAATGACTGGGGCACGGACCGGGCGGGCACGCCGCCGATGTCGGGCCAGTTGCCGGTGCCCTTGAGCGTGAGGGTCCAGGTGATGGGATCGCCGACGCGCGCCTTGTGAGGGATGACCTTCGAAGTGAATGTGAACTGCCCGACGGCGCCCGCGAAGCCGGCGGGGGCGGGCTTGGGCAGCGGCTTGACGACGATGGTGGGTTGGTCGGAGGGGACAGCGAGGGTCTCGAGCACGGGCTGGCTGAAGAAGAAGCCCTGGGTGGTGCCGGTCTGCACGCTGACCTGCTGTTGGACGGGGCCGAGCGTGTAGGTGCCCGGATCCTTGGCGTAGGCGCGCGTGGTGAAGGGAATCCTGAGGGTGGTGTTTCCCGAGGCGCGGGTGGGCTTCACCCAGTCTTCGGCGGCCAGCGGCGCGGGATTCCACTCCGGATTGCTGAGGATCTGATTGTAGTAGTCGCGACGCACCTCGAGTTCGTAGGTGACGGGGAATACCTGGCCCGCCCACAGGGGATGGCGCGGCACGAGCAGGCGCGCGTGGACCACGTCGCTCGCCGGCTGCTGCGAGGACCCGATCGTGGCGTCGGCGGGATCGTAGTGTGCGGCGGGAACGTGGATCGTGCCCTTGTCCGTGGGCACGTCGAAGGCGGGAATATCGACGGACTGTTTGGCCGTCAGCTGGGCCGCGTAGGTGTAGGTGATGGAGCGGCTGGTCTTGAAGTTGACCATCGAGAAGCTGGACGACTTGCCCTCCTGCTGGAGCGTGAGATTGGGGACCTGCGGAAGCACGGGGTCCGACTTCGGTTCGCAGTCGTCGAAGACCAGCGAGAGGGTGTCGACCTTGCCGACCTCGAGCGTGCCGCCCGATGGCGACCAGTGCGCGCTCTGGGCGTGGACCAGGGTGGCGGCTGCGAGCCAGAGGAGCAGGACGCGGAGGGCGGCGGAGGATCGGAAGGTGCGCGCGGGCATGGCAGTTCAGTCGGAGGCGTGGCTCAGCGGGGATCCGGCGCGTCGCGGCGGGCGGGCCGGGCGGAGTGAAGGTAAAATTCGGATACGCGTGCCCGGGCGTGGGCGCGGACGCGGAGGAGGGAAGTGGGTGCGTGCGTCGGGTTCATGGCGTGTCGTTCACCAGTCCTTCTGGTCCGCGCGCGGGGGTGGGGGGTGGCGCTCCGCCTGGATCATCTGGTAGAGCTTCCCGGGGGAGTCGGTGGCCTTGACCTTGTCGAGCTTCTCCATGGGGACGAGCAGGGCGGGGTCGTCGCGCAGGCCCTTGGGCTGCGTGTCGTCTCCGCCGACGGTCTGCATGGGCTCCGACTCGGGGCGCGCCGAACTCGGCTGGGGCTGAGCCTTGGACTTTTGATTCATGTTCCCGAATCCCGAATTGGGACTGGGAGGCGGCTGGTGCCGGTTCTGGTCCGAGGATTGTGAATTCGAACCGGATTGGTCCTGGGGTTTCGACTGGCCCTGGTTGGACTGGTCCTGTTTCGAGGACCCGTTCTTCTGCTCGTCCTTGTTTTGCTGGGGCGGCTGCTTGTCGTGCTGATTATTCTCCTGGGATTTCTGATCCTTCTGGGAATTCTGGCCGGACTTCCCCTGGTTCTTCTGGTCCTGCTTTTTTTGATCCTGCTGCTTCTTCTGGTCCTGCTTCTTCTGCTTGGGTGGCGGCTCACGCAGCGCCTCGATTTGACGGCGTAGACTGTCCCAGTCGGCGTCGTTGGGGTTGAGGCGGCGACCGAGTTTCACGGCGTCGAGTGCGTCGCGAAGCGGTCCGTCCGGGATGGGTTGTCCGGAGGAGCGCAGCCCCTGTCCCCAGGAGAGGGTCTTGTACGCGAGGTCCGCGCAGTCGGGTGCGAGAAGGGTGGGCTTTTCGGAGAGGTGCTCCACGGTGATGCCGAGCGGCGTGGTTGGACCCTTGGCGGCGGGCGCCTGGGCGAGGAGCCGCGGGGCGGCGGCGAGCGCGAGCAGCAGGGCGATGAGCGCGGTGGCGGGGCCGGGACCCCCGCCGGGACCGCCGCCGGAGCCGGAGGGTTTGGGCAGCGTGATCTGGCGCGGGCGCACCTGGACGGGGAATTCGAAGGCGAGGCTGAGGAAGAGCAGGATGACGCCCGGTGCGAGCACCCACTGGTAGCGCTCAATCGCGCGTTGCTCGTGTTTTTCGGCGAAGGTGCCGGCGCGGCCCGCTTCGACGGTCTGCTTGATCACGGAGGCGAGGTCGACCCAGGTGCTGGCGTCGCGGTAGGTGCCGTCCGTTTCGGCGGCGAGTTCCTTGAGCGTGGCCGGTTCGAGCTTGGAGAGGACGACGGCGCCGTTCTCATCCTTCACGAATCCGCCTGAGCCGTCCGGGATGAAGGAGCCGGCCTGGGTGCCGATGCCCAGGCCGATCACGCGGATGCCGCGCTTGCGCAGTTCGGGCACCAGCGGCTTCCAGTCGTTGTCGAGCGCCTCGCCGTCGCTGAGCACGATCAGGAAGCGGTCGGTGTTCGTTTCCGTGCCGAAGGCGTCTAGGCTGGTGCGCAGCATGGCGCGATAATTGGTGCCGCCGACGGGCAGGGTGTCGGGACCGAGCGAGGGCAGGAATTCGCGGATGATCTCGTAATCGGTGCTCAGCGGGCACTGCAGGAACGAGGTGCCGGAGAAGACAACCAGGCCGATGCGTTCGCCCTTGAGACGGTCGAGCAGAACCTGGACGAGCAGCTTTGCGCGCTGGAGCCGGGACGGCTTCACGTCCTGCGAGAGCATCGAGCGGGAGAGATCGAGGGCGACGACGATTTCCCGGGACTGCTCGAAGACCTGCTCGTCGACCTTGCCCCACTGCGGCCGTGCGAGGGCGACGATGCACAGGGCGACGCCGAGGGCGAGCCAGACGCGGCGGAGCGGGCGGCGCGCGGCGGACGATCCGGGCTCGAGCGACAGGTGGCGCGCACCCGCCTCGCCGCGGAGGATCCTGTCGCGCCCGCTGTTGTGTCCGTCCCTGCGCGACACCGCGATCTCCCACACGAGCAGGGCGAGCGGGAGTGCGAGCAGCCAGAGGAGGTGCGGCCAGGCGAAGGTCATGACGGAATGGATACCCGTGCGGCGGGCGCGGGTTTGTGCGCGGGCAGGCGGCGGCGCGACCCGAAGGCGGCCGCGATCATGAGCAGCACGCCGGGCACCGCAAACCAGGGGAACAGCTCGGTGGCGATGACCTGGCTCTGGGCCTGGAATTCGAGTTTCTTGGCGCGGTCGATTGAATCAAAGGCCGACTGGATGGCATGGGTGTCCTCGGCCCGGTAGAATTGGCCGCCCGACTCGCCAGCGAGCTTGCGGAGCAGTCCCTCGTCGACCTCGGAGAGCATCTGCTGATAGATGTAGGTGCCGTCGGGCCGTCGCCCCACGGGAACGGGCACATAGCCCTGGCGGCCGGCGCCGATGGTATAGATCGGGATGTGTCGCGCCTTGGCGATTGCGAGCGCCTGGTCGGGCGTGAGCGTGCCGCGGTTATTGCCGCCGTCGGTCAGCAGCACGATGAACGCGCCCAGACGGCGTCCGCCCACCTCGCGTTTAGCCTGGTCGAGGCGGCTCAGGCAGACGCCCAGTGCGTCGCCGATGGCCGTGCCATCCTCGATCAATCCGACGTTGAGCCGGCCGATCTGCTTCCCGAGCCACTGGTGGTCGAAGGTCAGCGGCGCGAGCGTGTAGGCGTGGCCCGCGAAGGCGACCACGCCGATGCGGTCGTTGGGGCGGTCGTTGATGAAGGCCTGGATGACGGGCTTGATCGCCTGGATGCGATTGATCGCGTGCCCGTCCCGGACGTAGTCCTCGGAAAGCATCGAGCTGGACAGGTCGATCGCGAGCATCAGGTCATAGCCTTGGGATTTGACCTGCTGGCGGTCGTCGATGCGCTGGGGCCGGGCGAGCGCGACGATGAGCAGGGCGAGTCCTGCCACGGCGCAGACAGTCGGCCAGCGGGACCGGGACAGGTACGAGGGGCGATGCCAGTCGGCCGCAAAGGGCACGACAAGGACGGGGGTCCTGCGGCGCTGGCGCATCCACAGCACAACGGGGATCTCGAACAGCGCGATGAGCCAAACCGGATCGCGCAGCGTGATGGCCTGCAGCGTGCTCGAGATGCTGGCGAACACGGTCGGAATCACGACGGCGAGCGTGTGCATGGCTGCGTTCATCAGTGGCTCCTGCGGTTCATCTGCGCGTGGAAGAAGGCGACCAGCGCGTCGAGGCGGTCGTCCTGCGTGGACACGGCCAACCGGCTCAGCGGATCAGGGAAGAGGGATTCGAAGGTCTCGTCCCGGCGCTGGCGCCAGGCCTGGTGCGCGGCGCGCTCGGCGGTGCTGCCTTCGAGGGTGACGAGCCGGCCGGAGACGGGGTCATAGGCCGCAAAGTCGTCGCCGCGGGGCAGCTCACGTTCCCAGGGATCCTCGATGCGAAAGCCCATGGTCTTGTAGCGCCGCTGCATCACGGCCCAGCCCTCGGGCGCGTCGCCGGGAGGGAAATCGGAGAGCCACAGCAGGATCGAGTGCCGCGGAGCGATGTTGGTGAGCAGGCGCCAGGGGATTGCGTCGCCCGCGGGCGAGCCCGCGGTGAGGGCCGGCGGGGGGCGGCCGATCAGCGACGAGGCGAGCCGATGGATGCGTCCGCGGCCGCGCACGGGAGGACGAAACTCGTGGCCCTCGGGCGAGGCGTAGAGAAAACCGACACGATCCCGATTGACCGCGCCCAGCAGCATCACCAGGCCTGCGAGCTCCAGAAGCGCCTCGCGTTTCGAGATGCCGGAGGAGCCGAATTGCAGGCTGGGCCGGTCTTCGAATACGACGAACAGCGTGATCTCGCGTTCCTCGACGAACTTCTTGCGGTACGGCTCTCCGAGGCGCGCGGTGACGTTCCAATCGATGTCGCGCACGTCGTCGCCGAATTCGTATTTCACGACCTGGTCGAACTCCATGCCGCGACCGCGGAAGGCGGAGCGGTACTCGCCGCTGAGCACGGATTCGACGGCGCCGCGCACGCGCCATTCGAGGCGGCGCAGCACGGCGAGGGTCTGCGTGTCAGCGCGAAGCGGAGGCTGGGAGGAGGACGGCACGGACTTCGGGAACGTGGGCCTCAGAGGGAGGGCACGGGGGTCCGGTCGAGGACCTGCGCGATGATCTTGTCGGCGCTGATCTCCTCCGCCTCGGCCTCGTAGGTGAGTCCGACGCGGTGGCGCAGGACGTCGGGGGCGATGTCCTGGATGAGCGCCGGGGAGAGGAAATCCTGGCCGCGGATCCAAGCGAGCGAGCGTCCCGCGGCGAACAGCGCGAGCGAGGCGCGGGGCGACGCACCGAAGGACAGCAGGCGGCGTTTGGGCTGGCCGGAGGCGGTGACCCCGCCTTCGGCGAGGTCGCGCGTGGAGCGGACCAACGAGAGGATGTAGGACTGCACCGCGGGGGCGACGTGGATGCGGTCCACCGCGGAGCGGAGCTCGAGCAGCTCCTCGCCGCTGGACACGGCCGCGAGCGCGGGCTGGGTGGTGACCTGGCCCCAGCGCTTCATCATCTCGGACTCCTCGTCGGCGCTCGGGTAGTCCACGAGCAGCTTGAACAGGAAGCGGTCGGTTTGTGCTTCAGGAAGTGGATACGTGCCCTCCTGCTCGACGGGATTCTGCGTCGCCATCACGAAGAAGGGTTTCGGGAGCGGATGGGTCTGGCCGCCGATCGTCACCTGGCGCTCCTGCATGCCTTCGAGCAGGGCGCTCTGGACCTTGGCGGGCGCGCGGTTGATCTCATCGGCGAGCACGAGGTTGGCGAAGATCGGGCCGCGGTGCGCGAGGAATTCGCCGGATTTTGGCTGGAAGACCATCGTGCCGACCACGTCGCTGGGGAGGAGGTCAGGGGTGAACTGGATGCGCTCGAACTGGACGCCCAGGGCGGTACCGAGCGACTTGATCAGCAGCGTCTTCGCAAGGCCTGGCATGCCCTCGAGCAACACGTGGCCGTTGGCGAGCAGGGCGACGAGCAGGCGCTCGACGACGGGCTGCTGGCCGATGACCGCTTTGCCGATTTCTTCACTGAGTTTCTTGGACCAGGCGGGACCGGTGAGCATAAGTCGCTGGGGAGGATGAGGTGGGAAGCTGAGAAGGGAACGCCGCAACTAGGAGCAAAATGCTCCAAAAGCCAAGCAAGCGTCTCGGGCGTGACCGGAAGAGGGGCGAGATGTTCCGCGTCAATTCGAGAGGCGAAACACGCCTCAGGCGAGGGGAATCACTTCGTCACCCACCCGAAGGCGTCCGTGCTTGGTCTCGTGGAGCAGGTTCTGCCCAAAATTGACGTCGGTGGGTTTGCCGGAATCGCGTCGGTAACCTGCGAGCGTGCGGAGCGGTTCGACGCCGCGCTCGGCGGTGTCCTGGTCGGTGGTCGTGATCACGCAGCGTGCACAGGGGCCGCCCACGTGGAGGGTCAGCGCTCCGATGCGCAGGGCGCGCCAGCCGTCCTCGGCGTAGGCGGGCGAGCCCTCGACGACGAGGTTGGGGCGGAAGCGGTTCATGGGCACGGGCTCGGCGCCGACCGTCACGAGCCGCAGGTTGAGGTCGTCGAGGGAGGCCTGTCCGATCAGCAGGAACGGGTAGGCGTCATTGAAGGCGACGAGGTGCGGGCCTGAGTTGCGCAGGACTTCGGGCACTTTCCGGTCCGGCATCGGCCGTGCGAAGCGCGCGCCGATGCGCAGGAGGCGGCAGGGTTGTCCGAGGAACGACGAGAGCCAGGTGGCGGCGTCGCGACCGCAGTCCTCGGCGAGCAGGCCCTGGGAACTCCAGACCTCGCAGGTCGCGAGTTCGGCGCCGGGATCCGGGGCGATCGGGACGGACAGCGGCGGCAGGCCCGGGGTCGTGAGGAGGAGGCGGCCGTCCGCGAGGGCCGTGGCGATCAGCGCCATGCGCGGCAGTACGCGCTGGGTGAGAAACTTTCCGGAGGCGTCTGCGACCAGGAAGCGGCGATCGCCGACGATCCCAAGTGCGTCCACCTCGGCGGAGGCGACGGCGCAGCCTCGTAGGGATTTGACCGGATAGAGATGGAGCTGCGAGAGGCGCATTGCGCGGTTGGGTCAGGCCTTTTTGGCCACCTCTCGCGGAGCGGCTTCGATCCCTTCGGGGGCCTTGATTTCCTTGGTGCCCTGGGCTCCGAGCTCCGCGAAGCGGCGGCCTCCGGGGACGAGCGACGACTCGAAGGAGCCGACGGCTTTGTTGAAGTGCGTGACTGCGGCTTCTAGGCCGCGGCCGACGCGGTCGAGGTGTTCAGCGAAGATGGCGAACCGGTCGTAGAGCTGGCGGCCGAGCGCGCTGATCTCCTCGGCGTTTTTCGAAACGGCCTCCTGGCGCCAGCCGTAGGCGGCGGCCTTGAGTAGGGCGATGAGGGTGGCGGGCGTGGCGAGCAGGACTTTCTTTGCGAGCGCGCGATCCATGATCGACGGATCGCCCTCGAGGGCGGCGCTGAGGAACTGGTCGCCGGGCAGGAAGAGAATCACAAATTCGGGCGAGGGCTGGAATTTCGCCCAGTACTCGCGGGCGCCGAGTGCGTCGGCGTGGCCGCGCACCTTGGCGGCGTGTTCGGCGAGTTTGGCCGCGCGGCGTACAGGGTCGGTCTCGACGGCGGCCTCGCGGAACGCCTCGGTGGGAGCCTTGGCGTCCACGACGATCTGCTGGTTGCCGGGGAGGTAGATGACGAGGTCGGCGCGGTCGCGTTCGCCGCCGCCCGGGGTCACCTGTTCCGCAAAATCGCAGTGTTCGACGAGGCCCGCGAGTTCGACGACGCGTCGGAGCTGGACCTCGCCCCAGGTGCCGGCGGTGCGCGTGGTGCTCAGCGCGGTGGCGAGGCGACTGGTCTCGGCCTGGAGGCGCAGGTGGGCGGTGTGCAGCGACTCGAGCTGCTGGCCGAGCTGGCCGTAGGCCGTGGCGCGGGCGCGTTCGAGGTCGGCGATCTTCCCGTCGACCTTGGAGAGCGATTCCTTGAGAGGCTGGACCAGCGCGGTGATCGACGCTTGTCGCGCCTCGAGATCGGAGGCGGAGGCCTCGCGCAGCTGTCCGAAGGCCTGGGTGGCGAGCTTGAGGAAATCGTCTCGGCTGGAGCGCAGGGCGGCGGCGGAGAGCTCGGCGAATTCGGCCTTGAGGCGGTCGTGCGCGGAGCGCAGCTCGGCGAGCCTGGCCTCGGCGGAGGCCCGCTCCGCGGCGAGCTCCGCCTGGAGGGCGGATTTCTCCGAGCGCAGTGTCTCGGCTTCGCGCCGGACGGTGTCGCCTTCGGTGGTCACGCGGACCAAGTCACCCTGGGTGGCGCGCAGGCGTTCGGCGAGCACGGCCTGGCGGCTTCGGGCGACAAACCAGGCGAGAGCGGCGGCGCCCGCCGAGCAGAGGACGATCAGGAGGAGGTCCACGGTGCGGATGTTTGGGCGATTGGCGGGCGACGCAATGTTATCCTAGGCCGCGCGGCGCTCAGCCCTGGCCACCCTTGATCAGATGCAGGTGATCCACGCCTGCCTGCTCAAACTCGCGCCAGTACTGGTCTTCCATCTTGGCGAGCCGTTCCTCCTCCTCCGCGGAGTACGGCACCGTTTCCTCCGACACCTCCCTGTCCTGGCGCAGGTCGCGCTCGGCGAGGCGGGAGGCGAGTTCCTCCCAGAACGAATCGTCCATGAATCGGTCGAGCCTATCCCGGGCGGCGCCGTTCTGAAGCTTTTCGGCGGGGAAATACAGGCCCTCGAGGTCGACATCCACCAGTTCCGCGCAGCCCATGGCCTCGGCCATGCCGTAGGCCTTCTGGGCGACGTCCGCGTAACGATCGGGCGTGGACGCGGGGTCCTCGGGGCGCGCCCCCGCCACCCAGAGGCCCAGGTAGACGAGCTCGAGCAGACGGGCGTATTCCTTGGTGGTGAATGAAACCTTCATGCGGGCAACGGAAACGAAGAGCCGGACCTTGTCACGCCTAGTCGACGCAGGGGGCCGGCGGGCGCGGGGCGGAGGTTTTGACGTGCCTTTGGGGGCGGGATCCTTTGCCTGCGTGCAGCATGCTGCGCGCGCTGGTGTTTGATTTCGACGGATTGATCGTGGATACGGAGACGCCCCTGATCGAGGCGTACGGAGACGTGTATCGGGAGCATGGAGTCGCCTTTGACCGCGCGGAGTTCGAGCGCCAGATCGGCCATGCCTCGTTCGCGTTCGATCCCTGGCGGGCGTTCGGAGCGGGCGCGGACCGGGAGGCGCTCGAGCAGGAGCGCCGCGCCATCAACCTCGCGCGCACCGAGCGGCAGCCGGTGTTGCCGGGCATCCGGGAGCTGATCGAGGCGGCCTCGGCGGCCGGACTGCGACTGGGCGTCGCCTCCAACTCGAGCCACGGCTGGGTCGAGGGACACCTCCGTCGTCTCGGACTGCACGGATTCTTCTCCGCGTTTGGCTGCAAGGGCGACACACCGGCGCCGAAGCCGGAACCCGACATCTACCGGCTCGTGGTGAACGCACTCGGCTGCCGCTCGGTCGAGTCGGTCGCGCTCGAGGATTCCGCCGCCGGCGTGAAGGCCGCGCTGCGCGCGGGCCTGTGGGTCGTGGCGATCCCGAACGCTGCAACCGCGGACCACGACCACGACGGCGCGCACTGGACGGTACCGTCCGCCGCCGAGGTCTCCCTGCCCGCCCTGCGCGCGCGCTTTGGCGGGTGAGTGGCGCGTCCGGTCTCGTAATGAAATGTCGGTGACGAAGCGTCCAGCGACCCTGCAATGGATCGCAAAACGATGAAGACCGATCTCATTGCGGCGGCGGGACGCGGCGATTATGCTGCGGGGCACACTCACCCCGACCGGGCCGGCGCCTCCTGACAGGGCGTCGATCGCCCGCTCCCCCACGCCGGCTTTCCCCGTTTTCCGCTTCGGGACGACCCTCGTCCCGTCCCGGGCGGCGCCTTGTCCGATCGGACCGTTCGGCCGCGTTCCCTAGCGGCCGGGGCCGCCCGTCCCCACAATCCCCCATAAACATGAATCGCACCCTCGTCAGATCCGCACTCCGCGCCGTCGGCGCGTGCGTGCTCGCGGCCGCCGGCTTCACCGGCTGCCTTCGCGCCGGAGTCTTCCCCAACGGCGTCGACCTCCAGCCCTCGTACTACAACGGCGGCAACGTGAACTTCGGCTGGTCGCTGATGAACCAGTACTCGGCCATCAGGACCGTCCGAATCGAAATCGAACCCACCGTGCCCATCTCGCAGGTGCAGTCGTGGATCTCCCAGGCTGCGGCCAACGGGAAGACCATCATCTGCACCTACCACAAGTCCTCCGTTCTCGGCACCGACGACACCACGGAGCTCACCAACGCGGCCAACTGGTGGGTCGCGAATTATGCGACGTTGAAGTCGGCGGGCTCGTTCACGATCAACCTGATGAACGAGTGGGGCAGCCACTCCATCACGTCGAACGCCTTCGCCAGCGCGTACAACAACGCGATCAGCCTCGTGCGCCAGGTGTACAGCGGGCCGATCATCATCGACTGCCCCGGCTGGGGGCAGGAGACCCACACGGCCGCGCAGGCGGTCACCGGGGCGAATGGTACCAGGATCAATGATACGAACATCATCCTGTCGGTCCACGTGTATCCAAACGCCTGGAACCAGGCGCTTGGACACACCCTGGACACGGCCGACCTCGACGAGCTCAACTCGGCCGGCCGCCCCTGCATCATGGGCGAATTCGGAAACTCGCCCTCCGGCTCCGCCGACTGGTCGGGCCTGGTCGACCACGCGGAGGCGCTGGGTTGGACGGTGATCGGCTGGGCGTGGAACGGCGACGGCGGGAGCATGAACATGGTCTCCCCGTCCTGGTCCTCGAACCCGACCGCGACCTCGTTCACGACGAGCGGCTATTTCAGCACCGTGTACAACAAGCTCTCCGCGGGCGGCGGCGGCGGTTCGGCGACGGTGCTCGACGATTTCGAGAATACCACGGACGGCTGGGCCGGCTCGAACATCACCGGCGGGCCCTGGAGCGTCACCGAGTGGGCGGCGCACGGCTCGTACAGCCTGAAGGCCGACGTGAGCCTGGCCTCCTCCGGCCAGTATTACCTGTACAAGGACGGCAGCTTCAACCTGAGCGGCAAGTCCACCCTCTCGGTCACGGTGAAGACCGCGACCTGGGGCAGCTGGGCGGGCTCGCAGGCCAAGCTTTACGTGAAGACGGGCAGCGGCTGGCAGTGGTTCGACGGCGGAAGCGTGTCGATCAACTCGAGCGGAACGACGCTGACGCTGAACCTTTCTGGCGTGGCGAATCTCGGCGACGTGCGCGAGATCGGCGTGCAGTTCCTTTCGGGCGGCGGCGCGAGCGGCACCTCGTCGATCTACGCGGACTACCTCACGGTCCAATAGGCCGTCCCGCGGCGGAGCCGGCGACGCGCCGGCTCCCCTTCCGCTCAGAAGAGCGTGCCCTGCCTCAGCTCGTCGCGCCGCTCGCCCGAGCGCGTGCTCAGCGCGAGCAGCTCGGCGAGTCCGAGGCCCGCGGCCGGCGTGCGCGCGAGCACCGCGAGCAGAAGGGCGCCCGCGAGGGCGTCGTAGAGCGCGGCGTGATACCGCCGCCTGCGCTCCGGGCAATGGCGCGCGCCGAGTTCGTCGAGCTCCGCCTGCAGTCCCATCGACGCCACGAGCTCGCCCAGCGCGAGGGAGGGGAAATTTGGATACAGTTCCGCGTACAGCGAGGCGGTGTCGACCCAGGGGCCCCAGTCCACCAGCGAAGCCCCAGGCCTCGCGAAATCCGGCGAGGTTGGCGGGTAGGGCCACACCGACTTGATGAGTCCGTTCTCCACGCCCGCGAAGTGCGCCGCGAGGGGGCCTGAGGCGCGCAGCGCGCAGAAGGCCGGCCACTCGTCGGAGAAGGGCGCCGCCCCGGCGAGGTCGCCCTCCGCCAGCCCGTGGACCGCCGTTTCGTCGGCCATCACGCGGCCCAGGGGCGCGCACAGGCGCGTGCTCGCCGACTCCACCCGCCCGTCGCGGACCGTGGCGATGCCGTATTCGAGGATTCCGGAACGGCGGTTCCCCTCGAAGTCGATGAAATGAATCGGCTGCTCGGTCCAGGCGGGCATGGTCGGGCGCGGGTCAGCGCGGCAACAGCGTGAACTCCCCGACCTTGGGCGCGTTCGAGTCGCCGCCGAGGAAGACCTCGAATTTTCCCGCCTCGGGCGCGGTGGTCATGTCGGAGTGCACGAAGGCGAGGTCGGCGGGCGTGAGCGTGAAGCTCACCTGCGCGGAGGCCCCCGGGGCAAGTTCGACGCGGCGGAAGCCCTTCAGCTCGCGCACGGGGCGCGTCACCGAGCCCCAAAGCTGGCGGATGTAGAGCTGGGCGACCTCCGTTCCCTCGCGGGCCCCTGTGTTGGCGACCGTCGCGGTGAGCGTCAGGCGGCCGTTCATCGGGAGCGTCGGCGAGCTCAGCCGCACGTCGCGGAAGGCGAAGCGGGTGTAGCTCAGGCCGTATCCAAACGGGAACTGCGGGGTGTTCGGAACGTCGAGATAGTTGGACTTGTACTGGATGTGCGGCTGGTCGTCGGGCTGGGGACGGCCGGTCGTCATGTGGTTGTAGAAGATGGGAATCTGGCCGACGTCGCGGGGGAAGGTGACGGGCAGCTTGCCGGAGGGCGACACGGCGCCGGTGAGCAGGGCGGCGAGCGCGGGGCCGCCCTGGACTCCCGGGTACCAGGCCTCGAGCAGGGCGTCGCAGTGGGCGAGCACGTCGCCTAGGACGAGCGGGCGCCCGTTCATCAGCACGACCACGACCGGCTTTCCAGTGGCGCGGAGCGCGCGCAGCAGCGCGGCCTGGTCGCCGGGGAGGTCGAGGTGGGTGCGGCAGCTGGCCTCGCCGCTGAAATACCAGGGCTCGCCGAGCGCGGCCACGACGACGTCGGACTTGCGCGCGGCCGCGACTGCGGCGGCGAAGCCCGAGCGGTCGCCCGGCTTGAAGCCGCAGCCCTCGGCGTAGGCGACATGGTCCGCGCCGAGTGCATCGACGAGGGCCGTGCGCAGCGTGATGGCGTCGGAGGCGCGTCCCTGGCCGTCCCAGGAGCCGAGCAGGTCGCGGGCGGAGTCGGCGAGCGGACCGACCAGGGCGACGCGCGCCGTGCGCGGGAACGGCAGGATTGCCTTGTCGTTCTTGAGCAGCACGCAGGACTCCTCGGCGAGGCGCCGGGCGACGGCGAGCGACGAGGGCCGCAGCATCGCAGCCTTCTCGCGGGCGGGATCGGAAAACCGGTACGGATCAACGAACAGCCCGCGCTCGACCTTCGCGCGGAGGATGGCCGACACGGCGCGGTCCAGGTGCGCGCTGCTCACCTTGCCCGATTTGATCAGCCCCGCGAGGTAGGTCTGGTAGATACGGCCCTCCATGTCCATGTCGACGCCCGCGTTGTACGCCAGCTCGCAGGCCTGTTGTCCGTTGGCGGCGATCGTGTGCGGGATGAGCTGGGAGATGGACTTCCAATCAGAGACGACGAAGCCCTTGAATCCCCATTCGCGGCGGAGGATCTGCTCGAGCAGGAAGGAATTCGCGGAGCAGGGCACGCCGTTGAGATCGTTGAAGGCGACCATCACGGTCTGCGCGCCCGCGTCGATGGCGGCCTTGAAGGGCGGCAGGTAGACCTGGCGCAGGGTGATCTCGGGTACGTCGGTGGTGTTGTAGTCGCGGCCCGCCTGCACGGCGCCGTAGGCCGCGAAGTGTTTCACGCAGGCCATCACCGTATCCGTCCGGTCGAGACCACCACCCTGGAAGCCTCGCACGCGTGCGGCGGCGATGGCGGAGCCCAGGAAGGTGTCCTCGCCCGAGCCTTCCGCGATGCGGCCCCAGCGTGGATCGCGGGCGATGTCGACCATCGGCGCGAAGGCCCACTGGATGCCGGCGGCCGAGGCCTCCATGGCGGCGATGCGCTCGGACTGCTCGATCAGGTCGGTGTCCCACGACGCCGCCTGACCGAGGTTCATCGGGAAGATGGTGCGGTAGCCGTGGATGACGTCATAGCCGAAGAGCAGGGGGATCTTCAGGCGCGACCGCGAAAGGGCGATCTCCTGCCATTTCCGGGTTTCGGCGGCGCCGATGATGTTGAGCATGCTGCCGCACTGGCCGGAGGCGACCTGCTCCTCGAGGTTGGTGCGCTCGATCGGGCCGGTGGCGTTGGACAGCGAAGAGCACTGCACGAGCTGTCCGATCTTCTCCTCAAGCGTCATTCGCTGGAGCAGCGAGGCGACCTGCGCGTCGATGACGGCCGGATCGGTGGGCACCGCGGGTGCCTCGGCTGCGCGGGCCGTGGAGAGTGGAAGTCCAGCCAGCGCGAGTGTCGCGACGGTCAGCAGGAGGAGCACGAGTCGGGGGAGGGGGCTTTTCATGGAGGGAAAGGAAGCGAGGAAACCGCGTGGTACAAACGGCCGTGCGGCCGAGCGCGGGCCGCACTCAGGAGCCGCCGCGCTGACGGACCGCCTCGAAGAGCGTGATGATCGTGGCCATGGCCACATTCAGCGAGTCGGCCTGCCCCGCCATGGGTATCCGGACGGGCAGGTCGGCGTTCTTCAGCCAGAATTCGCTCAGGCCGTACTGCTCGCTGCCCATCACGACCGCCAGGGGGCCGGTCAGGTCCGCGGCGCTGTACAGCTGCGTCGCGCCCGGCGTCGTGGCGATCGTCCGGATGCCTTTCGAGCGCAGCCACTCGAGCACTCGCGGGCTCTCCTCGACCACGCAGGGTACGGAAAAGAGCACGCCCGTGCTGGCGCGCACGACGTTGGGATTGAAGAGGTCGGTGACTGGATCGCAGACGATCACGGCCTGGCAGCCGGCGGCATCGGCGCTGCGGAGGATGGTGCCGAGGTTGCCGGGCTTTTCGATCGCCTCGACCACCAGCAGGAAGGGCGCGGCGGGAAGCGGGATTTCGTCGAGCGTGCGCCGCCACTGGGGTGCCACCGCGAGCAGGCCATCGGGCCGCTCCCGGTAGGCGACCTTCGCGAACGCTTCGCGCGAGAGTTCGAAGAGACGGGCTCCGGCCTGGGCCGCCTGCTCGATCAGCGCCGGCTCGTTTTCCCCGAGGAACCACGAGGGCGCGTAGTAGAGCTCCGTCAGCGCCACGCCTTTCTCGAGTGCGCGCCGGATCTGACGGTATCCCTCCACCAGAAACACCCCCGCCTCGTCGCGAGGACGCCGGTCGCGCAGCTTCACGAGCTGTTTGATGCGGGGGTTCTGGAGACTGGAGATGTGTTCGACGTCGGACACGGGGAGGGTAGGGGACGAGGAAGGAGGCGAGGGGTCAAGCGCGCGGCCCGACGGTTTCGGTTGCGGCAGCCGGGGACTTGTGTTCGGTGGCACGCGTGTCCCGCAAGAAGAAGCCGTTCAACGACCATCCCTTCGCCTACCGCCAGGAGATCGAGCTGGAGATCAGCACCCTGACCAATCTGGGCCTGGGCCTGGGGCGCGTGCGGCTGGAGGCTCCTGCTGCCGCTGAGGCCGGCGAGGGCGAGAGCGCTGGCTGGGTCGTGATGGTGCCCTTCGCGCTGCCGGGCGAGCGCGTCCGGGTCCGCGTCTATCGCAACCACAAGAACTTCTCCGAGGCGGACCTGCTCGAGGTGGTCAGCCCCTCGCCCCAGCGCATTCAGCCCCGCTGCCCGCTGTACGGGCGCTGCGGGGGGTGTCAGTATCAACATCTTTCCTACGCCGAGCAGCTTGCGTGGAAGCGCCGCCAGGTCGAGGAGCTGCTCCGGCACATGGCGGGCGTCGACCGTCCCGTCAACGCGGTCATCGGCTCGCCCGCGGAGTTCGGCTACCGCTCGAAGATCACGCCCCATTTTCAGGCGCCCAGGGGCGAGCCGGACGCGGCGGGCCCGATGCCGATCGGATTTCTGAAGCAGGGCTCGCGGTTCGACATCGTCGACGTGCCCCGCTGCGAAATCGCCACCGAGGGCATCAACCGCCGCCTGGCCGAGGTGCGCGAGGAGGTCCGTGCCCGTGCGGCGCGGGGCGAGTACGAACGGGGCGCCACGCTCCTGCTGCGCGATGCCGGTGGGGAGGTCACCACCGATTACGAGGCGACTGTCACCGAGGCGGTTGGCTCGCTGAAGCTTCGTTTCCTCGCCCGCGATTTCTTCCAGAACAACCCCTTCATCCTACCCGCGTTTGCCGCCTACGTGCGCGACCAGGCTGCGGCCAGCGGCGCTCGCAACCTCGTCGACGCCTATTGCGGCAGCGGACTGTTCGCCCTGACAGCCGCGCCTGCGTTCGAACGGGTTGCAGGCATCGAGATCAGCGAGACCTCGATCGACTTCGCCCGGCGCAATGCGGCCGACAATGGCATCGCGAATGCGCGCTTTCTGGCGGGCGACGCCTCTGCCATCTTCCAGGGGCTCGACTTCCCGGCGGCGGAGACTGCCGTGGTCATCGACCCTCCGCGCAAGGGCTGCGACGAATCGTTTCTCAACCAGCTCTTTGCGTTCGGCCCCCGGGCGGTCGTGTACGTCTCCTGCGATCCCGCCACGCAAATGCGCGACCTCAGGCTTTTCACCGCGGCCGGCTATCGGGTCCAGACTGTCCAGCCCTTCGACCTCTTCCCGCAGACGCGGCATCTCGAGTGCGTCATCACCCTGGTTCGCTGAGGGTTGTCGTGGTTAAGCACGCGGTAAACAATCCTTTATAAGGTCAATTTCGGGCGATCATATCACAGGATGTGCGGGGTGAGCGCTCTTGCTCCGTGGGCGGGCTTGTCGTGGAGTATCCCCATTCGTTGTTATGAATAGTCGACGTTTCCCCAAGGGGCTGAGCCCGCGTGGAGGCCCCAACTTTCCCCGCGGCCGCGACCTGCTCACGAATTCGCTCTTGAACAAGGGCACGGCATTCACCGAGGCGGAGCGCGATGCGCTCGGCCTGCGCGGCCTGCTTCCGCCCCGCATCTTTCCGATCAAGGAGCAGGTTCAGCGCGCCCTGAACAACTTCCGCCGCAAGCAGGACCCGCTGGAGAAATACATCTTCCTGACGACGCTCCAGGCCCGCAATGCGACCCTGTTTTACCGGCTGCTCCAGGAGTACGCCGAGGAGATGATCCCGATCATCTACACGCCCACCGTGGGGCAGGCCTGCCTGGAGTACGGCGCGATCTTCCGCCGTCCCCAGGGCATCTTCATCAGCGCCCGCGAGCGTGGACGCATGGACGAAGTGCTGCGCCACTGGCCCAACCAGGACGTCCGCATGATCGTCGTGACCGACGGTGAGCGCATTCTCGGCCTCGGCGACCTCGGTGCGCTCGGCATGGGAATCCCGGTCGGGAAACTGGCGCTCTACACAGCCTGCGCCGGCCTGCATCCTTACTACACGCTTCCCATCTGCCTGGATGTCGGCACCGACAACGAGAAGCTGCGCGCCGACCCCTTCTACATCGGCATCGACCAGAAGCGCCTGCGCGGCGAGGAGTACGACTCGTTCATCGAGGAGTTCGTGGCCTCCGTGCAGCGGGTTTTCCCGCACGCCCTGATCCAATGGGAGGACTTCGGCAACACCAACGCGTTCCGTATGCTGCACAAGTACCAGGAGCGTGTTCCCAGTTTCAACGATGACATCCAGGGCACTGCATCCGTCGCGCTCGCCGGCCTCATTGCTGCGCTCCGCGTCGCGGGCGGCAGTCTGAAGGACCAGAAGATCCTCTTCCTTGGCGCCGGCGAGGCCGGCACGGGCATTGGCGACCTCTACGTCGCGGCCGCCCGCGAGGCCGGGCTGAGCGAAGCCGAGGCACGCAGGCGCTGCTGGTACGTCGACTCGCAGGGGCTGGTGGTCAAGGACCGACCGGGCAAGCTTGCCTCGCACAAAGCGCCCTTCGCGCACGATCATCCGCAGGTGCCGACTCTGGTCGAGGCGGTCGAAACGCTGCGCCCCACCGCCCTTGTCGGCGTGTCGGGTTCGGCGCACGCGTTCACGCGTGAGATCATCGGGGCGATGACCCGCATCAATCCGCGTCCGATCATCTTCGCGCTGTCCAACCCGACCTCGAAGGCTGAGTGCACCGCGGAGGAGGCCTACGCCTGGTCCGACGGCAAGGCGGTCTTCGCGAGCGGCAGTCCCTTCCCGCCCGTGGTTTATCAGGGAAAGACCTTCGTGCCGGGTCAGGGCAACAACGTGTACATCTTCCCCGGTGTGGGTCTTGGCGCCCTGGTCTGCGAGTCCGCGCAGGTGACCAACAGCATGTTCCTCAAGGCGGCCCAGCGATTGGCCAGCCTCGTATCCGAGGATGACCTGTCCCAGGGGCGTATTTACCCGTCGCTCTCGAGGATTCGCGACGTGTCGATCCAGATCGCCGTGGCGGTCGCCGAGGAGGCGCACCGGGCGGGCTTGGCGCGCACCGACCGACCCGAGGATCTCGAGGCCGACATCCGCTCCCGCGTCTTCGTCCCGGAGTATTACGATTACGCCTGAGGCCCGTACTCATCTCGAAACTTCAAGCCGGAGGCACGCGCCTCCGGCTTTTTTAGTGGGCCTTGGGATTCATCGCGATCGATATTCGCATGACCCTTCTGCCACCTGCGGGCCCACTGCCCTGTGTTCCCGGTTGCATGCGGGCGCGGCTGTGATTCGCTGCGGGCATGTCCAAGCTGCTCTGTGTGTATTGCTCTTCCAGCGACAGGCTGGACCCGAAGTATTACGCGGCGGCCGATGAACTCGGCCGGGCGATGGTCGCGCACGGCTGGGGTCTGGTCTACGGAGGCGGCCGCGTGGGCATGATGGGCGCGATCGCACGCTCCGTGAAATCCGCCGGTGGCCGCGTCGTGGGCGTGATCCCCGAATTCATGGTCGCCAAGGAGCTGGCCTACAACGATGCCGACGAACTCATCCGCGTGCAGACCATGCGCGAGCGCAAGGCCGCGATGGAGCAGCGCGCCGCGGCCTTCGTCGCCCTGCCCGGCGGCTGGGGCACGCTCGAGGAAATCCTGGAGATCATCACCCTGCGCCAACTCGATGTGCTGAGGAAGCCCTGCATTTTTCTGAACCAGGACGGATTTTACGACGAGCTGCTCGCGCTGTTCCACAAGATGATCGACGGTCGGTTCAACCGCCCGAGCAACCTCGAGCTGTTCTCCGTCGCCCGCACGCCCGACGAGGTGATCCGCAGACTCGAAAGCGACCGGCATCCCGTGGCCGAGACCAAGTGGTTCGTCACCACCTGAAAATACGGAAGGCAGAGGTCAGAGGCCAGAAGTCAGCCCCAACCCGCATGCCCGCCGGCCTCAGATTTCCGACCTCCGCCTTTCGACAAGCCCTCTGTCTACTAACTTCTGATCTCTGCCGTCTCGACTATGCAACGCCGCCCCGTTCTCAGCCTCCTTCGTGCCCACCTGGCCCGCGGACTCGATCCGCACGAAGCCTCGATGACCCGCTGGATCATCGATTTCGTCGAAGCGCATGAGGACTGCTTCCTGCGCTCGTGCCTGACCGGGCACCTGACAGGCTCCGCGTGGATCACCGATCCCGAGGGGCGGCGGACGCTGCTCACGCACCACCGCAAGCTCGACAAGTGGCTCCAGCTTGGAGGCCACGCGGACGGTGAGACGGACCTGCTGGCCGTGGCACTCAAGGAGGCGCGAGAGGAGAGCGGGCTCACCCGGTTCCGTGTGCGAAAGACCGAGGTCTTCGACGTGGACCGTCACGAGATTCCCGAACGCAAGGGCGTCCCGGCGCATTGGCACCTCGACCTGCGTTTCTGGCTGGAGGCCGATCCGGCCGAGCCGCTCGTCGTGAGCGACGAATCGCACGACCTGGCCTGGGTCGACGTTGAGGAGGTCGAGCGCCTCAATCCCGAGGAGTCGATGCTCCGCATGGTGCACAAGACCTTGGCGTCCCGCTAAGGGCACAAAAAAACCTCCCGCCTGGGCGGGAGGTTTTGAAGAGTAGAACCTCGATCGATCGCTTAGCGCGAGCCCGCGGGCGAGGTGTTCTGCGTCGGGTCGACCGTCGGGGTCGTGGGATTGGTCGTGGTGCCCGTGTTCGACGTCTGGGTGGTGGTCGACGTGGTCTGACCGGTCGGCGAGGAGGTCTGGGTGTTTACGGTCGTGGTGCCGGCGTTCACGGTGACGGTCGACGTCACCGAACTCGGATTGGCCGCGGCGTTGGTCACCTGGGTCTGGACGTTCGGCGCAGCGGCTTGAACCGCGGTATTCGAGGCCACCGAGCTGGCCGTAGCGGTGGCCGTGGCGGCGACGGACGGGGCCGCCTGCTGAACGGCAGGCGTCGAGGCAACGGCTGTGGCGGTCACAGCGACCGTGGCGGCCGTGGCGGGAGCCGCGGCGATGACGGCGGGCTGATTGGCGATCGAGGCGGAAGTTGAGGCGACCTGGGCGGCGACCGCGGGAGCGGCGGCGATGACCGAGGGCTGCGAGACAATCGCGGTGGCCGTGGCGGCGACGCCGGCGGCGATCGCAGGAGAGGCCGCGATGACGGCGGGCTCATTGGCGATCGAGGTGGCGGCGGCGGCGATGTTCGCAGCGGCCGTCGGATTGGTGGCGACGAGGCCCGCGGCGGCCTGCACGGCGGCCTGGGCAATCTGCGCGGCAACGGTGGGATTGTTCTGGGCGAGCGTCTTGAGCGCATCCGCGTCGCCACTGGTCACCGCGGCCTGAACCTGGGCCGTGAGATCGGCAGAAAGCGCCGGAGCTGCGTCTTGAGCATGAGCGGTGACGCCGGCCACGCCGAGGGCGAGCGCGGCAGCCGCGAAGAAAGAACGGAATGACTTGGTGGACGATTTCATGATCGTGATTTTCAGTTTTTTACAAGGCTGGTGCCCGTTGGTCTGACGACAAAAGCAAATCCTTGGTGTTATTGCTAACCAATTTTTGTGAAATTATGGCGCCTGATTGCGAGGCAACCAAGCGCCAACCGAGCAAATCCCGTACCATGGGCGAAAATACAGGCAAGCGTGAAATCTCTTCTTAGGGAGAGGCTTATTAATCGGAGGTGTTGGACGCCGGAGACGGAGGCGAAACCGCGCCGGTCCGCTCTGTGCCGGTTGACGGACCGCGTGACGGGCCTAGGGTCCTGACCATGCAATTGGCGGCGCTCGAAAGCCTGCAGCGGCTGGTCCTACCCGATCCCTGGCAGGCAAAGGCGATTCAAGCCCTTCGTGATGGCTGTGATGTGGTGCTTTCGGCTCCGACGGGCGCGGGCAAGACCTACGTGTTTGAACGGTGGGCTGAGCAGGCGAACTTTTCGCGGCGGGCGCTTTTCACGGTGCCGACACGGGCATTGGCCAATGACAAGTACGCCGAGTGGAAGGCTCGGGGCTGGCGGGTGGGCATCGTGACGGGCGACGTCACAGCCGATCCCCAGGCACCGATCGTCGTGGCCACACTCGAAGCCGTGCAGGGCGTCCTCGGCGAGCCATCCGCGCAGCCGACCCAATTGGGTGAGGGCTCGGATCTGCGCCGGGCGGTGGCACAGAGCCCGTTTCATCTCTTGGTCATCGACGAGTATCAGTGGATATCCGACGGAGCGCGGGGAAATCACTACGAGGGCGCACTGTTGTCGGCCCCGACCTCGCTCCAGTTGTTGCTGCTCTCCGGGTCGGTGTCGAACCCCGAGGACGTCGCCGCGTGGCTCACGCGACTGGGGCGTCGCGTGGAGGTGGTCCAGACGCGCGTCAGGCCCGTACCGATCGAGGAGGTGGAGGCGGACGATCTCGTCGGCGGGCTTCCGGCTTCCATCCTGGGCTTCTGGTCGCGGCGCGTGGCCGGGGCGCTGAGGGCGGGCTATGGGCCGGTCCTGGTGTTTGCCCCGCATCGCCGCGACGCCGAGCGCCTCGCGCGCCAGTTCGCACGGGAATTGCCGATGCACGATCCGCTCGCGCTCACCAAGGATCAGGAACATGCCTGCGGACCTGAACTCGCCCGCCTGCTCCGCGCCCGGGTGGCGTATCACCACAGCGGTCTGACGTATCTCCAACGTGCGGGCGTGATCGAACCGCTGGCCAAGGCCGGCCAGCTGCGGGCCGTTGTCGCGACTCTTGGCCTGAGCGCGGGGATCAATTTCTCGCTCAGGTCGGTGATGATCACCTCGGGCGGCTACCGTCACGAGCATCTGGAACGGGAACTGGAGCCGCACGAGATCCTGCAGATGATCGGAAGGGCGGGGCGGCGCGGCCTGGACGAGGCGGGGTTCGTGCTGGTGAGCAGCTCGACACCCCGGCTGAGAAGTGCGGCTCCCCAGCGCCTCAAGCGTGCGGCGCCGCTGCCGTGGGCGTTTCTGCTCCGCATGGTTGCCGTGGGAGGCGACGCGAGCCGGCTCTCGGGGCGGGCCGCCGGACGGTTTTTCAGCGAGGAACCGATTCCGCTGGGATGCGAGCAGACTGCGGTGCCGGGGAGCGCGCCGCTTCCCTGTGCGCAGATGACGGATACAGGACGCGCGCGCCTCGTGCGCCGGCGGCACAATCCCTTCCCCGCGTGCCGCACCTGCCCGCGCCGCGCCGAATGCCTGGAGCTCGATCCGACGCCCACGCTGCTGTGGCAGTGGCAGCGCTTGGGGGTGCTCGACAAGGCGCTGGGGCTGACGCCTCGCGGCGAACTCGTTTCATTTTTCCTGGGACCCGAAGGGCTGGCGATCGCGGCGGGATTGTCGGATCGGAGGGCGGTGCCGCAGGACCTCGTTTACGAATGTGCGAACCTTTTCGCGGGCGACCGGTTTTCGGGAACGAACCCGCGCCGGCTCGGCCCGCTGGCGGCACAGTGCGAGCGCTGCTACCGGGGATTGTCCGCCGAGGGTTACCTCGAGCGAGGCGTGCCGCCGGCCTATGGCTTCGGTGCCGCGGACTTGGTGCGCGGGCTGCTCGAGGGCGGAGTGCGCGCATCGCGACTGCTCGAGTTGCATGCTCTGGCGGGCCGCGGCGATGTCGATCGGTTGTTGATCGAGTGGCGTAGCCTCTTGCGTCAGGTGTCCGCGGCTCCCGCGAGCCTGGTCCGCCCCGCGACGACCGACGACGACCGGCGCCTGGTGGAGCGCTGGCCGGTGTTTCGCGATGCCTGCCAGCGTCTGATTGGAGACCTGCGTCCCGCGGGGCTGCCCGACCTGCCGGCGCTCGCTCCCGATCAGCGCCGGCCTGTCAATCACCGGCTCATCGGACTTCGCGTCGAGGGACGCGATCGTGGCGTGCGGCTGCGCGACGGGCAGCGGGGCGGGCCGCGCTGAGCGGAGGGCCCGGGGTCAGCGTTTCTCCCGTTCGATCGCGCTCACTTTGCCGTTGGTGAACTCGATGCGGATGTGCTCGTGCGCGTCGGCCCGATACACGTCGTGAAATTCAGGCTCCGTGAAGACGTAAACCGCACCGGTCTTCGGGTCGCGCATGGCGTAGTGGCGATAGCGCACGACCTGGCCCGCCCAGTCCTCGGTGATGGCGAGGTAGACCCAGGTCATCTTGTCGCCCTTGGCGGTGTGCTGTTCGTGGCGCTCGTCGGGCGCGCCCAGCGCCATGTAAACCATGTCGGGCGTGTAACCGAGTTCCACGCCGCCCTTGCGGATGACCTCCTGCTGGTGCGGCGTCAGCGTTGCGAACAGGGCCGCCTTGTCGTCGATGCGCGAGCTGATCGTACTGCAGCCGGCGAAGACCAGCACGGCGAGCAGCGGAGCGAATCGTTTGAGGAAGGATTTCATCGGAGGGGACCGGAACCATGGACCCCTGGGCCCGGCTCCGGATCCAAACCATGACATCGGCGGGCGCCGCGCGCAAGCGGCGCCTGAGCTCGTCAGTCGGCAAGCACCTCGTTGACAGTGAGAAGCAGTTGTTCCGCCGAGAAGGGCTTGTTCAGGAAGGCATCGACGATGATGCCGGGCGGCGGCTTGTTTTCGCCGCCCGGAGAGACCGTGCCGCTGATGGCGACGATCTTGAGCGACGGCTTCTGTCCGCGGAGCAGCTGGATGAGTTCGACGCCGCTCATGCCAGGCATCAGCAGGTCGGTGATCACCAGGGCGACCTCGGCGAGATTTGCCCGCACCAGTGCGAGGCCCTGCTGGCCGCTGTCGGCTGTCAGGACCCGGTAATCGTGCGCGGTCAGGAGGCTCTCGCTGATGTGGCGCAGCGCGAATTCGTCGTCGACGACGATCACGAGCTGGCCTTTCCCGTGGGGAAGATCGCGCGAGAGGACGGGGGTATCCTCCTCGGCGGAGACGATGGCGGGAAGGTAGATGTCGAACCGTGTGCCTTGTCCGACGCGGCTGTCCACGCCCATGAAGCCATCGTGCTGCTCGACGATGCTGCGAGCCGTCGACAGGCCGAGGCCGGTTCCCTTGCCGGGATCCTTGGTCGTGAAGAAGGGTTCGAACACGCGCTTCATGAGGTCCGGCGGTATGCCGCAGCCGGTGTCGACCACCGACAGTCGCACGAAGCGGCCTGGGTGCCCACCGACGAACCGGGATGCCGAATTTTCATCGAGGGTGACGTTCTCGCCGGCGAGCGTCAGCGTGCCGCCCTTCGACATCGCGTCCCGGGCGTTCACGCAGAGGTTCATGAACACCTGGTGCATCTGGGTGGTGTCGGCCTCGATGGTCCAGAGACTGCGCGGCAGGTCGGTCTCGATCTCGATGTTCCGCGGGAAGGTTTCCTGGATGAGTTCGGCGATCTCCTTGAGCAGGTGGCGCGCCTGGATGACGATTCGCTCTGTGCGCAGGCCGCGCGAGAAGGTCAGGATCTGGCGCACGATCTGGGCGCCGCGGTTGGCGCTGGCCTCGACGGTGTCGAGCAGCATGAGGCCCTGGGGATCGGAGACGCGCATGCGCACGATCGGGACGGCGAGCAGGATGGGCGCGAGGATGTTGTTGAGGTCGTGCGCGACGCCGCCGGCGAGAATGCCGATGCTTTCCAGTCGCTGGGCGCGGAGGAATTTCTCCTCGAGCTGCTTCTTCTCGGTGACGTCGATGTACGAGGCCAGCACCGCATCCGCGGAGCCCTCGCCCGAGCGAACGGCGGTGAGCCGCCCGCTGACGATGATCTCGCGCCCGTCCTTGGTCCGGTGATGGAACTCCCCCTCGAGCGACTTCTGGTCAAGGGCACGGGCCAGGGGCGAACCGAGCTGGGCCTGTGGCTGGGCGAACAGGGCGAGGTCGCGACGGCCGAGGGCTTCGGCCTCGGTCCAGCCGTAGAGCCGTTCTGCCCCCTTGTTCCAGTAGCGAAGGGTACCGTCCGCGGCGCAGATCACGATCGCGTCGTTGGCCTGGTCGATCATGTGCGCCTGCTGCTCGATGCGTTCGAGCGCCGCGCGCTGGGCGGTGATGTCGGCGATCGACATGACCGCGAGCGTCACCGCGTTGCGGGCGTCGCGCAGGCAGGGGCGCACGTTCGCGGAGACCCAGATGGTCGGCGCGCCCGGGCGTTGCACGCCGAGCACGGCGCCGTCGGAGGACTCGCCGGTCCGCAGGCAGCGGCCCAGCGGATGCTCGCCCGCGGGCATGGGTGTTCCATCCCCGCGAAGGGTTGTCCAAAGCGGTTCGCTGAGGGTGGACACCAGCAGCTGGGACTTGGGCAGGCCGAGGATGCGCGCGGCGCTGTCGTTGCAGGCCACGATCTGGCCGGCGCCGTCCGCCAGAAGGATGCCCTCGGCCAGCGAGCTGACGACCGCACGGTAGCGCTCCTCGCTGAGCCGGAGCGTATCCTCGACGTGGAGACGATCGGCGACCTCCTTCACCTTCTCGTCGAAAGCGCCCTGGAGGCGGCGCGACAGCATCTCGTACTCGCGCGCCTTTTCCTCGAGCTTTCGGACGATGCTTTCGCTGAAGCTGCGGAAGTAGCTGCTCTCGTCCTCGAGGCCGGCTCCGAGGGGCCGGGCCGCGCCCTGCTCCGCGGCCTTGCGCAGGGTGTCGGCGAGCACGGCGGGCTCCATGGGCTTGATCAGGTACGCCGTCGCCCCGATGCGCTCGGCCAGCTCCGCATCGCGGGTGTCGGTGTAGCTGCCCGTGTAGAAGACGAAGGGCACGTCCGCGGTGTCGGGCCGCCGGCGTACCTCGCGACACAGCAGGAACCCATCCATCTGAGGCATCAGCACGTCGGATACGATCAGGTCGACCTTCTCGCGGTCGAGCAGGGCGAGCGCCTCCACGCCGTTGTGCGCATTGAGCACCTCGAAGCCCGCGGCGCGCAGGACGGTCTCGAGAAAATACAGGTTTTCGTCCCGGTCGTCGACGTTGAGGGCTTTCATGGGGCGGCCAGTGCCGGTAGGTAGGCGGAGAGTTCCTGCACGAAGGTACCCAGTTCTATCGGCTTCTCTATGTATCCGGTAAAGCCCGACTGCAGCGCACGGTCGCGGTCGCTCGCCATCGCGTAGGCGCTCAGCCCGACGATCGGAACGCGTTCGAGCCGCGCGTCGGCGCGCATGCGGGCCACCGTCTCGTAGCCGTCGAGCTCCGGCATCTGGATGTCCATGATGATCAGGTCGGGTATGGACTCCTCCACCACGCGGAGAGCCTCGAGCCCGTTCTTGGCCTCCGCCACCTCGCAGCCCGAACGCCGGAGAATGAAGGAGAACAGGTAGCGGCTCTCCGGGTTGTCCTCGACGAGTAGGATGCTGGCTTTCATGGCGTTGGCGGAAGGGCTCGGGTGGTCGCAGCGGGTCCATCGGTCGGGGCATTCCTGGGAAGACGCACGGAGAACCGGCTCCCCCTCCCAAGGGTGCTTTCGACGGAAATATCGCCTCCCATGAGGTTGAGTAGCTTCCTGCAAAGGTAAAGCCCCAAGCCAGTTCCTTCCCGGTTGCGGCGTGACGATGTGTCGAATTGTCGGAACGCCTCGAACAGCTGCGAGACCTGTGCGGGCGCGATGCCGACGCCGGTGTCGGTCACGTCGATCCGGATCTCCTCCGCCGCAGCCCGCACGGCGATGTCCACGCCTCCCTGCTCGGTGAACTTCACCGCATTGTGGGCGAGATTGATCAGGATCTGCAGGCAGCGGCGACGGTCGCCAAACATGGGCAGTGCGCCGGGCGGCATCTCCGTGCAGAGGGTCAGGCGTCGGGCTTCGGCCAGGGGCCGAACCTGTCCGACGGCCTCTGCGACGACGCCCGCGAAGTCGAAGGCCTCCCGATTGAGTCGAAATCCCCCGGCCTCGATGCGCGAGACATCCAGCAGGTCGTTGATCAGGCCGAGCAGATGCTTGCTCGAGCTGTACGCCATCGCGAGCTGGCGCTTCTGCTCGGGATTCAGCGGGCCTGGAATTTCGTCCTTCACCAGGCCGGTGAACCCGATGATCGCGTTGAGCGGCGTGCGCAGCTCGTGGCTCATGGTGGCGAGGAATTCGGACTTCAGCCGGTCGAGCTCGCGCAGGCGCGCGTTGGCGGCCGTCAACTCGGCGGTGCGTTCCAGCACGCGGCGCTCGAGGTCGTCGTGCGCGCGCCTCAGCGCCTCCTCGCCGCGCTTGCGCTCCGTGACGTCGCGTCCGACGACGAATACGCGGCTGACCTGGCCGTCGTGTTCGGCGATGGGGTGGAAGGTCGTGTGGAAATGGTGCGCGTCGGCCGCGCCGGGCGGGGTCAGCGGGAGATCGCGGCTGCGAAGCGTGTTGCGCGCGGCGCAGTCCTTCAGCGCGACGGCGAGCTCCGAGGAGAAGGATGCGGGCATGCGGGCATCGCCGTCGGGCCCCACCTCGATCCCAAGCAGCCGTGCGGCGGTGGTGTTCCACTGGCGCAGCCTGGGTTCGCCTCCGGGGCCGATTTCGAAGCAGAGGATCAGGTCGGACGTGATTTGGAAGACCTCGCGGTAACGGGCCTCGCTTGCCCGGCGCGCCTCCTCGGCCTGGCTGCGTGCGGCCTCGGCCTCGCGATGGGCCCGGCGCGTCGCGGTCTCGCGCAGCTCGCGTTCGACGGCCGGCACAAACCGGGCCATGTCGCCCTTGATCAGATAGTCGTGCGCGCCCCGGCGCATCATGTCGACCGCGAGGTCCGCGCTGATCGAACCGGAGACGACGATGAACGGGACGTCCAACCCGTGCTCGCGCACGATCCGAAGTGCCTCGGGCGCGCTGAAACGCGGCAGCTGGTAGTCGCAGAGAATCAGGTCCCAGTCGGTCCCGACCAGGGCGGCCCGCAGCTCCTCCTCGGTTTCCACGCGCCGAGGGTTTACTGAATACCCCGCGTGCGCCAGCTGGTGCAGAACCAGCTGGGCGTCGATGTCGGAATCTTCGACAAACAGGACGCGGAGGGAGGGGCTCATGTCATCTACAGCCCTCCCATGATGAAACGCGGCGCCCCGCTGACCACCTTAATTTCGCGGGGCGCCGGCAGACCGCGCCGGACCTTATTCGTGGCGCAGGGTGATGTCCCCATTCATGGTGGTGACTTGGAGCAGGACACCGCCGCCGTTGAGATCGCCACTGACGACCTTGCCGCCAGCGATGGCGGGGATGTTGGGCGGAAGCGGGGGCATGGGGGCCCGCGGATGCGCGGCGGGAATGGGGGGCTGGGTGCCCTTGGCGGCGCCGGCATCCTGCGCCTCGGCCGCCTGTCGCGCGGCCTCGCGCATCTGTTCGCCCATCTCACGGGCGCGTTCCGCGATCTCGCGTCCGACCTCGCCCGCCACGTGGGCCGCCACGACGGCATTTTGGCTCACCACCGAGGCCCAGCCGGTCTCACCGAGGTTCTGGCTGGTGGTCTTGAGCGCAGCGTCCGAGAAGTCGGTCAGGATGGAGCCGTTGTGCGTGCGGAAGCGCACCTGCGCCTTGGCGTCGGCGGGCACGCGCACCACGACGGCGCCGTTCATCGACGAGATCGAGATGGGGTGTTCCTTCGACAGCGCGCTGAAGGCCACGTGGATGCCTCCGTTCATGGTCTCCACGCTGAGTCCGCCAGCCAGGCCGGTGCCCTTCACGCCGCAATTGAGCGCCTTCACGGCAACGTCGCCGGAGAGCCGGTCGAGGGCGACGCTCCCGCCCCAGCCGTTCTGGATTTCCAGGTTGGTCGACTTCGGCACGGCGATGTCGAACTTTGCGCCGCCGTCGTGCGGCCACGATTCGCGGCCGTAGTCGAGCGTCGCGACGTTGCCCTCGACTTTCAGCGTAAACCCGGAGCTCGAGGCGCTCAGCACGCGCAGGCCGTCCTTGCGCTGGGTGGGGTCCTCGGAGGGTTTGGCGGTGGAGGTGACGGTGACCTGGGATGCGGAGTCCCCCGGGTGCACGGTGAGGTCGCCATTGGAGACATAGACTTTGAGCAGGCAGGGTTTCGAGGGATCCGCAAAGGAGACCGACGCGGTGGTGGAGTCGGCCGCCAGGCCGCGCAGGGGGCCGGCGGCGAGTCCCGCGGCGACCAGGGCCGCGACGATCCACGGGGAGAAGAATGAGTTCGATGGAGTCATGGAATGGATGAGTTTGGAGCCTTGGGGTGGGTCGTTCTAGGATCGGTATGGAAAGGGCGAGATGCGTGCGAGGGCCACGTCGGCGGCGGCGCGCACGTTTTGGTCGGTGGAGTTGTCCTGGGCCAGCGTTCGCAGTGCGGGCACCGCGCTGCGGTCGCGCACGGCGGCGAGGAAGTCGACCATCGCGAGCTGCACGAGCGGCGAGCGCTCGCGCGGGAGCGCCGCGACCACGCCTTCCCGGGCGATCGGCTGGTCGGCATGCGCATAGAGCGCCTCGAGCGCCGACAGCCGCACGTTCACGCTCGGATCGAAGGCGAGCGTGGCGACGAGCTGGCTGAGCTTGGAGGCATCCAGATTTCCGCGCTGGATGTCGTCGGCGACGGCCCTCAGGCGCGCGTTGTCGGGCTGCTGACGGGCGAGCGCGTAGGCGACGAGCTGGCTCATCGAATCGACCTTGCTGCGCAGGTCGGCGAGTTCGCGGTGGGTGTCATCGGACTTCACCGCGGCCGGTGCGTGGGCGAGGAATCGGGCGCCGAGGAAGAGCCCGGCGGCGAACACCGCCAGGGCGAACCCCGCCTGGAGCGCCGTGCGCAAGCCGAAGAGCATCGACCAGCGGGCCGGGGTCCGTGACGGCTGCAGCGCGCCGCGTGATTCCCGGGCGAGCTCATCGTCGAGCATTGCGAAGAACCGCGTGCGCAGCGCAGGGCCGGGTTCCTCGGCGGGCATCCGGTCGAGCGTGCCGACCGTGAGCGCGAGGCTCGCGTAATCGTTCCTGCAGGCCTCGCAGGTCTGAAGGTGGCGGTCGAAATCGGCGGACTCGTCGGGCGGCAGCGTGCCGTCAAGACGGGCGAGCTGGGTGTCGTGGACGCGTTGGCAATTCATGGCGTGGGAGGGCGGTCAGTCGCGGGCGCCGTCGGAGGAGTACGGGCGCGGACCGGCCTGGAGTTTGAGATAATGATCGCGGAGGGCCCGCAGGGCGCGGTGGATGCGGACCTTGAGCGTGCCGACACTGCAGGCGTGGATCTGCGCCAGCTGCTCGAGCGGCAGGTGTTGGAGGCGATAAAGGGTGATCAGTTCGCGCTGGTCCCCCGGCATGCGGGCCAGGGCGGTGCGCAGCAATGCGAGCTCGTCGTTGCGTTCGGCCTGATGGGCGGCGTGCGGCGTCTCGTCGCGCGCCTCGTGGGCCTCGTCCGCCTCGTCCAGCGGCACGGGGGCGCGGGAGGATTTTCTGAAATGGTCCGCGAGCACCTTGCGCGCGAGGTGGTACATCCACGTGGTGAAACTGCCCTCGTCGCGATAAGTGTGCCGGTATTTGAGTATGCGGTAGAACACCACCTGCACGAGGTCCTCGCTGGAACTTCTCTGGCCGGTCACCCGCACGAAAAATCCGTACAGCGCCCGATGGTGCCGCTCGAACAGGTCGCCCAGGCGCCCGGTGTCGCCATCGCGCACGGCGAGCATGAGATCGTGGTCGGTGGTCGGCTCCATGGATTCGGTGCGCGTGGCTGCGGACAGGCAGTCAAAGCCGGCGGAACGCGTGTGGCCATGGATTTCTGCGGGTGCGATGCTCACGGAGGGGAGGGTGGTTCATGGGTCGTTCAGCGGATTAAACCGACCTGCGCGATCGCCGTTACCGGAAATTTGGCGTTGGGCATGGATCGCAGGGGCTGCTAGGAGGTCATTCCACGCGCCAATCCCCCCTCCCCATGACGATGAATCGCCGCCAATTCCTCACCCGGGCCGCCCTTGCGGCCTCCGCCACGACTCTCCTGCGTCCCCTCCTGTCCACCGCAAAGGCGACGCTTCCCCCCACGCCTCCGACGGAATTCGTCCTCCTGCGTCGCGCCACCGGCTATTTCATCGGCCGGGGTGGCACGATTGGCTGGTATTCCGGAAAGAACGCCCTCGCGGCGATCGACACCCAGTTTGTCGAGACTGCCCGCATCTTCCTGGAACAGATGCCCGGCCGCTCGGGGCGCACCCTCGACGTCGTCTGCAACACCCATCACCACTCCGACCACACGGGTGGCAATCCCGTGATGAAACCCGCCTCGAAGCTGCTCGTCGCCCAGCGCCGCGTGCCGATGCTCCAGCTCCGCAACGCGGAGCGGTTCCACACGACGCCGCTGCAGGTGTTTGCGGACACGCTCTTCGACACCCAGTGGAGCCTGGACCTCGGCGACGAGCACCTCACGGCCCGCCACTATTGTCCCGCCCACACTGCTGGCGACGCGGTCTTTCACTTCGAGAAGGCCAACATCGTCCACATGGGCGACCTCGTCTTCAACCGGCTCTACCCGGTCATAGATCCAAACGGCGGATACAGCGTGCGCGGCTGGGTGCAGGCGCTCGACTCGGCGATCCGCGACTATCCCGCGGACGCCATCTACCTGTTCGGCCACGGAAACGCGCGTTTCGGCGTCGCGGGCAGCCGTTCCGATCTCTCGCTCATGCGCGACTATCTCACCGCGCTGCTCTCCTTCGTGGAAAAGGGCATCGCCGCCGGCCAGTCGCGCGAGGAACTCGCCGAGGCGCTGCCCAACCTACCGGGATTCGACGACTTCCACGTCCCGCCGGGCAGGGGAAACCGGTTCCCCGACAACGTGCGGACGACGTATGACGAATTGACGCGGCTGAAGGGCGTGTAACACTGGCGGACTGCGCCGCGGGTTCGTGCGAGGCGATGCCGGTATGAGACTCAAGCGATTGGTCAACGACCTGGTCGACCTGGGCGCCCTGCAGTCGGGCGCCTACCGTCTCGAACTGGCTCCGGTGAAGGTCGCGCAGTTCGTCGCGTCCTGCCTCGAGGCGGTGATGCCCGACGCCCGGGTTGCCGGCGTGTCGTTGGAGGGCGGACTGGTTCCGGGGGCCCCGCCCATTCTTCACACCGACGAGGCGCGCCTGCGGCAGCTGCTCGTGATCCTGCTTGAGCGCTCGGTTCGCACGAGTGCCTCCGCGTCGCTATCCCTCGTCGTCCGCCGCGGGCCTCCGACCTCGGCCGACCAGCCCGGCATGTGCGCCGGCGACTGCCTCGAGTTCGAGGTGGGCGATGCGCCGCGCTCCGCAGCCGCGACGCCGCAGGCGGGCCGAAGGGCGATGCGCCGCTCGCGCCTCACCGCCGCCGACCGCGCCGGGTTGAGCCTCGCGCTCGCGTCCCGCCTGTGCGAGGCGCTCGGCGGCCGGATGGTTGTCGAGGAGCTCCCCGGAGCCCCTCCGCGATTCTTCGTGTGGATGCCGCTCGGCCTGCCTGCGGCCGAGCGTGTCGTCGAGGAGCCGTCGTGGAGCCCTGTCCTGCCAAAGGGCGTGTGAACGCGCCCTCAGGGCGTATCCACAATTCCATTCTTGATCGCGTAGCGCACCAGGCCCGCGGGTTCCTGGATGCGCAGCTTGTCCTTCAGCATCGTCATATAGTTGGCGATCGTCTTCGGGCTGAGCTCGTACTTGTGCGCCATCTCCTTGGTGCTCATCCCGCTCGCGAGAGCCCTCAGGATCAGCCGCTCGCGGGGCGTCAGCCGCACCGGCGGCTGCTGGGACGAGCCGTCCGGCTGGATCGCGTCCAGCAGCATCCTCATGCTGATCGGACAATAGAAACATTTCCCGGCCTCGACCGCCTGGATCGCGTCCTTGAGGATGTGAAGCGACTGTCGTTTAGAGACGAAGCCCTGGACGCCCACCGAGGCGGCGTCGCGGACGACGCCCTCGTGCTCGTTGGCGGTCAGCATCACGATCTTCATGCCGGGCAGCTCGCTGCGCACCATCTGCACGATCTCGTGCCCGGTGCCGTCCGGCAGCATCCAATCCAGCACCATCATGTCGGGCCTGTGCTCGCGGCACGCCGCGATCGCCTCCGCCACCGTGCCGGCCTCGGCGACCACGCGGAATCCCCCGGACTCATTGATCTGGGTGCGAAGCAGATCACGGATAAGGGTATAATCCTCAACAATAAGTATCCGGGTGTCTGACACGCGGCGGACTGTAGCATGAACGTGACAAAAATCATCCGAAAAATGGACGCGCGCCGCGACCAGGCCTCCGCCAGTCGTGACGACACGGTCGCCGGACTGCCCGCCCGGTCGTGGATGGCACGGTCAAACGGGGGCTTGTGGTGGAACAAAACAGCTCTTTACTCGTCCCTCTGCGTCCTGCATGAACCCGTGTTTCATCCCAACTCGATCCTGACCACAATGTCCTCCCTTCCCCGTGACCTGCGCAGGGTCTCGTCTGCCTTAGCCGTTGGACGGGAGGCATTAGAATGCCACGGGTACCCCTTCTGATTCCGGTTCGCCAGCTGCGACCCCCACGCACTTTATCAACATGATTCGATCTGTCTTCCCTTCCCTCGGCCGCCTTCTGGGCCTCGCCGTCGTGGCGCTGATGCTTGCCGTCCTGCCCGATGTCGCGCATGCGCTCGACGGTTTTGCGCCGAACCCGAACAGCGTGGTCAACGTCGTCGCCCAGCAGGCTGACGGCAAGCTTCTGGTCGGAGGATTCTTCACGAGCCTCGAGCCCGACTCCGCTAATCAGGCCATTCCTCGCACGTACCTCGCGCGCATCAACCGCGACGGCAGCGTCGACACGTCGTTCGCCCCGAATCCCAACGCCTCGGTCGACTCGATCCTCGTCCTGCCCGACCAGTCCATCATCATCGGCGGCCAGTTCACCAGCCTGCAGCCTGCGGGCTCGTCGACGGCGATCCCGTGCAATCACCTCGCGCACATCTACGCCGACGGCAGCGTCGACACCGCGTTTGGTGCCAGCGTCTCGGGTTCCTCGGCCCTTCTCGGCACCCCCGATGTTTACACGCTCCTTCGCCAGCCCGACGGAAAGATCCTCGTTGGCGGCTTCTTCGACCAGGTCGAGGGCAAGGGCGACTCGGCCGTCACCCCGCGCACCAACCTCGTCCGCTTCAACTCGAACGGCACGCTCGACACCTCCTTCCAGGTTCAGACCAACGGGCTGATCATGACGCTGGTCCAGGACAGCAGCGGCTCGGTCCTGGTCGGCGGCGGCTTCACTGCGGTCACGAACGCATCGACCGGCGCGTCCGTCACCCGCAACCGCATGGCGCGTATCCTCGCTGATGGTACGGTCGACTCGACGTTCGACCCCAACTTCAACAACCGCGTCAACGCGATCCTCGTGCAGCCAGACGGCACGATCATCGTGGGCGGCGGCTTCACCTCGCTCCAGCCCAACGGCGCGTCGACCGCCTCCGCGCGGGCATTCCTCGCCTCCCTCGGCCACGACGGTTCGCTCAACAGCCGCTTCGCCTCGAGCTACAACGGCGCGGTCAACGCCCTGGCCTCCCAGCCTGACGGCATGATCCTCATCGGCGGCGCGTTTAACGGGCTTTCCGTCACCACCGGCACCTCGTCGCTGCTCGCCAACTACATCGTCCGCGTGCGTCCCGACGGCACCGCAGATCCCACCTTCCAGGCGCGGCCCGCCTACACGGTGTCGTCGATCCTCGTTCAGTCCGACGGCAACATCGTCATCGGCGGCTTCTTCAGCGGCGTAATGTCGCGCGCGTCCGGAACCGCGATTCCCCGCTGGTACCTCGCCCGGCTGACCGCCAACGGCAGCCTCGACACGGAGCTGAATGGAAACACCGGGATGCGGATCGACTCGATCTATCCGCTGAAGAACGGCCAGTACCTGCTGACCGGCGGCATTTCCAACATCAGCGGCGTCACCGTCCACAATCTCGCCCGCATCAATGCGGACGGCACCCTGGACCCGACCTTCACCCCGGTTTTCAACGGCACGCCCGTGGCCTTCGCCGAGCAGTCCGACGGAAAGATCGTCGTCAGCGGATCGTTCACGCAGGTCGACGGCGTCACCCGCAACAACATCGCGCGGCTCAACGCGGACGGCACCCTCGACACGTCGTATGACCCGAACGTGAATGGCGGCGTCTATGCGCTGGCGCTCCAGTCCGACGGCAAGATTCTCGCGGGCGGCAGCTTCAACACCGTCCAGCCCAACGGCTCCGCCACGGCCACCACCATCATCGACATGGCGCGGTTCAATACCGACGGCACGCTCGACACCTCGTTCGACGCCGGTCCGGGCTCCACGGTGAACTGCATCAAGCTCGACTCCAAGGGGCGCATCTACGTCGGCGGAGCCTTCACGTATTTCTCGGGCGCGAAGAACAGCAAGACGCCCACGGCGAACTACATGGCGCGCCTCAACAGCGACGGCAGCGTCGACACGTCCTTCGCCCCGGTCTTCAACAACTCCGTGACCGGGTTCTGGTTCGAGTCCGACACCTCGATCCTCGTCACCGGCTCCTTCACCGGCGTGCAGGACAGCGGCACGGTCACGACCTATACGCGCAACCACATCGCCCGGGTCGACGACAAGGGTGTGTTCGATTCGAAGTACGACCCGAATCTCAATGCGTCGGTGCGCGATCTGGTCATTCTCCCCGACGGCACGGCGGTCATCGGCGGCTATTTCACCGCGCTCGCCCCGGATGGCGCCACGACGGCGATCACCGACCACATCCGCCTCGTTCGCCTGAACAAGGACGGCACGCTCTACACGAGTTTCAATCCCACGCCCAACGGCGCGGTGTCCTCGGTGGTGCTGCGCAGCGACGGTAGTCTCTTCGTCGCGGGCGGATTCATGACTCTCGACCCGAACGGCGCGTCGTCGTGGATTCGCAGCCCTGGTCTCGCCGTGGTGAATACCGACGGCACGGTCGACAGCTCCTTCGAGCTCGGCAAACTCCCCGCGCTCTCCGGCGACGTCCGCGGAATCGGCGTGCAGGAGGACGGCCTGTACGTGGTCGGCGGCTCCTTCGCCGGTCTGCTCGGCTCGCCGGGCGCCAACCTCGCACGTATCGACGCCGAGTCCTCGGCCGATCCCACCTTCGACCCCAACCCCAACGGCCCCGTCAACAGCATCGCGATGATTCCGACTTCGGTCGGCAATAACGGCCTGAGCAACGTCATCGGCTGGCTGAACAGCAACGGCACGCTCACCAGCGGCCTCAACCTGACGAACTTCCCGACCCTCACGGGCCACGCGGGCACGATCGCCCAGCTGCCCAACGGACAATTCCTGGTCGGCGGCAACTTCTACTCGATCACCGGCACGCTGTACTACGACATGATCCGCCTGAATGCCGACGGCTCGGTCGACCCGAACTTCACGCTCACGTTCAACGGCATCGTCGACACGATCCTCGTGCAGCCGGACGGAAGCATCATCGTCGGCGGCAACTTCTCCCAGATCAGCGGCCAGAGCATCCTCCGGCTTGCCCGCATCAAGGCCGACGGCACGCTCGACACCAGCTTCAATCCCGCGCCCAACGGCGAGGTGTTTGCCGTGGTCAGGCAGCCCTCCGACGGGAAACTCGTGATTGGCGGCTCGTTCACTGGGCTGTCACCGAACGGCGCCACCACGTCGACCATCCGCAATTACATCGCGCGCATCAACACCGACGGCACGCTCGACACGTCCTACGACCCGAACGCCCAGAGCACCGTCAGTGCGCTCGCCATCCAGTCCGATGGAAAGGTCATCGTCGGCGGCTCGTTCATCTCCTTCGCGCCGCATGAGTCCGGCACGACGACCCGTTACTACATCGGCCGCATCAATACCGACGGCACGATCGACACCGCTTTCAACCCGGATGCCAACAGCTCCGTTACGGCCCTCGCCATCCAGTCCGATGGAAAGATCCTGATCGGCGGCACTTTCACGACGCTCACGCCGAACGGAGCGACCGCCGCGACCACCCGGACCCGCTTTGCCCGGCTCAACACCGACGGCACGGTTGATACCACGATGCCCGATCTCGCAGTCGATGCGCAGATCGAGGCCATCGTCCCGCAGTCCGACGGCTCCATTTACCTGGGCGGCATGTTCTCCACCGTGAACAACACGCGCCGCAACTACATCGCGAAGATCTCGTCCACGGGCACGGTGGATACGGCGTTCAATCCGAATCCCGACCAGGACGTCGCCGCGATCACCGTGTTGAGCAATGGTCAGCTGGTGATTGCTGGCGGTTTCACGACGATCCGCCCCTACGGTTCGATCCTGATCGGCGGCAATTTCTCGCAGGTCAGTGGCGATCCGGCCAACAACCTGGCATTCCTCAATCAGCAGGGAGACCTCCTGTCCTCGTACAATGTCGGCACTGACGGCGAGGTGAAGGCGATCCTCCGCCTGCAGGACGGCACCTTCCTGGTGGGCGGCGCATTCACCCAGGTCAACGGCACTGCCCAGCCGGCTTTTGCCCGTCTCCAGGCCTCGGGTGCGCTCGACACCACCTTCACGCCGGCCGTGGCAAACGGCACGAACAAGGCGACGGTGGACACGATCGCGCTGCAGCCGGATGGGAAGATCCTGATCGGCGGCTCCTTCATGTCCGTCAACGGCTCGCCGCGGTCGAATCTCGCCCGGCTCAATGCCGACGGCACCATCGACTCGGGCTTCACTGTCACGGCGGACGACCAGGTCGATGCCATCGCCTACGGCCCCGACGGCAGCGTGTACGTGGCCGGCTCCTTCAAGTCGCTCGGCGGCTCGGGTGTCGCCTACCTCGCGCGCCTAAAGACCGACGGCACGGTTGACTCGAGCTTCAACCCGGCGCCCAACGCACCGGTCTCGTCGATCTCGGTGAGCGTCGATGGCACGCTCGTCGTGGGCGGCTCCTTCACGCAGATCGCCGGAACCCAGACCTCGTATCTGGCCCGGCTGAACTCGGACGGCACGCTGTCGTCGGACGCCACCGCGGTCGTGAACGGCCCCGTGACCTCCCTGCTCGGCACCTACGACGGCCGCACTTTCGTGGGCGGCGCTTTCACCCAGTTCGACGGCTCCGCGCACTACCTGCTCGGCCGCATCGGTACGGTGACCCCGGCCACCAACCGGATGACTCTCTCGTCCGATCTCAGCACCGTGACCTGGACCCAGGGCGGCAGCGGTCCGGTACTTCCGTCGGTCGCCTTCGATTACTCGACCGACCTGCGCACCTGGACCCGGCTGGGCATGCCGACCTACAACCCGGCGACCGGAGTCTGGACCCTCACGGGCCAGTCGTTCACCGCCGGCACGCTCTTCTTCGTCCGCGCCCAGGGTATCCAGACGGGCGGTACGCTCGGCTCCGATTCCCTGATCAACGCGGTCTGGGCCTTCTATCCGTCCTCCTCCTCCCAGGCTTCCGGAGTTGCCTCGGTGATCGGCACGACCGGGCACTCGATCTCCTTCTCGGTCGGCGACGGCTCCGTCGATGCGACCTACTCGGCGACTGGATTGCCCGCCGGAGTGACCATTGATGCCGCGACGGGACTCGTGTCCGGCATCCCCACGACCGCGGGCACCTATTCCGTGGTGTTCACGATCAGCCACGGCGGCGTGGTGTCCACGATTTCGCAAACCTGGACGGTCCTCAATCCCAGCAGCACGGTTCCCTCCGGAAACCCCGGCCAGAGACTCCTGGCGATTTCCTCGCTTTCGAACATTCCCGCAGGCCAGACCGAGACGCTCGGCGTCGCGATCCTTGGCAGCGCGTCCAAGAAGATGCTCCTCCGCGCGGTCGGTCCCTCGATGGCCAATTTCAACGTGGCCAACCCCGCGACCGAACCCTTGCTCAAGCTCTACAACCAGGCGTCGACGGCTGCGCCGATCGTCACCAACCAGGGTTGGAACAACGACGCCACCGTGACCGCCGTTTCCGCGGCGGTGGGCGACTTCCCGCTCAATCAGGGCAGCGCCGACGCGGCGACCGTGCAGACGCTCCAACCCGGCCTCTATACGATGCAGTCTTCCGACGCGTCAGGAAACGGCGGCACGATCCTGTCGGAAATCTACGATGCCGACAGCACGACTGCCGCCTCGAAGATGATGGGCCTTTCCTGCAACGGCTATGTCTCCGGCGACGGCACCACGCTCACCGCGGGCTTCGTGGTGGGAGGTACCGTGCCGCAGCGCGTGCTGGTGCGCGGCGTCGGCCCCGGCCTGGCCGCGCAGGGCGTCGCCGCCCCGCTGAGCGATCCCAAGATCGCGCTCTATTCGATCAGCAACGGCATCTCGACGAAGATCGCCGCCAACGACAACTGGGAGACCCAGACCGCGCTCACCTCCTCGCAGGTGCTTGCGGATGCGGGCCAGCTCGACGCGGCGTTCACCCAGACGGGCGACTTTGCCCTCGCGTCGGGTTCGACGGATTCAGCGATGCTCGTCACGCTCAACCCCGGCGTCTACACGCTGGTCGTCAGCGGTGCGAACAACACCTCGGGCACGGCCCTGGCCGAGATCTATCTGCTGCCTTGATCATGGACTTCCGCCGGGCGGCGTCCCTTGGGGGGCCGCCCGGGTCAGATCGCGATTGCGCGCGCGGGACGTGGGGATAGGGTGGCGCGATTCCCGTTTCCATGCGCTCCCAACGAGACCTGCTTGATCCGCTCGATACGTTTTCCCGCCGGCACTCCGGCGAGTCCTCCGCCGCCTTGGCCGAGATGCTCGCGACGGTCGGGTTTTCGTCCCTGGAGGCCCTGGCGGATGCCGCCGTGCCCGCGTCGATCCGGCGCCCCGCCCTCGACCTTCCCGCCGCCGCAGGCGAGAGCGCCGCGCTCGCTGAGTTGCGCGCCATCGCCGCAGACAACCAGGTTTTCAGGAATTTCATCGGCATGGGCTATTACGGGACCCACACGCCGCCCGTCATCCAGCGCAACATCCTCGAGAACCCGGGCTGGTACACGGCCTACACGCCCTATCAGGCCGAGATCAGCCAGGGGCGCCTGGAGGCGCTGCTCAACTTCCAGACCATGGTCTGCGACCTCACCGGCCTGGAGATCGCCAACGCCTCGATGCTCGACGAGGGTACCGCCGCCGCCGAGGCGATGATGCTCTGCGCACGAATGAAGGAGGGCGGCGGCCGCCGGTTCTTCGTCTCCGAGGCCTGCCATCCCCAGACGATCGACATCGTCAAAACCCGGGCACGCCCCCTCGGCATCGAGGTGGTCGTCGGCGACCACCGCGGCTTCCAGCCTTCCGAAGGCCTCATCGGCGTGCTCGTCCAGTATCCGGACACCCGGGGCGATGTGTGTGAGTTCACCGACTTCTTCGCACGCGCCCACGCGGCGGGGGCCCTGTGCGTGGTCGCCACGGACCTGCTCGCGCTCACGCTCCTGCGCGCCCCGGGCGAATTCGGCGCGGATGTCGCGGTCGGCTCCGCCCAGCGCTTTGGCGTGCCAATGGGATTCGGCGGACCGCACGCCGGCTTCCTGGCGACTCGCGACTCCTGCAAGCGCCAGATGCCGGGACGTCTCGTCGGCGTATCGAAGGACGCGCAGGGCAACCCGGCTCTTCGCCTGGCACTCGGCACGCGCGAGCAGCACATCCGTCGCGAGAAGGCCACGTCCAACATCTGCACCGCCCAGGTGCTGCTGGCCGTCATGGCCTCGATGTACGCTGTCTATCACGGCCCCGACGGCCTGCGCCGGATCGCCCGCCGTGTGACGTTGCTCACGGGCCTCCTGGCCGCGTCCCTGGACGCGCTTGGCATCGAGCGGAACCCGGGGCCGGTATTTGATACGCTGACCGTCGGCGGGATCGACGCCAGGCGGGTGCTCGCCGCAGCCGCCGCCAAGCGGATCAATCTCCGTCACATCGACGCCCATTCCGTCGGCATCTCCATCGACGAGACCACCACGCTCGACGACGTGCGCGACCTGGTGAGCCTCTTCGGGCCGACCACTGTGTTCTCGGAGCGGCTCGCCGCTGTCGAATCCCAGCTGGCCTCGCCGGGTGGCGCCCCCGACGCGCTGCCGGCTCCCCACGCGCGCACCTCGCCGTTCCTGAGCCACCCGGTCTTCAATTCCTTCCACGAGGAGCACGAGATGCTGCGCTACCTCCGCAGGCTCGAGGCGAAGGACCTCTCGCTGTGCCACTCGATGATCTCGCTGGGCTCCTGCACGATGAAGCTCAACGCGACCTCCGAGATGCTTCCCGTGAGCTGGCCGGAGTGGGCCTCGCTCCATCCCTTCGCCCCGGCGTCGCAGACCGCTGGATACCGGCGCCTCGTCCAGGACCTCGAGCGCTGGCTCGCGGAGATCACGGGCTTCGCCGCGGTGTCGCTCCAGCCCAACGCCGGCTCGCAGGGCGAGTACTCCGGCCTGCTCGCCATCCGCGCGTATCACGAAAGCCGGGGCGAGGGCGCGCGCAACGTCTGCCTGATCCCGACCAGCGCCCACGGCACCAATCCCGCCAGCGCCGCAATGTGCGGATACAGGGTTGTCGCGGTCGCGTGCGACGCGCAGGGCAACATCGATGTCGGCGACCTCCGGGCCAAGGCCGAGACGAACGCAGCGTCGCTGGCTGCGCTGATGGTCACCTATCCGTCCACGCACGGCGTGTTCGAGTCCTCGATACGCGAGGTCTGCGCCATCGTCCACGAACGGGGCGGCCAGGTGTACATGGACGGCGCGAACATGAATGCGCAGGTGGGCCTCACCTCGCCCGGGCACATCGGTGCCGACGTCTGCCACCTGAATCTCCACAAGACTTTTGCGATCCCGCATGGCGGCGGCGGCCCCGGCGTCGGTCCCATCGCGGTGGCCTCCCACCTGGCCCGATTTCTTCCCGGGCACCCCGTCGTCCAGCCCTCGGAGGAGCTCACCGGAGGCGCCGTGAGCGCCGCCCCCTGGGGCTCCGCGTCGATTCTGGTCATCCCGTGGATGTACATCCGCATGATGGGTCCCGACGGTCTGGCCAACGCCACGCGCAGGGCGATCCTCAACGCCAATTACATCGCGCGCCGGCTCGAGCCGTATTTCCCCGTCCTCTACAAGGGCGAGGGCGGCCTCGTCGCCCATGAGTGCATCCTCGAGTTCCGCTCCTGGAAGCGCCACGGAATCGAGGTCGAGGACGTGGCCAAGCGCCTGATGGACTACGGCTACCACGCGCCGACCATGTCGTTTCCCGTGCCGGGCACTCTCATGGTCGAGCCGACCGAGAGCGAATCCAGGCGCGAACTCGACCGGTTTTGCGACGCGCTCGTGTCCATCCATCGCGAGATGAGCGCGGTCGCCGAGGGGCGCGCCGACAAGGCCGACAACGTCCTCAAGCACGCTCCGCACACTGCCGCGGTCGTCTGCGCGGACACCTGGTCCCATCCCTATTCGCGCGAGCTCGCCGCGTATCCCGACCGGCATTCCCGCGCGGCCAAATTCTGGCCGAGCGTCGGACGCGTCGACAACGTGTACGGCGACCGCAACCTCGTCTGCTCGTGCGTGGGCATGGACGCCTACGCCGATCGGGGCTGACCCCCCCCGAAAGCGGGGGCGCGCAGACGGGATGCAGGCTTGAGCCCAGCGGGACTGCCGGGCTCAAATGGATGTTTCCCCCATTTCGATCCATGGACTTGAGCACGTACCTAGGCCTGCGAAAGCAGGAGTTCCATCTCACCGCCGACACGCTTCGGAACATCGCGTCGGAGTTTTCGCGGGCCATGGAGGCGGGCCTCGCGGGACGCCCCTCCTCGCTGAAGATGCTGCCGTCGTTCCTGGGTGCGCCGAACGGACACGAGCACGACTCGGTCATCGCGATCGATTTCGGCGGGACGAACATCCGCGTCCTTGAGGCCGAGCTCGACGGCCACGGCGGGGTGGTCACCAAACGCATCCTGCGCGCGCCGCTGGTCGATCCGGCCGGCGCGTACGATCACCTCGGAGCGGGTTCAACCGCCGAGGGGCTGTTTGGATTCATCGCGGACCGCGTGGCCGAGATCGCACGTCCGGGCGTCTCGTACGACCTGGGCCATACGTTCTCATTCCCCTGCAACCAGACCGGAGTGAACGAGGCGCGGCTGATTTTCTGGACCAAGGAGATTCGCACGTCCGGCGTCGAGGGGCAGGAGGTCGGAAGTCTGCTCGACCGCGCGCTCGCGAAGCGGGGGCTGACCCACGTGCGCAGCCGGGCAATTCTCAACGACACGGTCGGCACCCTGCTCGCGGCGGCGTTCACGCGTCCGCACGTTGACGTCGGTTCGATCTGCGGCACCGGCCACAACACCTGTTACCTCGAGCCCGTGCACCCGCTCACCGGGAAGCCGATGATCGTGAACATGGAGTCGGGCAACTTCGACGGCGCGCCGCAGACGCGCTTCGACCGCGAGCTAGACGAGGCCAGCGAGCGTCCGGGCACGCAGCGCCTCGAGAAAATGGGCTCCGGCCGGTACATCGGCGAAATCGTGCGCCGGGTGCTTCAAGACATGGCGTCCGAGGGGCTGCTGCCGGGCTCGGAGGCGCTCGGGCGCCGCGACGTGCTCTCGGGACCCGAGGTTGGGGCGATACTTGCCGACGACGCCGGCCTGTCCTCCACCCGGGCCACGCTGGAGGCCGCGTTTGGCTGGAGCTCGCTCGATCGCGAGCGGCTGGCCGCTGTGCGCACGGTGGTCGCGCTGCTGGTGGAGCGTTCCGCGCGTCTCACCGCGGCGACCTTCTGCGGTACGCTGACCCACATCGATCCGAGCCTGGCCTCGGAGCACATCATCGCGGTGGACGGCTCGCTCTACGAGAAGATGCCGTATTATGCGGATTGGATACAGAAGGCGATCGACGAGACCCTTCCGGCCGGCCGGGGGCGCGTTAGCACGATGCTGGCGAAGGACGGTTCCGGCATCGGCGCCGCGATCGCGGCCGCCACGGCGGCGGCCGCCGCCGGCTGAGCGGGGGAGATCCTTAGCTCCGGAGCTGTAAGCCGGATTCTGTGCCGCCTCCCGAAGGAGACGCGGCCGCCATTTCTCTCGTGCCCCCTTTCGGAGGCCCGCCCCGCCGCCGCGTCGCGCCGAAGCGCGCCGTGTCGACGGGATGCGGCATACCCGCGGCTGTTGGACGGGCAGCCCAGCCGCCTATTTTGCCTTGCACCGGACGGGGTTTTTCGTGCCGCAGGCGTCGCCGCCTGCGCGGTGGGCTCTTACCCCACCTTTTCACTATCACCGCAGGCTCCGGCCGAAACCGTCGCCCGCGGCTACCTGTTTTCTGTGACACTGTCCGTCACCGCGGCTTGACCCGCGGTGCCCGCGCTTGGGGTGAACCTCGCGCGGCATCCTGCCCTGTGGTGTCCGGACTTTCCTCTCCAGGTGTGTTTGAATGCCGGGCCGGAGTTACCCGGCCCTTGGGATCGTCAAAGAACCCGGAGCGACGGCCCGCTCCGGAGCTAAGGAAGGGCAGTCGTAAGGGCGGCCCCTTCAGAGCGCAAGCCGCGACGGGACTCATTCGGCGGGTTCAGCCGCCCTCGCCCCACGTGGTGTCCCCGGGGGGCAGTTGGAGGTGGAGCGACTGGATCGCTCCATCGTAGAGGAGCCGGCGCTGCGCGGGGGAGAGCCCCGGCTCGAAGAGCGCCTCCAGGTAGTCGCCATACAGGCGCCACGCCCCGTCCGTCTGGATCTGGCTGGCGCACAGGTCGAATTCCGCCTCGGGCGTCAGGCCCTCAGGCGCGCCCTGGAAGGAGGAGAAGCGCCGGGAAATCTCGTCGCGAAGCTGTGCTGCGCGGGCCTCATTTGCCTGGATCTGCGGAGTCCACTCGCGATTGAAGGCTTCGAGCTGGTCGCGCATCTCCGAGACGCGTACCTCGGACTGGCCGAGGCGGGGTGTGAGCGAGATGGTGAGCGCCTCGTCGGGGGTGCCCGAGGCCGGCGGAAGCATGCGCAGGGTCGCGGGCGCGGCGAGCGCCTGGAGTTTCTGGAACTCGGAGGCGATCAGCGCGCGCAGCCGGCCGCGCTCCTGAAGCAGGGCGTCGAGCCTGCCCGCGAGGTCGGGAGGAACGGCGATCCGCTGTTCCGGCGCCAGGAGCATCGGCGAGGCGGCCACTTCGTCGCGAATCCTGTCGGCCAGCGCCTCGAGGGCCATGAGCCGGGGAGTCAGCCTGACCACGAGATCGAGGTTGGCCTGACGGCGCCCGTCGGAAGTGAGGCTGTCGCTGCGGGTGAGCGAGGCGACGATCTCCGCTCGGATGTCGCGCTTCTCGGTGTCGTATGCTGAGAATTCCGAGGCGAGTTCGGGGGGAAGCGTGGAAGGCAGGATGACGCGCGAGGTGCTGGGCGAGAAGAACACCAGCCGGCTTGAGGGCTGGTCCTGCGGCGCCTCGCCCGCGGGTGCCGCGAGCGCGTTCATCTGGAGGTCCATCGCGGTCTCGCGAAGCAGCCAGCGGAAGGCGGTCGGGAAGCCCTCCCCGTAGGCGACGGCGGCGCGAACGACCTGGTATTGCAGGGCGTGCAGAGTGTCCGCCGGGAGCGACTCCGCCTGCGTGCCCAGGCGCCAGGTCCGCTCTCCGATCCAGGGATTCGACGGCGCGTCGCCGCCGGCGAGCTCGACGAGGCTGCGTCGGAGCGCATTGGCCTGCTCATCGAGCGCGGCGAGGCGCGCGGACTGCGCTCGGGCGAAGGCCTGGAGCGCCTGTTTGCGCGCGCCGGGCTCCAGGCGGGCGACGGAGCCGATCTCGCGGCGAAGGGCCTCGAGCGCCGAGGATTTTTCCCTCGCGTAGGCGTCGAGACGCGTCCGCAGGGCGCCTGGCAGCGGGCCGGAGGCCAGGCGTGCCGCCAGTGGCGTGTAGAACGGTTCGTCGATCCAAGGCGCCAGACTTTGAGGCACCGCTGGACCCGCGGCCGGCAGCTCCGGCGGAAGCGGCGTGCCGAGCGGGGGCGGGGTGGGCGGGAAATACAGCGGCGCCACCTGCACCGCCGGGGCCGGGGGCTCGGCCTCGGCCGAACCGGTGCCTCCCTCCTGCGTCACCTCGTAGGTCGCCGAGGATTTGTAGGTGGAATCGGGATACATCTGGGCCGTGTACGGGTACCAGCCATACGGATACGCGCCATACGGATACCAGCCGTAGTACCCGCCGTACCACACGGTGGTGCCGCCCCAGAACGGGTCGTAGAAACCGTAGGGGTCCCAGTACGTCCAGCTGCGCGGCCTGACCGGGAAATGGCGCCGCCACGCATCGCGGTCGTGGTCGCGATCCCGGGCCCAGTCGCGCCAGCGGTCGCGCGAATCGCGGTCGACCGTGGGTGGCACGCCGATCGTGCGGCGCCGGTGATCACGATCAGGGACGGGCACCCAGGTGCGGCCCGGGTGGTCGTCGGGCGGGCGAACCTGTCCGGGGCGCTGGCCGTTCACGGGCGGCTGCCAGCGGTGGTCGCGTCCGTCGCGATCCCAGCGATGAGAGTCCTGACCCGGCGCCGGATGTGCATACCCCGGATTCTGGCCGGGGGGGAGGCGGGGCGGCCGGGCGTTGGCCGGGGGAACGGGGAAGGTGGGCGGTCCGGAGTGGCGGACGTCGTCGAGTTTCCAGGCGGGAGGAAGGTGCGTGGCGCGTGGCGCCTGTCCCTGCCACGCCGGGCCGTTCGCCCGGATGGGCGGCGGGACGGGGGGCGGTTGGAAAGTGCGGGGCGCCGGCGGGGGAGGCGCCTGCCTGACCGCCTGCGGAGCGGGGGGGCGAGAGGCCTCCGGACGATTGGAATCCCGATCCGGTCCGTCTGCGAGCGCGGTGGCCGCCGTCGCGGCACACAACGCGACCATGAGCAGGGAGCGCCCCCTGCCGACGCCGCCAGCGCGTCCCAAGGTCCATGGAGTTTGCATGGTGAATGAGACGCCTGGAGCCCGCCCTTGTGCATGGTCCAAGTTCACGTTGTTTCCACTACTCCACTATACGCGTATCGCCGGTTCGGCGAGCGTCGCGTTCGGATTTGCCCGGGCTGACGTTTTGGCGGGAACCGGACCGAAAGCCCCGTGGCGTGCCTCGACGCACTTGCCTTTGCGAAAACGGATGGGTCCAATGCGCCGAATCCCACCATGCGTATACTCGTCACCGGCGGTGCCGGCTTTCTCGGAAGTCATCTTTGCGACAGGCTCGTCAAGGACGGGCACGAGGTCGTCTGCCTCGACAACTTCTTCACGGGCCGCAAGGCCAACATCGCCCATCTCCTCGGAAATCCGCAGTTTGAGCTGCTCCGGCACGACATCATCGATCCCATCAAGATCGAGGTGGACCAGATCTACAACCTGGCCTGCCCGGCCTCGCCTCCGCACTACCAGTACAACCCGATCAAGACGACGAAGACCTCGGTGATGGGTGCGATCAACTGCCTGGGACTGGCCAAGCGCGTGAAGGCGCGGGTGTTCCAGGCCAGCACGAGCGAGGTGTACGGCGACCCGCAGGTCCATCCGCAGCCGGAGAGCTACTGGGGTCACGTCAACCCCGTCGGCCGGCGGGCGTGCTACGACGAAGGCAAGCGCTGCGCTGAGACGTTGTTCTTCGACTACCACCGCGAAAACAAGGTCGATATCCGCGTCGTGCGCATCTTCAACACCTACGGCCCGCGCATGCTCGCCAACGATGGGCGCGTGGTCTCGAACTTCATCGTCCAGGCCCTGAAAGGCGAGGATCTGACCGTGTATGGAGATGGATCCCAGACCCGGTCCTTCTGCTACGTCGATGACCTGATCGAGGGCTTTGTCCGGTTCATGGCCCAGAACGAGAGCGTGGGTCCCATGAATCTCGGCAACCCGGGTGAGTTCACGATGCTCCAGCTCGCCGAGCTCACCCTCAAGCTGGTCGGCGGCCGGTCGAAAATCGTGCACAAGCCGCTGCCTCCCGACGACCCACGCCAGCGCCGTCCGGATATCACCTTGGCCAAGAAGTTGTTGTCCTGGGAGCCGCTCGTGCCCCTGGAAGAGGGGCTCAAGCAAACCATCGCCTATTTCCGCCGGCAGGTGGGATCCTGATTCCGGTCCCTCAGGTCGCCCGAATCACCCCGGGCGGCCGTCCGCATTTGCCATTTGCCATACGGGCGCCCGCGCCTATGGTCTCGACCCTTCATGCTCTCCTGGCTCCTCAAACGATTTTCCGGACGTCACTATCGCAAATTCATCACCTCGTGTAAGCCCATTGTGGCTCGCATCAATGAGTTGGAGCTCCAGTTCCAGTCGTTGACGGAGGAGCAGCTCCAGGCCAAGACCGACGAGCTTCGGGCGCGCGTCAAGGCCGGGGAGACGCTGGATCAGATTTTGCCGGATGCGTTTGCCGTTGTAAAAAACGCGGCCAGAAGGCTTTGCGGTCGTACCGTCCTGGTGTGCGAACACGAGCTCGTGTGGAACATGGTGCACTACGATGTGCAGCTGATCGGCGGCATCGCGCTGCATCAGGGCAAGATCGCGGAAATGGCAACCGGCGAAGGCAAGACGCTCGTCGCGACCCTGCCGCTGTACCTGAACGCTCTGAGTGGTCGCAACGCGCAGCTGGTCACCGCCAATGATTACCTCGCCCGCCGCGACGCCGAGTGGATGGGGCACCTGTACCGGTTTCTCGGGCTGACGGTCGGCTGCATCCAGCAGCAGATGCAAAACGACGTCCGCCGCGAGATGTACAAGTGCGACATCACCTACGGAACGGCCTCTGAGTTCGGCTTCGATTACCTCCGCGACAATGGCATGGCCACGCGCAAGGAGGACCAGGTGCAGCGCGAGCACTTCTACTGCATCGTCGACGAAATCGATTCCATCCTCGTCGACGAGGCGCGCACGCCGTTGATCATTTCCGGTCCGGCACCGATCGAGCGCGAACAGCCCTTCACCCGTCTCAAGCCCGCCATCGAGGGGCTCGTGGCAAATCAGCTTCGCTTCGTCAACCGGCTCGCGGCCGAGGCGAAGACGGAGCTCGAGAAATCCGGCACCGATTCCAATGCGCTATACGCCGCCGCGACGAAGCTCTACCAGGTGAAGCTCGGCAATCCGAAGAACAAGTTTCTGCTGCGCCTGATGGAAAATCCCGAGTGGCGCAAGCTGCTCGACAAGGTCGAGACGGAGCTCAACTCCGACATGCGCAAGGACGAGTTCTACCGCATCAAGGAGCAGCTGTTCTTCACCATCGACGAGCGCAACCACCAGGCTGACCTCACCGAAATCGGACGCAATGCCCTGCGCCCCGACAACCCCGACGCCTTCGTGCTGCCCGACCTGGCGATGATCTACTCGGACATCGACCACGACACCTCGATCAGCCCCGAGCAACGCGAGGAGAAGAAACTCGCGGCCCAGCACAACTTCACGGTCACCTCCGAGGAGATCCACGCGATCTCCCAGCTCCTGCGCGCGTATTCGCTGTACGAGCGCGACGTCGAATACGTCGTCCAGGAGGGCAAGGTCATGATCGTCGACGAGAACACCGGCCGCGTCATGCCGGGCCGCCGCTGGTCCGACGGCCTGCACCAGGCCGTCGAGGCGAAGGAGGGCGTGGTCGTCGAGCGCGAGACGCGTACCTACGCGACGATCACGATCCAGAACTACTTCCGCATGTACGAGAAGCTGTCCGGCATGACCGGCACGGCCGAGACGGAAGCCACGGAATTCTTCGAAATCTACAAGCTGGCGGTCGTCGTCATCCCGACGAACAGGCCCTGCATCCGAATCGACAAGAACGATTCGATTTTCAAGACGCGCCGCGACAAGTACGAGGCCGTCATTCGCGAGATTCGGCTGGCCAACCATCGCGGCCAGCCGGTGCTCGTCGGCACCGTGTCCGTCGAGTCCTCGGAAATCCTCAGCCGTCTGCTGAAGCGCGAGGGCATCGTGCACGCGGTGCTCAACGCCAAGTTCCACGAGCAGGAGGCCGAGATCGTCTCGCGCGCGGGCCAGCGTGGCTCCGTGACGATCGCCACCAACATGGCGGGCCGCGGCACCGACATCAAACTTGGCGCCGGCGTGCGCTGGAAGGTCGCGCACGGCGAGCACACCGATCCCGAGAAGCGCAAGGAGGGCGTGATGATGTACACGCTCACCGAGCCGGACACGGCCGAGGTGCGCACATACGACGCCGACAGTCCCGATGCGCTCTCGATGCGCCTGACCCCGCACTCGAAGGAGGCGGGCGGCCTGTACGTCATCGGCACCGAGCGCCACGAGTCGCGGCGCATCGACCGCCAGCTGCGCGGACGCTGCTCGCGTCAGGGTGATCCCGGCCTGAGCAAGTTCTTCCTCTCTCTCGAGGACGACCTGATGCGCCTCTTCCTCCAGGGCAACCTGGCCTCCAAGCTGATGGAGGGCTCGATGAAGGAGGGCGAGGAGCTCGAGCATGCCCTGCTCAACCGCTCGATCGAGAGCGCCCAGAAGAAGGTCGAGCAGCAGAACTTCTCCACGCGCAAGCGCCTGCTCCAGTACGACGACGTGCTCAACCAGCAGCGCGAGGTCATCTACGGCATCCGCAACGGCGCCATCCACTCCGAGCGTCCCAAGGACATCATCTTCGACATGGTCGAGGAGGAAATCCTCACGCGCCTCCAGAGTGCGGGCCTCGGCGAGAAGGCCGGCCTTCCGCAGCATGCGGTGGAAAGTTTCGTGGGCTGGATGAACCAGACCTTCCCGGTGGGCCTGAAGGTTTCGGAGGTCCCAACCTCCGGCAGCGCAGACAAGGCGGCGAAGGAGCTCACGGAGCGCGTCCGCCAGTCGTACGCCGTCAAGGAGGCCTGCGAAGTCCCGGAGGCGCTCGGCTCCCTGGAGCGCTATGTCGTGATCAACGCGATCGATCACCACTGGCAGGAGCATCTCACCGACATGGAGGAGCTTCGCCGTGCGATCGGCCTGCGCAGCTACGGCCAGGTCGATCCGCTCGTCGCCTACAAGGGCGAGGCGTTCAAGTACTTCGAGGAAATGATGGGCAACGTGCGCCTGCAGATCTGCACGGGCCTGTTCCGCAACGCGACGAACCTCGACGCGTTCGAGAACATGCTCTCGATCCTGGCCCGCGGTGCGCTGATGCAGGGCCCCGAGACGGCGCCCGCGCCGCAGATCACGACGACGGTTACCAGCTCACCGGTACGCGCGCCGCGTCCCGATGGGGCCGAGCCGGTCGCCGACGAGGAAGTCCAGCTTCCCAAGGTCACCATCCGTCGCGAGACCCCCAAGGTCGGCCGCAACGATCCCTGCCCCTGTGGCAGCGGCAAGAAGTACAAGCAGTGCCACGGCCGCTGAGGCGGTCTTGTGAACAGAAGATAACGAAGGAAACGAAGAGCTGAAAGGTCGGCGGTGGCCGGGTTGCAGAATTGAGGTTCCAGGATTGGAGAACCTCATCCCTCCCACCGCAGCCATTGCCCTGGGTTCCGCACGCCAAAGCCCGCTTCGTTCCCTTCGTTGCCTTCTGTTCAATCGGTTTGTCGATCGCCGAGAATCTGCGCTCCGCGCTGCTGGAGTCCTTCTAGATTCTGGCTCCTAACTCCTGGATTCTATCCCATTCACGCCGCCTGGCGGAGGATCTTCTCGACGGTCTCGGGCGTGATGTCTCCGCGTTCGCCGATCTTGGTCACGCCGCGGGCGGCGAGTCGGTTGGCGACGTTGGCGGCGACCGCGACGTCGATGCCGTAGTCGGAGAGGTGGGTCTTCAGGCCGATCGACTCGTAGAAGCCGCGGGTCTTCGCGATCGTCGCGTCGACGCGGGCCTGCTCGGAGCCCTCGGTGATGCCCCAGACGCGGGCGCCGTACTGGAGGATCTTCTGACGCTTCTGCGCCTGCTGCACGTTCATCAGGCTGGGCAGCACGATCGCGAGGGTGCGGGCGTGGTCGACGCCGTGCAGCGCGGTGATCTCGTGGCCGATGACGTGGCTGGCCCAGTCCTGGGGCACACCCATGCCGATGGCGGTGTTGAGCGCCCAGGTGGCGGCCCAGCAGAGGTTCGCGCGCAGGTCGTAGTCGGTCGGAGTGGCGAGGGTCTTCGGGCCGACCTCGATGAGTATCCGAAGGATGGATTCAGCGAAACGGTCCTGAACCTCGGCGTTCACCGGGTAGGTGAGGTACTGCTCCATCACGTGCGTGAAGGCGTCGCCGATGCCGTTGCCGACCTGGCGGGCGGGCAGACTGAAGGTCGTCTCCGGGTCGATGATTGAGAAGCGCGGGAAGATGTGCGGGCTGAGGAAGGCGAGCTTCTCGCCGATCGCGCGTCGGCTGATGACGGCGGCGCCGTTGGCCTCGGAGCCGGTGGCGGGCAGGGTGAGCACGGCGCCGATCGGGAGGGCTGACTCGACGGGGGCGTTCTTCGCGAGGATGTCCCAGGGCTCGCCCTTGAAGGGCACCGCGGCGGCGACGAACTTGGCGCCGTCGAGCACGGAGCCTCCGCCGACGGCGAGGATAAGGTTGATGCGTTCGCGGCGGCACAGGTCGACGGCCTTCATCAGCGTGTCGTAGTCGGGGTTGGCCTCGACGCCCCAGAGTTCGAACACCGGATGCGAACCAAGGGCGGCCTTCACCTGGGTGTACACGCCGTTGGTTCGGATGCTTCCTCCGCCGGCGAGCAGGAGGATGCGGGAGTCGGAGTTGAGCTCGGAGGTGAGCTTGGCGATTTGGCCGCGGCCGAAGTGGATGCGGGTGGGATTGTGAAAGGTGAAGTTTTCCATGATGCCCCATGATTGCACAGCCCCGGGCCGTCTTCAACCGGGCGTCGGGCGGGTGGGGGTTCAAACATTAGGAGAGTTGTGCACATGCCGGGTGAACCCTGGTCGGAGCGCATCCGCGGATTGCGGAGTTTGGAATGGCGGGTCTGGCCGTGTGGGCTGTCGTGGACAGTACACCAGTCATTTTCGAACCAGCCATGAATTCCACATTCACGGGAGAAGTCCGTCATGAATTTACCGGATCGCGCATGATCGGCAGCGGGCGGCGCTGGCTGAGGGCGATAACCCTGGCGGCGGGGTTTGCGCTGGGGAGCGCGGCGATTGCGGCGCCTACGCTTTCCGCGACGAGCGACACCCGCCAGGTGTTGGCGCCGGGGCAGGCGCTGGCGCTGAGTGTGACGGCGACCGGGACTGGGACGCTCAGTTACCAGTGGTATCACGACAATAGGAAGATCGATGGCGCGACCTCCGCAACTTATGACATTACGCAGGTGGCCTACGCAGACGCAGGGGCTTATACGGTGATTGTGACGGACAGCAGTGGGACCGCCACGAGCGAGCCAATCTTCGCCCTTGTCGCGCCGACCAGCACGCAGCTGATCGAATGGGGAGCCTCGGAGGCTCTCGATCCCCAGGCGCTCACCGATATCAGCGACGCCGTTGCTGTGGCGGCAGGCGATACGGCCATGCTTTGGGTGAGACGCGATGGTTCGGTGGCAGGTGTGGGCGATATCACGGTGCCGTCTGGGCTTGGAGGTGTGGTGGCTGTGGCGTTGGGCGGGAAGGCCACCGGCCACCATTGGGGCTTGGCGCTGGAAAAAGATGGTACGGTTGCAGCCATTGGGCCCGCGCCGGCGATCCCTGCCTGGCTCACGGGCGTGGTGGCGGTCGCCGCAAGCGCGGATATGGGTTTTGCACTTCGAAGTGACGGCACGATCGTCGCGATTGGCTCGAGCGGCATCTCGGAAGAGCCCCCGGAAGGTTTGTCGGATGTTGTCTCGATTTCCGCGGGCCCAACGTACCTGATCGCACTGAAGTCTGAAGGCACTCTGGTAATCACTGGACTGCCCGCCTATGGAGCTCCCACCACGGGTGCGCCCGCGTCTGGAGTCTCCAAGGTGTACGCAGGAAACGGCCGTGCCTTTGCTCAGATGACCGACGGTTCCCTGGTGGGCTGGGGTGACAACACCTCTGGCGCGGCGACTCTTCCGGCTGGGCTTTCGAACATCTCGGCCCTTGCGAGTGGGCTCAATTATTCGCTGGCGCTGAAGGCGGATGGCACGCTCGCCTCGTGGGGAGTAGCTGGAGAGGATCGCATTCCGACGATGGCTGACAACGTCTTTGCCGTGTCAGCTGCATCGACGTACGCGGTCGCGCTCCGCGATGCGTCCAAGGACGCGCCCCCGGCCATCGTCACGGCTCCGGTGGATTTTGTTGGGCAGACTGACGACGTCGTGAATCTCGCCGTCACAGCGAAGGGTACGGGCCTCGCCTACCAGTGGCGACGCAATGGCGTGCCCGTTCTCAACGCGAACAAGGCCACATGTTCGTTTCAGCTCGAGGAAGGCACGGCGGGCAATTGGGACGTCGTCGTCTCCAACACGGCGGGTTCCGTGGAGTCGAGTCCCGCTCGCGTGCAGCTTGTGACGCTGGCGGCGCGCGCCGGAGACATGTCGGCCTGGCAGGTCGTAAGGCCGGGTGAACCGATGGATTTGGGAGTGTCAGCTCTCACGAGCGCTCCGCTCACCTACCGGTGGTTTCTCAATAATCGGGCGCAGGCCGGGGAGACTGGACCAAGACTTACACGTGCGGCGGCGGGACTGGGGGATACGGGCGTATACAGTGTCGAAGTCAGCGATGGCAGCCAGCACCAGCGGATCGTATTTTACGTTCGGGTGGCGCCTGCAAAAACCGATGTCTATCTGTTGGGAGATTACTCCTATTCGGGACTGTGGGGTTGGAATTCGGCGGCTGCTCCCGTGGATTTGTTTGACGTCGTTGACGCGATTCCCGGCTTTTCGCTCCGGCCGGACGGCTCTGTGTATTCTTGGGCTCCGTACGCATCCGGGGGTGTTGGCGCGACGCCGACATCGACGCGCGTGCCCGGGGTGAGCGACGTGGTTGCACTTGCGGACGACGCGTATCTGAAATCTGACGGTACTGTGGGCCTGTGGACCGCCCCTGCGACGGGCTTTGGGGATGTGCCCATGCCAGTCGACGTGGCATCCGTGGTGCAGCTTGTTGATTACCTAGGAACCAACGTCGCGTTGCGGGCAGACGGATCAGTCGTCGCCTGGGGGAATAATCGCTATGGCCAGTGCAACGTGCCTTCCGGGCTCGGCGGTGTCGTCTCCGTGGGAGCAGGGTTAGGGTATGCTGCGGCTCTGCGGGAGGACGGGACCGTGGTCGTATGGGGTGATCCCTCTCAGGCACAGGTGAGTGTCCCAGCTGGCCTGGGCAAGGTCGCTGCGATGGCCGCGGGACCCTATCGCATTCTTGTGAAGGAAGAGGACGGGACGGTCACGTCGTGGGGGCTGGGTGGCAACGATCCGAGGGTGCCGTCCGGCTTGGGCGGCGCCGTGGCGTTGTGCGAGGGGAGTTCGTATTCGGCCTGCCTCAATCCGGATGGCTCGGTGGTGAGCTGGGGGGTTGTGCCGGACATTGGGGCGCGGGTGCCCATGGCGGGTGCCTCCTATTTCGGGATGTCAACCGGCGCCTCCTGTGAGCTCCTGCTGCGTGACGCCTCGCATGATCCCGTGCCAACGATCAGCTCTCAGCCCGTCGGGGCCACGGCGAAAGCCGACTCCCTCGCCGTGCTGTCCTGCAGTGCGACTGCTGGTGGAGGGCAGTTGTTGTATCAATGGTACAAAGACGGCGTCGTGATCGATGGAGCGACGTCGGCATCGTTGATTTTCAGCCGGGTCGGCACCCAGGATGCGGGTACCTACACCGTGGTGGTGACAGGCACGTCAGGGTCGGTGACCAGCACGCCGGCGGTGTTCAGTGTGACGCCGGTCGATCATCTTCTCGCGTTGTCCACCCGGTGCTTCGTCGGAACCGGCGCTGCCGTGGCTGTTCAGGGATTGGTGCTAAAGCAGCCCGCCGTGGTTCTTCTGCGCGCGGCTGGGCCATCGCTCGCGAATTACGGCGTGAACGGGGTGCTGCGGAACCCGGTGTTGACCTTGTACGATGTGAACGGGAAAGCGCTGGTCTCGGATCAGGGCTGGCAAAATCCGCCAATTTACCTGAACGGAACGGTGGAGGGTTTCAATGGGGAGTATGGAATGGAGTATGACCGCGCCCAAGTGGCGGCGGCCGTGCAGGCGTTTCCGTTCACCAGTCCGGATGACTCTGCAATCGCGATAAGGCTTCCCGCCGGCGTCTATACGATGGAGGTGACGGGAGCCGACGGGCAGACCGGAACTGCGATGACAGAGGCCTATTTCTACCAGCCAATGAGCGATCACGGTCAGGGAGACCGAATGATTGCGGTGTCGACTCGGTGTCATATCGGCATCGGAGACTCGATCGCGGTGGTCGGTCTTTCGCTCGAACACAGGGCGACGATGCTGCTGCGCGCGGTCGGGCCTTCGCTCGCAAACTACCAGGTGAGCGGGGTCCTGGCGAAGCCGACGATGACGGTGTACGACGGAGCTGGAAACGTGGTGGCGACGAACACCGGCTGGAACGCGGATGCCACGCAGGCGGCGCTGATCACCCAGGCCGAGCAGCAGGTGGGCGAGTTTCCGCTAACCAGTCCGGACGATTCCGCGATGCTGTTGGGGCTCAAGCCCGGGTTGTACACGATCCAGGTCAAAGGCGCCGACGGCGGGTCGGGCAACGCGCTGGTCGAAGCTTACTTCGTGCACGATGGACTCTAGCGGGAATTCGCTGCGTGCGAATTCCAGCCTGCTGGTGCGATCGATCGGGTGGTGTTGAAGACGGTCGAGCTTCGGCCCACCAGCGACGTAGGTTTCGCCTAGGAGATCCACCGCACAGGCGGGGACCCATAAGCCCCAGCCCCGGGGTTCGCCCCATCGACCGCTGTACGAGGACTTCCGGCGATGGAGTCTGCGTCACTGGAGTTGGGTTGCCTCTGGATCCGGGTGGAGGATTTGTCCTCCTCGACTGTCGTACGTCGTACACCAGTCATTATCGAACCAGCCATGAAATCCGCGACAAGGGAAGGGGTATGCCATCACCATGCAATTGAACGTGCGCTCCGTGCTGCCGGCCGGGGCCTGCGGGTGGTGACGGCGGGGCTGGGGCTGCTGCTGGCGGGTGCGGCGATGGCGGCGCCGGTGATTTCCGCGACGAGCGACACCCGCCAGGTGCTGGCGCCGGGGCAGGCGCTGGCGCTATCGGTCACGGCGACCGGCTCGGGGACGCTCAGTTACCAGTGGTATCATGACAACCGGACGATCGCCGGGGCGACGTCGGCGTCGGTGGCGGTGGCGCAGGCGGGTTATTCTGATGGCGGCGCGTACACCGTGACGGTGACCGACTCCACCGGCACAACGATGAGCGCGCCGATGTTCGTGATCGTGGCGCCAACCAAGACGCAGGTGCTTTCCTTGGATTCGGCCAATCCGTTGCCGGACGGAGTTGCGGCCGTGATGACGAATGCGGTGGCGGGTGTTGTCGCTTCAGCTCAAGGGGCTGTACTTGCTCTGCAGCGGGACGGTACGGTTCAAAGCACTGGAATTGGCAATAATGCGTCACTTTCGATTCCCGCGGGGTTGTCCGGAGTGGTGGCCCTGGCGGCGGATGGGGACAATAGCCTGGCGTTAAAGCAGGACGGCACGGTCGTTGCGGTCGGGCCCTTTTTTAGCGTGCCGTCTGGACTGACCGATGTGGTGGCGATCGCGGCCGCATACAACGGAGATTACGCTCTCAAGAGCGACGGCACGGTGGTTTCGTTTGGGGCCTTTGGTTTTTTCCCGGCGCCTGCAGATCTCGCCCACGTCGTTGCGATTTCTGCCTCCGGTTCCTATGGCATGGCCCTCAAGTCGGATGGGAGTGTCGAGACTTGGGGGACTGTGCCGTGGTCGGGAGCGTTGCCCGCGGCGCTCTCGTCAGGGGTGACGGCGATCTATGCGGCGCAAGATCACGCCTTGGCGCTGAAATCCGATGGCACGGTGGTTGCGATGGGGAGCGCCAACGCCGGAGGGGCGCAGGTGCCCGCCGATCTCGGCGCGGTCAGTGCGGTGTATGCGGGTGATGGGTATCCTTGGGGGTATTCGGTGGCGCTCAAGCCGGATGGTTCTGTGATCGCTTGGGGGCAGCTTTCTCAGGCCGTCGTTCCGAGCTCGGCGACCAATGTGTATGCCGTGGTTGCGGGCCGGAATTGTGTGATGGGGATCCGTGATGCCAGCGGCGATACGGTCCCACAGGTGAGCGCCCAGCCGGTGGATATCACCGCTCATACGGGCCAGACGGTGACATTGTCCGTGACGGCCCAGGGAAGCGGACTGGCATATCAGTGGCGCTACAACGGACAGCCGTTCGCCGGGGCGACGCGTGCGACGCTCGAGCTGACGGCGAGTGCTGCCGTCTCGGGAAACTGGGATGTGGTTGTCAGTAATACGGCGGGGAGTGTCACGTCGTCGGCCGCGAAGTTGTCCATCGTCGACCTGGCGTCCCGCGCCGCAGGCATGCCGGCGGCACAGTACCTTCATCCTGGAGATTCCTTCTCGTTCGCGGTGAGTCCAATGGGTTCGACGGCGTTGACCTACCAGTGGTCAAAGGATGGCCAGCCTCTGAGTGGCGAAACAGGGGCCAGCCTTTCCCGTTCGTCGGTTGCCTATGGTGATGCGGGAACCTACGCGGTGACGGTGAGCGATGGGACGAGCCAGCAGACGATCGTGTTTTATGTCCTCGTTTCGCCGAAGCTTTCACAGGCGTACAACTTTGGGCCGGTCATCACCTGTTACGGCAAGGATTCCATCCCGCTCTACGCCTCCGCGCCTACAGGCCTCACCGACGCAGTCACGTTGCAACCAGGCGCGGCCATCAAGCCCAATGGCACCTTGGTGACTTGGAATCCATATGATCCCTTGCCTACACCAACGCCGGTTGCGGGCGTGGCAAACATTGTGGGCCTAACGCCCAATTTCGTTCTCAAATCGGACGGGACGGTGGCTCAATGGAGTACATACGCCGGCATTTTCGGTGATAGTCCGATGCCTGCTGGACTTTCCTCCGTGGAAGCAATCGCTGATGGGGGCGATTTCGCCCTGGCGCTTAGGTCAGACGGCACGGTGGTGGCCTGGGGGGACAATTCTTATGGCGAAACGTCAGTGCCGTCAGGGTTAAGCGACGTGGTTGCCGTAGCGGCGGGAAGTGGCTTCGCCCTCGCACTCAAGGCGGACGGGACCGTTGTGGCTTGGGGATCTTCAAGTGCAGGAGCGACCGCCGTCCCGGCGGGATTGAGCAATGTGATCGCGATTGCTGCAGGCGGCAGCCAGGCGGTGGCGTTGAAGTCGGACCACACGCTTGTGGCGTGGGGGACGGGACCAGCCCTGCCAGCGGGATTGACGAATGTCCGGTCCGTCGCCGTCGGGAGCGGATTCGGTGAAGCGCTCAAACAGGACGGGACCCGGATCTCGTGGGGAAACGATCCTTCTGGCTCTCCGCATCTGGATTCCATGGCCCGATTCAGTCAGGTCAGTTGTTTTGGTTCTGAGTTCGCTATTCTTCGCGACGCGACTGGGGAGACGATCCCGGCCTTCACCTCCCAACCCGTTTCGGTGGTCAGCGTCGCGGGTGCGGTGACCACGTTTTCGTGTGCGGTGGACGCTGGTGGTGCCGATGTCAGCTATCAGTGGTACAAGGATGGTGCACTCATTTGGGGTGCAAACGGGACGACTTTGACGCTCTACGGGGTGAGTCCGAGCGACGTTGGAACCTATCACGTCGTCGCGACGGATTGGCTGGGCAACACGACGTCGCAGGACGCGAAGCTGACGCTCCAAAACATCGTTGCAGCGGCGAATCCGCAGGCACAGAGCACGGTGTTGTCGCCGGGCGACACGCTGTCGCTGGCGGGCAAACTCCTGGCGGGTGGTTCGTACTCGTATCAATGGTACAAGGACAATCGGCCGATAGCGGGGGCCGCTTCGCTGACGTATTCCAAGTCGTCGGTGTCCGCGTCGGACAGCGGGGTGTACGTGCTGGAGGTCGCGGGGGCGTCGGCAACCCAGCGTTTGCCCTTCTACGTGACTGTGACGAGCCCCAGGCAGCAGATCTTGAGTTGGGGGGATAGCCACTTCAACCAGGCTTCGGTCCCCACGGATCTGGGCACGGTCGTCGATATTGCGGCGACCGGACAGCATGCTGCCGTCGTGAAGACGGACGGCTCGGTGGCCGAGTGGGGTGATCCCAGCCAATTTTGGGCGCCTCCTCCCTCTTGGGTCGCCAACGTCGTTCGGGTGGCGCTCAACGACTTCGGTGCTACGGTCGTGCTCAAGAGCGATGGGACCGTCACGGGCTGGCCCAATGTCATGACGGGGGGGCCTGCGGAGTTGGACTTCCTCGGGGGTGTCGTCGCGATTGCGGCGACCGATCGCGAAACGATTGCGTTGCGCGACGACGGGACCGTGGTGACCGTGCCCTTCAACAGCGGGTCTGGTTATCGACCTCTGGCCACCCCGGCTCCGGGAAATCCGACCAATGTGGTGGCGATCGCAGCGGGTAGCGGATTCGGCCTGGCGCTGAAAGCTGACGGGACGGTGGTTGAGTGGGCGGATTTTGGATACAATTCTCAATTACCACCCGCGGGTCTGGCCAACGTCGTCGCTGTGGCGGCAGGTGGCGATTTTGCGCTCGCTCTCCGACAGGATGGCACGGTTGTAGGATGGGGCGACGATTCACATGGGCAGACGGACATCCCGAGTGGGCTGGACAATGTGGTCGCAATTGCGGCGGGCGATACGCACGCGATGGCGATCAAGGCCGATGGCACGGTCGTGGCCTGGGGCGACGACAGTCAGGGGGCGGCGGATGTGCCCTCTTATCTGACGCACCCCCTTCAGATAGCGGCCGGCGCGGAGTTCAGCCTGGCAGTCCGGGATGCGTCGTCGGACCCGTTGCCCGTGATCACGACCCAACCCGCCGGCCAGACTGCGCCCGAATTCGGGTCGGTCACTCTGAAGGTGGATGTCTCCGGATCGTTTCTCAGGTATCAATGGCGAAAGGACGGGGTGGCGATCCCCGGTGCGACTCAAGCGGCACTTGATATGACCCCGGTCCTCACCGGGGATGCAGGGTCCTACGATGTTGTGATTTCGGGTCCGGGCGGAGACGTTGTTTCGAGTAAGGTCCAGGTGGCGGTGAATCCCGTGCCGGTCGTCACGATCGTTGGAGGTGCGTTACGGTCGCTCCAGGTGGGACAATCCTTCCAGTTGGGCGTCACTGCCACGGGAACGGGTGCGATTCATTACCAATGGTACAAGGACAATCGTCTTTTGGCCGGCGAGACCGCGTCGACGTTGACCCGCGTGATGACGACCGTCTCGGACAGCGGTATCTATCGGGTTGAGGCCACCGATTCGGTCGGCACCCGGATGGCGTTGATGGCGGTGCGGGTGAATCCGGCCCATACGCGCACCTATCAGTGGGATGACAGCGGCAGTCGACGGGTGCAGGGTCTGGGGGATGTGGCGCAACTCGCCATAAACGCCCAGCGCTACATTGCCGTGCGGATCGACGGTACGGTAGTGGATCAGAAATTGGGTGACGTTGGCGGCGTCACGGTGGATTCGCTTTCGGGAATATTCGAGGCGGCTGCGGAAGACTATAGGTCGGTGGCGGTGAAAGACGATGGCTCAGTGGTGGGCGTATATGGGCCCGCAGCAGGCACACCATTGATCCCTGGGGCTGGCGGAGCCTGCGTGCAGCTGGTCGCCGGCAAGAGCCATATGCTGGCCCTGACTTCGGACGGCACCGTGCAGGCATTGGCGGACCAATATGGCGGAAACACCGATGGACAGTCGGACGTTCCCGCCAGGCTAGTGAATGTGGTGGCTGTTAGTGCTGGGGATGAGCGTTCCTATGCCCTGAAGTCGGACGGTACGGTCGTGGCTTGGGGCGGAGATGGCGGCCAAAAGGCGACTGCTCCAGTATCCGTGACCCCGATCGTGGCGATAGCCTCAGGCACCGAGTGGAATGATGCGCTCACTGCGGATGGGAAGGTTATCGAATGGAAGGGCGTCGATGGCGCGTCGGCCCAAGTGGTGGCAGGTGTGTCGAATGCGGTCGCCATTTGCGCGGGTTTTTATCGATCCATGGCACGCCTTTCCGACGGGTCGCTCGTTGCCTGGGGGCATTCCAGCTCGAATTCGAGCGTAGCTCCTGTGGCAGTGGACAAGTCGGTCGAATTTGCTGCGGGCGACAGCCTTTTTTACGTTGTTCGCGATTCGAGCGCCGATCCGTTGCCGACGATCGTGACCCAACCGACGGCACAATCGACGCTGGAGGGGCAAGCCGCGACGCTCACGGTCGCCATCGCACCCGGTGTCGATGCGGATTTCCAATGGTACAAGGACGGGGTGGCGATTCCCGGCGCAACTGCGGCGACCTATACGTTGCCTGTCGCGACCATTCAGGATTCCGGTAATTATTCGGTCGTCGTGAGCGGCGGGTCCGGCTCTGTCACCAGCGCTCCGGTTGCTCTGACGGTGATCAACCAGAACCACATCCTCGCGCTGTCCACGCGGTGTTACGTGGGAACCGGTGATGCGATCGGTGTGCAGGGGCTGATCCTGAAGCAGGCTGCGGTGGTGCTGATGCGGGCGGCGGGGCCGTCGCTCGCAAACTATAACGTGAGCGGCGTGCTGCAGAAGCCGGTGCTGACCCTGTACGACGTGAACGGGAAGGCGCTCGTCTCGGATCAGGGCTGGCAGAACGCGCCCACCTACCTCAATGGGACGGCGGAGCAGGCCAACGGCGACTTCGGAGTGGACTACGACCGCGCCCAGGTGGCGACGGCGGTGCAGGCGTTTCCGTTCACCAGTCCAGACGATTCGGCGATCGCGATCCGGCTTCCTGCGGGCGTTTACACGATGCAAGTGAGCGGAGCCGGTGGAACCACGGGCAACGCGCTCGTGGAGGCCTATCTGTATTCGCCTCCCGGAGACACGGCCACAGGCGACCGCTTCTCGGCGGTGTCGACGCGGTGTCATGTCGGCACCGGAGACTCGATCGCGATCGTTGGCCTGTCGGTCAACAAGTCTGCGACGATGCTGCTGCGCGCAGTGGGGCCATCGCTTGCGAACTACCAAGTGGGTGAAGTCCTGGCAAAGCCGACGATGACGGTGTACGACGGAGCCGGCAACGTGGTGGCGACGAACACAGGCTGGAACACGGATGCCGCGCAGGTGGCGATGATCACCCAGGCCGAGCAGCAGGTCGGCGAATTTCCCCTGACCAGTCCGGACGACTCCGCGATGCTGGTGGGACTCAAAGCCGGGCTGTACACGATCCAGGTCAAGGGCGCCGACGGCGGGTCGGGCAACGCACTCGTCGAAGCCTACTACCTACACGACGGAAACTAGGGGGCCTTTCGCGCTTGCGCTGCCGCACGGGCGGGACTGCCTTGGGGGCGCCTTGTCGACCCCCGATTCCAACTTCGTCCACCTCCACGTTCACTCCGACTACAGCCTGCTCGATGGCGCCTGCCGCATCGACAAGCTGATGGACCGGGCCGTGGCGCTCGGACAGAAGGCGCTCGCGCTCACCGACCATGGCAACCTGTTTGGCGCCATTGAATTCTACAACACGGCGAAGGCCAAGGGGCTCAAGGCGCTCATCGGGTGCGAGATGTACCTGGTGACGGGATCGCGGCTCGAAAAGACCGGCCGCTCCGACGAGGGAAAGAGCTTCTACCACATGGGGCTGCTCGCGCGGAATCTCGAGGGCTACCAGAACCTGCTCAAGCTGGTCTCCGACGCGCACCTCAAGGGCTTCTATTACAAGCCGCGCACCGACATCGAAACGCTCGCGAAATACGCCGGCGGGTTGATCGGGTTCACGGGCTGTCTGGCGGCGCTGGTCCCGCAGCACCTGCTGTACGACCGCTACGAGGAGGCCCGAAAGGCGACCGCCCGGTTCGTCGACATCTTCGGGCGCGAGAATTTCTTCGTGGAGATTCAGGACCACGGCATCCCGGAGCAGCTCAAAATCATCCCGGGGCTGCTCAAGCTGGCCGAGGAGTTCAACCTGAAGGTCATCTGCACGAACGACGTCCACTACGTCCGCGCCGAGGACGCCGGTCCGCACGACGCGCTGCTGTGCATCCAGACCGGCTCGAAGATCGCGGACGCAGACCGCATGCGCTTCAGCGGGACCCAGTTCTACCTGAAGTCGCGCGAGGAGATGGAGCGCCTCTTCGGCGAGCACCCGGAGTGGCTCCTGAACACTCAGCTCGTCGCGGAAAAGTGCGACCTGTCGATCCCGTTTCCGAAGGGATCAGAGCGTTATCCGCGCTATCCGCTGCCCCCGGAGGTCAAGAGTCGGTATTCGCCGGCCGAGTACCTCGTCCAGCTCTGCTACAAGGGCCTGCAGCGCCGGTACGGCATCGACCATGACGCGGTCGCAACGCGCCCGGTCGTCGCCGAGCGCCTCGCGAAGCTCAGCAACCTTCCCCCCGGCCAGAAGCCGCAGGCACCCGACTACTCGGGGCTCTCCAACGAGGAGGAGATCGTGCTGCGCATGGGCTATGAGCTCGCGATCATCAACGTCACGGGCTTCGTCGACTACTTCCTGGTCGTCTGGGATTTCATCAACTGGGCGAAGGAGCACGGTGTGCCGGTCGGCCCCGGCCGCGGCTCGGGCGCCGGCTGCCTGGTCGCGTACCTGCTCGGCATCACCAACCTCGACCCCATCCGCTTCAAGCTGCTGTTCGAGCGCTTCCTCAACCCCGAGCGCGTGTCGCCGCCCGACTTCGACATCGACTTCTGCATGCGCCGCCGCGGCGAGGTGATCACGTACGTGCGCGAAAAATACGGCCAGGACTGCGTCGCGAACATCATCACCTACGGCACCCTCGGCGCGAAGATGGTCATCCGCGACGTCGCCCGCGTGCACGACCTTCCGTTCTCGGAGTCGGACCGCCTGGCGAAGATGATCCCCGACGAGCTCAACATCACGCTGGAGGACGCCATCACGAAGTCGGGCGACCTTCGCGGCGAGATCGAGCGCAACCCCGTGGCGCGAAAGATCGTCGACTCGGCGCGCGTGCTCGAGGGCATGGTCCGCAACACCGGCAAGCACGCCGCGGGCATCATCATCACCGACAAGCCGCTCGACGAGTTCGTGCCGCTCACCTCGCAGGAAGGCGATGTCACGGTCCAGTTCGACATGAATTCGGTGGGCAAATTGGGCCTGCTGAAGATGGATTTCCTCGGGCTGAAGACGCTCACGGTCATCAGCGACGCGGTCGACAACGTCCGCCGCACGGCCGATCCGAAGTTCGACATCGACGCGATTCCGCTCGACGACCCGAAGACCTACGCGCTGCTCAACTCCGGCAAGACGGTCGGCGTGTTCCAGCTCGAGTCGGGCGGCATGCAGAACGCCTGCAAGCAGGTCGGCGTGTCGAACATCGACGACATCAATGCCATCGGCGCGCTCTACCGCCCGGGCCCGATGCAGTTCATCCCGGACTACGCGCGCGGAAAGAAGGATCCGTCGACGGTGCAGTACCCGCACCCGCTGCTCGAGCCCGTGCTGCAGGAGACCTTCGGCATCATCGTGTACCAGGAGCAGGTCATGGAGTGCGCGAAGGTGATCGCCGGATACACGCTCGGCGGCGCCGACATGCTGCGGCGCGCGATGGGCAAGAAGGACGCCGACGCGATGGCGAAGGAGCGCGTGAAGTTCGTCGCGGGCGCCAAGGAGAAGCACGGCATCGACGAGAAGAAGGCCAACGAGATCTTCGACCTGCTCAACAAGTTCGCGAGCTACGGCTTCAACAAGTCGCACTCCGCGGCCTACGCGGTGGTCTCGTACCAGACCGCGTTCCTGAAGGCCAACTATCCGGTGCAATTCATGGCCGCGGTGCTCAGCTCGGAAATCGGCAACGCCGAAAAGGTGGCGCACTTCATCGACGAGGCGATCGCCATGGGCATCGAGGTGCACGGGCCCGACGTGAACGAGTCGCGCGAAAGCTTCACGCCGGTAGTGCGTCGCGACCAGCCCGAGGCGACGCCATCGATCCGCTTCGGCCTGGCCGGCATCAAGGGCGTGGGCGAGGTGGCTGCGCGGCGCATCATCGAGGAGATCGAGGCGGGCGGACCGTACAGGGATTTCGCGGACTTCATGATCCGCGTGGACTTGCGCGCCATCAACAAGCGTGTGCTCGAGTGCCTGGTGCTGACGGGTGGATTCGACTTTTCGGGTGCGACGCGCGCGGACCTCTTTGTCCAGATCGACGCGGCGCTGGCCGCGATGGGAGAACTTCAGCGCAAGTATCCTGCGCTGCGGCGCGAGGATCCGACGGCCGCGGCTGCCGCCGCAGCCGTCAAAGAGGACGAGGGCGCGCTGCTGTTCGACCTGGGAGGGATGGACACGCCCGCGCCCCCGCCCCCGCGCGAGAAGCTGGCGGAGGAGTTTGCGCAAATGCTCCGGGTGAACGGCGGCCGCCGCGCGGTCGCGGTCGAGGCCGCGCCGGACGGCACGGAGCCCGCAGGCATGCTCGACCTGGGCGAAGCCCCCGCGCGCCCCCAGGCGACGCGCGCCGCCGCGGCCGCGGCCAAGGCCGATGTCCGGGTCGTCAACGAGACCACGCTCCTGCAGTACGAGAAGGAGCTGCTCGGCTTCTACGTCTCGGGGCACCCGATGGACGCCTACGCCGGCCTGGCTGAGGCGGTCGACACCTTCACGCCGGACGAGCTCCTGTCGCAGCCGGACCGCACGGAATTCCGCCTCTGCGGCATCGCGAGCAACATCGCCAAGAAATATTCCAAGAAGGACAACCGCCTGTGGTCGCCGTTCACGCTTTCGACGCGCCGTGCGTCGCTGGGGTTGAACATGTTTGCCGACGCCTATGCCGCCTATGGCAAGAACCTCGCCGAAAACACGCCGGTGATGGTGCTGGGCAACGTGATCGTCGGGCAGGACGGAGCGCGCATCAACGTGAAGGAGTGCTATCCGCTCGACACGGCGATGGCGCAGGCGGTCAAGAAGCTCACCTGGCTCCTCAAGCCCGACCATCCCCAGGTCGGCGATTTCCTCCGCCTGATGCGCGAGACGCTCAACAAGTACGTGGGCGACACGCGGGTGGAATTCGCATTTGTCATGGACGGCCGGGTGGGGCCCGTGGCCGAGGTGAGCACCGCGCTGACGCTGCGCGTCTTCGGCAAGGCCTTCCAGGCGCTGCGCCGGCATCCCGCGGTCGCGGGTGTGCTCGTCGAGACCAAGCGGCTCGAGTTGAAGCAGGACCGGCGCTGGGAGCGGAAGCGGGCCTGAGCGCTCAGTCGGTCAGGTAGTTCCAGAACCCGCGCGTCTGAGCGCGACCGTCACCGGTTACGATCATTCCCTCGGCGCCCGCGACTGTCTGGATAAACCGGATACCCTCAACCGGGCCGAGCACGAACGCGGTCGTGGAGAGCACGCCTGCGCGCAGGCAGGTGTCGGCGATCACCGTGGCCTGGAGGCAACCATTCGACACCGGGCGGCCGGTGCGCGGATCGACGATGTGGCCGTAGCGCCGGCCCTCGTGCTCGAAATGACGCACGTAGTCGCCGGACGAGGCGACGCCCTTGCCGGGGGGCACCGACAGGGAGCCCGCGGCCGAACCCGGCTTCCGAGGATCCTCCAGGCCGACGGACCACGCGGGCCTGCCGGGCGGCAGGCCGAGCATGCGTAGATCGTGGCCGAGGTCGACGAGCGCGGCGGCGATGCCCTGCTGGCGCGCGATTTCCGCGACGGCGTCGGCGGCCCATTCCTTGCCGAAGCCACCGAAGTCCAGTGCCATGCCCGCGAGCGGCAGTCGCACGCGGCCTGGTTCGAGAGCGACCTTGTCCCAGCCCACGAGTGCCCGGGCGGACGCGATCTCCGCGTCCGAGGGAAGGGAGTCGTGGGTGCGACGGTAGTCCCAGAGACTCAGCAGCGGCGCGGCGGTCACGTCGAGGATGCCGCCTGAAAGCCGGTGCAGGGCGCCCGCGAGTCGAAGCATCTGCTCCATCTCGGGGTCGATCGGCACCCAGTCGCCGCCTGCGGCGCGGTTGATGGCGTTGAGCGCGCTGTCGGGTTGGAACCGCGAGTAGCGCGCCTCGAACCCAGCGACCCAGGCCTGTGCGGCGCGCTCGAAGGCTGCTGCGGGCCCGTCGCTCGAGGCCACGTACACCACGCGGCATTCCGTGCCCAATGCCTTGAACACGAGCGTGCGCAGAGGCTCGGAGGGACCCGAGCCGGCCTCGGGCGGGGGCGGTGGCCTGCGATTGGTGATGAAGAGTGCCATGATCCAGTGGGCGCAGTGAACGGAGGGAAACGAAGGTAACAGAGGTATGATAAACAATCGATAACTTGATGTCGAAGCGCCGGCATCGCTCCGCTCAGCTGCCATTTCTTCACAGCCATCCGGAGTGGGGTGAACAGAAGAAAACGAAGGGAACGAAGCGTCGAGAGGCGGACGCTCCCTGAGTTGGCAGGACCACGCCGGTGTCGCAGGGCATACGATTCTCTCGCTATTGCCCTTGGTCCTCGGTCACCCAATCCCTCTTCGTTCCCCGCTGCTTCTGTTCCAAACACCTGCTCGGTTTGGTTGATTGCGGGCTTCATCACGTCGGTGTTTCTGGGGTTCGAGCTCCCATGCGTGGTCCGGGCTCGACAAGGGTGCCTGCCCGGCTGTGGAGTCGTGGGTGATGTCCTCCTCTCCGTTGATCAATCGTGCCGCGATGGTGCTCCGCCAGGTGTCCGAAAGGCGCCCGGCTGACCAGGTGTTGCGCGAGGTGGTGACATCGCACCGCGAGTGGCCGGCCGTTGAAAAGCGGGATCTGGCCCGAGTGGTATTCGCGTATTTTCGCTGGTTTGGCTGGGTGGACCGCTCCGAAAGCATGCAGCGACAGGTCGAGCAGGCGCTGGAGGTGCAGTCCCGTTTCGATCGGGATCCGACCTCGATCAAGGTCGAGGCGCTCGCCGCGCGCGCGGTGCCTGCCTGGTTGCGCGAGGAGCTGGACCTCGGCCCCGAGCTGCTTCGTCACCTCCAGCGGGATCCCGCCCTGTGGCTGCGTTCGCGCACCGGGCGGCATCGGGACGTTAGCCTAGCCCTGGGCGATTGCGAGGAGGTGCGCGTGGAGCGACGTGACAATCGCTTTGCGTTTCTCGAGTCCGGCGCCGCGCCGCACTGTCCCCCGACCGCGCATGGCGTGTGGCCCGACGACTGTCATCTTGGCGTGCTACGTTACGGCGGGTTGAACGACCTGTTCTTCTCGGCGCCCTTCAGGGAGGGACTTTTCGAGATCCAGGACATCGCCTCCCAGGTCGTCGGGCGCTTCTGTGCCCCGCAGGGGGGCGAGACCTGGTGGGATGCCTGTGCCGGCGAGGGCGGCAAGCTCCTGCACCTCTCGGATCTGATGGGCGGCAAGGGCCTGATCTGGGCGAGCGACCGCTCGGAGCGACGGCTCGAGGTGCTCAAGCGGCGGGCCTCGCGGGCGGAGGTGTTCAACTACCGGTGCGCGCCCTGGGACGGAGGCGCCAGCCTGCCCACGCGCACGAAGTTCGACGGCGTGCTCGTGGATGCGCCCTGCAGCGGTGTGGGCACCTGGCGACGCAATCCTCACGCGCGCTGGACGACCTCGCCGCGCGACGTGGCGGAACTGGCCGCGGTGCAGAAGACCCTGTTGCGGAACGCGGCCGACTCGCTCAAGCCGGGCGGGCGCCTGGTGTACGCGGTGTGCACGCTCACGCGCAGCGAGACCTCGGCGGTGGCCGATGCCTTCAGCGCGGAACGTCCCGATTTTGATCCGGTGCTGCGCGCGACGGTCTGGCCGCAGGACCTCGACGGCAACGGCATGTACCTCGCGGCCTGGCGCCGGCGCTGACACAGGAGGGGCGCCCGTGCGAGGGAAGATCACTTCGGAGACCGTACGGTCGGATTTCAACGACGTGTCGGCGGTTCTCCACTACACGCGGGCCGCGCATGACCTGGGCCTGTGGAAGTCGGAGCGCCTCGTGATCGAGCGTTTTTTCCCGGACCGTGGGGCGCTGCTGCTGGAGGCCGGCTGTGGAGCGGGGCGGGCGACGATTGGGTTGTGGGAGATGGGGTATCGACGGCTCGTGGCGTTCGACTTTGCGGAGGAACTTCTGGACCAGGCCCGGAGCCTGGCGGCGAACCGCGGAGCGGAAGCGATCGGATTCTTTCATGGCGACGCGACCGCCCTGCCGGAAGCGGCGGGTATCGCTGAGCTCCTTGGCGCCGGGGAGGCGGCCGCGGCGCTCGGGCGCGGGGAACGATTTTCGGGCGCGCTCTTCCTGTTCAACGGCCTGATGCAGATCCCGGGACGTGAGCGCAGGCGGGCGGCCCTGCGGCGGATCGCCGACGTCTGCGCACCGGGCGCGCCGTTGGTGTTCACCACGCACGATCGCGATGCCTCGCGCACCGAGCAGGCGCTCTGGCGACTCGAGGCGGTGCGCTGGGAGAAGGGCCTGCAGGATCCTCGGCTCAACGAATTCGGCGACCGGTATTTCGAGGACGAGGCGGGGCGCACGTTCATGCATCTGCCGAACCGGACCGAGATCCTCGAGGACCTCGCCGCCACCGGCTGGAGCCATGCCTACGACGCACTTCGCAGGCAAATCGCCACCGAGACCCGGGCGGTCAGGGATTTTTCGGATGAGTGCCGGTTCTGGGCCGCGAACCGCTCCTGAACTCCGGGATCTCGACCGGTTTCAGCCTAAAAAACGCAGTCGAATTTGAACCACGGAGACGCAGAGGGCACAGAGGATAGCCATTAGGGAGTGCCTGGCATCCGATCTTATTAACCTTCGAGGTGAAGCATGGTTCAGTTCACCATTCTTAATCCTAAGTTCGGCGAATGAATGGAACAGAAGGGAACGAAGGACAAACAGCTTACCACGGAATTGAGAGCGTTGGTTTATTCACCGTTTTGGTAAGTCGATTTTTGCTCAGTGATTTCGTGTAATCGCTTGGTTTGGCCTTCTTTGTTGTCTTCGTTTCCTTCTGTTAGCTGCGTTTTTTAGATTAATTCTGGCTCTGTGTCCGCCGTGTGTCGGTGGTTCAACTACGGTATTTCGATTCAGAGCGTAAACCCCGCGGACGTGGCGTCCGCCACGAAGCCGCGGACAGTGTCGAGCGACATGAAGGGCAGGTCCCGCCCCAGGAACTTGGCGGCCTTGGCGAGGATCTCGTGAGGCACCGTCACGATCGAGCATCCGCACTCGGCCGCCTGCACCACGTTGTACACCTCGCGCACGCTGGCCCAGAGCAGCTCGGACTTGGGGAGGACTCGCAGCAGGCCGACGCACTCGCGTACGACCGGCATCGGATCCCGTCCGGTATCCGCGATCCGGCCTGCGATGATTGACACCACCGAGGGCACCGCGGGGTTGAGCGCCTGCGCGACTTCGCGGACCTGGTCCGGAGACACGACCGCCGTGACGTTCACGCGCACTCCCCGGGACGCGAGGTCCCGGATGAGCGGGGCCGACGACTCGCCGCGCGAGTTGGTCACCGGAATCTTCACGTAAACATTGTCCGCCCACCCCGCGATCTTCAGGGCCTGGCGGCGCATGTCGGGAAAGTCGTCGGAGAGCACCTCCAGCGAGATCGGCTTTGCGGTGACGGTTGCGAGGATGTCGCGGGCGAAGGCCTCGTAGTCGCGGATGCCCGCACGCTTCATGAGCGACGGGTTCGTCGTCAGTCCGTGGATATAGGGCTGACGGTAGAGCTCGAGGATTCCGGCCTTGTCGGCACCGTCGGCGAAGATCCGGATCTTAAGTTCGGGAAGCGTGGACATTGTGGGTTGGGCGCCGGAGGGGGCCGGCCGTGGCAAGCAAGCCATGGAAATCGGCGCGCGTCGAGTCCGCGCCGCCTCATTTTCCCGCCGCCTCAGACCGCGCTTGTCCGGGTCTCCCGCAGGATCTGGTCGACGCCCTCGACGAAGCTCCCGACGACGAAGTCGGGCGGGGCGGAGAGCGTTTCCGCGTATCCAAAATCAATATGCACCGTGCGGACTCCCGCGCGGTGGCCGCACTCGATGTCGCGCCAGCGGTCGCCGATCATCCACGAGCGCGAGAGGTCGAGCCTCAGCGCGGCCGCGGCGTCGAGCAGCATGCCCGGCTCGGGCTTCCTGCGTCGGGAAGGCTGGCCCTGGCCGGGGTCGTAGCAGACCTCGATCAACTCGATCTCCGGAACCAGCCCGAGCAGCTTCGCATGCATGGCCTCCACGACCTCGCGCGCCTGAAGGCCGCGCCCGACGTCGGGCTGGTTCGTGGCCACGACCAGCGCGAAGCCCGCGGCGCGCAGCGCGCGGCACGATTCGGGCACCCCGGGAAAGAGCCTGAAGTCGTCTACCGTGGCGGGAGGGTAGGCCTTGCCCTCGCGAACGACCTGCACGTTGAGCGTCCCGTCGCGGTCCATGAAGACGGCGGGGCGGGGGCTGGGGACGCTCATGGCAGCAGTCGGGACTTTTTCCGGAACACGCGGTAGTTCAACATCAGGAACACCAAAAGCGTGGAGGGGGGGAGTGCAAGCGCCGCCGACAACAGGACGCCCAGCCCGAGCGGCCCGTGGCAGAGATGGAACAGGGTGAGGTTCACCAGGTAGCTCAGCGCGGCGGTGGCCAGGTACTCGGCCAGCTGCCTCCAGGCGTCGTGCCGGTCGCTTGGCAGAGCCCAGAAGCGGTTCATCAGGTAATGCGTTGCCGTGGAGCAGAAAAACGAGCAGCTAAAGGCGATGTCCGGAGCCAGCCATCGTTTGTACACGGCGAGCGTTGCGAACTGCACGAGCGCCGCGACGCCGCCCACGGTGAGGAAACGCAAAAACCTCACTTGCGTCTCGCGCGACGGTATCTTGGCCTTGGACATCGGCCTATCCGAATGAGTGTCACCGGCCTATCGCAACTCCAATTCGCCCAGGTGGGCTGCGGCCTGATCGGCCGCAAGCGGGTGCACGCGCTCGGCCAGCGGGTCGGCCTGCGTTATGCGTGCGATGTGGATGCCACCCGCGCCGCCGAGGTTGCCGCGCTGGCTCCCGGCTGCCGCGCCGTCACCGACCTGCGCACCGTGCTCGCCGATTCGGCGGTCGATGCAGTGGTGATTTCGACAATCAACGCCTCGCTTGCGTCGCTCGCCCTCGAGGCGGTGCGGGCGGGCAAGCACGTGCTCCTGGAGAAGCCCGGAGCGCTGACGGCGGCCCAGCTCCGGGAACTCCAGGCGGCTGCCGCAACCACCGGTTCGCGCGTGCGGCTCGGATACAACCACCGCTTTCACCCCGCGCTGCGCAAGGCCCGCGAACTCGTGGACCGCGGCATGCTCGGTCCGCTCATGTTCCTGCGCGGGCGCTATGGCCACGGCGGACGGCGCGGCTACGACCGCGAATGGCGCTCCGATCCGCGCCTGTCGGGCGGCGGCGAGCTCATCGACCAGGGTGTGCACCTGATCGACCTGGCCCGCTGGTTCCTGGGCGACTTCGAGCGCGTCGAGGGGCATGCGACCACCTATTTCTGGGACATGCCCGTCGACGACAACGCGTTCCTGTCGCTGCGCACCGAGGAGGGGCAGACCGCCTGGCTGCACGTCAGCTGCACGGAGTGGCGGAACCTGTTCTCGCTCGAGCTCTACGGGCGCACCGGCAAGGTCTCGATCGAGGGTCTCGGCGGCAGCTACGGCGTCGAACGCTGCACCTTTTACCGCATGCTCCCCGAGATGGGGCCGCCCGAGACGACGTCGTGGGAGTATCCGCGCGGCGACGACTCGTGGGCGCTCGAGGCCTCGGCCTTCGTCGACGACATCCTGCTCAAGCGTGACCCCTCGCCGGGGCTCGCGGACGGCGCGCGCATCCTCGAGATCGTCGAGTCCGTGTACCAGAAGAGCGGCTACACGTTCGCCGCGCCGGGCGCGCGCTGAACGGCCGAAGTTTCCCGCCTTTCCATGATCATCACCCGATCGCCCCTACGCGTCTCCCTAGGGGGAGGCGGCACCGATCTTCCCTCGTATTACCGGGAGTTCGGCGGCTTCCTGGTCGCCGCGGCGATCGACAAGTACGTGTACATCACCCAGCACCGGACCTTCCAGGAGGAGATCATCCTGAAGTATTCGAAGCTGGAGCGCGTGCGCGAGGTCTCGGAGATCGAGCATCCGATCGTGCGCGAGGCGCTCGCCCTGGTCGGCGCGGGCGACCTGCGCCACCTCGAGCTCACGTCCATGGCGGACATCCCGGGCGGCACGGGCCTGGGGTCGTCGGGCAGCTTTACCACCGCGCTCTTGAAAGCGCTGCACGTCTCCCAGAAGCATCCCGTATCGCCGGCCGAGCTGGCCGAGCAGGCGTGCTCCATCGAGATCGACCGCCTCGGAGAGCCGATCGGAAAACAGGATCAGTACATCGCCGCGGTCGGGGGCATCACGGCGTTCACGTTCCATCCCGACGGCCGCGTCGAGTACCGCCCGGTGCGGCTTGCCGAGGAGACGCTCTACAACCTCGAGGACAACCTGCTGCTGTTCTTCACCGGCTACAGCCGCAGCGCGTCGTCGATCCTCAGGGACCAGAACGACCGCTCGAAACGCAACGACGCGGCGATGCTCGAGAACCTCCATTTCACCAAGGACCTCGGCCTGCGCTCGCTCGAGTGCCTGGAGTCGGGCGACCTGGATCAATTTGCCGCGCTGATGGACCGCCACTGGCGGCGCAAGCGCGAGCGTTCGACGGGCATGAGCAACGAACGGATCAATGCGTGGTACGACCATGCGATGGCCAACGGTGCGCTCGGAGGGAAACTCATCGGTGCGGGTGGCGGCGGCTTCCTCATGTTTTACGCGGGCGACAAGACGCGCCTCCGGCGCGCAATGCGCGAACAGGGACTCGAGGAGGTCCGCTTCCGGTTCGACTTCGAGGGCACGAAGGTCGTCGTGCAGAACTGAGGACAGAGGTCGGAGGTCGGAGGTCGGAGGTCGGAGGTCGGAGGTCGGAGGTCGGAGGTCGGAGGTCGGAGGTCGGAGGTGGGGACAAATTTCAATCAAAAAACGCAATGAACAGAAGGAGACTACGGCAACAAGGGTATGAGGTTCAGATGAGTGAATACGCGGATTGAAACCCGCGCGCTTGACCCGTGAGTTGAGAGGGAAAGCACTCCCAATTTCGAGTTAAGTGGTGTGTCCTTGGTGACCTTCGTTGTCTTCTGTTCCTACCCCTCCTGATTTTAGCTCAAGGTGAACTTACCAACGGAACTTCGACGGAGTGAGGCGAACCTGCCGGTCGCAATTCTGGCGGGTGGGCGTGCCACGCGCCTGGGGGCGATCGCACACGCGGTGCCCAAGCTGCTCGTGGAGGTGGCGGGCGAGCCGTTTTTCGAGCACCAGCTGCGCCTGCTGAGGCGGGCGGGGCTCACCCGGCTCGTGCTGTGTCTCGGACACCTGGGCGAGCAGATCGTCGAACGCTATGGCGACGGTTCGAGCCGCGGAATGCACATCGATTACGTGTTCGACGGGCCGACGCTGCTCGGGACCGGCGGAGCCCTGATCCGTGCCCTTCCGAAACTGGGCGAGGCGTTCTACGTACTCTACGGCGACAGTTACCTGCCCATCGATTATCGCGCCGCCGGCCGCGCGTTCCTGGACTCGGGCCGGCTCGGGCTCATGACGATTTACGAAAACGCGGGCCGTTATGACACCAGCAACGTCTGGTTCGAGGACGGTGGCATCCGTTTGTACGACAAGCGCGCTCCCGATCCGAGAATGCGACACATCGATTACGGCTTGGGCGTATTCAGCGCGGAGGCCTTCGATGGCTGGCCCCGCGACGAGGCGGTGGATCTCGGGGACGTCCAGCGCACCCTCGCCGCGCGGGCCGAGCTGGCGGGGTTCGAGGTGCGCGAGCGCTTTTACGAGATTGGGTCGCCGGCGGGCCTTCTTGAGCTCGACACCTACCTGAGGGCGAAGGCCAGCCCCGAAAACTAGGCGCGGCGGCAGGCGCGCTTGTCTCCGCCCGTGCCCGCCTCAAGCCTCGCGAGCCATGGACAATGAAGCCTCCCCCCAGTCCCCGCAGGGCGAAATCGTCATCCGCACCCTGGCGATGCCGGCAGACACGAACTCGAACGGCGACGTGTTTGGCGGCTGGCTGATGTCGCAGATGGACATGGGCGGCGCGGTGCTCGCCCGAACCACCGCCCACAGTCGCGTGACGACCGTGGCGGTCGACGCGATGGCGTTTCACCATCCGGTCCTCGTGGGAGACATCGTGACGTGTTACGCCTCGCTCCTCCGGATCGGGCGCACCTCGATGAAGATCGATGTCCAGGTGTGGGTGAGCCGGAAGACGGACGGCGAGCCCGTGAAAGTGACCGAGGGTGTGTTCACCTACGTGGCGATCGGTCCCGATGGCCGGCCGCAGCCGGTGAAGCGGTGATGCCGCGGTTTTCGACTTTTCGACGGGCTGGATTGAGGCTTTTCTAGCGACCCATGTCCTATTCCAGCCAGCACCTGACTGAGACCGCGGCGATCGTGGCGCGAATTGATCCTGCCGACTGCGAAGCGTGTGTCGCGGAACTGCGAGCGGTGCGCGAGCGCGGCGGGCGGCTGTTCATCTTGGGCGTTGGTGGGAGCGCGGCGAATGCCAGCCATGCGGTGAACGATTTTCGCAAGATCGCGGGCATCGAGTGTTATGCGCCGACCGACAACGTCTCCGAGCTCACCGCACGGACCAACGACGAGGGCTGGGCGACGGTGTTCGCCGCCTGGCTCGTGACCAGCCGCCTCTCGGCGCGCGACGCGTTGCTCGTCTTCTCGGTGGGCGGAGGGAGTCTGGAGAAGAACATCTCCGCGAATCTGGTGCATGCCGTGCAGCTCGCGAAAAAGGTCGGTGCGCGGGTGATCGCGGTCGTCGGCAAGGATGGCGGCTACGCCGGCGCGACGGCCGACGCGCGGGTGATCGTCCCTGTGGTCAACCCGGAGAACGTCACCCCGCACACCGAGGCGTTCCAGGCGGTATTGTGGCACCTGTTTGTCTCGCATCCGGACCTGAAGTTGAACGCGACCAAGTGGGAATCGGTGGGTGCGACGCCTAAAGACCGCCATTGAACCACAGAGACTCAGAGATCACAGAGCCTGAAACCGAAGCAAGGGGCGGAATCGGCGCCCACCTCGGAGGTGAAAGAGATTCGATACGAAATTTCCGCCCAACTGCATTTCTCCGTGTTCTCTGCTCGTCCGCCGCAGCCTTGGCGAAGGTGGGTGTCTCTGTGATTCAAATACAACTGTGTAATTTAGGATGAGCCACTCACGACTGCTTCTCCTGGTCGCTTCGGTGCTGGCGTTTGCGGCCTGCACGCCGGCCGGGTCGGCCCGGACGAAGATCGTCGGGTACTGGCCGAGTTGGACGGGCGACCCTGCGACGATCGAATACCGCTGCCTGACGCACGTGATGTACGCCTTCGCCTTGCCGGAGGACCGGGGCGACGGAACGCTGCGCCCGCTTCGGAATCCGGAGGTGCTGGACCGCATTGTCGCAGCCGCCCATGCGCGGGGAGTTCATGTCCTGCTGTCGGTCGGCGGCTGGCAGGATGGCAGGAGTCCAGGATTCGACCGGCTGGCCGCGACCCCGGGCACGAGGGCACGCTTCGTGGCGGCATTGCTTGCGCTGGTGAAGGCGCACCGCCTGGACGGCATCGACATCGACTGGGAGTATCCGAAGGGTGGCGACAATCCGGCTCATTACGCCGCGCTGATGAGCGAGCTGGGCGCGGCCCTGCACGCGCGGGGCCTGCTGCTGACCGCCGCGGTGCCCGCGCTGGGCGGGGACGGGGACTCGATTCCGAGCGGAGTGTTCTCATGCGTGGATTTTCTCAACCTCATGGCCTACGACGGCGGCGAGGGTGCGGCGCATTCGCCGATCAAACTTGCCGAGGACTCCCTGGCATACTGGCGTTCGCGCGGGTTGCCCAAGGAGAAGGCTGTGTTGGGAGTGCCGTTTTACGGGCGGCCCGGCTATGTCGGATACGCCCGGATCGTCGAGTCCGGTGCCGACCCGGAGAAAGACGAATTCCACGACATTCATTACAACGGGCTCCGTATGGTCCGTGCCAAGACGCGGCTCGCGCTCGCGCAGGGCGGGGGCGTCATGATCTGGGAGCTGTCGCAGGACCTCCCCGGGAGCAGGTCTTTGCTGCGCGCGATCTACTCCGAGGCCGAGCAGGATCGGAATTGATCCTGAAAAACGCCGTTATAGGAGGAGACGAAGATAACAAAGAAGGCCGAGCCAAGCGATTACACGAACTCACACCGAGCCAGAGTCGACTCACCCAAACGGTGAACAGATCAACGTTTGTGATTGCCTCGATTTGGTGGACAGAGAGTTGAGTTGTTCATCAAGCTCCCGGAGTTCCCGGCCTGCCTTTACCCGTAAGGGTGGCCGGGAACTGGAGGGAGCTTTGTGAACAACTCAACTGGGATGAGGCTGCGCAG
>DAIDAF010000024.1:0-58427 GCA_027310745.1 Opitutaceae bacterium | reverse complement strand
CTGCGCAGCCTCATCCCAGTTGAGTTGTTCACAAAGCTCCCTCCAGTTCCCGGCCACCCTTACGGGTAAAGGCAGGCCGGGAACTCCGGGAGCTTGATGAACAACTCAACTCTCTGTCCACCAAATCGAGGCAATCACAGGTTACATGCGTTGATGGGCGCTCGTCCACTCGACCCGTCACCCCGACCCTCTCGTGGTCGCCTACCTCCGTTGGTCCTCCAAGGATCGGAGGCCGACGTGCAGTGCGAGGTACCATTTCGCTCTGCTCTGGTGGCTCCGCTCCGGTCCCACGCTCGGATCACCTGAAGTCCATTGCGCTCCCCGCGCGCAGTCTGCACTGACCGGAGTGCCGGAAGAGGATATTTCTCCGGCGCTACTCCGGCCCGGAGAGGAGAGGCGTCCGGGTTCTCACGCAGGCAACCACGGAGGAATAGCGGGAGTCACCCGATGCGTTGCTGGCCTTCAATCGGTAGTACAAAACGACCGTCTTGGGAGCTTCACGATCCACGAAGAGGGGGCCGCGACAGCGGTCGTCGGAAAGATCCGTGGCGACGACGATCCAGGGACCGCGAGGGGAGAGCGCGCGCTCGAGCGTGTAGGCGTCCGCTCCCGTCGAGCCCCGCCAGGAAATCTGGCTTGGCGAGCGGATGGGAAGCAGTTCGGGGGCCTGGGGAATCCCGACCGATGGCTCGGCCAGCCCCCGGATCTCGAAGGCGGCGCGCCGCATGCGCCGGGTGATCGGGCTGTAGGGCCAATGGTAGTACAAGGGATCGCCGTGACAGAAGAAGCCGCCCTCGCTCGAGTGGCCGCGCAGGCTCCAGGCCAGGATGCCGGCGGTGCCGTTGGCCACGACCTCGTCGATCAGGGTGCCCGCATGGCGGGGATCGAACTCTCCCACGTAGAACGGCTTCTTCCCGCGCGTGCGCTCTCGGTCGGAGCGTTCCATGGCGGCGTAATTTCCCGTCCCGTAGAAGTGGGCGGTGAGCAGGTCGACGTTGGGATCGTCCAGCGTCCGGGGGCGGGGTCCGTTGTGGCCGTCCGCGAAAAGCTGGTGTGGCGCGAGGCGTTTGACGTACGCGGCCAGGGAGCAGGTCCACGCTGCCGGATCGTCTCGGAGTTCGTTCCCGCTCTCCCAGGCCATGATCGTGGGATCGTCGTTGTAGGGCACCCCGGTGATGGTGTTCACGCGGGTGACCAGCGTCTTCACGAGCGCCCGGAAGTCTGCCTGGACCCGCGGGTCGGAGTAGAAGTCCTTCGCGGTCTTTCCACGGAAGCGCGAGAATTCGTCGATGCCACCCCACCAATGCCACTGGTCGATGAAGGGAATGATGAGGCGTATCCTGTATTTGCCGCACAACGCGATCATTCGGTCGTAGTCGCGCATCAGGGTCTCGTCGTATTCACCCGGTGCAATCACATGGCTTGGTCCCCGGGCATTTCGTCGGCCGCCCGCGATGGAAAGCGTGTAGATGCGGATCACCCGCCCCCCCATCTGCGCCACGCTGCGGATGGCGTCCTCCTGCTCCCAGGCGCTGATCCGGTGCCACGATGGATCCTCGGTGATGGCCAGGTCCGGCACGTCGAACGAGGCGAACCGGAACTCGCGGTTTCCCTCCATCAGCATGTCGCCGGAGCGGGTGATGAACCGAAAAGGCCGGGCGGCGCCGGCGGCGAGCAGGCTCCCCGCGGGACAGAAAGCCAGAGCGAGGGCGATTGCGGCGAGGAGCGGAGTTCGGCGGAGGGGCATGAGGAGAGGAACGGGCTGGGTTGGTTTCGGAGCGGTGCGGCCGCGCTCGGAGTCAGCCTTTCGGCACGAGGGAATAGCCTGCGTTGGCGGCGGCGCGTTCGATGATCTCGACGTCGCTGGTGCCGCGAAACCCGGAGCATGCCGCTGCGACGCGTCGGCCGTGGGGGGCCAAGAGCGGCACGCCGCCCTCCCAACCGACGAAGTCGGGTCGCTGGATCCCGAAGGTCTTCTCGTCGATCTTCCCGGCGTAGACGAGTTCCTCGAAGCGCCCGGTGTGGATGCCCGTACGCCAGCTTTGGAGAAGCTTGCGAACGCCGACCTCGAAGCACTTTTGGAGGACTGCAGCATCAGTGCCAAAGAGACGCCCGCCGACTTCTCCGTCGGGGCCGATGGCAAGAACGACGCAGTTGCCCTTGTTCCAGCGGGTATCGTCGGGATTTCCGGCGTAGTCCGGGTAGAGGCGGGCGACTTCCTCGACGAGACGTGGGATCGATGCTTCGTTGCTCATGGGAGTGAATTGGAGGCGGAAGGTGGCTGCGTTGCTTCGGGGGCGGTGCGGGCGGACTCGCCTCAGTGTGCGCGGACCGGCGGCTCGCCCCGATGTGGCGGCAGGTCCGCGATCTTCTCGAAGATCCAGAACGCCCAGTTGTTTCCCCGGCGGTAATGGAAGGTGAGCAACTGGGGGCCCGCCTGGGGGAAGGTGATGGTGGCGATCCTGCCGAAATCCCAGTAATGCCAGCCCTGGGTCGCCCGGGGGAGCTTGACGCCGGCGGCGAATTTCCCGTCGAGGTCGAACCAGATGCGGGCAAGCGGCTTCCCGGCGGCGTCCCGGTTCACTTCCTTTTCGGGATAGGTGTAGAGCGCCTTCACGCTATAGACGCCGGGGGTGACGACATTGACCGTGTAGTTGGTCCATTCGCCGTCGGAGGCCCACCCGATGTAGAATTGGTTGATCGGGGGATTCACCGGGTTGGGGTGGTTGAGATCGGCCCAATCCTTGACGTACGAGAGGTCGACTCCCTCGTGCTCGCGAAAATGCCAGATGTATTCCCCGGCGTGTTTGCGCATGTGGTTGTACGGCTTCTCCTCGCGGTTCAACACCCCGCTGCCCTCGTTTTCCGGAGTCGTGTCATGGTACGCCACGCCTTCCCCGCCGAGATCGTAGAGCGCGCATTGGACGATTCCCGGAATGTTTGGCGGAGGCGTGTTGTGATAGGCGTCCCGGAAGGGTTTGCCCCGGTAGGATGCGGGGATGGAGGCGAAGAGGGCGGGCGCAGCAAGGGCGGCCGCGAGGACAAGGCGGATGCCATGTCGGGAACGAATTCGATGTTTCATTGCGGGTTTCCCGGTTCAGAGATGAGGCTGGTGAAACTTTGCGCCTCCAGTTGGAAATGGGTCGTCCCGTCGACGACGCCTTTGACGGCCATGAGCTGCATGCCGCGTGTGGCGTCCGTCACATAGACCGCCACGTGATGAACGGAGGCCGGCAGCCCGGTGACGGTGGCCATGCGCGTCGCGCCGTGGTTGACCAGATGCAGGGCGTAGCGTCCGCCCGCGGAATCGCCCAGCGCGGCGCAGGTGATGTCGGGCTTGTCGCAGCTGAGCGGCAGCCAGAATGCGTCCGGCACTTCGCCGAGCTGCTTGAGGCACCAGAAACGCTGGGTGGGCCGAAGGGGGCCGTTGTCTCCGTAGATTCCGCCGCCTGCGAGCAGCGAGTAGTCGGCGTTGAGCTGCCAGGGCATGATCGTGCTCACCTGTCCCACGGATCCGGAGCGCACGTACTCGTCGATCTCGGACTGGGCGATCCACGGTGTCACCCAGGCAAGCGGATACCGGTGCGCGGCCGAATCACAGCCGCCCTCGGTGAGCATCAGCGGCAGATTCGTGGTTTTCGCGCTGGCGAGCCAGCACTTGAGGTCGTCGGCGGTGACCCCGTGGTACGAATGAAACGAGACGGCCCCGAGGAAGCGCCAGATGCCGGGATCGGCGACCGTGGCGTCGACCAGGTGGTTCGCAGCCGCGGTCCCGGCGCCGGTGTCGCCGAGGAGAAGCTTGGTGACGAGCCCGTGTTCGGCGAAGGCCTCGCCGAGCGCGCGGTTCGCGCGGGCGTGCTCCGCGGAACTCTGGTGGACCTCCACGCCGTAGTCGGTCTCGTTGAACGAGAACAACCGCACCTCGATCCCGTAGTGGTCCTTGAGGAAGACAAGGAAGTCGGCGATGGAGTCGGCGATCTTCCCGAGCTTGGCGTCGTCGAGGGCGACGCCCTTCTCCAACCGGCGCGAGTGATCGACGGCCCAGTCGGGAGGAACCCAGACACTCGCGATCAGAGGGATGTGCCGAGCGGCGAGTCTCCTGGCGATCGCGATCTGCCGATACAGGTGGGGGGAAGCGCGACCGGAAAGGATCTGCGCGGCGGCGTTGCCGTCTTCGGTGGGCTGCCATTGGTCCCAGAGCAGTGCGATGCGCGCCCAGCGCACTTTGAGGTTCGCGAGGCAATAGTCCACGACCTGGTCATCAAGTTCCGGATACTGCATCCGGAAGTTGCCTCCTATGCCGTCGAAGCGCCGACCGGGTTTCAGGGGGTCGAGTCCGAACGTGACGGGGCTGGTGTCGATCGTGCCTTTCACCCCAATCGCATAGCTTGTTTCGGAGCGCGCGCCGGGCCGGGCGGATTCCGGCAGCACCTGGAAATAGACCTGGAAGTCGGCGTCCGGGAGCTTCGGATCCGAACGTACGAACCGCAGGCGCGGGTGGGGATCGTTGAGGTAGGCGGGCTGATCCACGAAATTCTGGCGCAGGATCAGGGTGGTGGGGCGGTCGGCGATCACCTCAATGCTTCGATGGGCCCCGACAACGCGGAAGCCCTTCGCGCGAAGCTGCGCGATCGCGTCCATGGATCCCGGGTGGTTCGCGAGCACGCCCACTGGCTGCGAGTCCGCGCCGATCCATTCGATGCGAGCCCCGAGATAGTCGCGGGCCGGAAGATCGATGCAGAAATAGGCGCCCGCCATGGGCAGCTTTGCACCCAGTTCAACCCGGAGATCCACGCGCGCCCTGCCTCTGCCCGTGGCGGTGATCCTCGTCACGTAGTCGAGCTTGGTTCCCATCAGGAATTGACTGCACCGATAGGTCTTCCCCCGGAGCGTGAAGCTCGGCGTCCCCTCCCAATTGTATTTCGAGGATTGCACGAACCCGGACCAGTCCGGGTTCACCGCCCTGAGGGAGCTCTCGAAGTTCATCCGCTGGCCCTGGATTTCGATGCCCACGAGGTTTCCCCAGGGGGCGGCGAGAGGTTGGGAGCGAAGCGGTGTTCCCAGGCTGAGCATGAAAGCAGCCATGGCTGACGCCAGAAGGAGAGGGTGAAGGTGAGCGCGGGGGTTGGCGCGGCCAGAACGTGTTGATAGCATCGTGCACGCCCCCATCGCGAACACCGGGGTCGGCTTTCGGGGGGCTCGTGGCACGATATCATTCCGAGTGACGGGCACCTAGGAGCTCCCTTGTTTGAAAGGTGAAGTTCGTTGCCTCAAAATCCCGAGGATCCCGATTGCGTGCCGGCGTCCCGGGGAAGGTGCCATTAAGCACGCGCTCGCGTCGCTCAGGGGGTGACGCCGGTCATGCCCCAGAGCGTGAGAACGCCTGAATCGCTTTTTTCGATACGAACGCCCGTCAACGTGCGGCGCGCGTCGGGTGCGAGGTCGATGCCGACGAGGTAGTGATGGTCCTTTTCCATCATGCGGTTGTCCTTGCCCCACTTTCCCAGGTTGCCGGCGAGGTTGCAGAGGCGCGGGTCGTTGTCCTGGGCAGGAAAATACCAGTCCGGCACGGTCAGGCGCTTCTGCACGCTGGATCCGTCGGTATAGGAGAGGGTGACCGTCAGCAGCGACTTGCCGAGACCGCTCATGCAGAAGATCCATAGCTGGCGGTAGTGGGTCGGAGGCATGGCGATTTTGAAATCATCTCGTCCGACCGATCGATGCACCTGGTCGCCGGTAGCCCGTGCGTCGCTGAAATGGAGCCGCACCCGGGGATGGCTGGCGGTGGCTGGAAAGAGGCCGTCGTCGGGCAGGGCCCGGGGATTGGCGTCGCCCATGCGGAGCGCCGCCGAGCACGTGGCTTCGCCGCTTCCGGCGTTGTCGAGTGCGTCGGTCCACGGCACGAGGCGCCCTCTCGACAGGGTGGTGACGATGCGCGCGTTGAGCAGCGACGTCAGGTCGACTTGCAGGGTCGCGGCGGTGGCCGGGAGGGAGCCCGTGATGATGAACATCGCCGCCAGGAATCCGAACCGCAGCGTACGACTCCGACTGACGGTTTCGGTCGCGTTGATCCGATGTTGGGTGGGGTTCGGGGTCATGGTGACGGTGGGTTGTCGGGTTGGGGCGTTCATGAAGACGCGGGGCGGCTCTCCAGCGCCCGTCGGAACAGGGGTTCGAGTTCGTCGGCGACCTGCCTGTGCGCGGCGCCGTCGGGATGAAGGGTTCCGCGCCGGCCCGTAAAATGGGGGATCTCCACGATCCGGATACGCGGGTCGCCCAGGCGCCTCACCACTTCCTCGAGGTAGGCTCGCAGGACGGACTTGGCGGGCGGCCGGCCGGGGACGTCGACGAGGCTCGGCGAGGTGAGGAGGAAAATCTTGGCGTTCGGAGCGTCGCGCCGCAGCACACGCACGAATTCCGTGTAAGCCTTCACGTAGCCGACCTCTCCCGGAATGCCTCCGTCGAAATCGTTCGTGCCGAGGCAGACGCCTATGACGTCTGGAACGTAGGCGGCCGGGTTCCACCGATGCGCATCGTCGTCGGGCAGGGTGTCCTCGTAGTAATCGGGCGCGCACCGGACCGAGCGGTTGCCCTGCCAGTCGGCGATGACGCCGCGGCCGGGGTAGGCGATGATGTGACACTGGGCGTCGAGCCGGCGGGCCAGGATCCGGGCGAAGGACAGCCTCGCGTCCTCGCGAAGCGCCTTGGTCGCGTCGATCGGCCCCTTGTCCTCCACGGTGGCCGACTGGCCGCAGACGAACGAGTCGCCCAGGAACAGGAGCCTTCGGCTTGGCAGCGGAGCCGGCGCCAGAAATGTGCCGTCCGTGCTGGCCGACATCACATCCAGCACGCCCACGTTGGCGTCGACCCGCTTGGTGATATCCACGCGATGGATGCCTTGAGCCAGGCCGGCCGCGAGCGGGAGTCGGTGGTCTCCGCGAGGCGCCTGAATCAGGCGCGGCGTTCCGCCATCGACACTGACGTCGAGGTAAAGCTCGCCGCTGTCCGTGCGGGTGCGCAGGGCCAGCGCCGTCCCGCGGAAAATCACGCGCGTGACGATTCCAGGATACCCCTGTTCGACGCCGCCGTCGCTGTCGGCGAGCGTGCGCCCCTCGTACGAGAGGTACGGCGAGTGTCCCGGTATCGTTTGAACGCCCCGGACGGTGGCGACCCATCCGAGGGAGAGGAGGAGGACGAGGGCGAGGGGCAGTGATTTCATTGGGGGGCGGCGAGGCGGGCTTTGTGACGGTGTCGTTCCGGGGACGGATAGGGGAGCAGTCGGAGGGGCGGTGCACGCATCCGGGTTGACTCGAACATCCTACCGCGAATCGCGCGGAGATGGGATGAGTGTCGGGGCTTCAGAACTGAGCTTGCTTGCCCGCGTGGGCGGTGGCGCAGGCCGGGGTAAAAAAGAAACCGGCGCCATGAGCCATGGACGCCGGTTTCCCCCTGTCGTACCCTAACTACTAGACAACGGGCGGAGCTTCGGTCCCTAGCCGAAACCCCGCCCGAAATGAACCGAGCCGGTCGGCCCGCGCGCCGGAGGGGGTGCGGGCCGAGGCGATTAGAACGAGAACGTATTCGTGAGCGTATACTGCGTCTCGGGAGCGATGCGGTAGGTCGCCACCGTGCCGTCGGGCTGCGCGGCGATGGGGATCAGCTTGTTGCCCTGGAACAGATCCCGGGCGTTGAGCTGGACCTTCCACGTGATGTGGCGCGTGAGCTGGCGCTCGTATCCGATCCAGGCGTCGAGATTGGTCTCGGACGGCCCGTAGTACGGATGGTTCAGATCGTAGATCAGCGAGCCGAGGGAGTTCTTCGTCACGGCGTAGCCGATCGCGATCTTATCCTGCCAGCGGACGGCTCCGCCGATGTTGAAGCCCTTCAGCATGCCGCTGTGGAACTTGTAGTTCGTGATCAGATTCCAGTGCCACTTGTGCAGCTCCTGCTGGGCCTGGCCGTTCTTGGCGAGGGCGGTCTCGTACGAGATGATGATGTTGTTGTACGCGTCCTGCGCCATCGACGTGGTGGAGCCGGCGCCCTGGACCATGTTGCCGGCGGTGCCAGTCCAGACCGGGATGCGGTCGTTCATGTAGGTGATCAGGTCCTTCATGTTGTTGGCGGAGACGGCATCGGTCTTGGATGCGTTGAACGAGATGTCCCAGCCTTCCACAGGACGTGCGGCGATCTCGAATTCGTCGCCCGAGCTGGTCGTGTCGGCGAGGTCGTTGATATAGCCGGAGGGGCGACCCGCCGTGGCAGTCTGCACCCCGTTGGTCGGGTTGGTGGTGACCTTCCAGTTCCACGCGGCCTTGAGGGTGTCGGAGACCTGGTGCGCGTTGTAGGCGGCGACCGCGTCGGGGTGGTTCGCGATGTTGTAGGGATCGTGCGCCTCGTTCCAGAAGTTGACCTCTTCCTGGACGACCCAATACGTGTTCACGCCGCCGACCTGGTCGTTGAGAGCGGCCGACTTGTAGCGGATGGCGCGCAGCGTGAGCTTCTGGTTGAAGAACGACAGCGTGATGCCGTAGTCCTTCGTCGTTCCGGTCTGTGCGGGCATCGGATTGCCGTACACGTCCTGGGCGGAAGCCGAGGGCGAGAAGTTCTGGCTCTTGTCGAAGGTGAGGTCGACGTCCATGCCGAGCGGCAGGTGGCGCTTGATCGACTCAGGCGTGTGGATCACGAGCTGATAGCTGGTGGTGTTGCCGCGAAGCGTGTTGGTCGGTGTTCCTCCCAGGTACCAGAGGCTGGGATCGTTGACGATCGCGTAGCCGGTGGCGGGATTGTTGGGCGGGTTGTTGGCCTGATACGCCTTCGCGATGTCGTGGCGCCAGCCGATGGTCGGGACGATCACGTCGTCCAGCATGTGGCCCTGCCAGATCAGCGCCTCGGAATCGACGGTCTGCTTTGTCCAGCTTGGGCCGAACGTGCTGTAATACGGATCGTTGATGACACCGATCGCGTGCTGTACGAAGGAGTGCGTGTTCGGGTCATAGATCGTGCCGCTGTATCCGTTGGTCGGGATCTGCATCGCGGTCAGGCCGGAGAGACCGGCATTGGCCGGAGACGACGCGCCGGCGAGGCTGGCGCCGAGGTAGTGAATGGCTGCGGTGTTTTCCCAGTTCCAAGGATTGCCGACCTGGTTGATGAACTGCATCGTGTCGCCCGCGATCGCCGAGCGTGCGTAGCGGAGGTCCTTGTGATTATCGCTCTGCGTCGACCACTGGGCGGTGAACAGGTGGTGGCCGAGGATCGAGGCGAGGCGCTCGTTGCCGACGAACTTCTTGAAGTCGAGCTTGTAGAACGCCGTCGCGCGCGCGGCCTGGCGGGTGCGGAAGTCGAGGTAGTTGTCGACCATGTCCGAGGCGACGTAAGGCCGGCCGAAGTTGGGATTCGTCGAGCCGTCCGGGAGTACCTTGTTGATGTCGATGTTGATCGCATTGCCATCCTCCCAGGCGAAGGCGTTTTCCTGCTGGGCGTTGGTCTCCTGGTGATCGAACACGACCTCGAAGCCGAGCGTGTTGTCCAGGTAGGACTGGCTGATACTAGCGTCGAAGGCATTGAAGTGCTGCCCATTGAACTTGTTCGGTCCGGCGAGCAGGTGGTGGTAGAAGTCGAAGATGCCCGGATTGCTAAGGACGGGATCCTTCCAGAAGCCCTGCTGGTTGTTCACGGTGCCGAAGATGCCGCTGCCGGTCTTCATGCCCGCGAAGTTGTTGTACCAACCCCAGTTCTCTCCGGGGAGGGTGGGGATGGCGACTCGGTCCATCCAGGCGGGCGACGTGGCCCCACCTTGGACAGAGCTGTTGGGCTGCAGGTAGACGGCGGCGATGTTCTGGTACCAGCGGCCGGGATCGCCGATCCACGGGAATCCGCCCACGGGGTTGGCCACGACGTTGCCCGAGGGGTCGACGACGTAGTTGCCCGCGTCGTTGTAGTTCAGGGTGGCGTTGGTGTAGCCCTGGTACACGCCGGCCGTGGCGTTGTAGGAGCCGGCCGGGACGATCGCGTCCTTGTTGGCGACGGACCACCAGGTGGTCATCTGGTCGCGCGGGGGGAGGACGACGGGGTCATCTCCGGCAATAGTGCCGGTTTCGACATTGGCCTTGATGATGGTCGAGACGGACTCGTTGTTCAGCATGGCCGGGTCGTAGCGAAGTGCCGCATACAGACGCCGGTCCCGGTTCCAGGCCTCCTTCTGCTCGAACTTGCTCTGGTCGTCGAGCAGGTCGACACGGACTGCGAGCTGCTTGGGAATCACGACAACGTTTGCATCGAGCGACTGGCGGAAGGAGCCGTATTGGTCCGTGCGTACCGAGTAGGAGCCGGAATTTCTGAACAGGCGGGCCTCATTGAGGCCGGCGTTGATCACGCCGCCGGGGGAGGCGAGGCCGAACAGGATCGAATTCGCGCCGCGCTGGATGTCGACGCGATCGGTGTTGTAGTTGTCGAAGGGAATGTCCGTCAGGAAGAATCCGCGCGTCGTATCCGCCTGCGCGAGACCGCGGAGGCGGGTGTTCCCCACGAGGCTCACGTAGGAGCCCGAGCCCGTGTCGTCGAAGAACGAGCCCTTGTTCAGGGTGGCCGAGTAGTTTCCGCGGATGCCGCCGACCTCCGAATCGGTGGTGTACACCAGCAGGTCCTGCGCGTCGGTCGCGCCGATGTCCTGCATGAATTTCGAGGTATAGACGGACAGCGAGGTGCCGATGTCGCGCAGTTTCGTGCGCAGGTTGGTGCCCGCCAGTGTGTCCGAGGCGGTGTAGCCGGTGTCACTGCTCGAGCTCACCTCGAAGGGGGAGAGCACGATCGTGTCATCGCTGCCTTGGCCGCTGTTGCTTGCGGATGCCTGGTCCGTCTTGGACTGGGCGCGCGCGAGCGTCGAGGCGAGGAGGAAAAGCGCACTGGCGGCAGCTGCCGCGGCCAGACGCTGGGGTCTCATAGGGTTGTTGTGTCGCATGTATGGTTAGGTTTTGTGTATCAACCGTTCGCGGACGGACGCAGTGGGCGCCGGTTTGGCATGTGGGATCCGGCGTTGGGGGCTGCGCCAGGCCGCGTTTGACGTGCGGCATCATATCGACGGCCTTCGGGCCGGCCTATGAGATCGGGCTCCGAAGAACTGCGAGCGGTTCCCACTTCGCCAACTCGGGCCCTCAGAAGAGAAGCAAGGGATCTCATTTCAGTCCGCCCCGCATTCGGGTAGGATTCCCGTCACCAACGAGCCCAATCCCTCCAGGCAGTCGGCAAGGATTCTATGCAGGAGGGAAGACCGTATTACCCCACCAATTTCCCGATGATCCAGTCGATCGCCGAAGCCGTGACGCCTGCTCGCAAGCGCGTCCTGATCGTTGCCTCGCCGATCTGGGAGGAATCCGCGGCCAAGATCCTGAAGGGCGTGGCCCAGTATCAGCGTGGCGAGAATCCCTGGGACACCTACTGGGACAACGAAGGCCTTTCGCTCGAGGATCCCTCGTGGTTCGAGAGTGGGCGCTGGGACGGCGTGATCAGCCGGCACACGAACGCACTCCAGGTCCGAAGCTGCGCGAGCGCGGGAATCCCGCTGGTCGACGTGAACAACGCCCAGCCGTTTGCCGACGTCCCGAACGTGGCGCTCGACAACACGGCGGTGGGTCGCCTGGGCGGCGAGCATTTCATCGATCGCGGGCTCCGGAATTTTGCGTTTTGCGGATTCGCGAACCTCCCCTGGTCCTGCGAGCGTTGCGCGGGCTTCCGCGACGCGCTCGTGACCATTGGCCTGAGCAGCGCGATCTTCGAGACGGTGTATCCAAACTACTACACACAGGAGGTGACCCCGGGCTGGCACTCGGCGGAGATCGCGGCGATCGCTGCGTGGCTTGTGTCGCTGCCGAAGCCGGTGGGCGTGATGGCGTGCAACGATTTCCGCGCGCTGGACGTGTTGCGCGCGGCGCGCGACGCCGGCCTGCGGGTGCCGGAGGAGGTGGCGGTTCTCGGGGCCAACAACGACGAGGCGCGCTGCGAACTCGCCATCCCGCCCCTGTCGAGCGTCGTGACCAACCACCTCCGATCGGGCTACCTCGCCGCCGAGGCGCTCGACCGCCTCATGCACGGCCGCCCGCTCGAAGGGCTCGACCTGTGCGTTGATCCGGTCGAGGTCATCACCCGGCATTCGACGGACGTGTTGGCCGTCGACGACCGCAGGGTCTCGGCGGCGGCGCGGTTCATCCAGCAGAACGCCTGCCGTGGAGTGACGGTCGACGAGGTCTGTCGCCACGCGGGGATCGCCCGCACCCAGCTCGAGGAGAAATTCCGGAGGCATTTTGCGCGCTCGCCCCAGGCCGAGATCCGCCGTGTCCAGCTGGGAAAGATCAAACAGCTGCTGCAGGATACCGACCTCACGCTGAACGCGATCGCGGACCTTACCGGCTTCGCGCATCCGGAGTACATGATCGTCTTCTTCAAGCGAGCCACGGGCGAATCGCCCGGACGTTACCGGCGCAAGCTCAGGTTCTGACGACTCAATATCCCGCTTTCCCCATGAAATGGCCTCTTCGCGATACTCCGCTTCGACTCCTCTCCGGCGTCCTGCTTGCAGGACTCTGCCTTTCCGCCCGCGCGGCCGAAAGGCCCTGGCCGTTCATTACGGTGAAAGGGGATCGGTTGATGGAAGGAGCAAGGACGTTTCGTTTCTTCGGCCTCACCGCACCCAACCTCCAGCAGAACGAATCCCAGATTCTGCCGGACCACTCGAATCGTTTCCCCGACGACTACGAAATCCGCGACACGCTTGATACGCTGCACCGCTTGGGAGCCCGCGCGACGCGCACGTTTGCCCTGTCTGTTGCATCGCCGGCCGACAAGGGAATGCCGGTTTATATCGAGGGTCGCCGCAGATACAACGAGGAGGCGTTCCGCGAGCTCGACCGGGTCATCGCCCTGTGCCACGAGTACGACGTCCGTCTCATCATCCCCGTGATCGCCTCCCAATCCTTCGGCGGCATCCGGGGAGTGGACGAGTTTGCCGCCTTGTCCGGGAAGACGGAGCAGGGGGCGTTTTGGACTGACGAGACGGTGAAGTCCGATTTTCGCGCGCTGCTCGAGTATCTGGTCAACCGCCGAAACACGGTGGACGGGCTGCGGTACAAGGACGATCCGGCCATCCTCGCCTGGCAGCTGGGGAACGAATTTTTGAGCTACGCGCCGGACCGGAAGCTCGACCCGGGCACCTGGACTCCGCGCATCACGGCCTGGTCGCTCGAGATGGCCGCCTACCTGAAACGGATCGATCCGAACCACCTGGTCATGGAGGCGGGCGGCGATCGCAAGGCCCTGCTGGCAAGTCCGGACATCGACATCATGAGCACCCACCTCTACGAGTACTGGAACCGCCTCTTCGGCGGCCCCACGGACCTCTCGCAGGCGGCGCGCGCGGACTGGGCCGCCTGCCGCGGAAAAAAGCCGCTGATCGTCGACGAGTTCGGTCTGGCGACGGTGGCGAACGTCCGGTCGCTCATGACGACCATCCGCGAGACGGGCATTTCGGGCGGACTGCTCTGGAGCCTGCGCTCACACCGCCGCGACGGAGGATTCTATTACCACAACGAGGGCGGTACGCCGATCAACTCGTATCACTTCCCTGGATTCGCCACCGGGCAGTCCTACGACGAGATGGAGCTCCTCGACCTGGTCCGGGCTGGAGCGTATCGGATCCAGGGCGAGACTGTGCCTCCGCTCACCGCTCCGTCACCCGCGCCCGTGCTTCGTGCGCTGGCCGGCGGATTCACCTGGCGGGGTTCGACCGGAGCCGGCCGCTATGCGGTCGAGCGCGCACCGTCCCCTGCGGGTCCGTGGACGGTGATGGCCGACAATGTCGAGGATTCGGTCGTTGACGACGTGAAGGGCTTCGAGGCAAGCGGCGCCTCGGCTCCCCTGGTGTTGTGGAGCGACGAGACCCGCGAGCCCGGCAAGACCTACTGGTATCGTGTCCGTGGCTTCAACCCTGCCGGAGCGACCGGTTATTCGAACGTCGTCAGCCAGAGGGCCGAAGCCCAATGAACGCCCGCCTCACTTGGTCCCTTCTCATGTTGTTCGCGGCCTGCCCGGCGGTGGAGGGCGCAGCGCCGTTTCGCGCTTCGATTGATGGCATAACCCGCGTCACGGTGAGACCCGAACAGTGTGCGCCCGTCGATTTCGACGTCATGCTGACCGCCCGTTGGACTGATCCGGCGTGCTCGTCCGAGGTCGCCGTCGATCTGCGACTGCAGGCGCCATCGGGAAGTCCGGTGGACGTTCCGGCTTATCTTGAACACGGCCTCTCCGGGCGTTCCTCGGAGTGGCGCGTGCGATTCTCGCCCGAGGAATCGGGTGCGTATTCGGGCAGCCTGGTGATTCGGCAGGACGGCCGCGACGAGGCGACTGCGCCGGTCCGGTTTGAAGTCGCGCCGTCCGGGCGACGCGGCTTCCTGCATCCGGACGGGCCGTGGATCTTCAGGTTCGACAACGGCGAGCCGTTCCGGGGCATCGGAGAGAACATCGCGTGGGAGTCCCGTTCGAATGACGATTCGCGCTACTTCAGGGCGCTCAACGAGAATCCACGCTACAACTACGGGACGATGTTCGGTAAACTGGCCGCGTCGGGCGGGGATTTTGTGCGCACCTGGATGTGCCCGTGGAACCTGCCGCTCGAGTGGAACCAAGTGGTGGATACCAACCGGTACTCGGACGACACCGGACGCTTCAACCGGTCGGCGATCCACCGTATGGATCAGGTGGTGCGGCTGGCGCGCGAGAGCGGAGTCTATCTGATGCTCACGCTGGACACGGGAGGCGCTCTGCTTGGCGGGGACTGGGCGATCAATCCGTACAATGCGCGCAACGGCGGCCCTGCCGCCACGCCGGTCGACTTCTTCACGAATCCGGCGGCCCGCGCCCGCTACAAGGACCGCCTGCGGTACATCGTCGCCCGCTGGGGTTACAGCCCTCACATCGCCGCGTGGGAGTTGTTCAACGAGGTCGACAACGCCATGTACGGCCAGACTCCGGAGCGAATTCCCGATTCGGTCGTGACCGCCTGGCACGCGGAGATGAGCGCCTACCTGAAAAGCATCGATCCCGCGCACCGGCCAGTGACCACGAGCGTCTCGCATCGCGATGTGGCAGGACTGGATGCGATCCCGACCATCGACTTCAACCAGCGCCACATCTACCGCTCGACGGACGACATTCCCTCGGTGCTTCGTCGGTATGTCCGCTCGACAGGGAAGCCCTATGTGATCGGCGAATTCTCGAGGGAATGGGATTGGAGCCGGAACTTCGACGACTTCGCGGCGGACATGGACGGCGACTATCGACGGGGGCTATGGCTGGGGCTGTTCTCGCCGACTCCGATCCTGCCGATGAGCTGGTGGTGGGAGTATTTCGACTCGCGCGACCAATGGCCCGTCTTCGGGCGTGTGCGGCGGATCTCCGACTGGATGCTGAGGGCGGGCGGTGGGCACTTCGAGGAGGAGCAGGCCCGCTGGACGGGAAGCGACTGCCAAGCGCTGGGCGTGCGGTGCGGCCGGACGGTATTCCTGCTCGTGGACAACGGTGCTGGGACCGCCAGGTCGGGCCGGCTCGGACTGCCGCCCGCACCGCCGGAGGGATGGAGCCTCCGTGTGTATCATGCGGATACAGGCGGCCTCGACAATCTCGCGTCCACCGGTGCCTCGCTCTCGCTGTCCGTCCCCGCCCGGTCGGACGTGGTTGTCATCCTCGAACCAGGGAAAGGTAGCGGATCGTGAGCGACGGGGGGCATTCCGGGCGGCATGTGCTTGCACCGATCCTCCCGACGCGAGTGCGTCGCGCGTATCGCGGCGGACGGTTGCTGGACGAGCTGGAGGGGCGCCTGCCGGCTGGCGATTCCAACCGTCCGGAGGATTGGATCGCCTCCACAACCGCGGCGCGGAATCCCGGCCTGCCTCTGGAGGTGGGCGAAGGTCGCACCCGAGTGCTGCGCCCCGGCGTTGGCGTCACGACGCTTGCAGCGCTCATCGAGGAGGACCCCGTCTTTCACTTGGGCGAGGAACATATCGGTGGGTTCGGGACGGCACTGGGCTTCCTGGCCAAGCTCCTGGATTCGGCGATGCGGCTGCACGTGCAGGTGCATCCGACCTCGTTGTTCGCGCGCGAGCGTCTGGGCATGCCGTACGGCAAGCTCGAGGTTTATTACGTGCTCGCGATCAGGCCGGGCACGGAGGGCCGGTTGTGGCTGGGCTTTCAGCACTCCCCGGGGCGCGAGGAGTGGCGGCGCATCGTGGCGGGGCAGGACCTGGCGGCGATGGCCGCCTGTTTTGATCCTATCCCGGTGCGTCCCGGCGAGGCGTGGATCGTGCCCGGTGGGATGCCGCACGCGATCGGGGAGGGCGTCCTGATGGTCGAGGTGATGGAGCCCAGCGACCTGGTGGTGCGGTGCGAGTTCGAGCGCGAGGGAGTCGTGGTGCCGGAGGCGGCGCGCTTCATGGGGCGGGGCCTCGATTTTTGCCTGGATGTGTTCGACTACACCTCCAGGACCGTCGGGGAGATCGCAGCACTGTGCCGGCTCAACCCCGGTCGCGTCGCCGAGGGCCCCGGCTGGGTGCTGGAGCGGCTGGTCGGGGCCGACCGCACGAGCTGCTTCGAGATCGAACGCCTCACCGCATCCAGCCACTGCGGCCTCATCGGAGACGGGCGCTTTTCGGTCGTGATCCAGACCCGCGGCAGGGGCCTCATTTCCTCGGGCTCCCAGTCGCATGCGATGTGCTGCGGGCAGGCGTGTTTTGTCGCCGCTTCTGCCGCGTCGACGGTATTCTCGCCCGGCGAGCCGGACTGCGAGTGGCTGGTCTGCAGGCCCGCCGTGCGCCAATGAACGAAGCCGTATCACCATGAAAACCATCAGCTCGATCGTCCTGACGACCCTGGCAATCCCCGGAGCGCTCAACGCACAGGACCCGCGTGGCGTGCCCGGAGACTCGATTCTCACGGGAACCGTCTACAATGTGTTTCACTCCGAATACGCGACGGACCAGGAGTTCTTTCACGCGGTCGACCGGGACATCCCCGCGATTGCGGCGGCGCACCTGAAGGACGTCATGATCTTCCCCATGAGCCAGTGGGATCCCGCCACCCGGCAACTGCGCTGGACGAGGACGGACTACCTGGTCCGCAAGATCGAGGAGAACCATTTGAAATTCGTGCCCCTGCTCCTAAAGGAGGAGCAGTGCGGGTCGTACTTCCCGATTTGGAAGTTTCGCGAACTCGGGCTCTGGTCTGCGAGCGATGTCGACAACGGGAATCCGAACAACCGGGAAAACGTCGATTTCGCCGACCCTCGTGTGTATCCGCTCGTCGAAGACTACATCCGGCAGGTGGTGGGGCGTTACGGCCACAGCCCGGCCCTGGACTTTTACAATGTCTGGAACGAGCCGCACTACAGCTCCACGGCGCCTCACGTCGTCGAGCGCTTCCGGGGCTGGCTCCTGAAGAAGTACGGGTCGCTCGGCGCCCTGAATCGGTCCTGGGGCGACGACTACGACGACTGGCGCGATGTGTCACCGTTTCTCAATGACGACTGGGACTCGTCGATGCCGCAGACCGACTGGACCCTGTTTCGCAACGAGCTCGACGGCGAGCTGCTGGGCCGCCTGACCGCACTGGTGCGCAGCCTTGATCCCGTTCACCCCGTGAATGCGAATCCGGTCGGCACGCCCTTCGCCACCTTTGGCGGTTTCGGCGGCTACAACACCGACAACTGGCAGTTCACGCCTTACGACGATTTCAACGGGGCGTCCTATTATCCCGACGCCTGGGCGCGGGATCACGGACTGAACCGGGCGCCGCAGTGGTTTCACGACCTGAGTTTCGACGTCTTCCGCTGCGCGGCGGAGCCGAAGGACTACATCCTGACGGAACTCTACACGAACGCGAAGTCGGGGCTGACGCTGGGCGGCTATCTCGATGCGGACACCGCGCGCGAGATCGCGTGGACGGCACTGGCCAACGACTGCAAGGGAATCCTCTGGTGGAAGTGGCAGCCGTTCATGCGGGGACGCCAGTCGCTGGGGCGGGGGCTGACCCGCCTGGATGGCTCGCTGGCCCCGAGAGGGCAGGCCGTGCGCGACTTTGCGTCAGTCATTGAACAGCACGGGCGGCTGTTGCGCGCGGCGCGCCTGGAGCGCCCGCAGGCCGCGATCGTGGTCGACATGGCCGGACTGCTGAAGGTGCTCCAGCAGCAGGGCGAACCGCGCACGCAAACGTTCATGTATCGCGACATCGCGGGCGTTTTCCGGGCGCTGGACGGGGCGAACATCCCTGTCGACATCCTGCGCGCCGACCTGGGGCTGCGGCCGGAGGAGCTGCGGCGCTACAAGGTGCTCATCCTTCCGTTTCAGGTGGTCATGCGACGTGAAACCGCCCGCGAACTCGAGGACTACGTGCGAGCGGGCGGTTGCGTGATCGCGGATGCGCGCACGGCGACCCTCGACGAGCTCGATTTCGCCTATGCGAAGAACCCCGGTGGAGGGCTCGACGGGCTGTTCGCTGCGGAGCGGAGCGATTGGATCGCGCTGCCGAAGACGTTCGGCGTCCACGTAAACGCCCCGGGCGTCTGGGCGGGTGACTTCGACGGTGTCGATTTTCGCGAGAACCTTCGAGTCGGGCCGGAGGCCTCGGTGGAGGGGGTGTTCGATGACGACCGGTCGCCGGCGCTGGTGCGCCACCGCTTCGGGCGGGGGACGGCCTGGCTCTCCGCCGTCCCGCTCGGCGCGGGCGCGTTCGAAAAAGGGGCGCGAAGTGCAGCCGACCTCATTGTCGCGTTGTGCCGGAGCGCGGGCGTGACGCCCCCAGCGGACTATGTCTCCGCTTCGCCGCAGATCCCGATGATCCGCGTGCATGACCGGGGCGATGAGCGCGTCGTCTATGTGGTCAATGCCGGCGGCGAGGCCTTGTCCGGCGACCTTCGTCTCGCGTACCTTCCGGGCACGGGGCCTGTGGCGGTGGTGGACCTGCTGACGGGCCGCGTGTTAGCCGACCGGTCGGAGGGGGCCGGCATCCGGGTTCCGTTGGCCCTCCCGGCCGAGGGCGTGGCTGTGCTTCATCTCAAACGCCGTTGAGCGGGTCGGCCCGCTCCTCGGCGCGCCGGAGCGCGGCCTGCAGCGGGCATCGCATGAGGTCCACGTCGCGGTCCATTCGATACGCCTGGAGCAGCTCCCGCGACCGTTGTGCGAGCATGCGTCGCACCTCGCGGCGCTTGCCGCGCACGCGGGGGATGCTCATCGAGTCGTAGGCGGTGGTCTGGTGTCGCATCCAGGCGATCGTGGCCGCCTCGGCGCGTTCCTCCACGGGGATGCGCTCGGTGCGCGCCACCGTGCCGCTCCCGACGGGAACCGCGTGCGCGGCGATCAGGGTCGCGAGTGCCTCCGCGTGGGGGCGATGCCGGGGATGAAAACCGAGAAACGCCAGCACGGCCTCCCTGAACTCAACCTCGTAGGAAGCCTGCTCAGCAGCCCGTCGACGGCGTCCGGCGTCGAGCTTTCGCTGATACGACGGGTCCTCCCTTTCAGTGGCGAGTCCGGCGCGCAGCGCCTCGATCCGCTCGGCGGGAGCCCAGATGCCGCGCGAAAACCGCTTTCGCCCGAGCAGCTCGATCACGGTCCACGAGGGGCCGTCCGCCTTGATGCGCCGGCTCAGGGCGGCATCCCCGGGCGGAAGCAGTGCCCAGCCGTTGGGCACCGCCAGGACGCGACCTTCCAGCGAGAGCACGTGGCCGGGTTTGCCGAAAGGGCGGACTTCGATCGATTCGTTGGGCACGCAGGGTAGGCAGCTGTATCCAGATCTTTCGTTCAAGCCCGGAAACGGGCCGGGCTGAGGGTCGTTTTGACGCGCTTGGCGACGCGCGTGTTTGGGGCAGGTGACGTTTTCGTTACGGAGGGCGGTAGGTGTTGATTGCACGGGAGACGGTCCGATACACGGGCCCTCTATGAAGATTCGGTGGCGTGAAAACCTCACTGTGGGAAAGAAGATAGCCGGCGGTTTCGGCATCGTGGTGTGCATCCTCCTGGTGCTGACGGCGACCTCATACCTGGCGCTGCGCCGGGCGGGCGGGAACCTCAACACCTATGCGGGGAGCGTCGGCGAGGCCCGCCTGGGCGCGGCGGTGGGGTCCGCGTTGACCGACTTTCGCCTGCATGCGGACGCCTATCTCGCCCACCACGATCCGGAGGCGGTGCCGGCCTATGTGAAATCGCGCACCGTCGCGGAAAAGCTGCTCGATGCCGCGGCGTCGCAGATCCGCGATCCGGGCCGCGCCACGAGCCTCGCCGAGGCCAGGCGGCTGCTGGCTGAATACGACGACGGGTTCATGAAGACTGTCCGCCTCAGAAACCAGGCGATGGAAATCAAATCCGACGTGATCGACGTGAAGGGCAACCAGCTCGAGCACGACATCGACACCTATCAGTACCTGTTCGGTGGTTCCTCGGAGGGCGCGGCCTGCGTGAACGCCTTTTATCGAACCAATGCCAGCGTGGAGATGTTTGTCGCGACCGGCGACAGCGACAGCGTGCAGAGCGCACGGGGATACCTGATCGTGATGAAGAACACGCTCAAGGGCATGGTCGCCGGGATCGAGGCCCGTATCAAAAAGGGACGCACGCCCCAGCTGCAGTCGACCAAGGACGTGCTCGAGGACGGCGTCACGATGGCCGGGGACTACCAGCAGGCGTTTGGCCAGCTTGTGGATCTCACCCAGCAGTCGGAGGCCATTGAAGCCAAGCTCAAGGTCCTCGCGCCTCAGATCGCCGACCGGCTCATGAAGGTGGCCGATTCGCTGGCGGACCAGCAGGATCGGCTCGAGACGCGGGTCAAGGCGGATGAACTGCGCAGCGAAGGGGCGATGGTCGGCCTGGCCCTGCTGGGCCTGGTCGCCGGACTCGTCTGCGCGATTCTCATCACCCGGGGCATCACGCGACCAATGGTCCGGATTGCCGGTGAACTCTCGGACGACGCGGCGCACACGGCCGTCGCGGCGCGCGAGGTGGCCAACGCCAGCCGTACGCTGGCCTCCGGCGCCTCGTCGCAGGCCGCCTCGCTCGAGGAGTCGAGCGCGGCGCTGGAGGAGATTTCCGGCATGACCCAACGCAACGCGCAGAATGCAGGGCATGCTGCAGCCCAGGCTAACGAGGCGCGCTCGTCCGCGGATGTCGAGGCGCAGAACATGGTCGAGATGCAGGAGGCGATGCAGGCCATCCAGTCCTCCAGCGCGAAGATCTCGAAGATCATCAAGACCATCGACGAGATCGCGTTTCAGACCAATATCCTCGCGCTGAACGCGGCGGTCGAGGCGGCGCGTGCCGGCGAATCGGGTGCGGGATTTGCAGTCGTGGCCGACGAGGTCCGCAACCTCGCGCGCCGTTCGTCCGAGGCGGCCCGGGAAAGCGCCGCGATCATCGAGGAGGCCGTGGCCAAGAGCGTCCAAGGCGTGCGGATCAGCGAGAAGGTCGGACACGGTCTCTCGGAGATCACCGCCAAGGTTCGCAAGGTCGACGAACTCGTGGCGGAAATCGCCACGGCCTCGAGGGAACAGAACGAGGGCATTGGTCAGGTGAAGCGCGCCTTCTCGGACATGGACCGCGTCACCCAGGCGAATGCCGCGACGGCCGAGGAGACCTCGAGCGCAGCGGCGGAATTGAATCACCAGACGGGCCGCCTGAACACCGCCATCGCCGAGCTGGGTGCGATGGCCGGGGGGCGGAAGAAGAAAGCGGCCAGGAGCGACGAGGCCCCGCTCATCGGCTCGCTGGTCCCCGAGATGGGAGCCTAGACCGCAGACGGCTCACTCGATCCGGAAACCGAGCGCCTCGAGTTCCACGAGGTGAAATGGGGCGCTTTCAAACAGATCCTTCAACGCCGCGACCGCCTCCGCGACGGATGCGGCGTCGAGGATCGCGACGTCGTCCAGCGAATCCTTCACAAGGATACGCCAGGGCGCCGGATAACGCGAATCGTTGGCCTCCATGAGCATGCCGTGAAGGTAATTGCCGGGAAGGCCCGGGTGCGGACCTCCGCCCGGAACGAGAAACAGGGTCGCCACGGGATCATGTGTCGCCGCAGCCCCCTGCTTGGGGCGGTGGTGGATCAGCCGGCCGGCAACCGATTCCCGGCAGGATTCGGCGCGCGCACGGGCATCGGCGGGGAGGGATTGCACATAGCGATCGAAGATCGCCGTGTTGGGTTCAAGCGCCTCTGCCGCAATCGCGCCCTCCGCAAACGAGTCGAGGTTGGCCGCATGAAAGACCGGCAGGTGCGCGAGCGAACGGGCCGTGACGTGCCCGTCCCTGTGATCGGCGCTCGCGTAAACCTGGTGCGTTGCGCGCAGGTGGCCCAGGATCTCGTCATACGACGGGGTGCGCGGCACCGATCCGGTCGAGCTGTGCTCGATCATGTCGAGAACCGCGTGTTCAAACTCCGCGTCGGATGACGAAGGCATAGTGTTCCGAAGTTTAGGTCTCCCATCGCGGAGGGCGAGCGCAGATCACCGGGGCGGACGGAGGCCTGCGCGCCGGGGGCTCATTCGCGCGCGAGGGCTTCGCTGATCGCCTTCACAGCGAGCGGTTCCATGATCGCATAACCGGCGGCATTCGGGTGTACGCCGTCAATCGAGATTCCGGCGCGCATGCCGCCATGGCCGTCCTGCATCGCTGTCCAGTAGTCGAGGTACACGCAGTCGTGGCTCGCGGCGTAGGCGCGAATCCAGGTGTTGAGCGCCTCGATCTTCGGAGCGGGATCCAGGCCGCGGCGCCACGGGTAGTCGGCCGCCGGGAGAATGGAGGAGAGCACCACGCGAATGTGATGCTGCCGGGCGAGGTCGACCATGGAGGCGAGGTAGCCCTCGATTTGAGCCGGGGTTTCCGGGCCCGTGTTGCCGGCGACGTCGTTGGTGCCGGCGAGGATGACCACGACCTTCGGGTGCAGGTCGATCACGTCCGCACGAAAGCGAACGAGCATCTGCGGCGTGGTCTGTCCGCTGATCCCTCGGTCCAGGTAGGGGTGGTCGGCGAAGAACGCGGGACTTCTCTGTATCCAGAAATCGGTGATGGAGTCGCCCATGAACACGACCCGGTTTTCGCCGGGTGCGGGGGCCTTGAGCTTGGCGTTCTCCGTGGCGTAACGTCCGATCCAGGCCCAGTCGTTGTGAAGGCGCTCCTCGGCCTGCCGCTGCCAGAGATCCATCTGGGCCTGGGTGGGCTTGGCCGACGCGGAGAGGACGGCCAGGGAAAGGAGGGTTGTGGTGGTCAGGGCAATACGGAGGCGGGTCATGGAAGGAGTGATTTTGTGGGGGATGGGCCATCGCACCCGCGACCGCCGCGGTGGTCAATGCCGATCCGGCCCCGTCCTGCTCACGCGGGCCCGCGTCGGGCGAACAGGGGCACCAGGGCGAGCATGCCCGCGCTGACCAGCCCGAACGCGAACTGGCTCGCGGACAGGCTCAGGCTCGAGATCCACAGCAGGGGGGCGGCCGCCGAGAGCACCGAACTGCCGGCGCTCTGGACGAAACTCTGGCACGAGGCCGCGAGTCCGCGCTGCTGCGGAAAGCAGTCGATGGCCCGGATTGTCATCGTCGGAAGCACGAGCGACATGCCGACCATGTATCCAAAGAGTGGAATCACCGCCCAGGGCAGGCGCGGCGGCATCAGGAGGTTCATGCCGACGTTTGACAATGCGCACACGAGCATGACGGCGCAGCCGATCGCCGCGGTGCGCACCAGCGACAGCCGCCCCGCGAGGCGAGCGCACAGCACGTTGCCCACGACGATTCCCGCGGTCAGCGGGCCGAACAGCCAGAGGAAGCCCGTCGCACTCACGTGCAGGTGGTGCATCAGGAATTCCGGGGCCGACAGCACGTAGAGAAACAGTCCAGCGAAGGCGAAGGCGATGGCGATACACGCCGTCATGAACACGGGGTGTCGCAGGGCGGTGAAGTACGACTTCGCCAGGAAGCCGGGACGAAAGCTCTGCCGCGCCGACCGGGGAAGCGTCTCCGGCAGTGTCGCCGCGATGGTGGCCAGCAGCACAGACGCGTAAACCGCCATGAACACGAAGATCGCGCGCCAGCCAAACCAGGCCTGGAGCCAGCCGCCCACGATGGGCGCGATGGCCGGTGCGATCGCAAACACGATCGCCACCATCGCCATCAGCTTTTGCGCCTCGGGACCGTCGTACAGGTCGCGCACGATCGCGCGTCCGACGACCATCCCCACGCCGGCTGTCGCGCCTTGGAACACCCGGAAGAACATCAGCCACGGCAGCGAGGTGGCCAGCGCGCAGCCCGCGGAGGCCGCCGCGAATGCCGCAAGTCCCAGCACCACCATCCGCCGCCGGCCGAAGGTGTCGGACAGCGCCCCGTGCCAGAGCGTCATCACCGCGAACGGAATCATGTACGCCGTCAGGGTTCCCTGGACGTCGTCGAGCGACTGGTTCATCACGCGTGAAATGTCCGGCATCGAGGGCAGGTAGGCGTCGATGCAGAAAGGTCCGAGCGCGGACAGTGCTGCCAGCTGCACGGCCGTGCGCCGCGCACTCACCCCGGGAACTTTGGAAGCGGTATCCATCGAAACCGACATTCAACCGCAGGAGTCAGCAGGCCGGCCATACGGAAATGATGCTGGCCAATTGCAGGTGGTTGGAGTTTGTGCCGGCTGGAAGGACACCGTTACGCGCCCCCGATGGGTGTAGTGAGGAGGTCATTACCGCTTTTTGGGCACCGTCGGCTTGATGAAATCTTTACGGCAATGGTGCAGGACTTGATGTTTTCTTAATCGGTAGTGGTACGTGAAATGCGAAAGGAGGTTCGCGGTATCCGAGAACACCAATCCTCAATCCACGAACCTCTATGGCCGAAAAATCCACCGCCACGATGAAGCCGACGCTCGGCTTGACGGGGCTGACAATGAACGCGATGGCGCTGATCGCTCCCGGCGCCTTCCTCTGGCTGACCTTCGGGCAGCAGTGCCTGTACGGTGCGCCCATGGCCGGATCGGCCATGTGGTTCGGAATTCTCATCGCATTGGCGCTGTGTCTGGCGACCGCTGTTTCCTACGCCGAGCTTTCGAAGCTCTATCCCGGGGCAGGCTCGTCGTACGTCTTCGCCGAGCAGGCCTTCCTGCGGAAACAGAAGGCCTTCAAATGGGCCCGGGTGGCAAAATTCGTCATCGGCTGGGCCAGCCATCTGTACTACTGGATCTATCCCGGAGTGATGGTGGGCGTGACCTCGATCCTCTGCGGCTACGTGATGGGCGTGCTCTTCCCGTCCGTGTTCAGTTCCGCGGTCCCCAGCCCGCTTTTCATGTACGGCTTCTGCGTCGTCTTCGCACTCGGGGTCTCGTACATCGCGTACCGCGGTGTCGCGGGCGCGACGGCCGTCAACGTTGCGATCAATGTCATTCAGATCACGGCGCTTCTGATCTTCGCGGCAATCGCGCTGGCGTACCGTATCAATCATCCGCAGGGCTCGGTGGGCTATACCCTCAACCCCGACGGGGTGCCGACCAACAAGGTCATCGCGGTCGACAAGGACGGCAATCCGGTGAAGAACGCGGCCGGGCACTACGTCTATACGGGGGACTTCAAGCTCGACTACTCGCCGTCCGCGGCGGTCGACAAGGGCTCCGATCCGAAGAATCCGACGGACACTTTCGAGTTCCACTCGACGGCGAAGTCGGTGGTCTCGCCCCACGGTCTGAACTACGCGCTGATCCAGGCCTGCATCGCGATCCTGATCCTCGTCGGATTCGAGTCCGTGTCCGCGATGGGTGAGGAGGCGAAGAACGCAAAGCGGGACATCCCGATCGCGATCATCCTCTCGCTGGTGATCCAGGGGGCGTTCTGCTACCTGATCGAATACTTCTGCGCGAACTACTTCCTGAACAGCGGCTACACGATGACGACGGCGGCGGGATCCGCTGCACCGATCGGCGACATGATGCAGATCACGGGCACCTGGCTTTTCGGCAGCGCTGCGGCCGGCAAGGCCTACATGCTCGTGCAGGCCTTCACGGTCTTCCTCGCGCTCATTGGCACTACGCTGTCGTGCATCAGCACCGGCGCCCGCGTGACCTACGCGATGGGCCGCGACGAGGAGATGGGGGCTCACTTCGGCATGCTTCACGAGAAGAACCTCACGCCGGCGCGCTCCATCTGGACGCTCGGCATCATCTCGGCAGTCATCGGCATCATCTCGGTCGCCTTTTACTTCTGCAATGGCGCGGCCCTGGCTGATTCGGCGATTGCGAGCCTGCCCCACAACATCTGGTACTCGTTCGGCCTGATTCGCCACGACACGGCCGCGCTCATCCCGCAGAGCATGCTCGTGGTGACGCTCGCGAGCAACTTCGGCACCTTCCTGCTCTACATGCTCACGAACTTCATCGCGATCGTGGCCTTCGTCGAACACCACAGCTTCAACACCTTCAAGCATGTGGTCATCCCGGTCTTCGGGTTGCTGGCCAACCTCGCCTGCATGCTCTTCTATCTCATCGGGCCCTTCTCGGTGTCCGGAATGAGTTGGAAGGAGCCCTACATCGCGCTGGGCATCGCAGCAGTCTGGGGCATCTGGGGTGCGATCTACTTCATCCGCCGCAGCAAGGCCTCCGGGAAGCCGGCGCTTCTCACGACGGCCCCGAACCTCGGCTCCTAAACCTCCATTCTCCGAATGGACCCGGAGAAGTCATAGCGTTACCTGGGGCGGCCCCTTTCGGATTGGGGCCGCCCTGTTTCCTTTCATGAGATACAAGCACGCGCAGCTTTCGACCACCGGCCCGGTCCGCGAGGTCAACGAGGACTACATCGGATTCTGGCAGCCGCCGGACGTGGAAAGCGCGCGGGAGATCGGTGCGGCCGCCATCCTGGGCGACGGCGTCGGCGGGGAGAGCCGGGGAGAGCTTGCCAGCCGGCTGGCGGTGACCGCCGCGATGACCGTGCTCGAGAACGCGAAGGCGCCTGCGTCGATCTCGTCCCTCCAGCGCGCCATGTTCGACGCGGCGAGCCGCGCGGTCTACGACACCGCCCTGCGCACGCCCGACGAGGGCCGCATGGCGACAACGCTCAACGTCTGCCTGCTCCGGGAAAACGCGGTCCACGTCGCGCACGTCGGGGACTCCCGCGTCTACCTGGTCCGAAAGGGCACCATCAAGCGGCTGACGGTCGATCATTGCTATGTCGGGCTTCCCGTGAAGTTCCGGCTCATGCACGAGCACAGCGCGATGACCGATCCGCGCCGCTCGATGCTCACGCGAAGCGTCGGGCACGATCCCGTTGCCCGCTTCGAAAGCTCGCGCGTCGAACTCGAACGGGGCGACGTCGTCGTCCAGTGTTCGGACGGCCTCTACGCCTTCGTGGTCGACGACGAGATCCGCGACATCGCGAGCCATTTCGAGCCCGAGGAGGCCTGCCGGCGCCTCGTCGCCCTCGCGGAGCGGAGACGCGTTGACGACAACCTGTCGATTCAGATCGTAAAGATCGAGGAACTCGACGTGATCGCCTATTTCCACGGCACACCCGTCTACAGGCCTCCAAGACCCATCGGCGTGAATTCCACAGAACTCGAACCCGGCCAGATCCTCGACGATCGCTTCGAAATCACGGAGCTGATCAGCCGCAGCGGCATGGCGTCCATCTTCAAGGCGCGCGACCTGAAGACGGGCCACACGGTCGCCGTGAAGGTGCCGCTGATCCAGTTTGAAAGCGACATCAACACCTTCAACCGCTTCCAGCGCGAGGAGGAGATCGGTCGCCAGATGGATCATCCGTTCATCCTCAAGATGGTGCCGGTGGACCAGCCCAAGAGCCGGCCCTACCTGGCGATGGAATACCTGCAGGGGCGGACGCTGGACAAGGTCATGGAGGAGCAGCGGCCCATGGCGGAAAGGGACGCGGTGACGGTCGCCAGCCGCATCTGCGACGCGCTCGACCACATGCACCAGCGCGGCATCGTCCACCGCGACCTCAAGCCGCAGAACATCATGATCTGCGACGACGGTTCCATTCGCATCCTCGATTTCGGCATCGCCAAGGCTTCGCAGCTGCGCCGGCTCACGTTCGTGGGTTTTTCTCCGGCGATGGGCACGCCCGACTACATGGCTCCCGAGCAGGTGAATGGCCGACGCGGAGACCTGAGGACGGACATCTACAGCCTCGGGGCGATCCTGTACGAGATGCTCACCGGCCAGGTTCCGTTCGAGGGCGAGAGTCCGTACGTCACGATGAACATGCGGACCACGGGCGATCCGGTTGCCCTGCGCGGACTCAATCCCAAGCTGACGCCCGTGGTGGAGGAGATCGTCCTTCATGCGCTGTCGCGCAATCCGGACGAGCGATTTGAGAGCGCGGCGGCGATGAAGGCGGAGCTGGACGATTACGAGCGCGTGCCGCTCACCAACCGGTTTGAGCGGCTGCAGGCGCCGAGGCCGTGGAAGGGACGCTTCAGGATGCTGCCGCTCATCCTCGCCTTCGTTTTTCTCCAACTCGCGCTGTTCGGCGCGATGTTCTGGTATTTTAGCCGCCACGGGTCGCATTGAAGGCGATGGCCAGCGTGGGCCTTTGGGCGGCAGCGGCCCCGGTTTGACCTTTCCCCGCGACCCTGCGAGAGCCTGTTTCCGCTTGAACCCGGAGCCACCGCACCCCGTTTTCCACACGCTTCCAGTTGACGGAGCAGACAAGACCGCGACGCCGCATGGCCGGTTAGTGGCGTTCGTGGGCATGTGCCCCGGTTCCGGGAAGACCTTCGCCATGCTTCGCTCGGGCATGGCCGAACGTGAAAACGGCGGCACGGTCGAGATCGGGGTGCTCTCCACGCACGGGCGCCCTGGGACGGAATCACTTGCCCGGATACTCGCCGGGGCGTCCGACGCCGTGCCTGCGCGCGAGGTGATCGATCTGCCCGGCCTCCTTGCGCGACGGCCCAGCCTCGTGCTCATCGACGATGTTGCGCGGGAGAATCCCCCAACCTCCCGCCATGCGGGGCGGTACCACGACGTGCTTGAGTTGCTGGCCGCGGGTATCGACGTCCATGTGACGGTCGACGTGGGTGAGATCGAGAGCCGGGCCGAGGCAGCTGCGCGGATCTCCGGCCTGACATCCTCATCAACCGTGCCGGACTCCCTGGTCGACGACGCCGACGAGATCGTGCTGGTCGACGTGCCCGCCTCGCTCTTCATCGAACGACGCAGCGAGGCCAGGGCGGTGATGGGGGCCTCTGCGGACGGACTTCCGGAGGCGCACTTGGATGAACGCCAGTTGACCGCCTTGCGCGAACTCGCCCTGAGGTTTGTCGCCGAGCGAATGGATCGGAGGCTTCGGGAACAATCGAACGCTCCCTTGGATTCCCGAGCCTGGCGGTCGACCGACCGCTTGCTCGTCGCCGTCGGCCCGAGCCCGTCATCGGCGGATTTGGTGCGCCGGGCACGCAGGCTCGCGGCAGCGCAGGGCATCCCCTGGCTCGCGGTGAGCGTCGAGTCGCCCCGGCTGCTCTCCCCGAGAGCGCGCCAGCGGCTCGACGAGAATCTCGCTCTCGCCCGTGCACTTGGTGCGGAAATCGTCGTCACCCAGGATGAGGACGTTGCCAATGCCCTTGTAAGGACGGCCCGTCAGCATTCCGCCACGCAGATTCTCGCCGGACGATCGCGCAACCCAAGGTGGCTCGACTGGCTCAACGGGGGGAGCACCGCGGATCGGCTGTTGCGCATGGGTAAGGAGTTCGACGTCCATGTGGCGCCTCGCGGCCGGATCCGAGATGGCGAGGCCGCGGGCGAGCGGCCGCACAGACGGGCGTTGTCTCCATTTCACGAATACTTTCTGGCTCTGCTGGTCCTCGCTGGCATATCGCTCCTGGGCGTGCTGATCGTCGCGCACGTCGGACTGAATGCAGTCGGCCTGGTCTATCTTATGGGCATCGTCCTGCTCAGCCTGAGGGTGGGGCGCGGCCCCGTCCTGATGGCGGGTGTGCTCAGCGCCCTGGTCTGGGACTTCCTGTTCATTCCGCCCGTGCTATCGCTGCATATCGGGCAAACCGAGGACCTTGCCATGTTCTCGGCGTATTTTGTCGTCACCCTCGTCACCGGTGAACTTACCGCGAGGATTCGCAACAACGAGCAGAATGAACGCAGTCGTGAACTCCGGGCCACTGCGATGTACCGACTGACGCTCGCGCTCTCGGATGCGCCTGGTCCCAACGAGGCGGTCGGCCAGGCCCTCAACCTGTGTCGCGAGCTGTTCGACGCCAGCGCGGCGCTTTTTCTGGTCGACGAGACGACGGGCGCTCTCGTCCTGCATCCTTCGACTGGAGATGAATTCGTGGAATTGGACAGATCGGTCGCGGACTGGGCGGTTAGAAATCGGAGGCCGGCTGGCAGATTCACAGACACATTCGCCAGTTCCACCCTGTTCGCCACGCCTTTGGTGCGCGGGAAATCCGCCCTGGGGGTCCTCTGTTTGAGGGTGGCGGAAGACGGAGAACTCTCGCTCGCACAGCGAGACCTGGCCGAGGGGATCGCGGCGCAGCTCGCCATGTTTGTCGAACGGGACAGGCTGAGGGCCGCGGGCGAACGCGGGAAGTTGGTGGCGGAGTCGGAACGCCTGCACCGGACGCTCCTCGATGGCGTGTCGCATGAATTGAAGACTCCGCTCGCCGTCCTTGCCGCGGCCGTCGAAAGGATGGGTTCGGCGGATGAAACGACGCGTCGTGAGCTGCTCGACGAAGTCGACACGGCGACCCGTCGGCTCACACGGCTCGTGAACAACCTGCTCGATCAGACCCGTCTCGAAAGTGGGGCGCTGCGGCCCCGGATTGACTGGTGCGAAGCCGGCGAACTGGTTACCGCGGCCGCGGACTCGGTCCACGAGGCGCTCGAGGGGCATCCCTTTGCGGTTTCGCTGCAACCGGGCATTCCACTCTTCCGGGCCGATTTCGTGCTCATGGAACAGGTGCTGACGAACCTCCTGCTCAATGCGTCACTTCACACGCCGCCGGGTACGCCGGTGTCGTTGACGGCGGCATGGGACCGGAAGCGAGGACAGGTGTGTTTCACAGTGGCGGATCGAGGCCCGGGAGCGCCGGCGTCCCTGAAGGATCGCTTGTTCAGGAAGTTTCAACGCGGCGAATCGGCTCGGGTGGGTGGACTCGGCCTGGGACTCTCGATCGTGCACGGGTTTGTTCTCGCCCACGGCGGTGAGGTGGTGGTGGACGACAATCCAGGTGGGGGCGCCGTTTTTGCGGTTTACCTTCCATGCGAGGAACCCGGTAATCTTGAGCCGTGATGCCAACGCCCGGTGCGCCGATCGAAATCGTGGTGATCGACGACGAAGTCCAGCTTCGTCGCCTCCTGCGGCTTACCCTCGAGCCGGCGGGATATCGCGTGCGTGAATGCGAGAATGGCGCCCTCGGCCTTGCGGAGATTGCAGCGCGCCGGCCCGAAGCGATAGTGCTCGATCTCGGATTACCGGACCTTGACGGCGTCGAAGTCCTCCGGCGACTCCGCGAATGGACGCGGGTACCTGTGCTCGTGCTGTCCGTGCGCCGTGATGAGGTCGACAAGATCGCCGCGCTCGACGCCGGAGCGGACGACTTCCTGGTCAAGCCTTTCGGCGGCGGGGAATTGCTCGCCAGGCTGCGCGCAGTGCTTCGCAGGGTGGCTCCGGACGAACCGGAACAGAAGGTGTCTTTTGGAGACGTCGAGGTGGATTTTGTCAGCCGGTCGGTGACCAAGGGGGGCGAGGATGTGCACCTGACGGTGAAGGAGTACGCTTTGCTCCGGCTCCTGCTGCAGAATCGTGGGCGCGTGATGACACACGGGCAGCTCCTGAGGGAAGTCTGGGGACCGCGCCATCAACAGGACACGCATTACCTTCGCGTTCACATGGCCAATTTGCGGCGAAAGATTGAGCCTGCGGACGGCCGGAGCTACGTGCGAACCGAGTCCGGCATCGGCTATCGCTTCGTTGGCGAGTGAGAAGGCGCGGTTGAATTCGGCTCCAGCACGGTCTTGCCACGGCGGGCAGGCGAGGTTTGGTCGTTCAAGCCATGTCGACCGTACCGACCGCCGAAAACCCGAAGAGTGATCCGACGCTGCCCGTCCCGCGGACGATCGAATATCCGTGGATGTCCGTGTCGTCCTGGCGGGAGCGGTACGATTCGCACGTGGAACGCGCCGAGCGAGGTGGCGTGGATCTGCTCCTGGTCGGCGACTCGATCACCGAGGGCTGGTTGGGCACCCAGGTCTGGAGCCGCGTCTTCGGAGCGTATCGGAGCGCGAATTTCGGCATCGGAGGCGACGCGACCCAGAACCTGCTCTGGCGATTGGACAACGGCTGTGTCGGCGCGCTGAGGCCCAAGGTCGTCGTCCTGCTCATCGGCGTGAACAATCTCGGGCGTGAGCAGCACACCCCGGCAGAGACGGCCCGCGGCGTGCGCGCCGTTGTGGAGCGACTGCGCGCCGGCTTCCCCGAGGCGAAGCTCGTCGTGTTCGGCATCTTCCCAGCGGACGCCGCACCCGGAACTCCGTTCCGACGTGCCATTGCGGATACAAACCGCCTGCTCGCGCCCCTTCACGACGGACGGAGGGTCTTTTTTCACGACATCAGAGCCTGCTTCCTCGAGCCGGACGGCACGCTGACTGCGGAGGTGTCGCCGGATTCGCTTCACCTCTCCGAGGAGGGGTATCGGCGTTGGGCGGACCAACTGGCTCCGCTCGTGGCCGAACTGATGAACGAAAAACCGGCGCCCACCCGCTGAGGGGTCGACGCCGGCGCAGGGCGGCCGGGCTTGCCGCCGACACGGGGCTCAGCCGAAGAAATGGATGCCCACGAGCGTGACGCTCGCCACGATGAGCCACAGGGTCACCGCCTGGCGAAACACCGTTCCGCGCAGGAGTTTGAAGTCCTCGCGTCCCAGTCCGGCGCCGATGAGGAACAGAGTGCCGCTCAGCAGGCGCTGGCCGGTGAGCGAGAGCACACCCCAGGCGCTGGCGAACGAGGGCAGCACGCCCGACAGGATCGAGGCGCCGATGAAGAAGAGCAGGAACATCGGGAATTTGGCCTTCTTCTTGCCCGTGCCCATGCGCCCCGCGATCAGGCTGAGCGGAATGATCCACAGGGCGCGCACGAGTTTCATCGTCGTGGCGATGGGAAGCGCGCCATGTCCAAAGGCCGCGGCCGCACCCACGACGCTGCTGGTGTCGTGGATCGCGAGCGCCGACCACACGCCGAACGAATGTGCGCTCAGGCCGAGGGCATGGCCGATGGGCGGGAACACGAAGAGGGCGACGCCGTTGAGCAGGAAGACGACGGCCATCGCCACGCCGGTCTCGCCCAGTCCCGCCTCGATCGCGGGGGCGAGCGCGGCGATCGCGCTGCCGCCGCAGATCGCGGTGCCCGCCGAGACGAGCAGCGAGACCTTGCGGTCGACGCGATAAAAACGCCCCAGCAGCCAGCCGAGGCCCATGACCGCCGAGACCGTGAACAACGTCAGCACGGCCGAGCCCGCTCCGACCTTCCAGAGCAGGCCGGGACGCACGCCGAATCCCAACAGGACCACCGAACCCTGGAGCAGCCAACGGGCGGACAGGCCGGTCTTCGCGCGAGCCTTGTTTCCAAGGATCAGGGCGGCGGCGCCACCCGCCGCTAGGGCGATCGCCGGAGCCGCGCCGAAGGCGGCAAAGACCGCCGCCGCCGTCAGCCAGGGAATCGCCGGCTTCCAGGTGACCGGCTCGGTGTGTTCTACAGTACTCATCGGCCACCAGCCTACCATTGATCGCTGTTCCATGGGATTTAACTTATTGAATCAATTGTTAGATCCAATTTAATCAAATCCATGTCGCTCACGCTCCGTCAGCTCGAGGTCTTCGTCGCGGTGGCGCGCTCCGGGAGCCTCGCCGAGGCCGCGGCGCGCGTGAACCTGTCGGCCCCGGCCGCGAGCGTGGCGCTGCGAAATCTGGAGACGCTCTCGGGAGGGCCGCTGTTCATTCGTGCGGGCCGGGGACTCCGCCTCAACGACCGCGGGCGGCGGCTTCTGGTCGGGGCCGAGGGGCTCGTGACCGGCGCGCGCGAGTGGCTCGACTCCGCGCGGGGAGGTCCTGATTCACTCTCAGGGCAGCTCCGACTGGGCTGCAGCATGACGATCGGCAACTACTGCATGCCCGCGCTGCTCGCCCGCTTCCGCACCCAGATGCCCGCGGTCAGCATCCTCATGCGCATCACCAATTCGGGCGAGGTGGCTGCCGGACTTCGCGAGGGCACGGTTGACCTCGGGCTCGTGGAATCCGAGGAGATTCCCGCGGATCTCGACGCCGAACATTGGGCCGACGACCTCATGGTCGTCGTGGCGCCGGCCGGTCATCCTCTCTCCAAGCGTGGGCTTCTGAGTCCGAGGGACCTCGCGGGACAACACTGGCTGATCCGCGAACCGGGTTCGGGAACTCTGGGTGTGACTCGCGCGCTGCTGGCGAAAATCCCCGGCGTGGCGGGCACGACCGAGTGGGCGAGCGTGGAGGCGCTCATGCGCGGCGTCGAAAACGGCATGGGCCTCGCCGTCCTCTCGTCTCACGCAGTCGAGGACAAGCTTGCCTCGGGCTCCCTGGTGGCGCTCCCGATGCGCCGGGCGATCCGGCGCCATTTCTACCTGCTCACGTATCCGGGCCAGCATGCCTCCACGCTCGCCTCGGCGTTCAGGACCTGGCTGCGGCACAATCGCCCGGAGCGGCGTCCGTCCCCGAAACCACCCGGAGCGGCGCCCGTTTAGATCGACGGCTCAGTCGAGCCGTTAGGGTGGGGAAAGGGAAAGCGTTCCAATCGGACCTTGGCCGCCTCATTCGCCAGGCCGACCAATTCGTCGATCACGGTCGTGGGGTCCTCCTCGTAGCGCAACGATTCGAAGCGCGCCCGGGCCGCCGGGTACGCTGTGCGGTCGGCCATCCAGCGGTCGATGATCGCCTCGAAATCACCGCCGGTTTCGATCTTTTCCGATCCGGCGCCGTTGCGGAAAAATTTCCACGTGAGCTGTTCCTGCGGCATGATGCCGCCAAAGGCGTTGAAGATGATCGGGCAGCGGTAGTGGAGCGCCTGCGCGCAGGTCGTGGTGCCGCCGCGCGTGACGATCGCGTCGCTCGCCTGGGTGAGCAGGTGAACGATGTCCGAGTAGCCCTCGATGTAGCAGGCGAACTCGGGGTGGTTTGCACGCCAGTGGACCAGATGGTTGTAGGCCTCGCGATTGCGCCCGCAGATGACGATGGCCTGGCAGCGGTCGGCGTGTTTCACCAGCGCGGGGAGCAGGTCGAGGTGGTTGTTGGCTCCGTTTCCACCGGTGGCGAGGAATACCGTGAAACGGTCGGGCGCCAGCCCGAGCCGCTCGTGGCGGAAGCGGCCGATGTCGGCTGCCGGAATGACCTCCGCGTACGAAATCGGCCGCATGAAGTGTCCGCGTATGCGCGAGCGCTCGGTGGGCACACCCTTGGCGACTGCGTAGTCGTTCGCGGTGCGGGTCCGCGACACGTAGAGATCGACGGTCGGCTCGATCCAGTTGCGCGAGTAACCCCAGCCGCCTGAGAACTCCCCGCAGTAGGTTGCGCAGCGGACGGCGTCGGCGCCGAGCAGTTTCCTCGCGACCTGGAAATAGCCGCGGTTCAGGCAGTCGTGCACGCTGAAGATCAGGTGGGGCCGGTATTCCTGGACGATCTTCCGGTAGTACGCCGCGCCGAACTGGACGGAGCTGCTGTTGAGGTAGCTCAGCGCCTCCACGAGCGTGTAGTAGGGAGTATGCAGATACGGCGCCTTCTTCTGTATCCAGTTGTAGAAGTCGACGCCGACGCGGTTGATCGCCGAGGAATCCTCGAGCATCTGCTCGATGCGGACGTCCACCTGGTGCCGGTAGAGCTCGAAGCACCACTCGGCAAAGGCCTGGGCGCGCGCATCGTGGCCGCCGCCGGTGCTGGAAGTGAGGACGAGGATTCGGACGGTGGACATGCGAGGTTCAGCGAAGGTCGAAATAACGGGCCTGGCTGGCGCGAAGCCAGGAGGCGGGCGCGATTGCGGCGAGCATTGGAGCCAGACGCGCCTGGAAAAACGATCCCGAGCGCACGACGCCGCTCCGGCCGCGGCCGATCGCCCGCAGGAGGTCGCGGGCGGCGCGATCCGGCGTGGGGGCCGCCGCGAGCAGGTCGTCGATCCGTCGCCATGCGCGCGTCAACTCGTCGTCGCCTGCCGGCTCCAGGCGCCCCCGCATCGCGAGGTTGAAGCCCGTGTTGTAGTCCCCGGGACGAAAGTCGATGACCACGATCCCGCTGCCGCGAGTCTCCACCATCAGGCTTTCGCTGAGCGCGGACAGCCCCGCCTTCGCGACGTTGTATCCGCTCTGAAACGGCAGGGGAAACTCCACCGCGAGCGACGAGACGTGCACGAGGCAGCCTCGCCCACGCGATCGGAATCCGCGCAGCGCCAACCGGCTGAGCCGGGCGGTCGTGAGAAGCATCGAGCGGATCTGTTCCTCCCAAAGCGCCTCGTCCAGGTCGGCGAAACGGGCGAACAGGCCATATCCCGCATTCTGTATCACCACGTCGAACCCACCCGCCTCGGCGTCGGCCTTGGTAAATGCTTCGGCGGCGGCGTCGGGCGACGCCAGGTCCATCGAAAGCGGATGAAAGCCCGGCCTTCCGGAGAGCGACCCCAGCCGGGTGGCATCCCGTGCAGTTCCCCAAACAGCGACTCCGCGTCCGAGCAGCACGGTGGCAAAGGCCTGCCCGAGGCCGCCGCTCGCTCCGCTCACAAAAGCGGTGCGGACCTGCGCAGGGAGGGTGGGCTGGCTCATGCGACGGGTTCCGCGGGCCTCAGGCCTTGCGGAGAACGAGGCACACGTTCGCCCCGCCAAAGCCGCTGCTGTTGTTGAGGGCCACCGAGGGGCCCGTGGGCAGCGTCGCGCGGAGAATGTTCACACCCTCACAGGCGGGATCGATCGCCGTGATGTTCGCCGAGCCGGGAGTGAAGCCCTCCTTGATCGCCAGCGCGCAAAAGCCGGTTTCCATGGCGCCCGCAAGCGAGAGCCCGTGTCCGGTGAGCGCCTTGGTGCTGCTCACCGCAGGCGAGGCGCCTGCACGGCCGAACACCGTCTGGATCGCCTTGGCCTCCGAGAGGTCGCCGATCGGCGTGGAGGTCGCGTGGGCGTTGATGTAGGCAACTTCCGCCGGATCGACCTTGGTGGCGCTCAGGGCGCGGTTTATCGCACTCGCCAGGCCCTCGCCCTCCGGATGGGAGATTGCGACGTTGTGTCCGTCCGAGGCCTGGCCCCAGCCCACGAGCTCGCAATAGACTTTCGCGCCGCGCCGCGCCACTTCGTCCTCGCTCTCGAGCACGATCACTGTCGCTCCGCCCGTGCCGACAAAGCCGTCCCGCGCGGCATCGAAGGGACGCGAAGCGAGGTTCGGATCCTTCTGCAGCGAAAGTGCCCGCATTCCGGCGAAGGGCAGGATGCTCTCGCGATTGCAGTCTTCCGCTCCGACCACGAACATGCGTTTCTGTCGTCCAAGCGCGATGTCGTCGAAGGCATAACCCATTGCGTGGGACGACGAGGCGCATGCGGACGAAAAGCCGCACGAGGCCCCCTTGATGCGCAGGTGGGCGACGAGGTTGAAATTGAGCGTGCCGGAGATCGATGCGACGATGCCGAGTGGCGAACAGCGCATCACCCCCATGGTGTTCATGCGCTGCAGCAGGTGCCCGAGCATGTGGGGGGAACCACCAGAGGCGGCATACAGGCCGGTGTCGGCATTTGACACATCTGCCTCGCTCAGACCGGCATCCTCGATCGCTTGCTGGGCTGCGCACCAAGCGTACACGCCGTTGGGCGCCATGCTCCGGATGATCTCCCGGCGTATCGTGTAACGCGCAGGATAAGACCAGTCTTCCGGGTCGGTCTCATCCAGCCGAAAGTCGCGCACGGGAGCGGCGACCTTGACGGGGACATCGTCCTTTTGGAAGGGCTCGAAGAGGGTCACACCGTGACGGAGCGAGCGGAGGCTGTTGGAGACGGCCGCCGCATCGTTTCCGATGCTGGTGATGAACCCTAGGCCTGTGATGAAGACTCTGGGCATGGCGTGATGAGACAGCCTGAAGGGTCGCGCCCCCGGACGGCAAGGCTGGGCTGATTTTGGTGCGCCCCGCGAAGACCCGCGCGGGGCCGAGGGGTTCCGGCCGCCGCGTATCGGGCTCAGGCCTGGGAACTTGCCGCCGGCGCCGCTGCGGCTTCGGTTTGCGCGGCGTCAGTGGGAGCCGCTGCGGGTGCCGCCGGCTGGGGCGCATCCATGGTGGCAAAGGTCAGGGTGATCTCCTCGACCATCACGGCCTTCTCCTGACCGACGCGAATGCTGCCCTCAAATGTGGCGAGCGGCATCTTGCTGCGTTTGGGCTTGATGGAAAGCGAGAGCAGGTCGCCCGGCTTGCACACACGGTGCGCGCGAACGCCTTCGCAGCCGGTGAAATAGATTGTGGCCGGATTGATCACCTTGCCCTGCTCGGTCGGAAATCCTTCGAGGAGATAGAGCACGGCGAGCTGGCCGAGGGCCTCGAGCATGATTGAGGCAGGCATCACCGGGTTGTCCTTGAAATGCCCCTGGAGGAAAAATTCCTGCCCCGTTATCCGGTAGCGACCGTTGGCCGCCGTCGAACTCACCGATGCTTCGTTGATGAACAGGAAGGGGTGCTGCATCGGCATCACCGCGGCAATCACCTCGATCGGAATGAATCGCGTCGGCTTGGGCACCGGGAGTCCGCGGATCTTGCAGTCGATGAAAGTCTTCACGTCGCCCACGGTGCGCAGGTTTCGGAGCTCGTCGTTGTTGATCGACATCTGCAGCACATCCTCAACCAGGATCACGATTTCCATCATCGTGAGTGAGTCGATGCCGAGATCTTCGATCAGGCGCAGATCGTCATCCGCATCCTTGAGTTTTGGGCGAAGGTCCGGCTCGACGAATCGTTCGATCACGCCGATGACCACGGCGGGCACATGTTCCGGGTTTCCGGTGCGACGGAATTGCACGGCCGCCTCGAAAGCGGACGGTGCGCAGCGACGGAGGGACTCTCGCAGGGCGGCTTCGTCTTCGGGAGTGAAGGGCTTTTGGGCGAACTTCTGGGTATCGCTGGAAGGCGAACTGGTGTGAACCGCATCTGGCATTGTCCGTTCCTTGTAAGTGACCGGGGATTTGGTTGTAAACCCATTTCTTGGCCGCGTTTCCGCATGTGAGCAGCTCCCATGTGCCTCAATGGGTTGCATCTTCGCAGTTAGTTTACGATCGCCGTTCACGCGCGGCGCGGGCGGGCGCAGGAGCGCGTGCATGCGGCGGGGCGGGCGGGCGCAGACCGGGGGCGGACGGTGCCGGCGCGGTACCCTGTCGAACGAGGTGAGTCGATGCACCCAGGCGCGGTCGACCTGCTCGCGTCGCGCCGGGCTTCGGCTGTCACCGGCAAGTTCAGCGCGGCAACTGGGCGGCGAGGGCGTAGATCAGAGCCGTGTTCCAGTTGATCGCGATCTCGTTGGTGCGGTAGTCGCGTTCGTCGTCGTGCCAGTCGGCCGGACCTGGATTGGGGCCGCCAACGAGGTACCCGGGCCACGGCGGAACGATGCCATCCGAGGCCGAGCGCCGGTCGTGCGGGTGCATCGGCGGCTCGAACCCGAGGCCCGTGACATATGAGCGTCCGTTGACGTTGCGCCCAAAGAGGTAATGCAGGGCGTCCAGCATTGTGGCGCGATAGTCCTTGTCACCGGTGAGTCGATACGCGATCTCCAGGTTCATGGTCTGTCTTGCGACGCAGCCGTTGCCGCCCCAGTAGTAGATGGAACCGAGCGGGCGGTTGTAGCCGTCGGCTCGCGCGGTTGCCACGATCTGGTCGGCCGCCGCCACGATGTGGCGGCGCACTTCGGCCACAAGCGAGGGATCCCGGCCGGGGCGCGTCGACAGGACATAGGTGAAGGAACCCAGATTCTGCACGTCGCCCCAGTCCCAGCGCGGCTCGACGACGGCTTTCGCCGTCCGTATCCGCGTTTCGAGGTCGCGCAGCACCGCCGCGTCGCCGGTCGTATCCCAGAGTTCGGCCGCAGCCCACAGGCGCTCGTCCGCATCACCCGTGTCGTAGGCACCGGTGTGAAACTGGGATTGCTCCGAATGATGTTCGGCGGGGTGGGCCAGGAGGAAGGTGTAGCTCTTTCGCGCGGCGGCCAGGCAACGGTCGGCATAGACGGCATCGTAGGGCCGGATGTCGCGCGACATCTGCGCCATGACGGCCACGAAGTCGGCCGTGGCCTCGCTGCTCCACGGCACGAAATAGCGGGGGCCGGTCTCCTGGGCCGGCATGATGAACGGGCAGAAATGGAGCGCCGAAATCTTGTGATACACCGAGCCGTCAGGGGCCTGCATCTTGAGCAGCCAGTCCGTCTCCCATTTCACCTCGGCAAGGAGGTCGGGAATCGGGCCGCCCGACTCGGGAAGGTTCATCTGCACCTCCGCGATGCGTGGTCCGAAGTCTTCCCATGCCCGAAGCATGCTGCCGACACTGATGCCCGCGTTCACAACGTACTTGTTGTAGTCGCCGGCATCGTGCCATCCGCCGGTCGCATCAATCCGCTCGTGCCGACCGTTGATGTAGTCCGTCCAGGCGTCGTTCAGATGGCAGGCGCTCTGATGAAAGGTGACGCCCTCGTACGTCTCGCTCACCTCGGTGCCGCAGCGCCAGAGGTACATGGCCCTCGTGACGAGGTAGTACGGCGCCCGGTAGACGTCGTCGCCGATGAGGAATGGCGCTGAGCGGCCGACTCCAGGAATCTCGAGGCGGTACTGCCCGGGACGTGTCAGCGCCGAGAAATCCACGATCGTGAGCGTCTCATGGGTGTCGGCGTCGGTCACGCGCCGGGTTGCGGTTCCGGAATAGACCTCCGATCCCGTGTTGGAATCGATGATACGGAAGCTGCGGCAGGTCCCGTCGACCGAGGCCTCCTTGCGGGACTCGGGCAGGTAGCCGATGGTGTCGAGTCGGATGGGATTCACAGGAGTGGCCGCCTGCAGCATGGCGCCGAGGGCCAGGACGGACAGCAGTCCGAAGGAAAGGCGGAACGCGGATAAGGGCATGATTTCGGGTCGGTGGTTTCGGTTGCGCGAGGAGTGGCAGGGGAGAAGCGTATCCGCAATTCGAGGCGGTGGAAAACGGCCTCTGGATTCAGTCATTTGACCGTGCGCGCGGTCACGTCCGGTGGTCGTCGGCGTACAACGCCCGGAACCGGGCAGGCGAGACTCCATGCACGCCCTTGAACACGCGCGAGAAGTGATAGGGATCTGGATACCCGGCGCGGGCTGCGACTTCCTTCACAAGATCGCCTGAACGGATGAAATCGAGCGCGGCGCCGTCCATCTTGCGGCGTGTGAGGTATCGGTACGGGCTCGTGCCCTGATAGCGGCGGAACAGCCGGGTGAGGGTGGAGCGGTCGATTCGCAGCGCCGCCAGCAGGTCGGTCAGCGCGGTCGCGGAGGCGCCTTTCTCATCGATCCACGCCTTGCATCGGAGAAAGGTTTCGCGCGAGCGGTTGATCCGGCTGCGGTTCTCACGTCCGGCCTGCCCGACCTTGAGGAGGAGAAAATCGACGAGGAGCCTGCAGGCCTGCCGCGCATCGGAGCTGTGGTCATGGCCCTCGCGGAGGATCAGGTCGAAGAGATCGCGGATCTCGGCAGGGTTTTCGACCTGGAGGGTGCCACCGAAGGCGGGCGTGCAAGCCCGAAGCCGTTCGACGGCGCCGCGGCCGCTCAGGCATAGGAAGTACTTCACCATCGTCGGCCCGGGCGCTGCCTCGATGCGATGCGGGACGCCAGGCCCGTAGGCGAACAGGGTCCCGGGGCCGAGCGGCAGTGCGGGGCCCCGGCCAAATGCCGCCTCGCCGCGTCCCTCCGCCACGTATTCGAGCGACGCGAACGGATACGATTGGCGGCGCACGCGGTAGTCCCCGCCGCAGTGCTCGCGGCCCCCGAATGCGATCCGCACGCCGGGAGTCGCCCGCGGGGTCAGATCGATGAAAAAATACGAGCCGGAGCTGACCCCCGCCGACAGCAGCCGCCGCGCGCGCCGCGGCGGCGCGTCGGAGCGGGCTTCGGGATGGGTGGGCGCGGCCACGGGGTCGGGCTCAGAAGGGGATCACGATGCGCCGTTCCGCGCTCTCGTACGCGGAAAACGTGATCCGCAGGGTGTCGCGGACATCCGCCAGCGTCGATATCGGCCCGGCGCCGCCGCGAACCGCCTCGACGAAAGCCCCGGCCTGGTTGCGAAACGAGGCCGCGTAGTCGACATCTGGATTCAGCTTTTCACCGTTCAGGTAGAGCGCGTCCGTGATCACCAGGTTGCCCTGGTCGCCGAAGATTCGGATGCCGTTGATGCCGTCGCCGTGGCCGGAGGCCCAGGACTGGAGGATCGTCGCGACGGAGCCGTCGGAATACTGAAGGCTCACCTGCGCGGTGTCCTCGCAGTCCATCGAGGTGAGCACCTGTTTTGCCGTGAAGGCACTCAGCGCGGTGGGCATGCCGAGAAGGTAAAGGCTTTGGTAGACGAGGTGGTGCCCGCTGTCGATGAGCGTGCCTCCGGTGCCCAGCGCCCGCCGCGAGCGCCAGCCCGACGCGTGCGCGGGGCTGATCGTATGGGTGACGACGAACGACGACGCCACCAGGCGTCCCAGGCGGCCCTCCGCCAGCAGGGTCTTCGCCTGGCGCACGGCACCGCGATAGACGAAGTTGTGCGCCGGAAACACGACCCGTCCCGCCGCGCGGGCCAGGCGCTCGATCTCCGCCACCTGGGCGATTTCCGTGACGACCGGTTTCTCCACCAGCAGGTGTTTGCCCGCGGCCAGCGCCCGGCGGATCTGGTCAAAATGATAGGGATTGATACTCCCGATGATCAGCGCGTCGAGTGTCGGATCGCCGACCATCTCTTCGAACGAGGCATACGCACGGATTCCAAGCTCGCGGGCCTTGGCTGCGAGCGCGTCACGTTTCGCGGCGATCGACTCGGCGCTGCCGTGGAAATCCTGACAGAGACCGGCGAACTCGACGTTGGGCAGGGCGCTAAAGCCCCGGTGGTGCCAGTCGGCGATGAATCCCATGCCGACCATGCCTATGCGGAGTGTTTTCATTGGGGAGAGTGGTGCGGTCCTAGGACCGGAAGCCGGATGTCAGCAGGCCGGAGGCGCCGAGTAAAGGACGGCGACTGGAGATCCTTGACCTGCGACATTCGTTTGCGAGGGGCCTGTGCTTCGCCTCGGCATACATCGCGGTGTTGCGGCCCTGCCGTGGGGTCCGATACACCGATCGGCAACCCCTCAACCATGCCATTCCCCCATATCATATTCCGCAGGGCCGGCCTCGTGGAGCTCGACACGGCCACCGTGGATCCGGTGGTCTCGTCGCCCAACGAGGTGGTGGTCCGCAACCGCTTCTCGCTGGTCAGTGCCGGCACGGAACTCGCCTGCCTGGCCGGGCTCGAATCGTGGTTTCAGATGCCAGGCACCCCGGGGTATATCGCCGTCGGCGAGGTTGTCGCCCGTGGGGAGGCGGTCGCGCGCGTGGCGGAGGGCGACCTCGTGTTCACCTACGGTCCGCACGCGGGGCTCTTCAAGATCGACGTCACCAACCGCTGGGGTGGCATGTGTATCCGGGTACCTGCGACGCTCCGCGCCGACTTCGCGCCGTTCACGCGCATGGCCAGCATCGCCATGACCTCCCTTCGCGTCTCCCGCATCGAGTTGGGAGACGTTGTGCTTGTGATGGGCCTTGGCCTGGTCGGCAACCTCGCCGCCCAGCTCGCGGCGCTCCAGGGAGCGACGGTGATCGCCGCCGACGTGAGCGCCCGGCGGCGCGAGACGGCGCTGGCCTGCGGGGTGGCGCACGTCGTCGATTCGACTGCGCCCGGCTGGAAGGACCAGGTCCGCGACCTCGCCGGTCGAAATGGCATCGGCACGCTGATCGATGCGACGGGTGTCTCGTCGGTCATCGAGGAGGCGTCCGCCGTCGTCGCCCACCAGGGTGAGGTCATCCTGCTCGGGAGCCCGCGCACGCCTCACCAGACCGACCTCACGGCCTTCCTGCGCCGCACCCACCTGCCGCCCTTCGTCGACCTCAAGGGCGCGCTTGAGTGGCGCTTCCCAACGTACCGCGAGGAGTTTGTGAAGCACTCCGTCGAGCGGAACTCGGAGGTCATCATGGATCTCCTCGCCTCCGGCCGGCTCCGTATTGAACCGCTTTATACGCACCGCCTTCCGCCCTCAAAGGCCCCGGAGGCCTATGCGGGGCTGCGCGACCACAAGGACAATTACGTCGGCGTGGTCTTCGACTGGTCGCAGACCTGATCCTGCCCGCACCCTGGTGCCGTCCCGGCCGCACCGCGATCGTGTGCCCTCCAAGGGGCGCACGGTGTGAGCCAGAATAAATGCATCTTTTGTCCATCCCTTTTCCATCAATGTCTATTCTGTCCGGGAGCGTTTTATGGGATGATTCGAACGCCCTTATTCTCCACCTCACCCCGGCTACTCAGGCCTGTTATATCCATGATCCGTCAAGATGTCCTTCTCGTCGCCAACGGCGACCTGCGTGAATCGGCCAACCAGACGTGCTGGGCGGCCCAGGCAGCGATGGAAAAGGCGCTCACCGCGGCGCTCGCCAAATTCGGGGCCCGGCTCGTCCGAGCCCATCCCTACAACCGGAAACGCAAGCACGGCTTCATCGGTTCCCAGAAGGAGGGCATGGAGGTCTTCTCCAAGATCAATCCAGACAGCCCCCTCATCGTCGCCGAGAGCGTGTGGCAATACTCTCACCACATTCTCCACGGGCTGATCAGCCATCGCGGGCCTATCCTCACTGTCGCCAATTGGTCCGGCACCTGGCCCGGCTTGGTGGGCATGCTCAACCTGAACGGTTCGCTGACCAAGGCGGGCGTGGCCTACTCGACGCTCTGGAGCGAGGACTTCACCGACGGCTTTTTCCTGGAGGGTCTCGAGCGCTGGCTGACCACCGGCGTCGTCAAGCATCGGACCCCGCACGTCCGTCCGCTCGCGCGCTGCTCGGTTCCCTCAGCCGCCTCGAAGGTTGCTTCCAGGCTCGCCGACGAACTGCGTACGAAGAAGGCGATCATGGGCGTGTTCGACGAGGGCTGCATGGGCATGTACAACGCCATCATCCCCGACGAGCTCCTGTTCAAGACCGGCGTCTACAAGGAACGCCTCTCCCAGTCCGCGCTTTACTACGAGGCGACCCAGGTCTCCGAGGAGGAGGCCCGCGCCGCATTCGAATGGCTCAGGAAAAAGGGCATGCGTTTCCACCTGGGAACCGACGAAGCCACCGAGCTCACGGAAAAGCAGCTGCTCTGGCAGTGCCGCACCTACATCGCTGCGCTCCGCATTGCGGACACTTTCGGCTGCGACACCATCGGCATCCAGTACCAGCAGGGACTCAAGGATCTCCTGCCCGCCTCCGATCTTGCCGAGGGCCTTCTCAACAACTCCGAGCGTCCGCCGGTTCGCAACGCCGCGGGCCGCGCCATCCGACCGGGAGCCCCGCTGCCTCACTTCAACGAGGTCGACGAATGCTCCGGCCTCGACGGTCTCCTGACCAACCGCGTGCACGGTGCGCTCGGTCAGCCGGTCGAGACCACGCTCCACGACCTGCGCTGGGGCGATCCCGACCGCAGCGGCACCACCGACGAGTACGTCTGGGTGTTCCTGATCTCCGGCAGCGCGCCCGCTGCGCATCACATCGGTGGATACCGCGGCACGGAGTCCCTCCGGCAGCCGCCCATGTATTTCCGCCTTGGCGGCGGCACCGTGTGCGGCATCGCCAAGCCCGGCGAGATCGTCTGGAGCCGCATCTTCGTCCAGGACGGCCGCCTCAAGATGGACCTCGGCCGCGCCAAGGTCATCGAGCTTCCCGCCGAGGAGACCGAGCGCCGCTGGCGCGAGACCACGCGGCAGTGGCCCATCATGCATGCGGTCACCTACGGTGTCTCCCGCGACCAGATGATGGCCCGCCACAAGGCGAACCACATCCAGGTGGCCTACGCAAAGGATGCCGCCTCGGCGGACCTCGCCCTTTATACGAAGGCGGCCCTGGCGCGTGAACTCGGCCTGGAGGTCAGCCTCTGCGGCACCCGCGCCGACGGCCGCCCGTTCTGAGCCCGCACCGCCGTCACCGCCTCGCGCTCCGATTCGACCCATGAGTTCCGACCAAGCGCTCGCGTCAGAGTTGGTCAGGCTCTCCCGCGATCTCGGCCGCGAGGACAGGTCGCTCGCAATCCTGGGCGAAGGGAATGCCTCCGCCCGGATTTCGGACGACGAGTTCTGGGTGAAGGCCAGCGGCCAGTCGCTCGCCACGCTCACCTCGCGTGGTCTCTCCCGCTGCCGGTCGGCGGGCCTGCTCGCCCTCATGAAGGGCAGGGCGCCCGCGGACTCTGTCGTCGGCGAGGCGCTGCTAGGCGCGCGCGCCGATGTCTCCGGTCCCAAGCCGTCCGTGGAGTCGATGTTTCACGCCTGGCTGCTCACGCTCCCCGGCGTTTCGTTCGTGGGTCACACCCATCCTGTGGCGGTCAATGCCGTGCTGTGCTCCTCCAAGGCCCGCCAGTTCGCCGGCCGTCGGTTGTTTCCGGACGAGGTCGTGTGCTGCGGCCCCGAGTCGGTCCTGGTCCCCTACGCGGACCCCGGCCTGCCCCTGGCGCGCGCCATCCGAACCCGCGTCGAGGCCCACCGCCGCCGGCTAGGCTGCGTGCCGCGTCTGATCCTTCTCGAAAATCACGGGCTCATCGCCCTGGGAGCGACCTCCAGGGCCGTGCTCGCCTCGACGCTCATGGCGGTGAAGGCCGCCGAAGTCTTTCTGGGCGCCGCCAGGCTCGGCGGACCCCGCTTTCTCCCGCACGCCGAAGTGGTCCGCATCGCGGGCCGCGCCGACGAGCATTATCGCCAACGCGCCCTCGGACTCCTCCCATGATCCGCTCAGGCATACTCAACCCCCACGTCCTCTCCCTCGTCGCCCGCGTGCGACACACCAACACCCTCGTCATCGCGGATCGCGGCTTCCCGTCGTGGCCCGGCCTCGAGACAGTCGATCTCTCGCTGGTCGACGATGTGCCGACCGTCGCCCAGGTAGTTGCCGCCCTCCTTGCCAACTGGACCGTCGGCCGTGCCTTCATGGCCGAGGAGTTTCTGCAGGTGAACCCCGCGGGCGCGCGCGAGCGCATCGCCACGCTCCTGGGAACGGTGCCCTGTGACTTCGAGCCCCACGTGCAGTTCAAGCTTCGGGTTCCGCGTTCGGTCGGGCTGATCCGCACCGGCGACACAACCCAGTACGCGAACATGATCCTCGAGTCCGCCTGAGCCCCCGATGTCTCTCGCCCGGAAACCACAGCCCCACCGCCGGACAAACCCCGGGAGCGTCGTCTGCGCGGCCGTCGACTGCGGCGCCACCAGCGGACGGGTGATCGTCGGCCGCTGGTCCGATTCCGGTCTCCACCTGGAGGAGGTGCATCGGTTCCCCAATGGGTTTCACTCGATCGGTGGCCGCGACTACTGGGATTTTGCCGGCATCTGGGAGCAGATTCGCGCGGGCCTTTCCGAGGCTGCGCGCCGATTCCCGAACCTCGCTTCGGTCGGCGTCGATTTCTGGGGAGTGGACCACGCCCTCGTCGACCGCACGGGCCGCCTGGTGTATCCGGTGCATGCCTACCGCGACACCCGCACCGAGCCGGGCCGCCTGCGGCTCGCGCGACGCGGACTCCCTGCGCTCTACCGCGCGACCGGCATCCCGAATCTCTTCTACAACTCCAGCCTGCAGCTGGAGGAATCGCTCCGCAGCCATCCGGGCCTGCGCTCGGTGGCCAGGCGCTGCCTCTTCCTGCCGGATTATGTGAACTTCCTCCTCTGCGGTGTGATGGCCGCGGAGGTGTCGATCGCAAGCACCTCGCAGCTCCTTTCGGTGAAGGGGCTGCGCTTTTCCGACTACGCGCTGCGCAGATTCGGCGTGCCGCGCTCGTGGTTCCCCCGTGTCCGACGCGCGGGTGGCGTGCTCGGGCCGGTCCGTGGCCTTTCCGGCCTCGAACGCGTGAGCGTGGTCTGCGTGCCCGGACATGACACCGCCTGTGCTTATGCAGCCATGCCGGCCTCGATGCAGGGTGGGGATCTGTTCCTGAGTTCCGGCACCTGGTCGCTGGTCGGCTGCGAGAGCGACCAACCGTTTCTGTCGGACGAGGCGCTGTCGGCAGGCGTGACGAACGAGCGCCTCGGCGATGGACGCTTCGCGCCGCAGATGAGCTTCGCCGGACTCTGGCTGCTCGAGCGCGTGCTCCAGGAATCGGGTCGGATCCTCTCGGGGGACGCCGCGTGGGACGCCTTTTTCGGCGAGGTTGGACGCCTGCCTGAACCCGCGGCACTCGTCGGCGTGCGCGATCCCTCGCTTGCAAATCCGACTTCGATGCGCGACGCGCTGGCCCGGCTTCTCAGGCGTTCCCGCAAGGCTGTGGTTCCAAACGACGCGGTTGGCTGGGCCCGGCTCATCGTGTCGTCGCTTGGCGCCGCGCACGCCGGCGCCCTCCGCCAGTTTGAACGGCTTTCAGGACGTCGATTTCACCGAATCCTCATCACCGGCGGCGGCGCCCGTAACCGCCTGCTCTGCCAGGCCACCGCCGACCACGCCGGCCTGCCGGTCCACGCGATCGCCGGCGAGGGGACCGCGGCCGGCAACCTCGCCCACCAGCTGGTCGCCCTCGGCGCCGTCGAGTCGATCGCGACGTTCCGCCGGCTTTGGTTGAGGAACTCCCCGCCCCGTATCCATCTCCCGGCGACCTCTCGGAGAGGCTGAGCGCCCGCCGCTCGGTTTCGAACACTTCCCCCATCCACGCAAAAAACCGCTATCCCAACCCATGAAACGATTGTTCCGCACTGCCGACGGCGTCGACTGCACCTTCACGTTCATCCTGATAAGCTCGCTCTTCCTCCTGTGGGGCGTGTGCAACGGGATGATCGACGTGATGGACAAACATTTCCAGGACCTGCTGCACCTTTCGAAGGCGCAATCGGCCTGGGTCCAGTTTGCGCACTACCTCGGCTACTGTCTCATGTCGCTCCCCGCCGGCATGCTCGCCCGGCGCATTGGCTACAAGCGCGGCATCCTCGCCGGCCTGTTCATCATCGCCGTCGGCGGCGTCTGGTTCCTGCCAGCCACGCACATCCAGGCCTTCTGGGCCTTCCTGCTCGGCGTCATGGTCGTGTCGATGGGCCTCACCTTCCTCGAGACAATCGCGAACCCGTACACGACGGTGCTCGGATCAAAGGAGGGCGCCGCGGTCCGCATCAACGTGGCCCAGTCCTGCAATGGCGTGGGCTGGATGATCGGGCCGATCCTCGGTGGCCTCTTCTTCTACGCGGGCGGCCCCAACTCCAACCAGACGCTCTACATTCCCTACGTCGCGATCGCGATCATCGTCGCGGTGCTGGCCATCATTTTCGTGTTCGCGCCGATGCCCGAGCTGAACACCGAGGATGCCTATCACCTCAACGAACCGCTCGTGGCGAGCGACGGCCATTCGATCTGGTCCCGTCCGCACTTCGTCATGGCCGTGGTCGCGCAGTTCATGTACGTCGCCGCGCAGGCGGGCATCTTCAGCTTCTTCATCAACTACATGGTCAGCGAGGTGCCCGCGATTTCCGCCGGGTTTGCCCACAGCTGGATGGTCGGCGAGGGCGGGGCGACGCTTCACCGGGGGCTGTGGTACGTCAATGAGGTCGGCGCCACGAAGCTTCTCAGCTACATCGGATTCGCCCTGTTCCTGATCGGTCGCTTCTCGGGCTCCGCAATCCTTCGCAAGGCCGAGGCTCACCGCGTCGTCGGCTGGTACGCGCTCATCAACGTCATCCTCATGGGTCTGATCTTCGTGAAGATCGGTTGGATCTCCGTCGCCGCGCTCTTCCTGAGCTTCTTCTTCATGTCGATCATGTTCCCGACGATCTTCGCCCTGGGCATTTTCGGCCTCGGCGTGCAGGCCAAGAAGGCCTCGTCGTACATCGTCATGGCGATCATGGGCGGGGCGCTCCTCCCGAAGCTCATGGGGTGGGTTGGCGATCGCTGGGATATGTCGCGCGGCTTCATCGTTCCACTCGGCTGCTTCCTCATCGTCGCCATCTATGGTTTCGGCTGGAGCCGCTTCAGCGGATTCCGCGGCATCAAGGGCGTCGCCGTGAAGGGGCACTGATCCGGCACTCCGCACCAGTTCTGCACTCCGCCCGGTGGCATCCCTGCCCCGGGCGTTTTTTTCGCTGTTCACCAGGCTCGCGAGTTTGGCGCGACCGGCTCCGACCGCCTTATCCTAAATTACGCAGTTGGATTTGAACCACAGAGACACGGAGAACACGGAGAAATGCAGGTGGGCGGGAATTTTGTATCGAATCTCTTTCACCTGCGAGGTGTGCGCTGATTCCGCCCCTTGCTTGGATTTCAGCCTCTGCCTGTCCGCCGTAGCCTTGGCGAAGGTGGATATCTCTGTGTCTCTGTGGTTCAATTGCGGTTTTTGGCCTTATCCCAAGCCCGCCGCCGGCTCACGGCTCCTGCACCGGCTCGATCCGCCCGAGGAGAAAGATGAACGCCGCCATGCCGCCGAGCAGGACCACGCCCGCCACCGCAAAGGCGAGCGCGAAGGAGCCGGTCAGGCCGACGATGACTCCCGTCACGATCGGAGCCACCGCGCCCATGGCGTTGTTTGCGAAATTCATGATGCCTCCGACCGTGCCCGCGGCACCTTTGGGCGCGATGAGCGCAGGCAACGACCAGCCGACGGGCGCCGCGGCGGCGAGCCCGGACAGCGCCACCGAGATCCACACGATCGCAATCATCGAGTTCGTCGTGAATACCGCACCGATGACCGCCATCCCGAGTGCCATGCCCGTCAGCAACACGGTCTTTCGCACGCGTGTCTCGTCATGACCGCGCGCCACCAGATGGTCGATCAGCCATCCGCCGACCAAGAGGTCCGCAACGGTCGCGCACATCCACGGGATCGCGGCGTAGGTCGCCGATTTGAGGATGTCCATGTGCGCCGACTGCACGAGGTACGACGGCAGCCACGTGAGGAAGAGATAGAAGGCGTAGCCGTAGGCTGCGAAGCCCAGGCTGAGCCCCCACACCTTTCGCTGACGAAGCAGGTGGCCCAACATCGCACGCGGACGCGCCGCCGACACGCCTTCCGGGTTGCCGCCTCCCGCGAGGATGTAGTCCAGCTCTGCCTTGCTCAGACGCGGGTCCGCTTTGGGATCGCGATAGAGCCGGGTGAAGGCGACGAAATAGGCCAGGCTCATCACGGCGGTCGCCGCAAATCCCCAGCGCCAGCCCGCCTTGACCACCACCAGGGCGATCAACGGCACGCCAATCACGCTCGATGCCTTGGCCGCAGCATCAAACAGAGCCGTCGCCAACGAACGCTCCCTCCTCGGAAACCAGTGGCCCACCGCCTTCGCGTTCGCCGGAAAGCCCGGAGCTTCCGCCGCGCCCAGCATCATGCGGGCCACGAGGATACCCCCAAAGCTCCCCGCACACGCGGTGAACGCGGAGGCCGCAAACCAAAGAAAACTTCCCCAGCGCCCCACCTTCGTCACACCCAGCCGGTCTAGAATCAGGCCCGCGGGAATCTGCAGCAGCGCATAGCTCCAGAAGAACGCGCTGAACAGGACGCCAATTTCCGCCGATCCGAGTCCGAAATGCGCCTGGAGCTGGGGCGCCGCCACCGAGAGGTTGATGCGATCGAAGTAGTTTACCAGCACCCCCGCGCCAAGGAGCGTGCCGATCAGCCAACGGCGGCCGGGCAGGGAGACAGGTTCGGAATTCATGGGGAAGGGTTAACGCTTCACGGTCGATCCGCGCTCTCCGAGCCACTGCACGGCTCGCCGGACGAGTTCCCCGGTCGGCTCCGCCGGATCGCAGGCCAGGCAGTCCTCGTCGGCCGACGGAATCTCGAGGTCCCGGAACTGGCTCTCCAAAAGACTCGGAGGCATGAAGTGACCCGCGCGCGTATGCAGTCGCGCCGCGATCAGTTCGCGCTGCCCGTGGAGAAACACCAGACGCAGGGCTGGATCGCCCGAGCGCAGCACGTCCCGATAACGGCGTTTGAGCGCCGAGCAGGCCAGGACGACCGGTTCGCCGCGCTCCCGCCCGATCGCAAGCCGCCGCGCCAGCGCTTCGAGCCAGCCCGCGCGATCCGAGTCCTCGAGCGGTCGACCCGACGCCATCTTCGCCACGTTCGCCGAAGGATGAAACGCATCGCCCTCCACGAAGGGGGCGCCGAGCTCCCACGCCAGTGCCTCCCCCAGGGTCGTCTTCCCGCATCCCGACACACCCATGACGACCACGCTGACGTGGAGAACTCGGGTGTCGGGGCGGGGGCTCATGGCAGGGGCTGGCTTCGTGATGACGATGCCCTGCGCGATGTAAAGCATGCTCGCCCGAACGTCGAATGAGCCCTCCGAGGCAGTCTCGGGTTGACCCGGTTGGGACCCGACCCAGACTCAAGGGGACGCCGAAAGGCGAGTCATTGCTTTCAACCCCAAACTCCGCGCCGCGGCGGGCGCTCCGCTCCTGCGACGCACAAAGTCAACTCAACGCTCATGACGCAAAAGATCGAAATTCTCGAACCACACAGCGGAGAGATCGGCGAGGCGATCCAGCACGAGGATCACGTGATCGAGTCTGAGGAATACCACTACGAGATCGGACAGAAACTTGAGGTGGCCGTCCACAGCACTCTGGATCCTCACTGGCATATCTTCACCGATCTCGACTCGGGGCATCGCTTCAAGATCCCGCCCCAGAAGTACCGCGTGGTGGGGTGACCCTCCGCGCATCCCGGAGTCGCGCTTACGGATCGCGGATGAATCCGTCCGCTCCTGATCTCAGGAAACGCAGTAACCAGAAGGAAACGAAGATAACAAAGACGGCCGAGCCAAGCGGTCATAGGAAATCACCGAGCCCAATTTGACTCACCCAAACGGTGGAAAGACCGCTCTCTGTGGTGAGCGGTTTGTACTTCGTTCCCTTCGTTGCCTTCTGCTCCATTCAAAACCGAATTTGGGCCGAAGCTGGTTCGCACGCCGGCCCGGCGACACAACGAAAAGAGGCGAGGCGCCTGAGCACCTCGCCTCTTTTGTTGGGTTAACAGGGGAACGGGCTCAAAGATGATGCGGCGCGCCGGGCGGGCCCGGACGCCGGCTGTGGTGCCGGGTTGCGATTGCACCGGCCACGGCCAGCGCCACGCCCGCGATGACAAAGGGCGTCCAGAGCGCAATCCAGTCGTCCGCGGTGTCCAGCCGGAGCAGCGCGAATAGCATGCAGGCGAGGAGGAGAAGTCCTCCGAGCAGGGAGAGCAGGACGGGTTTCATGGGAATGGGGCGCCGTTGCGTCAGTGATGGTTGTTGTGCGCTGCCTCGCGCCGCACACGGGCTTCCTCAACGAGCTTCTTCTCGAGGTCCGGAGGGACTTCCTCGTAGTGCGAGAACTCCTCCGAGTGCCGGCCGCGGCCGCTTGTAATGGAACGCACGATACTGCTGTAGTGATACAGCTCCTTCTGTGGCACCAGCGCCTTCACCACCTGGAACCGGCCGTCGTTGTCGACGCCGAGGATCTTTCCGCGGCGCGAAGAGATGTCGCCCATGATGTCTCCCATGAACTCCTCGGGAACCGTGATCGTCACCGTGAGGATCGGCTCGAGCAGGCGGGGTTGCGCGCTCATGAAGCCCTCCTTGAAGGCGAAGTAGCCGGCGATCTGGAAGGCGATGTCCTTGGAGTCCACCGGATGCATCTTCCCGTCGTAGAATTCGGCCTTCACGTCGACCACCCGGTAGCCCGCGTAGATTCCCTCGGTGCAGGCCGTGCGCACGCCCTTCTCGACGGACGGCACGAAGACGCGGTCGACATTCGTGCCGACCAGCGACTGCACGAACTGCAGGCCGGTGTCGCGCGGCGCGGGTTCGACGCGCATCCAGACCTCCGCAAATTGCCCCGCTCCGCCCGTCTGCTTCTTGTGCCGGTACTTCGAGTCGGCCTTCGCGCGGATGGTCTCGCGGTAGGGAATGCGCGGTTCGTCGAGTTCGACGGCCACGCCGAAACGCCGCTGCAGGCGTTCGACGATGATCTGGAGGTGGATTTCCCCCTGGCCTGAGACGATCGTCTGGTGGATCTCGTCGTCCACGCGGTAGAGAAACGTCGGGTCTTCGTCGTGGAGCGTCGCCAGTCCCGCCGCCAGTTTGTCCTCGTCGCCTTTCGACTTCAGTCGCAGCGCGCCGTGGATGTTCGGGCTCGGATAGACCACCTTCGAGAGCTGCACCGGGAAGCGCGGGCTGCACAGCGTGTTGCCCGTGTGGGTGTCGCGCATTTTCACCACCGCGCCTATGTCCCCCGCTCCAAGCGATGGCACGGGCGTGCGCTCCTGGCCGTTGAGGAGAAAGATCTGGCTGATTCGCTCCGTCACCTGCCGCGCAGGATTGAACAGCTCGTCGCCGCTTTTGATGCGGCCCGAGTACACGCGGAACATCGAGAGTTCGCCGACGCCCGCCTCGTTCATGGTCTTGAACACGTACACGACCGGCTCCGGCTTATCGAGCGGCACGGTCACGTCTTCGCCGTTGGCGCCCTTGGCGGGCACTTCCGCCCGGTCGAGCGGGGAGGAGCCATACTTGGCGATCAGGTCCATCATGCGCGCCACGCCGACGTTGGTCTCGGCCGAGACCGCGAACAGCGGGATGAGAACCTGCTCCTGGATGGCCTTGTGAAGGTAGGAACGCAGTTCGTCCTCGGTGAGCGACCCCTCTTCGAAGTAATGCTCCAGGAGCTTGTCGTCCGACTCGGCCACGCTCTCGACCAGCTGGCGGTGGAGCTCCTGCACCTTTGAAAGCAGCGCGCCTTGGGCAGGCTTCTCTTCGTAGGCGCCCATGGCGCCGGGTTTGTACGTCACCACCTCGCTGCGCATCACGTCCAGCACCTGGTCGAATCCGGGGCCCGGGTTGACTGGCAGTGTCAGGGGGAAGACCTTCTTGCCAAAATGTTCGCGGGCCGAATTGACCACGCTGTCGAAGTCGACGTTGGCTTTGTCGAGCGCGTTGATGACGATCATCTTTGGCAGGCCAAACTGCGTGGCATATTCCCACACCGCGTCCGTGCCGTATCCGAGCCCGTGCGCTGCGTGGATCACTACGAGCGCGAAATCGCCGACGCGAAGCGCGCCGAGACCCTCGCTGATGAAGTCGGCGCATCCGGGCGTGTCGATAATGTTGAACTTCCGTTCCATCCACTCGGTCGCGAGGAGCGTGGCGTGGACCGAGATCTGGTGGGCCTTTTCGCTGGGGTGGTAGTCGCTGACCGTCGTCCCGGCGGAGACGCTGCCGAGGCGGCCGATGCGGCCGGAGCACGCGAGCATGGCCTCGCAGAGCATGGTTTTTCCTGAGGAGGCATGGCCTACGACAGCGAAGCTGCGAAGGTCTTTGGAGGGGTATTCCTTCATGGTCGTCGCTTGAGAGGTGACTCTGGTTGGATTGCCGACCTCCACGCAGGTCGCGCCGGGCGCTTGAATCGGGAGGTCAGGCTGTTGGCAAGGGGTGCGCCCGGCGGGCTGGATGGGACGATAACGTCGGGGCCTTGGTCAGGCTAGAAGTTTTTGAGGAAATCCGGGGCGTGGAAGTTCGCATGCCCGCGGTTCTGCATGGCGCCCGTGGATACAAACTCCGTTCGCTTCCGGATCAGTTCTTGCACCGGCACCCGGCCGCCCGAAGAGTGCCCGGATGGTTGAACGGATCGTCCCCGCCCTTCGCCTCGCCGCTTCGGTGTTGCTGCTTGCCGCTACGCTGCTGAACAGCGGTTGCCTTGTCGTCGACGCGGTCGCAGTCACCGGCGATGTCGCGGTCGAGGCCGTCAAGGTCACCGGCAAGGTCGTGGTGACGACCGTGCGCGTGGGTGCGGACCTCGCGGGAGCGGGGACCAACGCCGCCTGGAAACTCTCGCAGAGCGGCGCGGTGGTGGTGTTCCAGCCCCGCACGGGCCTCGCGTGGAAGTTGGCGATGGGACCGCAGACCCAGCTGACGATGGCCGAGGCGCTGGGGGCATCCGGCGTGCGCGTCGCCAGGGGGGTTCTAGTCCGGAATCGCCGTACCTACGAGATCTCCTCGTCGCGCTGGGCCACCACCGAGCTGCGCTCCGGAGATGTCGTCGTGATCAAGAACTGAAGTCGAACGCGCTCAGGACTCGGGTGCGGCCTCCAGCCGGTAGGTCGTGTGGAAGACGAGTTTGATCGAGCGGGTGACGAATACATCCACAAGCAGCCGGCCGGATTGAAGGCCCTCCGGAGTTGCCTTCCCAACGACGCCCCGCCGCGCCCCGGACCGACTGCGGCCCTCGCCTACGAAGGTCACCGTCTTGCCCTGGTGCAGGCGTCGAATCTGCTCGTCATTAAACTGAATTCGAAGATGTCCGGACTCCCGATAAAAGAACGGGAAGACGCGGACCTGGTAATCGCCCGCATACACGCCGTCTGAACGCACGAAACGCGAGAAGCTTATGCTGACCCTGCCAACGAAGATCGAAGTCCTCGAGGGGGCGATATCCACGACCCGGTAGGCGGGGTCTGCGGCGGGATCGGCCGCACGGGCTGCGGGTGACACCGAGAAAAAGGCGAGGGTTAGGCTGACGAGAAAAAGGGCGTGGCGCGGCATGGGTGCGGGCAAGTTGAGCAAAGGTGACCGGCCGGATAACGCAAGGTGCCTCGACGCCTCGCTTTCTCGTTGCCGACCGGGTTTCCGGGCGGTGTTGTCAGAGTCATGAGCAACTCGTCCGCACAGGCCACTTGGGGAGGGCGATTCACCGCCGGCCCCGCCGAGATGATGCTGAAATTCAGCGAATCCGTCTCGTTCGATCGACGCCTGGCACCGTTCGACATCCAGGGCAGCAAAGCGCACGCCGCCATGCTCGCGCATGTCGGGCTGATCTCCCGGAAGGAGTGCCGCGAAATCCAGAAAGGCCTGGACGGAATTCTGCACGAAATCCGCACGGGTTCGTTCACGTGGAAGACGGAGCTCGAGGACGTTCACATGAACATCGAGCAGGCGCTGACGGCCCGCGTGCCCGCAGCGGCCCGCCTGCATACGGCCCGCAGTCGAAATGACCAGGTCGCGACCGACATGCGGCTGTTCTTCAAGTACGCCAGCGCAGCCTTGGGCGAAAAACTCGTCGAGGCGCAACGCACGCTGCTCGCGCTGGCGGAACGGCACCGCGAGGTGCTCATCCCCGGCTATACCCACCTCCAGCGCGCCCAGCCCGTCTCGCTCGCCCACCACCTTTTCGCTTGGCTTGAGATGCTCGAGCGTGACCGCCAGCGCTTCGACACCGTGCTCGACCACGCCAACTGGTGCCCGCTCGGCTCGGGAGCGATCGCGGGAACCACGCTGCCCATCGATCGAGAATTCACCGCGGTGAAGCTCGGCTTCGTCGACGCGAAGGGCCGGCCGCGGGTGACGCAGAACTCGATGGATACCGTCGCCGACCGCGACGTGTTCATCGAGTTCGCCGCCGCCTGCGCCATCGCGGGGGTTCATTTCTCGCGCATTGCGGAGGACCTGATCCTGTGGTCCAGCGCGGAGTTCTCCTACGTGAACCTGCCCGACGCCTTCTGCACGGGCTCGTCGCTCATGCCGCAGAAGAAGAACCCCGACTCCTGCGAACTCCTCCGCGGCAAGTCCGCACGCCTGCAGGGCAATCTCCACACCCTGCTCACGCTCACAAAGGGTCTTCCGCTCACCTACAACCGCGACCTCCAGGAGGACAAACCGCCGGTGTTCGACAGCTTCGACCAGACCGCGCTCTGCACGGATGTGCTCTCCGGCACGCTCGCCGGCATGAAGATCAACCGCGACCGCTGCGCGGCGGCTGTGGCCGACCCCGGCCTGTTGGCGACGGATCTGGCCGATTACCTCGTGACCAAGGGCGTGCCGTTCCGCGAGGCGCATCACGCAGTTGGGCGAGTGGTGAAGCTCGCGGAGGAGAACCGGGTCGGGCTCGACAAGCTCACCGACGCGGTCGTTCGCACCGCCCATCCCGCGTTTCATGCGGACTGGCGGGCGGTCTTCGACCTGCGCCGCGCGATGGCGAAGCGCGTGGGGACCGGCATGCCGAGCCCCGCGCAGATCAAGCGCCAGATCGCCCGCTGGAAAAAGACCCTGGCCTGACTCACTGGTGTCCAAAACAGGGGTTAAAAGGCGGTTTTTGAGGTTGGTTTCGCTCTGAGTGAAGTTGGAGGACGGAAACAAGGTTGGTCGGTTGGGCTGCTATCCAAAACAGAACTCACGTTGCGGTTCGGGCGGTCGTTCG
>DAIDAF010000013.1:0-190671 GCA_027310745.1 Opitutaceae bacterium | reverse complement strand
TGCTCGCGCGTGCTTTTTGATTCGGTCATGTCCTTTTTCGGACGGGTCATGGTTCTTCCTTCGTTTGGTGGTTTTTGGCTTAAGCACCTAACCACCTACCATGATCCGTCTTTTTGCTGAAGTTTTCGGACACTACCCGCTAGATGCCTGCCATCAGAGTGTTATAGGACCAGAAAACCTTGGGTCCAAGAATGCCCGAGCTCTGCGACCTCGTAGTGCCTCCCTAGCCGCTCCGCCGTATCCACTGATTCGACACCTCCATCCCTTGAAGGTGAATGGAACTGGATGTAGGACGTCTCTGCGATGGATTCCCTCTGTGGCCTCTTAGCCCCCCGTGGTTCAGATCCGACTCCGCAGGTTGAAAGGTCAGACGCGATCGGGGAATTGATAAGGGCGGCCCTTGGGAGGCCGCCCTTGAGACAAAACACTGGCCAAAGAGCTTACGGGATTTCCAGGCGCTCCACGAGGAGCTCGAGGGTCTTCAGCGAGCTGTACGGGATCGCAGTGCCCGGCCCGAAGATCGCGCTGGCGCCGTTGGCGAGCAGGAACTCGTAATCGGGCGCGGGGATTACGCCGCCGCACACGACCATGATGTCCCGGCGCCCCCGCGCATCCAGCGCCTGGCGCAGTGCGGGCAGCAGGGTCTTGTGACCCGCGGCGAGCGAACTCATGGCGACGACATGGACGTCGTTCTCAACGGCCTGGCGGGCGGCCTCCTCGGGTGTCTGAAAGAGCGGTCCGATGTCGATGTCGAACCCGAGGTCTGCCATCGCCGTCGCCACCACCTTGGCGCCGCGGTCGTGTCCGTCCTGGCCCAGCTTCGCGATAAACAGCCGGGGGCGGCGTCCCTCGCTCTTCTCGAAGCGCGCGATAAGCGAGCGCACCTTGGAGACGTTTTCGTCCTCACCGAACTCAGAGCGGTAGACGCCCGAGATCGAGCGGATCTGCGCCTGGTAGCGTCCATACACGACCTCGAGCGCGTCGCTGATCTCGCCGAGCGTGGCCCGCGCCTGGGCGGCCGTGACCGCGAGCTCGAGCAAGTTGCCCTTGCCGGAGCGGGCGCAGTCGGTGAGCGCAGTCAGGGAGGCGCGGCACTTGGCTTCGTCGCGACTCGCGCGAAGCTCCTTCAGCCGCTTGATCTGCGCCTCGCGCACGGCCGTGTTGTCGACCTCCAGGGTCTCGAGCGCGGCCTCCTTCTCGAGGCGGAATTTGTTGAGGCCGACGATCGTCTCCTTGCCGGAGTCGATGCGGGCCTGGCGGCGCGCCGCGGCCTCCTCGATGCGGAGCTTCGGGATGCCCGCCTCGATGGCCTTGGTCATGCCGCCCATCTTCTCCACCTCGTCGAGGTGGGCGCGCGCCTTCTTGATGAGCTCCGCAGTCAGCGACTCGACGTAGTAACTGCCGCCCCACGGGTCGACCACGTTGCAGATGCCGGTTTCGTTCTGGAGGTGTAGCTGCGTGTTGCGCGCGATGCGGGCCGAGAAATCGGTCGGCAGCGCGATCGCCTCGTCGAGGGCGTTCGTGTGCAGCGACTGCGTGTGTCCGCAGGCGGCTGCGAGCGCCTCCAGGCAGGTGCGCGCCACGTTGTTGAAGGGATCCTGCTCGGTGAGCGACCAGCCCGAGGTCTGCGAGTGCGTGCGCAGGGCGCAGGACTTCGGATTCTTCGGATTGAACTTCGAGACGATCTCGGCCCAGAGCGTGCGTGCGGCGCGCATCTTGGCGACCTCCATGAAGAAGTTCTTTCCGATCGCCCAGAAGAACGAGAGGCGCGGCGCGAAGGCGTCGATGTCCAGACCCGCGGCCACGCCGGTGCGGAGATACTCGAGACCATCGGCCAGCGTGTACGCCAGCTCGAGGTCGGCCGTGGCCCCCGCCTCCTGCATGTGGTAGCCGGAGATCGAGATCGAGTTGAACTTCGGCATGGACCTCGACGTGTAGCCGAAGATGTCGGCGATGATCCTCATCGAGGGAGTCGGCGGATAGATGTAGGTGTTCCGCACCATGAACTCCTTCAGGATGTCGTTCTGGATGGTGCCCGAGAGCTGCTCAAGCTTCACACCCTGCTCCAGGGCGGCGCAGATGTAGAACGCCATCACCGGAAGCACCGCGCCGTTCATGGTCATGGAGACCGAGACCTTGTCGAGCGGGATGCCCGAGAACAGCGTCTGCATGTCGAGGACCGAGTCGACGGCGACGCCGGCTTTGCCGACATCACCCACGACACGCGGATGGTCGCTGTCGTAGCCGCGGTGCGTCGCCAAGTCGAAGGCGATCGAGAGGCCCATCTGGCCGGCGGCGAGGTTGCGCTTGTAGAACGCGTTCGACTCCTCCGCGGTGGAGAAGCCGGCGTACTGCCGCACCGTCCAGGGCTTCGCCACGTACATCGTGCTGTACGGGCCGCGCGTGAACGGCGCCACGCCGGGCATCGTGTCGAGCACGGGCTCGGGCGGCAGATCCGCGGCCGTGTACACCGGTTTCACCGGAATCTGCTCGTAGGTCTGCCACTCGGCGCCCTCGGAGGCGGGCGACTTGCGGCCTCCGGTGAACGTGAACGAGTCGTAGCTCAGTTTCGTGAAATCGGGATTTTTCATTTCAGGGCTCCGATCTTCTTGAGAAGGTTGGCGAGGAGGTCGCCGACATTGGCTCGGATGTGGATGAACTCGTCGACGCCGGCCGCCTTGAACTGGTCGGCCAGGGCCTTGTCGGCTGGGAGGCCGGCGAGAACGACGACGGCGTCGGGCTTGGCGGCTTTCAGCGCGGCCGCGAACGCGGGGACCAGCGTCGGATAGGTTTCATCCGTGGAGCAGAGCACCGCGACTCGCGCTCCCGACGCCGCGGCGGCTGCGGCGGCCGACTCCGGCGTCTCGAAGGTCTGCTTGCCGAGCGGCTCGAAGCCGCCGACCGCGAAGAATCCGGCGGAGAAATCCGCGCGGGCCTTGTGCTGCAGCACCGGTCCCATCTTCGCGAGGAAGACCTTGGGGCGTGCTCCCGTTCGCGACGCATAGGCGTCGGACGCTGCACGCAGTCGTTCGAAACCCTCCGCGACGCGGCGGAGCGAAAGCGGCGTGATCTTCTCGGAGCCCGACGACGACGGCAGCGACGCACGCGCCAGCTGTCCCACGGTCGCGCCGCGCGACGCCGCAGCGACCAGGGCGTCGACGTCGAGGGGTTTGATTCCCTTGGGTGCGTCGGGACGACGGCTTTTCACCGCGGCCGCGCGCCGCGCAAGGGCGTCCGCGTCAGGCGTTCCCGCGGCCAGCACCTTTTCCTTCAGGTTTGGGAACAGGTTTGTGCCGACGATTCCCGACCGGCGTTTGGACACCGCGTCAGCCTTTTCGAGCGCGACCGCGGCGACAAGCGCCTGCGGCGTGCCTGCACGTAGGGCTGCGACGATGCCTCCCTTGGCCTCGAACTCCTGGAAGAGCGCCCAGGCCTTGCGAGCCAGTTCGTCCGTGAGCGTTTCGATATACCACGAGCCGCCGGAAGGGTCGGCGGTCTCCTTGAAACTGAATTCCTCGGCGAGGAGCACATGGACGTTGCGGGCGATGCGGCGAGAGAACTCATCGCTCGTCCCCGTGACCTCGTCGTACGGACCGACGTGCAGGCTGTCGCAGCCTCCGAGCACTGCGGAAAGCGCCTCGGTGGTCACGCGAAGCATGTTCACATGGGCATCGTGCACGGTCTTGTCGTAGAGTGCCGTCCTGGCATGGACCGCGGAAGTGGCGGCCGCTTCGGCGACGCCGTAGGCCGATAGGATTCGCGACCACAGCAGGCGGAACGCGCGGAATTTCGCGATCTCCATGAAGAACTGCGAGCCGACCGAGAAGGTGAACCGCATTTTCGCGGCTGCAGTCTCGGGTTTGATCCCGCGGTCCTTCATCGCGCGAAGCGAAGCGAGGCCCGTGGCGATGGCGAAGGCGAGCTCCTGCGTCGTGGAGGCGCCGGCCTCCAACCAGATGCTCGCGTCCACGCCGATGGTGCGCACCTGCGGGGCCTTTTTGGCCAGGGCATGCGTCCAGGCGGCTACCGCATCGAACTCGGCCTCGATGCCAGCCGGCAGACTGCCCCGGCGCAGCAACTCGCCGATCGGATCGGCGGTGAGGCTTCCGCGGAGCGTCTTGGGGTCCGCGCCGAGCCTGGCCAACGCGGCCAGCACGATCGTGCCCACCGGCAATGGATTCGCGCCCGTGGCGCAGTGCAGCGAGACCGCAGAGAAATCGATCTTCCTCAGCGCTGCCTCCGCATCCTGAATGTCCGCGACGCCCAGGCCGCAGCCGCAGGGTTCGGGCGCTTCGTCGGGATCCTTGCCGAGGCGGGCGATGCAGTCCGGCTCCAGCACCACGCTGGTCTGGCCAAGCATCAGGTCCGCCAGGACCTTCTCATTGAAATCGGCTGCGTCCTTCGCGGACACATGCTGGCAAACCTCCCATGAGGTATCCTTATAGCCGAAATTACGGCCTCCTCGTAGAAATGGTGCTTCTCCGGGGGTCGAATCCAGGTTCGGAATCGACGCCAAATCGGCTCGCGTATAGAGTGGCTGGATCGCGATGCCCTCGGGAGTTTTTGTCACCAGTTTCTTTTCGAACGGCACGCCCTTGAGCTCGGTTTCAACCTGCCGTTTCCACTCGGAAATCAAGCGGTTGAGCGAGTCCTCGGACGACTGGGTAGGTGTGGTTGTTTTGGCCATGACGTTGGGTCAGAGTGTGACCTCCCGATCAACCTATCCGATCGCAAAAATACACGCTGCGCAGTTCTTGCCAAAGGATGCTTATGTTTAGGCAAAGGATGCAGAGTCCCTTTGTCCAGGTTTGCACATAATGAGAACATCTAATCCGAAGGGCTCATTTCCTGCCATCGCCACACCACCCTCTTCCTTCCATGATCACGCGCATCGACCACCTCGGCATCGCCGTCAAATCCCTCGACGAGACGATTCCCTACTATGAAAAGGCCCTCGGCCTTAAGTGTGAGCACCGCGAGGAGGTGCCCTCGCAGAAGGTGCGGACGGCGTTTTTCCACGCCGGCGAAGTCCACCTCGAACTTCTGGAACCGACCTCGCCGGACAGCCCGATCGCCAAGTTCCTCGAGAAGAACCCGGCCGGCGGCATCCATCACATCGCCTTCGCCACATCGGACATCGACGGCCAGCTGAAGCAGGCGGCGGGCGCGGGCGTGAAGCTCATCCATGAGCAGCCCTTCGACGGCGCCGCGGGCAAGCTCGTTGCCTTCCTGCACCCGAAGTCCACCTTCGGCGTGCTCACCGAATTCTGCATGCCCAAGGGCAGCTAACCTCAGCCACACCCACCCATGGCCATCTCACCCGATCTCGTCAAACAGCTGGAGGAGAAGCGCAAGGCGATCCTCCTCGCCGGCGGAGCCGAAAAGCTCGCGGAGCGAAAGAAGAAGGGACTCATGTCGGCCCGCGAGCGGCTCGAGGCCTTCTTCGAGCCCGGCACCTTCATGGAATTCGGCATGCACGCCCAGCACCAGTGCCACGAATTCGGACTCCAGGACAAGGTCTTCCCGGGCGACGGCGTCATCACGGGCATCGGCACCGTCGACGGTCGCCCCTGCGCCGCGTACAGTCAGGATTTCACCGTCGGCGGCGGCTCCCTCGGTGCGATGCACGCCAAGAAGGTCTGCGACCTGCTCGACTACGCCATCAAAGCCGGCATGCCCGTCGTCGGCGTCAACGACTCCGGCGGCGCTCGTATCCAGGAAGGTGATGCCGCGCTCTCGGGCTACGGCCAGATCTTCTTCCGCAACGTGCTCCTCTCGGGCGTCGTGCCCCAGGTCTCGATCATCGCAGGCCCCTGCGCGGGCGGCGCCGCCTACTCGCCCGCACTCACGGACTTCATCATCATGACGAAGTCCAACGCCCAGATGTTCATCTGCGGTCCCGAGGTCATCAAGGCCGCCACCGGCCAGACGGTCACGATGAACGACATCGGCTCCGCCGCGGCTCACGCGACCGTCTCCGGCAACATCCACTTTGTCGCCGAAGACGAGGCGCACGCGCTGCAGATCGCGCGGAAGCTCCTTTCATTCATCCCGTCGAACAACGTGATGGATCCCCCGCACCGGCCCACCCCGACCGTAACGCTCGATCTCGATCCCGCCATGGACGAACTGCTGCCGGCCGATCCGAAGACGCCCATCGACGTGCTGAAGATCATCGGACGCCTCGTCGACGGCGGCGACTTCCTCGAGGTCCAGCGCGACTTCGCGAAGAACATCGTCGTCGGCTGGGGTCGCGTCGAGGGCATCGTGGTCGGCATCATCGCCAACCAGCCCGCCGTCAAGGCCGGCACCCTCGACATCGACGCGTCCGACAAGGCCTCGCGATTCATCCGGTTCTGCAACATCTTCAACATCCCGATCGTCAACCTCGTCGACGTGCCTGGATTCCTCCCCGGCATCGCGCAGGAGCGGGGCGGCATCATCCGCCACGGAGCCAAGCTGCTCTTCGCCTATGCTGCCGCCACGGTGCCGAAGATCACCATCATCATGCGCAAGGCGTACGGCGGCGCCTACCTCGCCATGTGCAGCGCCGACATGGGTGCCGACATGGTGTACGCCTGGCCCACCGCGGAGATCGCCGTGATGGGCGCGGAAGGCGCCGTGAAGATCCTCTTCAAGCGCGAGGTTGCCGCCGCCACCGATCCGAAGAAAAAGGAAAAGGAACTCGTCGCCGATTACCGGGAGAAGTTCTGCTCCCCGTACGAGGCGGCCAGCAAGGCCATGATCACCGACGTCATCCTCCCGTCCCAGACGCGCGGCATCGTCGCAATGGCCCTGCGCAATACGCTGTCCAAACGCGAGACCCGCCCGCCCAAGAAGCACGGCAACATCCCGCTCTGATCCCTTCAACGTCCGCGGGCCGCCCCACCGGGGCCGGCCCGCCCGTCACCCGCCACCCATGATCACTCCCTCCTCCTCGGGCCCCGCCAAGGCGAGCCCTCTTCCTCCCGAGCTCCTGGTCGTCATCTCCGCCGCGGTCTCCACGGTGCTCGGCAAGAACGCCCGCGTGCTCGGAGTCCGCGACCTCTCCACGCTCCAGCAGGACCTGCAGGCCTTCCAGTGGGCATTCGAAGGCCGCCGCCAGATCTACCAGTCGCACAAGATCCGCTGAAACACCCTCACGACCTCCCTTCCTTAACTACCCATCATGAAAAAGCTCCGTGTTACCGTCGAAGGCAAAGCCTACGAAGTGCTCGTGGAAATCCTCGACGAGACCCATGCCGCCGCCCCGGCGCCAGTCCAGCCCGCCTCGGTCGCCTCCGCCAGCGTCGCGGCGCCCGTGGTGTCCGCGAAATCCGCGGCCGCGCCCTCGGGCCCGGGCGACATTCCCAGCCCGCTCGCCGGAAAGGTCGTGTCGGTCGACGTGAAGCCCGGCCAGGCCGTCACCGAGGGCCAGCAGGTCGCCACCATCGAAGCGATGAAGATGAACACCTACGTCTATGCCCCCCGCGCGGGCACCGTCGCAGAGGTGTTCGTCAACGCCGGCGACGCGGTCGACGAGGGCAAGTCGCTCGTGCGCCTCGCCTGAACTCCGCTCCATTTCACTTTCAGGGGCCGCCTCTCGAAACGGGGCGGCCTTTTTCATGCGTGCGCCCGCACACTCACACCACTTGCGACGCCAGGCTGCCAGCCACAGGCCTCGCAACCCCGGCCCTCCGCAACAGCCCAACACCGGTGCACACCGCAACGCACGTGTCCGATCGTGCTGAACTTGCGCGCCCATCCATCCGATGATGCAGACACATTTTCCATTCGCCCAACCCTCGCCGAGTTCTCATCTAGGGGTCGTGCCCTCCAACGATGAATCGCTCCTCTGGGTCATCTTCTGGGTGATCTTCATCGCCGTGTCGGCGGTGGACTATTACGTCGTCTCCCACCGGAGGACGCCCATCACCGTGAAGTCCGCTCTGCGCTGGACCGCCCTGTGGATCGGCGTGGCCATCGGCTATGCGGGCCTCATCTTCGCGTTCCACCCGCGCAATGGGCACCTCGGCCAGGACTACCTCGCGGGCTACCTGACGGAGTATTCACTTTCCGTCGACAACCTCTTCGTCTTCATCCTCATCTTCTCGCTCATGGGCGTGAAGGAGACGGCCCAGCCCAAGCTCATCAAGCTGGGCATCTACCTTTCGATCGTCCTGAGGATCGTCTTCATCATCTTCGGCATCGCGCTCGTGCGGCGCTTCGCCTGGCTGATCTACGTCTTTGGCGCCCTGCTTCTGTGGACCGCCTGGAAGATGCTCGCGTCCGGCTCCGGTGAACAGGTGCACCCGGAGAAAAATCTCCTCTACCGGCTCGCATCCAAGATTCTTCCGATGCACGCCGGCGACTCCGATCGGCCGGACTTGTTCACCCGGTACGAAGGCCGCCTCTGCATCACGCCGCTCTTCCTCGTCTTTCTCGTCATCGGCAGCACCGACCTCCTGTTCGCGATCGACTCGATTCCGGCGATCATGGGAATCAGCCAGGACCCCTTCGTCGTGATCACCTCCAACGTCTTCGCGGTCCTCGGCCTCAACGCGCTGTTCTTCGCCCTGCGGGGGATCATGGGCCTGTTCAAATACCTCAAGCACGGCGTCAGCGTGATCCTGTTTTTCATCGGTGCGAAAATGATCGGTGGCGCCTATCATCCGGTTGAGGTCTGGTTCAAGGACAGGCCCCACGTGTCACTTCTCGTGATCGTCGCGGTGCTTGCCCTGTCCATCCTCGCCTCCCTGGTCGAGGAGCGCATCGCGCGGCGCAAGAACGCCCCGCCCGGCTCCCCCTGACCTCCTCCTTTTCCCCTGTTCGATGTCCGCCCCCGCCCTTCCCGAAACCGCGCCCGCGTGGCGCATCCTTCAACTCGACGTCGTCAGCTCGACCAACGACGTCGCCGGAAAACTGCCCGGCTGGAATGCCGTGGTCGCCCGATCGCAGCTTCAGGGCCGCGGACGCTACAGGCGCTCCTGGGTCTCCGACGAGGGCGGCGTCTGGCTTTCCGCCGTGCTTCCCACGCCTGGCGATCCGGAGGCCTGGTCCATCCTTCCTCTCGCCGCCGGCTGGGCGCTGCGCGAGACGATGGACACGTTTGGGGTGACCGGCATGCGCCTGCGCTGGCCCAACGACCTCATGGTCGAACGCGGCAAGCTCGCCGGAATTCTCGTAGAGCGATATTCCGCCGAAACCGCCGTCGTGGGCATCGGCATCAATTACGACAACAGCCCCGAAGCCGTGCAGCCCGATCTCGCCGGCCAGGTGGCCCGCCTGCGCGACCTGATCGACCCGACGCCCGCCCGCGAGACCGTCGTGGTGCAGCTGCTCGCGCACCTGGCGATCGCCCAGAACCACATCGCCTCCGGCCGCGCTTCGGAGATGCTCCCCGCGCTGAATGCCGCCTGGAAGATCGGACGCGTCGCCGTCGCCACGCCGTCCTCCGAACGACAAATCGTCGGTATGTTCCTCGGTGTGGACGAGCGCGGACGCCTGCTTTTGGAGACCGAAAACGGAGCCCGGATCTGCCTTCCTCCCAACGAGGTCGAGATCCTCCGCGAGCTTCCCTGACCCGGCGCTTATCGACAGCGTTTTCCATCAGGTGCTTGACACAACCGCCGGGCGGACTCTTGTATCACAGGGTCATTCAAGCGAAACTGCTTGGGTTTGTGACTCGAAGGTCTGATTGAAGACCCGGATCCTGTGCGGCGGCCCCACCATTCCGCTGCAACCTGTACCTGGAGCTTTCACCGATTCGAGATTCTCCCAGTCGTCTCGCGCCATTGAGCCCTGTCGCTGCTCCGAAGCGTCCACACGTTTAGCACGGAACCCGCACGCGCGTTCCACGTCCGTTCACGATTTTCCCACACGCATGTCCAACAACCCAGAGCCGGCTAACGCCGCAACATCCGCTTCCCCCGAAACCGTCCCCGCCGCCGCTACCCCCGCGCCGGCCACGCCCCCTCCATCCGCTCCTGCCGAAAACCTGATTCGCGTCGAGGGCGTCCTCGATATCGACGTCGGACGCGGTGGAAATGGTCAGCTGCTCGACGTCACGCGCATGGGCAAACGCCGCCCGACCGACCCCTTTGTTCCCAAGGAACTCATCCGCCGCTTCAAGTTGAAGACCGGCCAGATGATCGGCGCCACCGCCTTCCCTCCCGACGGACGCTTCCCGAACCCGAAGATCAAGTTCATCGAGACCGTCGATGGTCTCTCCATCGAAGCGCGCAAGGCGAAGATCGAGTTCACCCAGCTCCTCACTATCTCCCCGGAACAGCACCTGCGGCTCGAACACAAGGACGGCCGCCTGACGACCCGCGTCGTCGACCTGTTCTGCCCCATCGGCAAGGGTACGCGCGGCCTGATCGTCGCTCCGCCGCGCACGGGAAAGACAACCCTGCTCCGCGACATGGCCCTCGGCGTCCTCCAGAATCATCCGGAGTGCCACGTCATGATTCTCCTGGTGGACGAGCGCCCTGAGGAGGTCACCGATTTCCGCCGCAGCGTTCCCGCCGAGATATGGGCCTCGTCCAACGACGAAAACGTGGAGAATCACATCCGCATCGCCGATCTCTGCATCGAGCGCGCCAAGCGCATGGTGGAATGCGGCAAGGACGTCGTGCTTCTCCTCGATTCGCTGACCCGACTTGCCCGAGCCCACAATACGCAGCGCAATTCCGGTCGCACCGGTTCGGGCGGCCTCGATGTGCGCGCACTCGAGAAACCCCGCCAGCTCTTCGCCTCCGCGCGCAAGACCGAGGACGGCGGCTCGCTGACCATCATCGCCTCGATTCTCGTCGAGACGGGCAGCCGCATGGACGACGTGATCTTCCAGGAATTCAAGGGCACCGGAAACATGGAACTCGTGCTCGACCGGAAATGCGCCGAGATGCGCCTCTGGCCGGCCGTCAACATCGGTTCCTCCGGCACCCGCAAGGAGGAGCTCCTACTCGATGCCAAGACCCTCGAAGGCGTGCACTTCTTCCGCCGCGCACTGGTATCCCAAAAAATCGAGGAGGCGACCGAGACGATGCTCGCCCGCCTTTCGAAGACCAAGACCAACGACGAGTTCCTCAAGCTCATCGCCCGCTGATCCACCCAAACCCCGGCCTTCCCGCCGGGGTATTTGGTTCCCCCGCCAACTTCCCTCTTGCCCCGCTCCGTTATCTTCCTGACAAATACCGTTTCCGTCGCCGCATCCGTTCCGATGCCGGCAAGCCGCAATCTCTCTCCGCATGCATAGTTTCTCCGAGCAATGTCTCGATATGGCCCGTTCGATTCTGGGCCACAACCTGGATTCCATTCAAGCTGACGGCACCGTCCTTCCTTCCGCCGATGAGGCCCCCCGCCCCGACGAGCCCGGTCACGTTGCCTACGCCCTCGGCGAATACTATCGCGCCACTGGTGAGACCACACTCAAGGGCTTCGACCTGATCGATCTGACCGCCCGCTGCGTCACCGCGCAGATGTTCACGGAGCCCGCCGCCGAAAACGGCCTCGCCTACGCCTCGCTCGGCCTTCTGTGCTTCGGCCCGTCCAAGGAGCGCAATCCCGTCTGGGAGCGCCTCGTCGAGGAGACCCAGCAACGCATCGACAAGCAGCTGCTCCACCGCAGCGACTACGACAATCACTGGCAGGCCTTCAACATCGCCAAGGCTGTGGCCCGCTACAGCTTCGGCCTCTCGAAGAAGGACGAGACCTCCCGTCTCATCGAGCGCATGGTCGACCGCATCAACCAGACCAGCTCGAACGGTTTCTTCGACGACTGCACCGACGGAATCGGCGGCAATTTCAGCCTCTACGGCGTGATGGCCTTCGTGTTCACCCGCTCAGCCCTCCAGCTCCATGCGAACAGCGGGGTCCGCGATCGTAAGCTGCCGACGCTCCGCACCTACGCGGAAAAGTACATCAAGATGATGCCCGACCTCGTGCGCAACGACGGCCTGGGCTGGAGCTTCGGCCGCGCGGCCGGCGTGTACGGCCAGATGCACTGCATCAGCCTCATCCTCCAGGGGCTGCGGGACAACTGGATCCCTGACGACCAGAAGCCCAAATACTTCGACATCCTGCGCCGCCTGTTCTTCTTCTTTTACCAGACCTACCTCGACCAGGAGCACGGTTGCGTGGACGTTCGCGACGGAGAGCGCACGGCTTATCCGAAGCACACGACCCGCATGGCCAACTTCGATGCGGCCCGCTACCTGTGCCAGTGGTCCCGCCTCGCCAAGGCCGTCCAGATGCCCACGGGCACGCCGCGCCTCGACCCGCCCCGCGCAACCGGCCGATTCGTCATCTTCGACAAGTCGAACCGCAAGGAGCAGGGCCTGTTCCTCTTCCGCGACACCGACAGCGGCCTTCAATTCCAGATCCCGCTCGTTTCCTGCGGCACCAAGGCCTACGCCGACGCCCTCACCTTCCCGCACTGCCCGGGAATCTTCGATTGGCCCAACAACATTTATGTGCCCGTGATGATCCCCGAACTGACGTTCGGCGACAACGTCACGGTCCCGGCCTTCTACGGAAAGAACTGCGTCACCGGCCTCGGCCTTCGCAATAGCTTTTTCTTCCGATACGACCAGCCCGAGCTCGTCAATATCAAGGAGGAGCAGGTCCGCGGCCTCGGTTCCGCCAAGGTCCAGTGGACGTTCACCGGTTCCAAGATCCAGGCTGAGTTCGCCTACACAGTCAAACAGCAGGTCACGCTCGACAAGTTCCGCTACGTGCTCGCGATCGCTGCGCCTCATTCGAAGTATCATGTGGCCGGCTCCCTCATGCTCGGCCAGCAGGGGCATCGCTGCAACGTGATCAAGGACGACTTCCAGGCCACCTGGCTCGACACCGAGGTCGTGAGCAACGATCCGAATTACCGCACCAACTACGGCAAGATCCACTACCTGCAGTACTTGGTCCGCGATCATCCATTGATCATGCGGCCCGGCAATACGTACCGCCTGATCGTCAGTTTCGATCCCGACATCGCTCACGCGGAAACCTGAGCCGTGCGCCAGGGGCCGGCGCCCATCCGCGCGCGACCGGTCCCCGCAACGCTCAACTCCAGACGATGCTCTCACGCCGAATCATTCCCTGTCTCGACGTCACCAATGGTCGCGTCGTCAAGGGCGTCAAATTCCAGGAGCTCCGTGACGCCGGCGACCCCGTCGAATGCGCGAAGGCCTACGACGCCCAGGGGGCCGACGAACTGGTGTTCCTCGACATCACCGCCTCGAGCGATGGCCGGCGGATCATGCACGACGTCGTCGCCGCGACCGCCGAGCAGTGTTTCATGCCACTGACCGTCGGCGGCGGACTTCGCACCGTGGCCGACATCGAGGCGATGCTCCGGTCCGGAGCGGACAAGGTTTCCCTCAACACCGCGGCCATCAAGGACCCCGCACTCATCAAGGCGGCCTCCGACCGATTCGGCGCGCAGTGCATCGTGCTCGCCATCGACGCGAAACGCGATCCGGGCCCGGAACCACGCTGGCGCGTTTACACCCACGGCGGCCGCAACCCCACCGAGCTCGACGCGATCCAGTGGGCGATCCGCGGCGTGGAACTGGGTGCAGGTGAGATCCTGCTGACCAGCATGGACCGCGACGGCACCCAGGCGGGCTACGACCTCGAGCTCACCCGGCGCGTCAGCGACGCCGTCGGCGTGCCCGTGATCGCCAGCGGCGGCGCGGGAAAGATGGAGCATTTCGCGGAGGTCCTCGACTCCGGCCACGCGAGCGCCGTGCTCGCCGCATCGCTCTTCCATTTCGGCACCTTCACCGTGCCCGACGTGAAGTCCTACCTGTCTTCGCACGGCGTACCCGTGCGACGCTGAACGCCGCGGCGCGGCCTGCGACCGCGCCGGTTGACGAGACAACGAGATACGCCTTTCCACGCGGCTCCGGGCGGTCATAGCCTGCTGACTTCGATCGCGTCCGCTCGCCCCCGCCCCCTGCGGCCCCGCGCGCCATCGTCCCTCACCATGCACCTGCCCCGCCCCTTGCTGCTCCTCGTGACCCTGTGCTCGCTCTCGTCCGCATGCGCGGCCGCGTCCTCCGATCCGGTCCTGTGGTATCGCGAGCCCGCCCACGAGGCGATCACCGAGGCCCTCCCCATCGGCAACGGCCGGCTCGGCGCGCTCGTCACCGGCGGGATTTCCACCGAGTCCCTCGAGCTCAACGAGTCTACGCTCTGGGCGGGCGGCCCGTACAACGCCGCGAACCCCAAGGGTCGCGCCGCGCTGCCGGAGATCAGGAGGCTCGTATTCACCGGACACTACAAGGAGGCCCAGGATCTCTGCTCCGAGACGATGATGGGCAACCCGCTCGGCGAGCTGCCGTATCAACCGCTTGGTGACATCAAGGCCGAGTTCCCCGATCAGGGGACCGTCTCAGGCTACCGCCGCCAGCTGGACCTCGCCCACGCCCTCGCGACGGTCTCCTACGACGCCGGTGGCGTCCACTACACCCGCGAGTACTTCGCGAGTTACCCGGACCAGGCCATCGTGATGCGTTTCACCGCGAGCAAGCCCGGCGCCATCAACTGCATCCTTTCGTTCGACTCCCAGCAGCGCGACGTCGGCACCGACGTCTGGCCGGGCGGCATCCGCATGCACGGCAGGAATCTCGACATGGGCGGCGTCAAGGGCGCACTGACCTTCGTGGCCGAGGCCCGCGTATCGGCTCCGGGAGGACGCGTCACCCCGGGCGAGCGGATCCTCACCATCCGCCACGCCGACTCGGTGACCATCGTCCTGGACGCAGCCACGAGCTATCGTTCCTGGAACGACGTCGGCGGCGACCCCTACGAGCTTGTGCAGGGCCGACTCTCGAAATCAGCGGATCGTCCGTATGCGGACCTGTTGGCCAGGCATGAGGCCGACTTTCGCCCGAAATTCGAGCGCCTTCAGCTTGATCTCGGAGCTCTGAGGAACCCGGGGCTCACGGCCGACGAGCAGCTCGACGCCAACGCGCGGAATCCCGACCCCGCGGTGGCGGCTCTCTACTTCGACTTCGCGCGCTACCTCCTGCTCTCCTGTTCCCGCCCGGGCGGCCAGCCCGCGACGCTTCAGGGACTGTGGAACGACCAGATCTATCCGCCCTGGGGGAGCAAATACACGGTGAACATCAACACCGAGATGAACTACTGGCCCGCGGATCCGGGCAACCTGGGCGACTGCGTGGAGCCCCTTCTTCGCATGGTCGGGGACCTGGCCCAGAGCGGGGCCCGCACAGCGAAGATCGAGTACGGGGCGGGCGGCTGGGTCTGCCATCACAACACGGACCTCTGGCGCGGCACCGCGCCGGTCGACGGCCCCTTCTGGGGCATGTGGCCCACCGGCGGCGCGTGGCTCTGCCTGCAGTTGTGGGAACATTATCAATACACCGGAGACCGCTCGTTCCTGGAAAAGCTCTACCCGCTGATGAAGGGCTCGGCGCAGTTCTTCCTCGACACGCTCGTACCCGATCCCTCCGGGAAATATCTCGTCGTCTGCCCCAGCGTCTCGCCTGAGAACGCCCACGCCCCGGGCGTGAGCATCGCCGCGGGAACCACCATGGACAACACGATCCTTCGCGACCTCTTTGCCGACTGCGCCGAGGCCGCCCGGACGCTTGGCGTCGATTCCTCCTTCCGCGACGACGTGCTCCGTGCTCGCGCCAAGCTGCCTCCTTTCCGGATCGGCAAGGGCGGCTACCTCCAGGAATGGATGCAGGACTGGGACGCCCAGGCGCCCGACATCCACCATCGCCACGTCTCGCACCTCTTCGGTCTCTTCCCCTCGCAGCAAATCACCGTGGACGGCACGCCCGCCCTTGCGAAGGCCGCGATCAAGACGCTCGAGATGCGCGGCGACCTGAGCACGGGCTGGAGCCTCGCGTGGAAGATCAACCTTTGGGCACGCCTGCGCGACGGGAACCACGCCTGGAAGCTGCTCCAGGACCTCCTGAATCCAAGCCGGACCTACACCAACTTCTTCGACGCCCACCCGCCATTCCAGATCGACGGTAATTTCGGCGGCGCCTCGGGCATGATGGAAATGTTGGTGCAGAGCCGCCTCCTCGGCCCCGTCCTGTCCAGCCAGCCCACGCCGGTCGAACTCGATCTCCTTCCCGCCCTGCCCGACGCCTGGCCGCAGGGCAGCGTCCGTGGCATCCGTGCGCGCGGTGGCCTCGTTGTCGATATTTCCTGGTCCCGCGGTCGCGTCGAGAAGGCCGTCGTCACGGCGACCATTCCCGCGACCGTCACAGTTCGCCACGCGGACAAGTCACTCACCCGGACCCTCGCCGCAGGCGAATCGCTCACGCTGGACGCGGGGCAGATTTGACTGCCAGCCAGCGCAGGGAGGTTGAGCCACGGAGCACAGACTGATCTCGCCGGTCCGTCGTTGCGGCCTCCCAGCCGCTGCTGACTGATGTGGAGTGCAGCGGCCTGACGCCGCTCTTTGACGCGAGGCCTGTCGAAGACCCTGAGCGAAGTCGAACGGGATTCGCGCCCGGAGGTTTCGGATTCCGAAACCTCCGTCCGAACCGTGCGGGCGGTCGGGCCCACCCGTCGAAAGCGGTGCCAGGTCACCGCACTTCACATCGAACACAGAGAGCACAAGCCTCAAAGCACAGGAAGCGTCTTGGCTTTCCCAATGCACCTCCGAGGTGAACTCAGACGCTGCCCTTCACTTCGATTCCAGGCTTCGTGATCTCTGTGTCTCAGTGGTCCAACTACGGTATTCGGGCTCAGAGCGCCCGGGCTGCAGCGATGACGGCTTCGGCGGTGATGCCGAGCTCCTTCATCGCGGTGCCACCGGGGGCGCTCAGGCCGAAGCGATCGATGCCGAGGGTCTTGCCCTCGGGGCCGACGTACTTGTGCCAGAGCGCGGTGACGCCCGCCTCGATCGAGACTCGGCGGCGGCAAGCGGCCGGCAGGACCTCCTCGCGGTATTCGGCAGACTGGCGGTCGAAGCGCTCCATCGAGGGAATCGAGACGACGCGCACATTGGGTCCGAGGACCTTCGCGGCGGCCATGACATGCTGCAGCTCGGAGCCGCAGGAGATCAGGATGTGCGTGAGCGGGGCGGTCTCGCGAAGGGCGATGTAGCCGCCCTTGATCACGCCCTCGCGGCGCGTCTGCACGGGAATGTCGTTGAGCATCGGCACCGCCTGGCGGGTGAGCGCGAGCAGCGTCGGGCCGTCCTGACGCTCGATCGCGGCGGCAAACGCGCCGGCCGTCTCCTCCGGATCCGCCGGACGGATGACGTCGAGGTTCGGGATCACGCGCAAGCCGGACACCGTCTCCACCGGCTGGTGGGTCGGGCCGTCCTCGCCCACGCCGATCGAATCGTGCGTGTAGATGTAGATCACCGGCAGCTTGGCCAGCGAGGCGATGCGCATCGCGGGGCGGGAGTAGTCGGCGAACACCAGGAACGTGGCGCAGGAGGCACGGAACAGGCCGTCGTAGGCGAGACCGTTGCTGATCGCGGCCATCGCGTGCTCACGGATGCCGAAACGGATGTTCCGGCCCGAGCGGTTGGAGCGGTCAAAATCCTTGTCGGCGGCGATGTAGTTCAGCGTCGAGCCGTAGAGGTCGGCGCTACCCGAGATGAACATCGGCAGCTCCGCGGCGACGGGCTGGAGCACGTCCTTGCCGGCGGCGCGGGTGGCGAGCTTCGCATCGAGCGGGAATGCCGGGATCTTCGCGAGTAGGTCGAGCGCGAAAGGCTGCTTCTTCGAGGACTCCAGCAGGGCGGCCTTGTCGGGATTGGCGGCGGCCCAGGCCTGGAAGGTCTTGTCCCACTTCTTGTACGCGCGGACGAGGCGCTTCTTGTGGTCGGCGAAATACGAGCGCACGTCGTCGCTCACGAAGAAATGCTGATCGGCCGGCAGTCCGAGGCCGGCGCGCGCGGCGTCCGAGAACTTGGCGCCGCCCTCACCATGCCCCTTGGACGTGCCCTGCACTTCGGGAATGCCCTTGCCGATGATCGTCTTGGCGATGATCAGCTGCGGCTTGCCGGACTTGGCCTTCTTGGCGCGGTTGACCGCCTTGAGGATCGCCGCGAGATCATGACCGTCGGCGAGGGTCTGAACGTCCCAGCCGATCGCCTTGAAGCGAGCCGCGGTGTTCTCGCTCTGCGACTTGTTGGCCATCGCATCGAGCGTCACGTCGTTCGAATCGTAAATGAGGATCAGGTTGTCGAGACCCTGGTGGCCGGCGAAGGCAACGGCCTCCATGGCGACCCCTTCCTGCATGCAGCCGTCGCCGGCGAGGCAGATGACGTGCGAGTCGAGAATGGTATGTTCGGGCGTGTTGAACCGCGCCGCGGCCATCTGGCCGGAGACCGCGAGGCCCACGGCATTGCCGATTCCCTGGCCGAGCGGGCCGGTCGTGCATTCGACGCCCGGGGTCTCATGAAACTCCGGATGCCCCGGGGTCTTGGAATGCAGCTGGCGGAAGTTCTTCAGGTCCTCCAGCGACAGGTCGTAGCCGCTCAGATGCAGCCACGTGTAGAGGAACATCGAGCCGTGGCCCGCGGAGAGGACGAACCGGTCGCGGTTAAGCCAGCGCGGTTGTTCGGGATTATGGACCATGGCGTGCCCGTAGAGCACGGCGCCGATTTCGGCCGCGCCGAGCGGCAGACCGAGGTGTCCTGAAGAGCACTTGTGAACGGCATCGATCGCGAGTCCGCGAGCCTGGGCACAAGCCTTGGAGAGGATATCAACGTGGAGTTTCATATCGGGTTATGCGAAATTGGGAAAGGCAGTTGGATTAAGACCACAGAGACACAGAGGGCACGGAGAAAGGCAATTAGGGGCAAATCCCGCAGCCAATCACATTCGCCGTGAGATGAGTCATAGGCCTGTACCTCGCACTGATTTCCGGCTCTGTGCTCTCTGTGTCTCTTTGGTTCAAATGCGGTATGTGGATTTTGCTGAGTCTGAGGTCGGAGGGCTGGTTGGGGGAATCCGTATTCCCTCGGAGAATAGCCAAGATTCACGATTCCCCACCCTGCAACTCGGAAAGCGAGAAAAGCAGTGTGACGTTAGACGAATCCCGGTCGACGGACGCCCTGCGCGCGTCGTCGACCGCAGCGTGAAAAAAAAGAGCCTCCCGCGGAGGAGGCCCTTTCGAAATGACGAAATACCGGGGGCTTATTTGACTGCCGCCGCAGCCTTGATGAGCTCCACGAAGCTGCGCGACTCGAGGGAGGCGCCGCCGATGAGGCCGCCATCGATATCCTTCTGGGCGAGCAGCTCGGGGGCGTTAGCGGGCTTCATCGAGCCGCCGTAGAGAATGCGGATCTTCTGCGCCACGGAATCGCCGAACAGCTTCACGAGCAGGCTGCGGATGAAGGCATGCACCTCCTGGGCCTGGGCGGTCGTGGCGACCTTGCCGGTGCCGATGGCCCAGACGGGTTCATAGGCGACGACCACGTTGGTCGCGAGTTCCTTGCTCACGCCCTCGAGGGCGCCCTCGAGCTGGGTCTGCACGACCTTCAGCGTCGAACCAGCCTCGCGCTCCGCAAGCGTCTCACCGACGCAGAGGATGGGCTTGAGCTGATTCTTCAAGGCCGCGAGGACCTTCTGGTTCACGAAGGAGTCGGTCTCGCCGAAGTACGTGCGGCGTTCGCTGTGGCCGAGGATGACGTAGTTGACGAAGATGCCGCGGAGCATGGGCGCGGAGACTTCGCCGGTGAAGGCGCCGCTGGTCTCATGGTGCATGTTTTGCGCACCGAGTTTCACGGACGAACCTTCGAGGGACTTGGCGACGGTCTCGAGGGAAGTGAACGGCGGGCAGACGACGATATCGACGTCGGTCGTGCGGCCGACTTCGGCCACGATCTCCTGGACGAGCGTCAGGGCGTCGCTGGAGGTCTTGTTCATCTTCCAGTTACCTGCGATGAATTTCTTTCGGATCATAAGGGATGTTGAACTGGGTGTTGGATTGGAGTCGCGACCGCGGCCGCGGGAGGCGGTGATCCGGGCGACGGGAGCCGCAGCCCGGAGTCCGCCCCACTGAGGAATCAGGCTTCGAGGAAGGCGACGCCGGGCAGCACCTTGCCCTCGAGGAATTCGAGGCTGGCGCCGCCGCCCGTGGAGCAGTGGGTCACGAGCTTGGCGACCTTGAACTTCTTGGCAGCGGTGGCGGTGTCGCCGCCGCCGACGACGGTTGTGGAGCCGTTCTTGGTGGCCTGGGCGATCGCCTCGGCCATCGACTTGGTGCCCTCGGCGAAACGGTCGTCTTCGAACACGCCCGCGGGGCCGTTCCAGACGATCGTCTTGGAGGCGAGGATGGCGTCGCCGAAGAGCTTGCGCGTGGCGGGTCCGATATCGAGACCCATCCAGCCCGGACGCACGCCGTTCGGATCGGAAATGACCTCGGTGTCGACCTTCGTGTCGGGCGTCTTCGGGAATGCGTTCGCACACAGGTTGTCGACCGGGAGCAGGATCTTCACGTTGCGGGCCTTGGCCTTCTCCATGAGCTCGGGCACCAGCTTCGCGCCTTCGGCGTCGAAGAGGCTGTCGCCGATCTCCATGTTGAAAAGGATCTTCTTGAACGTGTAGCTCATGCCGCCGCCGATGATGATCGTATCGGCCTTCTCGATGAGATTCTTGATGAGCGGGATCTTGTCGGCGATCTTGGCGCCGCCGAGGATCGCGAGCAGCGGGCGCTGCGGGTTGTCGAGCACCGCGGCGAAGGCCTTGAGTTCAGCCTCCATGAGGAAACCGGCGGCCTTGTCCTTCAGGGCCACGCCGACCATCGACGAGTGAGCACGGTGGGCGGTGCCAAAGGCGTCGTTGACGTAGACGTCGCCGAGCTTGGTGAGGCTGGCGCGGAAGGCCTCGACAGCCTTCGGATCGGCCTTCTTGGAAGTGCCATCCTCGAGCTTCACCTTGCCCTCTTCCTCGATGTGGAAACGAAGGTTCTCGAGCAGGACGACCTCGCCGGCCTTCAGGGCGCCGGGAGCGCAGGCGGCCTCGACGGAGGCGCCAACGCAGTCGTCGAGGAACTTGACCGACTTGCCGAGCAGCTTGGCGAGCTCGTCTGCGACGGGCTTCAGGGAAAACTTGGCGATGCGCTGGCCATCGGGACGCCCCAGGTGGCTCATGAGGACCACCGAGGCGCCATTCTCGAGGGCGTACTTGATCGTCGGGAGCGCCGCGACGATGCGCTGGTTGTTGGTGATGGCTCCGGTGGCCTTGTCCTGCGGGACGTTGAAGTCCACGCGCATGAGGACGCGTTTACCGGAGAGGCTGAGATCGCGGATGGTCTTGAACTTGGGCATGGAAAAAAAACGAACCACAGAGACACAGGGCACAGAGGGCGACGAGCCGAGGCCTCCGTGACTCTGTGCCTCTGTGGTTCTATGTTAAAAGGTTGGCGTGGTTTACAGGGAACCGGCGACCTTCTTGGTGAGCTCGACAACGCGGTTGCTGTAGCCCCACTCGTTGTCGTACCAGCTGACGAGCTTGAAGAAGTTCTTGTTCAGCTCGATCGAGGAACCAGCGTCGAAGATCGACGAGGACTTGCAGTGGATGAAGTCGCTGGAGACGACCTCGTCCTCGGTGTAGTCGAGGATGCCCTTCAGGTAGGTCTCGGACGCCTTCTTGAGGGCGGCCTTGATCTCGGCGAGGGAGGTCTCCTTCACCGTCTTGAAGGTCAGGTCAACGACCGACACGGTCGGGGTCGGAACGCGGAAGGCCATGCCGGTGAGCTTGCCCTTGACCTCGGGGATGACGAGCGCGACGGCCTTGGCGGCGCCGGTCGTGGACGGGATGATGTTCTGAGCGGCGGTACGGCCACCCTTCCAGTCCTTCTTCGAGGGACCGTCGACGGTCTTCTGCGTGGCGGTGTAGGCGTGAACGGTGGTCATCAGACCTTCGCTCAGGCCGAAGCCCTCCTTCAGGAGCACGTGGACGACGGGCGCGAGGCAGTTCGTCGTGCAGGAGGCGTTCGAAATGATGTTGTGCTTCGAGGCGTCGTACTTCTCGTCGTTGACGCCCATGACGATGGTGATGTCCTCACCCTTCGCCGGAGCGGAAATGATGACCTTCTTGGCACCGGCGGCGAGGTGGCCCTTGGCCTTCTCGGCATCGGTGAAGAGGCCGGTCGACTCGATGACGACCTGGACACCAAGCTTGGCCCAGGGGAGCTCGGCGGGCGTCTTGGCGCTCACCACGAGGATCTCCTTGCCGTTGACGATCAGCACGTCGTCCTCAGCCTTGTCGGCAGCGGATTTCTTGGAGCTGACGGTGCCATTGAAACGACCCTGGGTGGAGTCGTACTTCAGAAGGTAGGCCAGGTTGTCAGCCGGGACGATGTCGCCGACGGCCACCACGTCGAACGTCGTGCCAAGGAGGCCCTGCTCAACGAGGGCGCGGAAGACGAGACGGCCGATGCGGCCGAAACCGTTGATTGCGACTTTAACTGCCATGGGAGTCTCCGTTTGGATATGGGTTTTGTTCTGATTTAGGTTGATCGCGTCTGCACGCGAAAGGCGCAGCAAACGCACGGGGTCAGTCAAACGCAAGGGTTTAGATGCCGCGTTTGTTGCCGGGGGCTGTGCAAAAAATGCACTATTGTTTTAAATGACTAATTTTCAGATCCTTATCGCGCTCCACTTTGGCCTGAGAAATTCGTTCTAATGGGGAAGTCCTATCACGGCTTGGAATCAGATTCCCTTCCGCCCTTCCCTAACCGAGTCCACGATAAGGAAATCTCGTTCAGACTCCACTGATCCAAAGTCCGCAACCAAGGGCCGGGACGAAGAGTTTTTCGCCCACCGGCTGCGCCATGCCTCGCACCCCGTGCAGGTCGAATCGTTCGTGGTCGGCCACTTGCCGCCACAGCCGCCGGGTGACGTCGGCATCGAGGGCGATTTCCACGTCGGTCTGCGCGGGATTAACGGCAAACAGGAGCCGGTCGAGGCCCTGGGACCCGTCGGCGTTGTAAAGGAGCGCGATGGCCGGGGAGTTCGGTGCGCCGAAACGGCGGAAATACCCCTCGCTCGGCATCGACCACTGGCGCAGGAGGCGGCCATGCTCGCCGAGTCGGAACGTAATCCACGACGCAAAATAGGCGTGCGTGCCGGAGTAGCGCTGGAGGCGCCTGTAATCCAGGGCGTTCAGGTCTCCGCGCAGGTAGGTGTTGTTCACGCCGTGCTTCGATCGCAGGAAATCCTGGCCCGCCGAGATCATTGGGATTCCCAGCGAGGCGAACAGGATCGCTGCCATGAGGTGCGTCCGGCGGCGGTCGTTCGCGGTCGGATAATGCCCGCTGCCATCGCCGTTCTCCGTGATCACATCGATCCAGGTGCGGTCGTCGTGCGATTCCGTGTAATTCACGGTCTGGGCCGGCCAGCGCGCGTAGTACCAGGGCGAGCCCTTGAGAAAATACTCCGCCTGCTCGGGCGAACCGCCGCCCCGCACGTAGTCGCGCAGGAAGTTCCGGTACCCATCATTCCACGACGACCACCCCGTCTCGGCGAGCTCGCCGGCAATGTGTCCGCGAAAACTCCAGGGCTCGGCCACGAGGATGACGTCCCGCTTCACCAGCTTGAGGGCCCGCTCGATCTCGCGCAGCACGTCGGTCCCGAGCAGCTCCGCCAGGTCGAACCGGAATCCGTCCACGCCGTAGGTCTCGATGAAATGCAGGCAGCTGTCGATGATCAGCCGCCGTGCCATCGCGGAGCGCGCGCGGAGGTCGTTCCCGCAGCCGCTCCAGTTGCTCAGCGAGCCGTCGTTTCCGACCTCGAAATAGTAGTGCTTGTCGAGATACATCAGGTGCGCAGGCACGCCCTGGTGGTTGAACACCACATCGAGGATCACCGCCATCCCCCGCCGATGAAACGCCGCCACGAGGTCCTGGAACTCGCGGATGCCCGAGGCCGACGCGGGGTCGCGGGAATACGTGCTCGCCGGGGCAAACCAGCTCACCGGCATGTAGCCCCAGGCATACTCCTCCCGCGTCAGCGCGTCGTTCTCGTGGACGGGCTGCAGCTCGACGCAGTTCACGCCCAGCCGATGGAGGTAGAAGTCCGGGCTCTCGACCCACTTTCGCAGTCCCTCGAACCCAAGCCGCTCCGCCTCCGCCGCCTGCGACGGCGCATGGCGCGCAAGGTCGCGCACGTGCGCCTCGGCGATCACGAGATTCTGCCAGTCGGGCGTCTTGAAGGTGCGCTCCGACCGCGCGTGCCGCGCCCGGTCAACCACGATCCCGGGGCCCTCCCGGCCGACGCTCGCGAGCGCATACGGGTCCAGGATCCGATGCTCCGGATCGAAGTGGCCGTAGGGCCCTCCCGGACCGTCCACGTGATACCAGTAGAACCAGCCCTCCAGGTTCCGATCGAGCGTCACCTCCCACACGCCCTGCCAGGCGGCCGGCTCCGGTTTCCGGCCCCCCTCGCCGCGGAGCGCATGCATGGCCTCGCGCATGTGCTCGACCGGCTCGGCCCTTCGAATCAGGGAATAACGATGCGGCACGGCCCTGGGATCAGGCGACTCCGCCACGCACAGCTCGACCCGCGAGGCCCGCGGCGCAAACAGCCTGAACACCGTCTCGTGCGGGCGAACCGTCGCCCCCAGCGGAAGGTCCGACTTCATCCGGAAGAAGAATCCGTCCGGACGAAGAGGCGCGCCCTCTCCTGAAGGTTTCTCCCATTCGACCGACCAGACCCGGGACAGATCGAGGGGCGCCCCGAGCGTGAAGCGGTACATGTGGTGCCCCGTGCGTTCGGGATCGAAGAAATAGTTCGTGTTGCCGCTTTCGTCGCGGACCGCGTTCGGCGCCGTCGCAGGCACGGGCAGCCAGCGCCGGTCGCGGGTCACAAACTTGAAGCGCAGGCCATGCGAGTTGAGGAAGGTCTCCGACGCACCGCTCCAGACCATCATCAGCTCCCCCGACACGGTCGCGGGAAACAGTTCCCACTCGTCCCGGCCGGCCGCGTCGGCCCAACCGTTGAAATCCCCGGCGAGGTAGAGCCGCTCGGCCAGCGGATCGATCTCGGGGTGCGCAGCCACGCTGACGACAAAGAACACCCGACCCGGCGCCGCCACGAAGTAGCCGTAATCCCTCCCGTGCACCAGGTCCGACACCCGCTCGAGCCCCGTGAAGGTCAGCCCGCCCGACAGCCTCAGGTCCGGCTTCTCACGCAGGCGCCAGTCGCGCACGAGTTCGATCACCCCGGAATTCGGGGCATCCAGCCAGGCTTGAACGACCTTTCGTGCGCGCTGCGACATAAATGCGGCATCATTGCGTCAGAGCCCACCTGCAGGGCAAATCTCTTTTCCGGGCGCGATCGCCCCACCTGACGCGACGCGCTTCGGTTTGACAAGCCGCGCCAAGCGGCGATCCGCTCATCGCGTGGCGCGCAACGAACGCATCCTCGTCGCAATGTCGGGCGGAGTCGACAGCTCCGTCGCAGCCCTCGTGCTCAAGCGCGAGGGTCGCGACATCGCAGGCGCGTACATGAAGAACTGGATCAACGAGGACGAGATCATCGGCGACTGCCCCTGGGAGCAGGACATCCGCGACGCCCGGCTCGTGGCCGAGCAGATCGGGATCGACTTCCAGGTGGTCAACCTGATGCGGGACTACCGCGAGAAGGTCGTCGAGTATCTGCTGGATGGCTACACACGGGGGCTGACGCCGAATCCCGACGTGATGTGCAACCGCGAGATCAAGTTCGGCGTGTTCCGCGCCTGGGCGAAGGAGCACGGCTTCGACGCCGTGGCGACCGGCCACTATGCGCGCCGCGCCGCTGCGCCGGACGTGGGCGGGCCGTTCCGGCTCCTGGAGGGACGCGACCGGAACAAGGACCAGAGCTATTTTCTCGCTCGGATTCGCCAGGAGCAGCTCGCGGACGCGCGCTTTCCCATCGGCGATCTCGAGAAACCCGAGCTTCGCCGGCTTGCTCGGGAGGCAGGGCTCGCGACGGCCGGGAAGAAGGACAGCCAGGGCATCTGCTTCATCGGCCAGGTGAAGATGAAGGATTTTCTTCGTGCCTACGTGCCCGATCGTCCGGGTCCCATCGTCCGGGCGACTGACGGCGCTGTGCTGGGGGAGCACCACGGGCTCCACCTGTTCACGATCGGACAGCGCCGCGGAATCGGCATTCCCTCCAACACCGACAACGAGGCCTACGTCGTCGTCGGTAAACGCGCCGCCGACAATGCCCTGCTCGTGGCCTTCGACGGTCCCGCAGCCCCCGGGCTGTGGACCTCGGAAACTGAAGTCCACTCACTGTCTTGGGTCGGTGCCCCGGTCGAGCGCCCCTGCCGCCTCGAGGGGCGCGTGCGCTACCGTGATCCGCGGATCGGGCTCCATTTCGAGCCCGGTCCTGACGGCACCGCTCGGGTGCGATTCGACGAGCCTCAACGAGGCCTCGCCAGCGGGCAGGTCCTGGCCTTGCACCGCGGCGAGGAGCTTCTCGGCGGCGCGATCTACGCCTGACGGCACCGCCGGCGCGTCACAGGCTCCGATCCTTGACCGTCGGATCCGCGAGCATGGCGTCGACGCCTTTGTTTTGATAAAAATTCTGCACGTCGGTGTTGTTGGGATTGGCTTTGGCCAGGGTCTTCGCAAGGTCGCGGGCTTCATCCGCCCGGCCGAGATAGACCAGGACGTACAGCTCGCGCATCCCGTCTCCGGGATCCTTGGTCTCGGAATAGTACTGTTTCCAGAGCTTGAGCGCCCGCCGGTAGGCATCGCGCGCATCGGAGGTCTGGTTGAGGTGCTTGTACGCGTACGCAAGCGCCTCCCAGCGATCCGGAATGTCGTCCCGGAAACTCAGGGATTTCTTCAGGCTCTGCGCGGCTCGCGCGTAGTCCTGGATCTGGAGCGCGAAGGTCGCGTCGCTCGCCGCCTCGTCGGCCTGCGCTGCGATCGTGGCGGATACGGCGCGCGGCTGACCAGGGGTCCGCTTCGGGCCGCGGTTGCCGCAACCCGCAAACACCAGCGCAGCCAGGGCCATTAGGATGACATGGGCATGCTTCATGGGAGTCGTGGGGGCGGAACCATTGCGGGATGACCCGCCGGCCGGCAAGTCGAGAGTTTCAACCCCTCCAGGTGAAGGCATGGCAGAGCGCCACACCGGCCGCGTCCGCCTCGTCGAAGGCCAGCGCGCGCCCGTGCCCGAAGATCGCCATGACCGTGCGTGCCATCTGGTCCTTGCTCGCCCGGCCGAGTCCCACGACCGCCTGCTTCACGCGCAAAGGCGCGTACTCGAACACCGGGATGCCCCGCAACGCCGCGACGGCCATCGCGGCGCCGCGGGCGGAGCCCAGGATCTGGGCGGTCCTGACATTCTGCACGTAGATCGTCTGTTCAAACGCGACGTGCCGCACCTCAAAGTCATCCAGGAATCCTGCAACCGCCCTGTGGATCTCCGCCAGGGCCTCCGCCATGGGCAGCCGCGCCGGCACGTGCACCGTGCTGCATCGTAACAGCACGGGCTGGCGCCCCTGCGCAAATTCCACCATCGCGAGTCCCGTGCCCCGGAGGGACGGGTCGATCCCGAGCACGCGGCCGGCGTACGGAGTCCGCTGCCCGACGAGGAAGCCGTCCGTCGCGCGTGTCGCAACGGATCGGATACCGGTGGGCGTCGGCACAGGCCGCCCCGCCAGCTTCGCGGCCCACATCTGCCTCGCGGACATTTTCGCCATGACGGGCTGCACTACAGGCACCGCGTCCGGGGGAAACAAGCCTGATCCATGAAAGGTCGGGCGACGAAACCGGGAGGATCACTCGCCGCCGGCCACCGCCCCGCCCCGCACGGTGAACAACTCCCACGCCCCATCGTTCGCAGGTGGCAACTCCGTCCCCGTGGCGATGACCTGCCGGTCCGGCGGAAGCGCGGCCCAGAACCGGGAGCGCCGCTCCGGGTCGAGTTCGCCCACCACGTCGTCGGCCAGCAACACTGGCTCCACACCCGTGCATTGGCGAAACCAGGCCGCCTGCGCCAACCGCAGCGCCACCACCAGCAGCCTCTGCTGACCCTCGGAGCCGAAGTCCCGCGCAGGCCGGTCGTCGATGAGGAAATCGAAGTCGTCCCGATGCGGTCCCATCGTGGTCGATCTCAACCGCAAGTCCCTGTCCCGTCCGTCGCTCAATCTCCGCGCGATCGCCTCGACCGTCCCCTCCTCGCGCATGTCCGGCCGGTATCCGATGCCAGCCTGGCCTGGTTCCCCCGACACCTGCGAATAGGCGCCGCGGACCACAGCCGACAGTTCCTCGAGTCCCTTCGTGCGACGCCGGATGAGCTCCGCCGCCGCCGGTGCCATCGACGCCTCGAAGGCCCCGAGTTCCGCACGGGCCTCGCCGGTGCGCAGCAACGCGTTTCGCTCGGCGAGCGCGCGATGATAGGTCTGCAGCGCCGCCAGATAGCCACGATCCGTCGCCGCCAGGGTCAGGTCGAGCCAGCGGCGCCTCACGCCAGGCCCCCCGCGAATCAACTGCTGGTCCTGCGAGCAAAGCACCACGGTCGGAAACACCCCGAGAAAATCGCCCATCCTGCCTATGCGCTCCTGGTCGATCCACGCATCCTTTCCATCACCCCGGAGCGACAGCCGCACCCGGGTTGCGCCCAGCCGCTCATGCTCGAGTTCGCAGGCCACCCCCGCCTCCTGGCGTCCATGGGCAATCAAAAGCCGGTGGTCCGACGCGCGGAAGGAACGCAACGCCGTGAGCAGGCCCACCGCCTCGAGCAGGTTGGTTTTCCCCTGCCCGTTCCCACCGACGAGAAACTGCCGCCGTCCCGAAAACTCCAGCCGGTTCGGGGCGAGGTTGCGGAAATCCTGGACGGTGATGCTGCCGAGGCGCATGAAGGCTGCCACTGAGCCTCCGGCCCCCGGTCGAGGCAACTGATTTTGCGCGGTCGCGGCGCCCAGGAATTTCCACCGGTTGGAATCGACTCCGCGCGCACTTGCCCTACCGTGCCCCGGATATCCTCCCGCCACTCATGACCTTTGACCAACAACTGGATGCCACCGCACAGACGCTTCGCGCCCTCTCGACCATCCGCGCCGAGATCGACCGAGCGGCCGACCTCATCCTCGCGACGCTCGGAGCCGGCAACAAGCTGCTGATCTGCGGCAACGGCGGCAGCGCCGCCGAGGCCGCGCACTTCTCGACCGAGCTGGTCGGACGCTACGCGCGCAACCGCCGGAGCCTGCCCGCGGTCGCCCTCAGCAGCGACGGCTCGCTCCTCTCCTGCATCGGAAACGATTACGGTTACGACCAGGTCTTCGCACGCCAAGTCGCAGGCCTTGCCAAACCCGGCGACCTCGTCGTCGCGCTCACGTCCTCCGGAAATTCCTCCAACATAGTCGCCGCGCTCAACGAGGCCCGCCGCCTCGGACTTCAGAGCATTTCGTTCCTCGGACGTGGCGGCGGCGCCGCCAAGGGCATCGCCACCTGCGACCTGATCATCCCGGGCGAATCCGGACGCTGCGCCCAGGAATGCCACCTGTTCCTCATCCACTACTTCTGCGAACTGATCGATTCAGCCCACTCCTGACGCTCCAAAATGGGGCTTTACGCAGCGCAGCGCCGCCCCGTTACTCAACCCTCCATTCATCCCATGAGCAACGCCTCCACTCCCTCCGAAGTCGCCGTCATCAAGACCAACTACGGCGAAATGAAACTCGCGTTCTGGCCCGACGTCGCGCCGAAGACGGTCGAGAATTTCAAGAAGCTCGCGAGCTCCGGCTTTTACGACGGCACCGCCTTCCACCGCATCATCCGCGGATTCATGATCCAGGGCGGCTGCCCCAACACCAAGGCCGGCGCCAAGGGCATCCCGGGCACCGGCGACCCTGGCTACAAGCTGAAGGCGGAGTTCAACAAACGCTCCCACCAGCGCGGCGTGATTTCAATGGCGCGCTCCCAGCATCCCGACTCCGCCGGCTGCCAGTTCTTCATCTGCCACGGCGACGCCAGCTTCCTCGACGGCCAGTACACCGCATTCGGCCAGCTCGTGGCTGGTGACGACGTGCTCGAGGCCATCGCAAGCGTCCCGGTGACCAATGCCGGCGGTCGCGAGCGCAGCACGCCCTCCGAGCGCGTGGAAGTCCAGAGCATCACGATCGTCGCGGCCTGAGCGCCGCCCCCGGGCGCACCCCTCGCCCGTGCCTTCCGTTTCGCTCCGGCGCAGTCTTGCGCCGGAGTCCCCGCCTCCCCTCTGCCGCCATGCGCATTCGTTACCTCGGACATTCCTGCTTCTACCTGGAGGCCGCCGGCAAGCGGTTCATCTTCGATCCCTTCGTCCGGCAGAATCCCGCGGCAGCGCAGGGCCTCGATATCGCAACCCTTCCCTGCGACTACATCCTGGTGTCGCACGGACACGACGACCACAGCAGCGACGCCGAGCCGTTTGCCCGCGCACACGGGGCCCAGATCGTCTCGAATTTCGAAATCACCGAGTACTTTGCCGCGCGCGGCCTGAAAACCATCGGCCTCAACCCGGGCGGCGCCTGCCGTCTTCCCTTCGGTCGGATCAAGCTCACCCTTGCCCACCACAGCTCGAGTTTCGAGGGACCGGGCGGGCCGATCTACATGGGGAGCCCCTGCGGCATCCTCCTGGAGATCGAGGGCCGGCGAATCTATCACGCCGGCGATACCGCACTGTTCCTGGACATGCAGCTCATCGGGCGCGGCGGGCTCGACCTGGCAATGATTCCCATCGGCGACACGTTCACGATGGGGCCCGACGACGCCCTCGATGCGCTCGACTTTCTCCAGCCCGCGCTCGCGATTCCGATGCATTACAACACCTGGCCGCCGATCATGCAGGACGCCCACGACTTCGAGTGGCGCGCCTCCGAACGCGGGCACCGCGTGCGCCCGCTGAAGCCGGGCGAGTGGACGGAGTTCTGACGCCGGTCCGACCGTTCAGAACGTGAGCGCGCCGCGCAGCAGCTTTTCGCCAAGCAGCTTGGTCGCCCGCGTGAGCACGTCGGGCATCGCGATCTCGAGCACCTCGGGCGTGAAGCCCCACTCGACGAGGATGTTCGAATTGAACTCGAAGAGGAACCCGTCCTCGGCCGCTCCCGCGCCAAGGGTGACTCCCAGGAACTTGCCGGCGTGCACGTGCACCGCGAGCGGCAGGAGATCCTCGGGCATGTCCATCGTCGGCGGCTGGAATTCCGCGATGGCCACCAGGTTGCGGGGAAAATTCCACCGCCGCAGCATCTCGGCGCCGACCGAGGCGTAGTTGTATCCAAAAATCGCCTGCTCGGCGCGGTTCCAGGAGATCGACTCCTTCTCGCACTTCATCCGAACCTCGCCCAGGTGTTCACCGCACGAATACGCGATCGCGAGCTTGCCGATCTCGTGGATGAGCGCGGCGGTGTACGCCACGGCCGGATCGGCCCGGCCCGACTGCTCCGCAAGGAACTCAGCCGCCACCGCGGAGACCAGGGACCGGCGGCAGAAGTCGCCCGGCTCCCACTTGAACCCCTGCACCGGCTGGGCCATCCAGCGCCCTGCGAGGGACAGTGCGGCCAGGCGGTAGATTTCGCGCGAGCCGAGGCGCATGATCGCCTCGCCCAGTGAGTCGACCCGCTGACCGCCCGAGGCGAAGTAGGCGGAGTTCGCGAGCCGCAGCGTCGACCCCGCCAGCGCCGTGTCCATGCGGATGATCGTCTCCACGTCCTGCGACGAGGCATTCACATCCTCGAGCACCGCCACAAGCCGGGGAATCAGCGTCGGCGAACACGGCAGGCGAAGGGCACTGTCGCAGACCTGGTCGAGCGTGGGAAAATTCGGCATGGGGCGTTTGGGAAAACCTGGATTGCGATGATGCCGGCCGCGGCTCGCGTTTCAAAGCCTGAATGCCGCCTAGGCCGCCGTGAGAAGAGAGGCTGGGTCCAGGATCAGGGCGATGCTTCCATCACCCAAGATCGCGCCGCCCGCGACACCCGCGAGGCCGTGCAGGAAGGCCCCGAGCGTCTTGATGACCACCTCCTGCTTGCTGACCATCTCATCGACAAGCAGGGCCGCGACCCGGTCGTTGTTCTCGATGATGACCACGATGCCCTCCCAGGGCGTCTCGACCGCATCAGGGATTCCGAACCGGCGGTGGAGCCGGTGCAGCGGCAGGATACGGCCACGATGGTCGATGACCTCGCCGCGCCCGTGCACGGTCGCGAAAGCCTCCCGCGCGGGCCGCAGGGCCATCTGCACGGAGGTGCTCGGGAGGATGAATCGGTCGTTTCCGACCCGGACCACCAGGCCGTCGATGATCGCCATCGTCAGAGGAAGCTTGATGCGGAAGACCGTGCCCTTGCCGACCTCGCTCTCGATCTCAACCTTGCCGCGGAGCTTCTCGATGTTCCGGCGGACCACGTCCATTCCCACGCCGCGGCCGGACACCGCGGTGACCTTCTCCGCGGTCGAGAATCCCGGCAGGAAGATGAAATTGAGGATCTCCTCGCGCGCGTATTGCTGGTTTGGCGACGCGAGGTTCAGCTTCAGGGCCTTCGCGAGGATCTTGTCGGGATCGATGCCGCGTCCGTCGTCGGTGAGCTCGATGATAATGTTGCTGCCCTGGTGGTAGGCCTTGAGCTCGAGCCGCCCCATCTCGGGCTTGCCCTTTTCCATGCGTTCAACGGCGGGCTCAAGCCCGTGGTCCAGGGAATTGCGGACCATGTGAACCAGCGGGTCGCCGATCTCCTCGACGACCGTGCGGTCGACCTCGGTCTCCTCGCCGATCGACACGAAATGCACCTTCTTGCCGAAGTCCCGCGCCAGATCGCGGGCGAGACGCTCCATCTTCTGGAAGGTTGGCTTCACCGGCACCATGCGCAGGGACATCGCGGTGTGCTGGAGTTCCTTGGTGATGCGGCCCAGCTGGGCCACGTTGCGCTGCATCGCCGAGCCCTCTTCGGACGACGCGCGGGCGGACTCCACAAGCTGGCTTTGGACGATCACCAGCTCGCCGACGACGTCCATGAGCGTGTCGAGTTTCTCGGTATTCACCCGGACCGTACTCGAACTGCCGACCGCCGCGGACTGCGTGATCTTCGCGCTGGCTGCGGGCTTCGCCTGGGCAACGACCGCGTGCGCCTCGGACTTCACCTCGTCGGCGACGCCCTGGGGCATGAAAATGGGAGTATCCACAGGAACCGCTTCCTTGGCTGCCGACGCGGCGGCGGGCGGCGGTTCGGCCTTGGTTTGGGCCGGCGCGGCCTTCGGCGAAACAGGTGGCGGCTCGGCATGCGCCGCCTGGGTCCCACCCGCCGCCTCGGTTGAGGACTCCGGATTTGCCGCCAGCATTTTGACCTGCTGGATGAGATGACTGACCGGGACCACTTCCTCCGGCAACTGACCCTTGTCGAGGGCGACTGACATCTGATTCACCATCGCCTGAACCGCGTCGCGGCTCTGGAGGATCGCGGTGATGATGGTCGGATTGAGCCGCAGCTCGCCATTGCGAGCCAGATCAAGAAGTGACTCCACCTCGTGCGTCAGCACGTGCATCGGCTTCAGCTGAAGGAAACCCGAGACACCCTTGATCGTGTGGAACGATCGAAAGATCGAGTTGAGCGCGTCCTTGTCGTCGGGAGTCTCATCCAGGGTCAGCAGCGCCGCCTCGATCTGCACGAGATGATCGAGCGCCTCGGAGCGGAACTCCGACAACAGCTCACGGTTTTCCTCGAGATTCAGGTCGAGCACCACGTCGACCGACGGATCCAGCGCAACGGTCACGGCCTTGCCAGAAGTCGGGGCGGGCTTGGCGGCCGAAGCGGCAAAATCGAGCACGAGCGGCGCCAACCCTCCGCCCGTGCGGAGTGCTCCCATCATCTTGCTCAACCAGTCCACCAACTTCCGCAGCCCCGCCAGGCCGGGCTCGTCAAAGGGCATCGCATTGTCGAGGCGCTTCTCCAGGTAATCCCTGAGCGCCCGCGCAGGCTCGCTCACTTCCGGCTGCGTGGATGCCTGCTCGAGAAGCTCTCCAAGGAGACTATAAGCCGGTATAAGGCCTTCATCCCGGCCTACTTGAGCCAGGATAGACTCCGCCGCCAGACGATTCAGGGTATCTTCGATGAGGGGAAGCGATTCGGCAGGGATGGACATGAGGTCTCGAGAAAGACGTAAGTTTTATTCGACCGACCGCGGGAAAACTTTATCTCAACTTGTCTAAAGCAACCCTCGTTTCGGTCGATTACACCCGAGATTGCTTTCGTTTTGGACCTAAGCGATCAAATTTACGCCCATGAGCAACAACGCGCTGAGCACCACCACCTCGAAAACCGCCAACAAGTATCTCACCGTCACGCTCGACAATGAGAGCTACGGCATGGCTGTGCTCAAGGTGCGCGAGATCATCCGGCTGCAAAAGATCACGCCCGTCCCGCAGATGCCCGACTACGTCAAGGGCGTCATCAATCTCCGCGGACGCGTGATCCCGATCGTCGATCTTCGCCTCAAATTCGGGCTGAAGGCCGAGATTGCCGAGCGTACCTGCATCGTGGTCGTCCAGGTGAGCCTCCCCTCCGGCCAGAACGTCCAGATGGGCCTGATCGTCGACAGCGTCGAGGAGGTTGTGACTCTGACCCAGGATGAGATCGAGCCCACGCCGGAATTCGGCACGAAGATCGACACGACCTACATTCTCGGCATGGCCAAGATCAAGGGCCAGGTGAAGACCCTGCTCGACATCGACCGTGTGGTCGCCCCCGAAGCTGTCGAACGGATGTCCAAGAACGCCTGATTCGCCACCCGAGCACCGATTTCCGCCCCGCGATCACCTTCCGGTGACGCGGGGTTTTTTGTCACTTGTCGTCCAGTACCCGGCGAAGCCTCAGGCACAGGTCCTCGATGCGGTAGGGCTTCGTGACGAACTCGCGTTGACCGAGCTTGTTCAGCTCGGATTTCATGTCCTTCGTGATGTTTCCGCTCACGATCAGCACCTTGGTCGACGGGCGGAGGCGCTTGAGCTCCTTGAAGACCTCGATCCCGTGGACTTCGGGCATGTTGAGGTCCAGGAGGATCGCATCGATGGGGATGTCTCTGCGTTCGATGAGGTTGATCGCCTCGCGCCCATCCTGGGCGAGGCGGATCTGATATCCGCAGGGCTCCAGGACATTGCGAAGCAGGGCGCGAAGGCTCATCTCGTCCTCGACGATGAGAACGCTTTCGTTCCCCTTCGGAAACTCTCCGAAGGCGCGGGACGGCGTTTGAAGCAGGGGCACGGCCTCTCCTTCGGCTGCAGGAAGATAGACAAGGAAACTGCTGCCTTGGCCCACCGTGCTCTCAACGTCGAGCAGGCCCTTGTGGTTGGCGATGATGCCATAGACGACGGCCAGTCCCAGACCGGTGCCGCCGCTCTCCTGCTTCGTGGTGAAGAACGGTTCGAAGATGCGCGCCCGAACCTGGTGCGACATGCCCACGCCGGTATCGGAGACCCGGAGGCACACGTAGCGGGAGCTCGTATCGGCGCCCAGGCGCACGAGTTCCGTCCCCGCCACCACGCGTGTCGACAGCGTGAGACGGCCGCCCTTCGGCATGGCATCGCGAGCGTTCACACACAGGTTCATGATGACCTGCTGGAGTTGACTCTGGTCGGCGCTCAGCGAGCCGATCGTCTCGTCGAGATCGAAATCGATCGTGATCGTGCGCGGGAACGTCTCGGCGATCAGGGCGCCCAGCTCGCGGACGATCTTATTCAGGTTCACCGGCGCCGTGCGGACCTCCGTCTTGCGGCTGAACGTGAGGATGCGCTGGACCAGGCTCACCGCGCGCTGGGCTGCGCCGTGGACCTCGCGAAGGTAGCGGCGCAAGGCCTCGTCGGCGTTGCTGGCCGTCGCCCGCGCCAGGCACACCTCGGTGTACCCGTTGATGATCGCGAGCATGTTGTTGAAATCGTGCGCGATCCCACCCGCGAGCGTCCCGAGGCTCTCCATCTTCTGCGACTGCCTTAGCTGCTCCTCGAGGCGCTTGCGATCGGTGATGTCCTCGCGCAGGCAGAGCAGGTGCGAGACGTCGCCCTGAAGGTTGCGGATCGGTGAAGCCTGAATGTCCTCCCAGAGGATCGCTCCGTCCTTGCGTCGGGAGCGCAGCTCCCCGCGCCATTCGCGGCCCGCCGCAACCGTATCGATCAGGTTGCGATAGGCGTCGTCGCTCTCGAAACCCTCCCGAAGCACGGGAATGTTCTTCTCGATGATCTCCTCGAGCGAATAGCCATTGGTCGCCGTGTACTTCGGGTTCACATACTGCACGGAGCCCTTGGTATCCGTGATCACGATCGAGATCGGCGACTGCTCAACCGCGCTGGTGAGCTTGAACGAAAGGTCCTCGGCCTGGCGCTGGCGGGTCACATCCCGGCCGATCGCGCGATACAGGGTCACATCGCCCTTCTCGTCGAGCAGGGCGGTTTCCTCCCAGGCGAGCAGGCGCCAGCCCTGGGCGGTCATCCACCGCGACTCGTGCTCGATCCGATGGGGCGCGTGCTGCAGGGACGTCACGAGCGAACGCCAGTGCTGGAGATCCTCCGGATGAATGAGCTGGGTGACATCCCGCCCCGCCCACGATGCGGTGGGCCGGCCAAACTTGCGGGCAAAGGACAGGTTCACCGCGACGATCGAGCCCGACACCTCGCGCACGCAGGCGAGGAAGGTGCTGTTCTCCCAGGGCGCAACGTGGTGGCCGCGGATGATGGCGGCCGCCAGCGCCGAGGGATGCGGCGTCTCTTCGGAAATGGGGGCGACTGACATGACTGCGGGTGGGTGTCGCCTCAGACGAGCCCGTTGAGCATCATCGGAAGGCGCTGCAGACTGTGCAGAAGCGCCGCTTTCGCGATGCCGCTCTCACTCTCACCCGAGCCAAAAAGGATCTTCCACCCGGGCAGCGTGGTCCACTCGCCCTCCTTGATCGGCGGCACCTGTTCGAAGCCACCGATGATGCCCGAGGTGCGGACGAGTTGATCGGCCACCTGGACGGCGGCGGCATAGATCGCATGGTCGCCCGCGCTCTCGGGGTCGTTGTGATAGAGCACTGCGTTGATTATCTCGGGAGCCACGCGGTGGCGGAGCAGGTAATAGCCGCCCACGCGGGCGTGGTCCCAGCCGATGAGCTCGCGCTCATACGTGCAGACGTCGAGCGTGCTGCGACCCTGGAACTCGACCACCCGGGCAAATTGCTCGGGAAACGTGGTGGCGAGGACGACCTTTCCGACGTTGTGGAGCAGACCGATGATGTAGTCGGTATCGTCGTCGATGAGCATCGTGGAGTTCATCGCGAGGATCTCCCGGGTCATCAGGGCCGATCCGATCGAGTGCTTCCACAGCTCCTTCCACTGAAGCTTGATCGGGGTATTTTGAAGCCGTTCGAGCTCCTCAATGATGGGGGTCGCCTTCGCGAGCTCACGGATCTGGCGAAGCCCGAGGTAAAAGACGGCCTCCTCGATGTTGTTCACCTTGGCGGTGAGGTCGAAGAAGACCGAATTGACCATCCGCAGCAGCCGGGCAGTGAGAGACGGATCCCTGCGGATGACCTCGGCGATCTGGGAATTGAAGCTCAGATCAGACTTAAGCAGTTCGCCCAGCGCATGGTTGATGCTCGAAAGCGAAGCCAGCTTCGGACAGGCATCGATGCGTTTTGCAATCTCGGCGTCTGAGAAAGGGGCGGGGTTGGTAGCAGCGGAGGGCTTGTTTGCAACCAAAGGAGGCATGGTGAAGCTTCGGGAATGAATTGGCCAATTCCTTGATCGGTGCGAGTCCTAAAAAACTAAAGGAATAACCCGCGCGCCGCCGCCCAGCAGGAAACAAAAGGCCGTCGCCAGCGGCGGCGACGGCCTCGGTGCGGAAGTTCGAAAACGAAATCAGCGAAGCGGTGGAATCGGCGCGAGGACCAGATTCTGTCCCGTCATCTCCGGGGGCTGCGGGAGTCCCATCAGTGCAAGCACAGTCGGCGCCACGTCGGCCAGACGGCCGCCCGAGCGCATCGGGGTGGCGCGGCTGAAGCCTTCGCCCACCACGAAGAACTCGACGAGGTTGAGCGTGTGGGCCGTGTGCGGGCTGTTGATCACGGGATCCCAAAGCTGCTCTGCATTGCCATGATCGGCGAGGACGACGGCGCGACCGCCCACCTTCTGCACCGATTCCAGCAGCACGCCAACGCCCAGGTCGGTCGTTTCGCAGGCCCGGACGACCGCGGGGATCGATCCGGTGTGACCGACCATGTCGGGATTGGCGTAGTTCACGACGACGAGGTCGTATTTGCGCGACAGGATCGCCTCGCGGGCGATGACGGTGACGCTAGCCCCGGACATGTCGGGAGCGAGGTCATAGGTCGCCACCTTCGGGCTTGATGCCATCCCGCGGTCCTCGCCCGGGAAAGGCTCTTCGCGGTAGTCGTTAAAAAAGAAGGTGACATGCGGATACTTCTCCGTCTCAGCGGTACGGAACTGCGTCTTGCCGTGGCGGGCGACCCAGTCTCCGAGGATGTTCACCATCTTGGCCGGCTTCTTGAGGATCGTCTCGATCGGAAGCCCCTTCTGGTACTCGGTCAGGCCGGCGAAGAATAGATCCAGCTTCGGCCCCCGGTCGAAGTCCTTGAAGTCATCCTGGGCAAAGGCACGGCTGATCTCGCGCGGGCGGTCGCCGCGGAAATTGAAGAAGATGACGGAGTCGCCATTTCCGATCGTGGCGACGGGTTTGCCGTCCTTGCCGACGACCCAGGTGGGAAGGATGAACTCGTCGCCCTGCTGGGTTTCGCTCAGGGGCTTGTCATAGTACTGCTGCACGGCCGCCTCCGCGCTCGCCGCGGTGGAATCGGCCTTCGTGCCGGTGAGCATGTGGTAGGCTTTGCTCACGCGTTCCCAACGGTTGTCGCGGTCCATCGCCCAGAAGCGTCCGCACACGGAGGCAACCTGACCGACCCCGAGCTCAGCCAACTTGGCCTCAAGCTGCTTGATGAACGCCAGACCGCTCTTGGGAGGCGTGTCGCGGCCGTCCATCAGGGCGTGAATGTATACCTGCTTGGTGACACCGGCCTGTTTGGCCAGGGAGAGAAATCCGTACAGGTGCTCGAGCAGCGCGTGGACTCCGGCATCGGAGCACAGGCCCATGAAATGAAGCTTCGTGCCGCGTTCCTTCACGCGCTTCAGCGCAGACTGCCACACCGCGTTGACGGCGATCTCGCCGTTCGAAAGCGCCTTGGTGATGCGCACGATCTCCTGGTCGACGATGCGGCCGGCGCCGATGTTCTGGTGGCCGACCTCGGAGTTGCCCATCACGCCTTCGGGCACGCCCACGTCCAGGCCGCAGGCCGCGAGCAGCGTGTGCGGATACTTCTCGTGCAGCATGTCGTCGCAGGGCTTGCGGGCCAGGTGCACGGCATTGTAGGCGTTCTGCTCGGGATGGGGGTTCTTGCCCCAGCCATCGCGAATCACAAGGAGGACGGGTGTGCGAGGAGTACTCATGTTAAAGGAGAACCCGCATGTGAGGCGATTTGGGCCTCCGAAACAAGCCCGCGCTTGTCCGGTCCGCGAATCCCGCGCGCGCGCAGTGTCCGCCCTGCGTTCTACGTACTATTGCAACCGGTTCGGCGTTATCCTCCGCGGCTCGTGTGACGTTATTGGCAGTAGACGTGCTTAAGAGGAGGCTGTCATGACGCTAATAATCCGCGACGTGCTGGTAAATCCGCCGACCTGGTTCACGTCGTTTCGCGACCTGACCTTGTACTGCAACGTGTTTTTTCACGACGACGTGGTGATCGAATCCGAGGACGCGGACATCTACTATCGTTGGATCAAGCCGCGGGGCGGGATGGATTTCGTGCAGGACTTCGTGCGGCCGGGCTCCGAGGACGGCGTCCACCTCGACATCGAGTACAACTATCCGCGGACCGTGGTGACCCGGCGAATCGCACCAGAGAACGTGCATCAGTTGATCGCGCAGATCCGCTCGCTACGACGCGTGGCTTGAAGCTTGCCGACTCCTCTTGACGCTTTTGCTATGGTGGCTTGCCAAGCCACTTGAGCAACGACCTCCACAACATCATCCGCTGCCGCGACGTCACGGCCCGCTACGGACGCGTGACCGCGCTCGATGGCGTGAGTGTCGACATTCCGTGCGGGAGCCTGACGGCGGTTGCGGGTCCAAACGGTGCGGGGAAGAGCACCCTGCTCAAAGCGATCCTGGGCTGGCTCCGGTTGACGCGCGGGGAAATCCGGATCGGCGACTCCCATCCGCAGCACGTGCTGCCGCGTCTCGCCTACCTGCCGCAGCGCCAGACGATCGACTGGGACTTCCCGATCACCGTCCGCGAAGTCGTGGAGCAGGGGCGCTATCCCTCGCTGGGGCTTGGCCGGCGACTTCGTCCGTCCGACCATGAACGGATCGAGCGAGCGCTCGAGGAACTTGCGCTGGTGCCGCTCGCCGCGCGCCAGATCCGCATGCTCTCGGGTGGCCAGCAACAGCGCGTATTCCTCGCGCGGGCCCTCGCCCAGGGCGCCGACATCTTCCTCCTCGACGAACCTTTCAACGGGCTCGATCGCTTCGCGACGGAGGAACTGACGCACATTCTGCTGGGTTGGAAGGCGCAGGGGCGCACGGTCGTGGCCGCGATCCACGACATCGAGCTCGCGCGCCGGCACTTCGAGATGGGCGTCCTGCTCGCCACCCACCTGGTCGCCGCCGGTCCGGTCGCCGATGCCCTGTCGGAGGCGAATCTCGAGACGGCGTTCCTGGGCAGCCACTGCGCCCACGGGGGCGACATCAGTCTCGTGCGGACCGCACGATTCCCCTCATGAGCGTATCCGAATTTCTGATCGCACCGTTCCGCTACGACTTCATGCAGCGCGGGCTCCTGACCGCCGTACTGCTGGGGATCAGCGGCGGCCTGCTGGGATGCGTGCTCGTCCTCCGCCGGCTTTCGCTCATGGGCGACGCCCTCGCCCACTCCCTGCTGCCCGGCATCGCGGCGGCCTACCTGCTGTTCGGACCCAGCCTGCCCGCGCTCTTCACCGGCGCCCTGTTCGCCGGCCTGCTCACCGCGCTCGGAAGCGCCCTGCTCAGCCGACTCACGCGGGTGAAGGAGGACGCCGCCTTCGGCGCCCTCTTCGTCGTGCTCTTCGGCGCCGGCGTCGCACTGATCAACCTGGCGCGGACTCGGCTGAACATCCTTGAGTTCCTGTTCGGCAACGTGCTCGCGGTGAGCTCCTCGGATATCGCCCTCACCGCCGCCACGACTGCAGTCACCGTGCTGGTGTTCGTGGTGGGGTACCGGCACATCGTGCTGGAGACCTTTGATCCCGTATTCTACCGCGCGACCGGCGGCCGGGGCGGACTCGTGCATCTGGGGCTCCTGACCCTGGTCGTCCTGAACCTCGTCGCTTCGCTCCAGACGATGGGAATCGTCCTTTCGCTCGGCCTGTTCCTACTCCCGGCCGTGAGCGCCTACCTCTGGAGCGACCACCTCCGGAGCCTGCTGGCCATCTCGTCGGGCATCGCCGTCCTGTGTGCCGTCGCGGGAATACTGATCAGCTACCATGCCGGTTTCCCGAGCGGGGCGAGCATCGTGCTTTGCCTGGGCTTCGTGTTTTTCTTTTCGGCGGTCGCAAGCCCCAGGCATGGCCTGCTTTCCAAGCTGCGGGGGGGCGGCGACAAGATCTGATTTCGGCCCGCCTGCCATGAGATCGCGCTTGCGCGCGGCACCACCCCCAAACACCATCGCGCTCCCCCATGGCCACGAAGGAATTCTACATTCGAAACGCTTCGGAGACCGAAGCCCGCGGGCCTTTCAATCTCGAACAGCTCGTCTCCCTGGGCGAGACCGGGCAGGTCACGGTCGACACCCTCTACTACGAGGCCATGGATGAGAAGTGGGTGGCCATCGGAGACAATCCCGATCTCAGGGCCGCCCTGTTTCCCGAGAAAAAACGGCTCACGTTGAAAAAGGACGCCGCGGTTCCCTCGCTGAACAAGCCGCATGAGGACCACCCTGGGATCGACGTCCACGACATGCTCGCGGCTGCCGAGGCGCGCACGGACGACACCCGCGAGAAGGGCAGCCACCTCGTCATGGTCGACCGCTGCGCGAAGATCGGACTGTGGGGGGCCATCGCGATCCTGCTCATCGCCATGGCGGGCGAAATCATTCCGGCCATCGACGTGTTGACCGCATTCACGCCGGCCAAGCTTCTCGAGCACCCGCTGGTGGCGCTCGGGCTCATCGACCTCTTCCTCGCCATCCTGCTGATCCTCGGCGTCGTGAGCGCCTACCCCTTTGTCCGCTTCCGCGCGATGCTCGGGCTGGGGTTCATGGCCTTCCTGTTCTACACCCACGGACAGACGCTTCCGCTGATTGCGGCCATCGCGGGCTCGGCGGGGCTGTATATTTGCACGGTCTTCCTGAGTTATGGTCCGGTTGCCCTCGGGCTCGTGCTCGGGCTTGGTGGCATGGGCGTGCTGACCTGGCTTCTCATCCGTTAGCATGGCAGACAAAGCCAGACCCGCCGCCCTCAGCAGCTCGTTCTGGCGCCAGGAAATCTGGCGGCATGAGCACCTCGGCGACCGTTCTCCACGCGGTTTTCTCTATGCGCTGCTGCGCGGGGTCCTGATCACCGGACGCGTATTCAGGGAAACCAAGGCGATGATCCGGGCGGCGGCCCTCAGTTACAGCTCGATGCTGGCGCTGGGCCCGCTGGTCGCGATCGTGATGATTTTTGCCGGCTTCGTCCTCAACAAGAAGGATCCCGCGACCGCAGTGAACGGCATTCACAAGGTCATCGAATTTGTCGCTCCGTCCGTCGCCGAATTCGAGAAGGTCTCGAAGGCCGACGCCTCGGCCAAGACCGCCGCCGCGCTGAACCGCCACCCCGCGATTGTCGAGCTGATCAACGGCTTCGTAAAAGGCTCCAGGTCGGGCGCGGCGGGCACCCTCGGCGCCATCTCGCTCGTATTCATTGTCCTGATGCTCTTCACGTCGGTCGAAAACGCCTTCAACGAGATCTGGGGCGTGCGCCGGGGCCGAAGTTGGCTGGTGCGCATCGTCGTCTACTGGACCCTCGTCACCTTCGGCGCTATCGTCTTCTTCCTTTCCCTGACGGCCCTGGGGGCGGGCGCGTTCGTCAGCATCTTCCTCGGAAAGCTGCCCTACGGCACCGACCTGCTTCATTTCGTCCGCTGGGCCCTGCCCCTGTGCTCGGTGGCCTTCGTGATCTTCGTCCTCACGCTGTTCTACCGGTACGTCCCCAACACGGAGGTCCGGTGGCACGCCGCCCTCACCGGCTCCGCGGTGGTCACGACCCTGATCTTTGCCAACAATCTCTTCGCGTTTTTCTATTTCAGGCAGGTGCTGCAGTCCCGGAGTCTCTACGGCTCGATCGGCATCGTTCCGGTCCTGATGCTCGGTCTTTATGTCTTCTGGATCTTCGTGCTGATCGGTGGGCAGGTGAGCTACGCCGTGCAGAACGCACGGCTCCTCTCGGGCCAGGCAGGCTGGCACCGCCTTTCTAACCACCTGCGCGAACGCCTGGCGCTTTCCGTCTTCCTCGCGATCTGCCGCCGGTTCAAGGACTCGCAGGAACCGTACACCGCCACCGAGATCGCCGACCGCCTCCACGCGCCCACGCAGATCGTGAACGAGTGCCTCAACCGCCTGGCCGATCTCCACCTGGTCGCCGCGGTGCAGTCCGAGGCCGAGGATGCGTCGTCGGAACGTCGATACCTGCCGACCCGCTCCCTCGAGCGCCTGACCCTCGCGCAGTTCGGCGAACTCGATTCGCGGCTCGGCGACGACGACAAGGCGCTCGGAGCGATCGAACAGGATCCGCTGCTCGGCCGGCTCGACGCGGAACTCAGCTCCTGCATGGAAGCCGGTTTCCTCTCGAGGCCGCTGGACGAACTGCTCGACGAGATTCCCTGGCATCCAATCTCCCGATGCCAGGGTGATCAGCCTGTCGGCTGAAGGGATGGCGCCTGCGCATCGGGGAGCGAGCGTTCTCCCGCACTCGCGCATCCGCGACCGCGGCTTTTGGGCTGAATTCACTGCGCCGAGACTTGCTTCCCGCGACGGTCCCGGACCTGCTGGTCCGAATGTCCTCCGCTCCCGCCACTCCGCCGCTTCAGCCGCCGCCGGGCAACCCCGGTCCCGACGCTGCGCTCGAGCGGTTCATCGAGGCGACAAGCCAGCGGGGACTCACGCTCTACCCGGAACAGGAGGAGGCCGTGCTCGAGCTGTTCGCCGGCCACAACGTCATCCTGAACACCCCGACCGGCTCGGGAAAATCGCTCGTCGCGATGGCGTTTCATTTCAAGGCGCTCTGCGAGGGGCGCCGCTCGGTGTATACCTGTCCCATCAAGGCTCTGGTGAACGAGAAATTCCTGTCGCTGTGCCGGGATTTCGGACCGGAGAACGTCGGCATGATGACCGGGGACGCCTCGGTGAATGCCGGCGCGCCCATCCTCTGCTGCACCGCGGAGATCCTCTCCAACATCGCCCTCTCGCGCGGCGACCGCGATCCGTTTGCCGCGGTGATCATGGACGAATTTCACTACTACTCGGATCCGGAACGTGGATACGCGTGGCAGGTGCCGCTGCTCACGATGCCGGGCGCCCGGTTTCTGCTGATGTCCGCTACCCTCGGCTCGACGGACTTCTTCGAACGTGAACTCCAGCGCCTAACCGGCACGGAGGCCGTCACGGTGCGCAGCGACCGGCGGCCGGTGCCCCTCGCCTTCGAGTACTCGGAGACCCCCCTCACGGAGCGCATCGCCGGTCTGCTGCAGGAGCGCAAGGCCCCGATCTACCTCGTCTATTTCACGCAGCGCTCCGCCTCGGAAGGCGCCCAGGACTGGATGAGCCTCAATCTCTGCACCAAGGAGGAGAAGGCCGCCATCGCCGCCGAGCTCGAACGCGTGAAGTTCAACAGTCCTTACGGTAAGGACATCAAGCGCTGGCTGCGCCACGGCATCGGCGTGCATCACGCCGGGCTCCTCCCCAAGTACCGCGTGCTCGCCGAGCGGCTCGCCCAGCGCGGCCTCCTCAAACTCATCTGCGGCACCGACACCCTCGGCGTCGGCATCAACGTCCCCATCCGAACCGTCGTCTTCACCCAGTTGTTCAAATACGACGGCCAAAAGGCGGCCATCCTGAGCGTGCGCGATTTCCGTCAGGTCGCCGGCCGCGCGGGACGGCGCGGCTACGACGACATCGGCTACGTCGTCATCCAGGCACCGGAGCACGTCATCGAGAACAAACGCGCCGAGGAAAAGGCCGCCTCCGATCCGAAGAAGAAGAAAAAACTTGTGAAGGCCCGCGCGCCTGAGGGCTTCGTGGGCTGGGACGCGGCCACGTTCGAGAAACTGATGAACGCCCCGACGGAACAGTTGGTTTCCCGCTTCGAGGTCACCCATGGCATGCTGCTGCAGGTGCTCTCGCGCGATGGCGACGGATGCCGCGAGATGCGCCGGATACTCGCCACCTGTCACGAGAGCGCCGCGAGAAAGACCCGCCTCCGCACAAAGGCCTGGCAGCTGTTCCGCTCCCTGCTCGACCGCCGGATCATCGAGTGGATCCCACCGCAGCCGTCGGGGCGGAATCTCCGCGTCAACGTCGAGCTCCAGGACGACTTTTCCCTTCATCAGACGCTCTCGCTCTACCTCCTCGACACGCTCGCCCTGCTCGACGCGGCCGCGCCCGACTACCCGCTGGCGGTGCTCACGCTCTGCGAGGCGATCGTGGAGAATCCCGACGCCATCCTCCGACGCCAGGTGGACCTCCTGAAGACCACGAAACTCGCGGAGATGAAGGCGGCCGACATCCCGTACGAGGAGCGCATGGAAAAGCTCGAGCAGATCGAGCATCCGAAGCCGATGAGCGAATTCCTCTACGAGACCTTCAACCGTTTTTCCGCCGCACACCCGTGGGTCGGTACCGAGAACGTGCGGCCAAAGTCCATCGCCCGGGAGATGTTCGAGCGCTACCTGTCGTTCGCCGACTATGTCCGCGAATACGGACTCGAGCGCATGGAAGGCCTGCTGCTGCGTCACCTGTCGCAGGTGTGGAAGGTGCTTTCGCAGACCGTGCCCGACGCCCGAAAAACGCCCGAGGTGATCGAGATGGAGGACTATCTCCGCGAGCTCATCCGCGGCATCGATTCGAGCCTGCTCGAGGAATGGGAACGGCTCAGGAATCCGGAGTTCGTCGCTGCCGACGCGGCCGAGAAACCGGCCCGTCCGTCGACCTACGACCTGGTCCGCGACCGACCCGCGTTTCTCCGCCTTATTCGCGCGGCGATCTTTGCATTTCTCCAAGATGTGGTGGCCCGCGACTGGGAGAGCGCGGCGGAGCGCCTGCGCAGTGGCGAGGCCGGAGCGAGCGCCGATGGCGAGCCTGCCTCAGCCGAGGCCCGCGCGCTGGAGGCCGCGTTCGCGCCCTACTTCGACACCCACGGACGGCTCCGCCTGGATCCCGCAGGGCGGTCGGCCGTGCACACCCATCTCGACGAGGAATCCACTCCTGGCGAGTGGCGGATCGCCCAAGTGCTCGTCGACCCGGATGAAGTCAACGACTGGGAATTGCGACTCGGCGTCGATCTCGCGAGATCTCGCACCGAAAACCGCCCCGTGCTTCGCTTCGACGGGGTCGCGCCCATCGGCACCTGACCGCTGCGGTCAGCTTCCGAGGCGGCGGAGCAACTTGCGCAGCTCCGGACCAAACTCAATCAGCTCGCGCTTGTGGGCTGCCGAGAGTCCGCCGATCAGCTTCTCGCCCTTGTCGGTAAGCGACACCCAGACCTTGCGCCGATCTTCCGGGGCGACCGTGCGTTTTACCAGGCGGCGCTGTTCGAGACGGTCCACCAGACCGACCGTGCTGTGATGCCGGAGCTGGAGCCGCTCGGCCAGTTCGCCGATCGAGGCATGGTCACGCTCCGGGAAGCCCTTGATCGCGAGCAGGACCTGGTGTTGGCGCGGCGTCAGCCCCGCGCCCTGTGCCGCCTCGGCGCTGAAATTGAGGAACTTGCGCAACGCGTAACGAAAGTCGGCAAGCGTCCGGTAATCCTCGAGGGAGACACGGTGATTGGATTGCGTGCGGGCCATTCCGGCGACACTGGCCGATCCGCCCTGGAAGTCAATGCCCGCGCGTACGATCTATCGTACTACGAGACGATTAGGCGTTTCGCCGGGACAGGGCTCCGGGGCCGGGCCCCCGCCCGATCGGGTTTGCATCCGGGCTCCGGAACCGAAACATCGCGGCATGTTCACACCCGGCACTTTCGGCACGCCCAACACGGCATCTGCGACACGCGTGCTCCTCCTCGGCTCCGGCGAGCTGGGCAAGGAGCTCACGATCGAGCTGCAGCGTTTCGGCTGCGAGGTGATCGCCTGCGATCGCTATGAGGGCGCACCCGCCATGCAGGTGGCGCATCGCAGCCATGTCTTCCCGATGCTCGACGGCATGGCCCTGCGCCGGATCGTCGAGCTCGAGAAGCCCGATCTGATCGTCCCCGAAATCGAGGCGATCGCGACCGACGTGCTGGTCGAACTGGAGACACGGGGCCAGCGGGTCGTCCCCACCGCGCGGGCCGCCAGGCTGACGATGAACCGCGAGGGAATTCGCCGGCTCGCCGCCGAGGAGCTGCTCCTGCCTGTGTCGCCCTATCGTTTCGTCGGCTCCGAGGCGGAGGCGCTCGCCGCGGGAGACGAACTGGGATTCCCCTGCGTCCTCAAACCCCTCATGTCCTCCAGCGGCCACGGCCAGAGCATCGTCCGCAGCGCCCGCGAACTGCCCAAGGCCTGGCGTTACGCCCAGGAGGGCTCCCGCGCGGGCGGAGGCCGCTGCATCGTCGAGGGATTCATCACGTTTGATTACGAGATCACCGTCCTCACGGTTTCCGCATCCAACGGAATCCAGTGCTGCCTTCCGGTCGGACACGTGCAGGTCGACGGCGATTACCGGGAGAGCTGGCAACCCTGCGCCATGAGCCCCACCGCATGGGAGCGGGCCCAGACCATCGCGCGTACCGTCGTGGGCGCGCTCGGCGGCTGGGGTATTTTCGGAGTCGAGTGCTTCGTCCGAGGCGATGAGGTGATCTTCAGTGAGGTCAGTCCGAGGCCCCATGACACCGGGCTCGTGACGCTGGGCAGCCAGCCTCTCTCCGAGTTCGCCCTCCACGCACGTGCCATCCTCGGCCTGCCGCTCCCGCCCATCCGCCTGCAACGGCCATCGTTCAGCGTGGCAATCCTGGGCCATGGCGATGGCGTGCCCCGGTTTTCGGGAATCGACACCGCCCTCGCGATCCCGGAGACGCAGGTGCGGTTGTTCGGAAAACCCGAATGCCGGGGACACCGACGGCTCGCTGTCGTGGTTTCGAGTGGAGACGATATCGACCAGGCGCGCACTCGGGCCCGCGAGGCTGCCGGAGTCGTTCGGGTTGAGCTTCAGGCGGGCTGAATCCTGCGCAACGGCGGCGCCCAGGCGGTCGATCTCGACGCTTGATGCCGCGACGCACGCCCTTCAAGCCTCCCGGTTTCCCGCATGCACTGGGTCATCCTCACGCTGCTCGCCGCGCTCTTTCTCGGCGCCTACGAACTGTTCACCAAGCACGCGGTGAATCACAACGCGGTGCTGCCGGTCCTGTTCTTCAGCACAGTGACCGGCGCCAGCGTGTGGATCGTGCTGATGACGATCCAGGCTGTCCACCCGGGCCTCCTGCCCAGGGAACTGGTCACCGACCCCCTTTCGCTGAAGGGGCACCTCCTGATGGCGTCCAAGTCGGCCATCGTGGCGGCATCGTGGGTCGCCACCTATTTCGCGATGAAACACCTCCCGCTGTCCATCGCATCGCCCGTGCGTTCGACGGCGCCGGTGTGGGTTTTCGTGGCGGCCCTGGTGGCGTTGGGCGAACGCCCAACGGTGCTCGAGACCGTCGGCATTCTGGTGACCATCGCGTCGTGCGTCGCGCTGTCGCTGGCGGGGCGCGAGGAGGGCATCGAGTTTCACCGAAACAAATGGATCGGAGTCCTTGCGATCGGGACGGCCTTTGGCGTCGCCAGCGCGATCTTCGACAAGTACCTGCTGGGGCATCTGCACTTTCGAACGCCCACCGTGCAGGCGTGGTTCTCGATCTATCTGGCGGTGTTTTTCCTGATTCCCGCGATCGGATGGAAACGCCGCTGGTGGCCGCGAAACGAGTTTCACTGGCGCTGGAGCATTCCGCTCATCGCGCTCGCGCTGCTTGTCTCCGACTACCTCTACTTTTCGGCCCTCCGCAGCCCCGAAGCCCTGGTGTCGCTCGTCTCGAGCCTGCGGCGCGGGAGCACCCTGGTGGCATTTGCGGGAGGTCTCTTCTTCTTCAAGGAACGAAACGGCGGCAGGAAGCTGCCGGCGGTAATCGGGGTGATCATCGGCATCCTTCTGACGGTTGCCTGATGACCGTGCCGCTGTCCGCGCCGAAGGCGGACCCGGTCGCCCCGAGGATCGGGTCACGACCGGCGCGAGTGAATCCGACGCGAGGCGTAGTCGCCGATGCCCAGCAGGAGGATTCCCGCCAGCGCATAGAACGAGATCAGCCCTTCGGCACTGCTGAACAGTTCGAAGCAGCGATTACACAGGGGCGAGAACGCGAGACCGATGAAGGCGGCGGCAATGGCGAGGATGAGAGCACGTGAGGATTTCATAGGATTGGTTTGGTTGCTGAAGGATCTATTGCATGGGCTGTGCCAAGCGCTACTGACTATCCTTAGCTGCTTTTATTAAGCATCTTACGATATTTCGACTTCTTGACGCCTTCCGACCGACCCCGGTTACGGCGCGGTCGTGGGATATCCCGATCCCGCTTCTGGGACGCCACGGGGCGGTCCACTGGTTACGCGCGGCGCACCGGACTTCAGAGCCGACAGTATTGACCATCGGGGGACAACCGGCGGACCATGCCGACGCACCCGATGAAAATCACGATTCCCGAATCCCTGAAAGCGGACGTGCCATCAAACCTGTGGGGCAAGATCTTCGCCGCCACTCCGATCGTGATGACCGTCATCGCAACCATGCTGGCGGGTTTGTCCACCAGCGAGATGACGCGGGCCCAATACGATCGTTCTCTCGCAGCCCAGCAACAGTCCAAGGCTGGCGATCAATGGGCGTATTTCCAGGCCAAGCGCCTGCGGGAAACCGTCCACGGCGACACGCTTCTCCTTCTCGACCTGCGCGATAACCCGCAGCGTCTGCCGGGCGACGCGGAACTGCGTTCGCTCGCACCGACTGACTGGTCCGGCGCAACGGCCTGGGTGAAGTCGTTCGATCAGCTGATCGGCTCGCCCGACGGCGCTGCGGCGGTCGACGCGCTCCGGACGGGAGAGCCCCGACGGCTCACCGCCGTGCCACTTGATCCCCGTCTTGCGAAGGCCATCGAGGCCGTCGAGCAATCGCGGTCCGAGTCTGCGATTTCCGACATCCTGGTCCCTGTGCCAGACCGGGTGATCGACGCCGCGCTCGAGGCGGCTCGCGACCACGTGCGCAAGGCCGATGGGGTGTCAAAGGCCGAGGGGCGCACGATTGCCCAGCTCGGGCATCTCATCGCTCAGCTCCCCCCCAGTGCGAGCGCCCGCGCCGCCTCAGCTGCATTCGCCGCGGCCGACCTCAAGTACCTGTCCGCGCACTACGCCATCGAAGCGGCGGACAACCAACGAATCGCGCTGCTGCTCGAGCTCGAAGTTCGGAAAGGCAATTTCTCCGCCGAACGGCACCACCGTCGCAGCGAACAGTTCTTCATGGGCATGCTCGCCGCGCAGGTCGCCGTGATCGTCGCCACCTTCGCCATGGCGGCTCGAAACAAGAGCCTGCTCTGGGGCATCGCCGCCGCCGCCGGGGCCATTGCGATGATCCTGTCGATCTACGTTTACCTCTACGTGTAGGCCTGCGCCCCCCGCAGGATGCTCGACAGCATCGGGGCTTCACGCCATCCCTTGCGCAATGGCTACCATTTATGAACAGCTCCGGGCCGACATCGTGACGGCCATGAAGGCGCGGGACTCTGCCACCACCACCATGCTGCGCACGGCCGATGCCGCCGTGAAGCGTGCCGCGATGGACGCAAACAAGGAAATCGACGATGCCATGGTCGTCGCCACGCTCCGCAAGGCGGTCAAGAACCTGACCGACGCCATCGCGCAATTCGAAAAAGGGGGCCGCACGGACCTGATCGACGCCAACAAGGCGGAGATCCAGCTGCTGTCCAAATACCTTCCCCAGTCGATCGAAGGCGCCCAGCTCGAAGCCCTTATCGCGGCCGCCATCCAGGAGAGCGGCGCCGCCTCGAAGAAGGAAATGGGCAAGGTCATCGGTCTGCTGAAGAAGCGCCCCGAGGCCGCTCAGATCGATTTCTCCCAGGTCAGCAAGCTGCTGCAGTCGAAGCTGCCTTGAGCGCGTCCGCGGCCTGCCGCCCTCAGCGTTGCGCCGTCAGCGCTCCGCCTTTGCCCTCGATCGACCGGGCGCGGTGCTCGCGCGGGCTATGCGAATAGTAGCGGGAGAAGGCGCGCGAAAAATCCTTCAGGCTTCCAAAGCCCAGCTTGAAGGCCACCTCGGTCACCTGCGTGCCCGGATCCTCCAAGAGTTCGGCGGCGCATTCCATCTTCATGCGAAGCGCCTCCGAATTCACGCTCGTGCCCAGCGCCCGACGGAAGCGAAGTTCGAGCGCGCGGCGCGACACCCCGGCGGCCACCGCCACTTCGTCCACGTAGATGGGATTCGCGAGATTCTCCCGCAGGTAGTCCAAGGCCTGCGACACGCCGTCGTCGGCCACCGCATAGTGGTCGCTGGAACGCCGCGTGATGATCTTCTTCGGTGGCACCATCACATCGCCCGGCCGCATGCCGGTGGCGATCCAGCGGTCCAGCGCCTCCGCCGCGAGCGTGCCGATCCGCTCGGTGTTCAGGCGGATGCTCGAGAGCGCCACCGGGGCGAAATCGATTCGGGTGAGGTCGTCCCCGACGCCGAGCAGCGCCACCTCCTCCGGGATCCGCAGCCCCTCGCGTCCGCAGGCCTCGGCCAGCTCGAGCGCGACCCGGTCCGTGAACGCAAAGACGCCGACCGGCCGGGGGAGCGACCGGAGCCACGAGTCGAGCGCCACGCGCACCGAGTCCGCATACGGCGTGTTCTGATCGCCCTTCGGAATGAACAGAGCCGGCACCTCGCCGGCCACGCCGGCCGCCTTCGCCGCCGCCTCGAAGCCCGCAAGCCGGAGCCGCGAGGCCGCATGCCGCGCGTTTCCGCAGTAGGCCACATTCCGATACCCTCGCCGGAAGAAATGATCCAACGCGATCGCCCCCACCCTGCGGTCGTCGGAATTCACCTGCGGCACGTCCCTCGGGTTCATCTGCCCCGAGATGTTGATCACCGGCAGTCCCAGCTGACCGAATACACCGACGTCGCGCGCGGTGCCCACCTTGGCGATGATTCCGTCCAGACGCATGCCCTGAAGCGCCTCGAGCTCATAGCCCTGCGTCTGCCCGTACCGAAGCACCGTCACCTCCGGCCGATTCCTGAAATGGTGGGCGATCCCGCGCAAAATTCCCCGGCCGTGTTCGAGTTCAATCGTCACGAAGGCCGCAATACGAAGCTTCCTGGCCCTCTGGGGGCGCGTGCTGTCCATGCGCGAAATGGGAATAAATCTACGTAAATTGGGAAGCAAAAACAGCCACCCATCCGCTATACTCACCGTGTTTCCCTGCTTTTTACCACCATGTTCCGAGTCCTTCTCACCACCACCTCATTCCAGGATACGCCAGGGCCCCATCACTCGCTTCTCGAGGGCGCCGGCTTTGAAATCGTCCGCGAACGCGGGCCCCTGCCCGAGTCGCGCATGCTCGAACTGGCCGGCCAGTTCGACGCCTTCCTCTGCGGCGACGACGCGATCACCCGCGCCGTGCTCACCAAGTCCCTGCCCCGGCTGCGCGTCATTTCCAAATACGGCATCGGCCTGGACAAGATCGACGTGAAGTCCGCCACCGAGTTCGGCATCCCGGTGCTGTTCACGCCCGGCGTAAACCACACGACAGTGGCCGAACACTGCTTCCTCCTGCTTCTCGCACTGGAAAAGAATCTGCTCGTCCAGACCGACGCCACCCGTCGCGGCGAGTGGAAGCGCAAGACCGGGCACGAGCTCTACGAGAAGACCATCGGCATCATCGGCATGGGCCGCATCGGCAAGGAGGTCGCCATCCGCGCCCGCGCCTTCGGGATGTCCGTCATCGGCTATGACCTGTACTGGGACCAAGCCTTTGCGGACCGCAATTCCGTTCGTCGCGCCGCCACGCTCGACGAGGTCTACGCCGCCGCCGATTACATTTCCCTACACACCAACCTCACCCCTGAGACGCGCGACCTCGTCTGCGCGGCCAGCATCGCGAAGATGAAGAAGGGCGTGATCCTCCTGAACTGCGCCCGTGGCGAGATCGTGAAGACGCCCGACATCGTGGCAGCCCTCAACTCGGGCCAGGTCGGCGGCTACGGCACCGACGTGCTCGACATTGAACCGCCGCCTCCGGACCACCCGCTCCCGCGCCACCCGAACTGCATCGTGACCCCGCACGTCGGCTCGCGCACCTACGAGAGCGTCGCCCGCCAGGCCACCGCCGCGGTCACCAATCTCCTCAACATCCTCTCGGGCAAGGCGCCCCTCGCCCAGGCCAATCCCGAGGTCAAGATCCGCCAGGCCTGAGTGCCGGCCAACCCTTCTCCGTCATCATGAGCGAAACCTTCCACGTCCTCCCCGTCGAGCAGCACAATGCCCTGGTCGCCGCCGCGTATCGCAAGCGTGGCTACACCGCCGAGGAATCCGCGCTCGGCGCGCGCTTCTGCTCCGAGGCCACCCGCCACGGCATCCGCACCCACAACGCGATCAAGGCCCTGCACCTGGACCATCTCTTCGGCAGCGGTGCGCTGGGCTGCAAACCCGGCGCCGCCATCGAGGTGAAGCCCACGAAGTACGCCGCCAGCGAGATCTGGAATGCCAACCGCAAGCTCGGCCAGGCCACCGCCTATGCCGCGATGGACCGCGCCATGGAGCTCGCCGACAAGTACGGCGTCGGCATGGTGTCCGTCGACAATGCCTTCCATTACCTGTGGGGCGGCGGCTACGTGATGGACGCCGCGCGCAAGGGCTACATCGCCTACACGAACTGCACCGCCGCGCTCGCGGAAGTCGTCCCGTTTGGCGGCAAGTATCCGACGCTCGGCACGAACCCCCACTCCTGGGGCTTCCCGACCGCCGACGCCGTCGGTTACCCGATCGTAATCGACTGGGCCACCTCCGTGGTCGCGATGGGCCGCGTCCAGCAGCTCAAGCGCGAGGGCAAGACGCTTCCCCCGATGGCCGCCGTCGACAAGGATGGCAATCCGACCACCGACCCGTCCGCGGCCGTGTCGCTGCTCCCGTTCGGCGCACACAAGGGCTACGGAATGTCGCTCATCAACGAGATCGTCGCGGCCTTCATCGGCGGCTCCATTCCCACCATCCGCAATCGCTGGGACCAGGCCCCCGAGGACAAACACACCTGCTGCTTCTTCTTCCAGGTGTGGCGCCCCGAGGCCATGAACGCCGGCGCCTTCGCCTTCGGACGCAACCAGTCGCAGAACGTGAAAGCCGTGATCGGGGACATCCTCGGCCACGGAAACGAGCGCTGCATGCTCCCCGGCCAGCTCGAGGCCGAGTGGGGCGCGCGGTCCGCCAAGGCCGGCGGCCTGCTCTTCAGCCACGCCGAAATCGACTCGCTCAATGAACTCGCCCGCGAGGCCGGCCACGCCGAGATCGCCCTCGGGAGCCTGAAGACGTTCGAGGTCTGACCCTCCCAGCCCCGGCGCCTTTCCTCAACGTCGACCACCAACTTCCTCAACGCGGCCGGCGGCTCAACCCATGCTGCCGGCCCCCACCCCTCTTCCGCCCATGTCACTCACGATCAAATCCGCCCAACAAGCCGCCTTCGACCAGCTCTCGCTCGGCGAAATCATGCTCCGCCTCGATCCCGGCGAAGGTCGCGTCCGCACCACCCGCGAATTCAAGGTCTGGGAGGGCGGCGGTGAATACAACGTCGCCCGCGGGCTGCGCAAATGCTTCGGCCTGCGCACCGCGGTCTGCACCGCCTTCGTCGACAACGAGGTCGGCCACCTGCTCGAGGACTTCGTCATGCAGGGCGGCGTCGCCACCGACTTCATCAAGTGGCGCGAGGACGACGGCATCGGCCGCACCGTCCGCAACGGCCTGAATTTCACCGAGCGCGGCTTCGGCCTGCGCGGCGCCGTCGGCGTGCCCGATCGCGGCAACACCGCCGCCAGCCAGCTCAAGCCCGGCGACTTCGACTGGGAGCACATCTTCGGAAAACTCGGCGTGCGCTGGTTCCACACCGGCGGCATCTTCGCCGCGCTCTCCGAGACCACCGCGGCCCTCACCATCGAGGCCGTCCAGGCCGCCAAGAAGCACGGCACGATCGTCAGCTACGACCTCAACTACCGTCCGTCGCTCTGGAAGAGCATCGGCGGCCTCAAGAAGGCCCAGCAGGTCAATCGCGAGATCGCAAAGCACGTCGACGTGATGATCGGCAACGAGGAGGACTTCACCGCCTCCCTCGGCTTCGAGGTCGAGGGCGCCGATCACAACCTCAGCACGATCGAGACCGAGGCTTTCAAGAAAATGATCGGCACCGCCGTGAAGGAGTTCCCCAACTTCAAGGTCGCCGCCACCACCCTGCGCCGCGTGATTACCGCAACCAAGAACGACTGGAGCGCGATCTGCTGGCACGACGGCACGTTCCACGAGAGCCGCAAGTATCCCGAGATGGAAATCCTCGACCGCGTCGGAGGCGGCGACAGCTTCGCCAGCGGTCTCGCCTTCGGCTTCCTGCAGTTCAACGACCCGAAAAAGGCCGTCGACTACGGTGCCGCCCACGGCGCCCACGCTTCGACCACCCCGGGCGACACGTCGATGGCCACCCGCAAGGAGGTCGAGAAACTCATCTCCGGCGGCTCCGCCCGCGTCGTCCGCTAACCCAACCCATCGTCCTCTCCACCATGTCCGCCTCCGGCTCTCCCTCCTCGGTCAAAAACGATCTCATCCGCTCCCTCTACTCCCTCGATCAACGCGTCGCCGTCGTCATCGGCGGAACCGGTGAGCTCTGCGGCGCAATGGCCGAGGGTCTCGCCGCCGCGGGCGCCTCGGTCGTCCTCGTCGGACGCAATCCCGACAAGGCCGCCGCGCGCCTGAAGCGCATCCACGACGCGGGCGGCAAGGCCTGGTTCCACGCCGCCGAGGCCTCCGAAAAGGCCGCACTCGAAGGCCTGCTCGCAGAGGTCCTCAAGCGCGAGGGCCGCGTGGACATCCTCGTGAACGGCGCAGGCGTCAACTCCGCCACGCCGTTCCTGGACATTCCCGAGGACGAGATCGACCGCATCCTGAAGGTGAACGTCAAGGCGGTCATGCTCGCCTGCCAGGTCTTCGGCCGACATTTGGTAACGACCGGAAAGGGCGGTTCCATCATCAACGTGGGATCCATGTCCGGCCTGACGCCTCTGTCACGGGTTTTCACCTACTCAGCGTCCAAGGCCGCGGTGCACAATCTCGGCAAGAACCTCGCCCGCGAGTGGGCGCCGCACGGCGTGCGCGTCAACACCCTCGTCCCCGGCTTCTTCCCCGCCGAGCAGAACCGCAAGGTGCTCACCCCCGAGCGCGTCGCCTCGATCATGGGGCACACGCCCATGAAGCGCTTCGGCAACGCCGACGAGCTCGTCGGCGCCACCCTCCTCCTCGCCAGCGACCGCGCCGGCGGCTTCATCACCGGAACCGAGGTCGTCGTCGACGGCGGTTTCAACTCGATGAGCATCTGATCCCGTTCGAATGAAAGCCATCAATCGTTTCCTCCTCGCAAATGGTCTGGACCTGAAGTCCAACCCCTGCGTCAGCCCCGATTTCTGCCTCGATGCGAACCGCCTGCGCGACTCGCTGATCGAGGGCAAGGCACGCTCCTTCCCGAAGGCCACGCTCGCCCTGCCGTTCGGCACGCTCGCCCTCTGGGAGGATATCCATGGTGACCATGCGTGGGTGATTCATCCCGCGGCGGGCGCAAAGGTGGAATCGACCCTCGCCGAGGGCTTCGTCCTCCCCGGTGGCTCCTGGGCCTTCCCTGCCACCTTCGAGAATCTGCTGCGGTTGAAAAACCTCGTGCTGAAGCACGATCCCGCGTCGACGATCTTCCCCTCCGCCGTCGGCACTCTCGGCAAGGGTACCCTCGGAGTCGGCGCCCGCTTCACCACGCTGCACTGGCCCGCAGTCGAGTGGGCGATGGCTTCGCTTGGCCTGGGTCTCACGGCCAACCAGAACTCCATTCCGCGTGAGCTCGTGTACGACGTGGATGCGATGCTCGACGGCTCGCTCGACTCCGTCCCCTTCCCCTTCCTCGGCGCCAACGTGCCCGAGGGGCATCAGGGGCAGAGCGTCGAAGGCATGAGCCACGGCTCGATCCTCTCGAAGCTCAAGACCGGCTTCCATCTGCGCCGCATCCCCTGGAGCTTCAACGCCGACCACCAGCCGATCGGTGGCAAGTTCGACGCCCGCGAAGACGCCCTCGTGCGCGGTTGCCTGCTCGCGAGCTACATCACCTTCGATCTCTCCCCGGAACTGGCCATCACCAAGGTCCCGTCCGACGCGAAATCCCGCTCCGACTGGGTCGCCCGCGAGGTCGATCCGAAGCTCCTCGCCACCGTCCGCGCACGCGTCGCCGCCGCCGGGGTCGCGCTCGATGAGGACGCCTTCAACTCCCTCGTCTGCTACGTCTGGCCCGGCCTCCGCAAGATGAAGGTCCGCGACCAGAAATATCAGGCCATTCGCGCGAAGGCCTTCGAGGCCGAAGTCGGCCGCACCTACCTGCGCGAGCTCTCGATCGACGAACTTCCCGGCCTCACCACGCCCGAGACCACCGCCGCGATGCTCGCGTTCTGCGAGGCGCTCGATATGCCCGTGAACTTTGTGGCGCCGGCGTTCGGATTCCTCAAGAACCTGCCCTACCCCGACAACAACGAGCTCCGCAAACTCATCGAGCGGCAGTGGGCGGTCTGCGCCAAGTTCGCCGTGTCGATCGGAATTCATTCCGGCTCCGGCAAATCGGAGGAGAACTACCGGATCATCGGCCAGGTCACGGGCTCGCGTCTCGAGATCAAGACCAGCGGTCGCTACACCTACGAGATGGGGCGCGCGCTCGCCGCCTCCTCCAACCCGTCCGACCAGGCCCTGTGGCGCGACTGGTACCAGTTCACGATCGAACTCGCCAGCAACTCGGCGTTCAGCGCCGACGAGACGGAGCGCAAGACTGCGCGTGGCTACATCGAGCGCACCCTTGGCGAGCTCGCCAAGGGGACCGACGTGTTCGCCACGCCGGAGACCTGCCGCCAGGCCCTCGCCAAGCTGAAGGCCTCGCCCGAGCACATGGTGTTCTTCGAATACAATTTCCTGTTCGTCCTCGCGTCGGACGGCAAGGCCGCGAAGGCCGCGCTCGGCGACCACGGGCCCGGCGGCTATCGCCAGCGCGCACGCTTCTACTCGATCAGCGAGGAAGCCCGCCTGCGCTACGCCCGGAACGTCGCCGCGTACCTGATCTTCCTTGCCGAAGCCACGGGTCTCGCCCCCGCCGATCGCTGCGCCCGGTCGCGCAAGGCCCTCGAGGGTTACCGCAGTTACCAGGAATTGCTCGAAAGCATCGCCCCTTGACCCCAAACCCCTGACTCACGTCATGAGCGCCTCACGCCCCTTCATCCACGAGGATTTCCTGCTCGAAGGCGATACCGCCCGGAAGCTGTACCACGATTACGCAAAGGATGAACCGATCTTCGACTACCACTGTCACCTCCCTCCCACCCAGATCGCGGAGAACCACCAGTTCACCGACCTGACGGAGGTGTGGCTCGGAGGCGACCATTACAAGTGGCGCGCCATGCGAAGCAACGGGGTCAACGAGCGCTTCTGCACCGGCAACGCCACGCCGCGCGAGAAGTTCGACGCCTGGGTGGCCACCGTGCCCTACACGCTTCGAAACCCGCTGTACCACTGGTCCCACCTCGAACTGAAGCGCTACTTCGACATCGACCTCACCATCTGTCCGGCAAACGCGGACGAGATCTGGCGGCGCGCAAACGCCCAGCTGCCCAAACTCCGAGTACACGACATCCTCAGGGACAAGAAGGTGGCGGTGGTCTGCACGACCGACGATCCCGCCGACTCGCTCGAGGTTCACGAGAAGATCCGCGCGGCGGGGCTTCGCACCAAGGTCTACCCCGCCTTCCGCCCTGACAAGGCCCTCGCGGTCGACGATCCAGTCGCGTTCAACGCCTGGCGGGAGCGCCTCGAACAGGCCACCGGAGCTTCAATCTCCAGCCTCGACGACCTGCTGGCAGCGCTCGAGAAGCGCCACGAGGCCTTCCACGCGTTCGGATGCCGCCTTTCGGATCACGGACTCGAATCCTGCTGGTCCGAGCCCGCGACGGCCGCGCAGGCCGCGGCCGCCTTCGAGGCCGCGCGCTGCGGACACACCGCCGCCCCTGCAAACCAGGCCCTCTACCGGAGCTTCCTGATGCGCGAGTTCGGACGCTGGGACGCGAAGCGCGGCTGGACCAAGCAGCTGCACCTCGGCGCCCTGCGAAACGCCAACACCCGCCTTCGCCGCGAGATCGGTGCCGATTCCGGCCTCGATTCCATCGGCGACTACCCGCAGGCCCAGGCGCTCGTACGCTACCTCGACTCCCTCGATTCCACCGGCGAGCTCCCGCGCATGGTCATCTACAACCTGAATCCGGCCGACAACTACGTGTTCGGGACAATGATCGGCAACTTCCAGGACGGCTCCATCGCCGGAAAGATCCAGTTCGGCAGCGGCTGGTGGTTCCTAGACCAGGAGGAGGGCATGCGCTGGCAGATCGACGCGCTCTCGAACCTCGGCCTTCTCCGCCGGTTCGTAGGCATGCTGACCGACTCCCGCAGCTTCCTCTCGTATCCGCGCCACGAATATTTTCGCCGCGTGCTCTGCACCATGCTGGGTCGCGACATCGACCGCGGGGCACTGCCGTCCGACCTCGGCCTCGTCGGCACGATGGCCCGGGAGATCAGTTTCTCCAACGCACGGAACTTCTTCCGGCTGGAGCTCGATCCGGTCTATCGCTGACCGGGCCCGCGAAGGGGGGCCGCCGGTGAAGCCGGCCGCCCCTGCGACCGCTTAACTGGCCGGTGCCGCCTGCTCCGGCGAATCCGGGAAGCGAAACGCGGGCTGGTGCGGGGTGGTCGCCCCAAGGAGGCAGTCCGCGTGCCGGTAGACCCTGCCGCGCTCCGATTCCGCCATCCGGTAGCGCTGCTCAACGGTCAGGACGCCGGGATCGATGACACCCGGCGCGATGGACATGAACTCGACGTAGCGGTAGCCGCGATACGCCGTGTAAAATGCGGTCTGGGGAAGCCCCAGGAGTCCCGTGGCGAGCAGCGAGGTGTACATCGCCACGCGGGGATTTGCCAGGGTGTCACCCGCTGCCTCGAGCGTCGCGTAGACATCGCGCTCGGGGATTGAAATCTCGAAGAGCGCCCTCAGGCGCGCGTAGGGCAGCGTTCTCCGGTCGCGTGCTGCGTCCTTCAGGAGGTCCGCCACCGAGGGGATTCGCTCGAGGATGATCGGCATCGGTTTGGTCGGTTTCCCCGGCCGATCACCAGAAGAAATAGTTGTCGCCGCCAGTGTAGAAGCCGTTCGACGGGGGTTCGGCCACCACGCGCCAGACATTCGCGTAGCGGGTCCAGGCGCCGGGGATCTCTCCGTCGAACACGAACTTCATGCGCATCGACCGCGCGCCGCTTCCCCGTTTGCGGGCGACGTCGAAAAGCTGATACCCCGTATCCGTCGAGAAATACAGGCACCTGCGCTCGAACAGGTCCGTCGGCTGGTTGAGCGTGTTTCTCGACCCGTTCTGCAGGCGGAGATAACGCCGCATCACGACTTCGCTCCGGGCGAGCTCGACTGCTGCGCGGTCGTAGGCGTCGCGCAGGCTGAAGCCCGCGCCATAGCCGTAGCTGTGGAATCCGTCGGGAGCCCTCCGGTGCAGGATCGCCACCACGGCGTCCTCATCCGAATAGTCGACCTCCACGCCGTCGACATTGTGCTCGTCGACCGGGATCGGCGTGCCGCCCAGTCTTCCCTCCCACCAGGCGATGAGGCAGAACCGTTCAATCGCCTCGAGCAGCGCGTGCCGGCGACTGTCGCGACTCGCCAGGCCGGGATAGGCCGCCATTCCGTTCGACGACGGATCCAAGTCGAACCCGAAGCGGGACCGGTCGGACGAGGTCGAACACTCATGAAAGGCCCAACGCTCGAGCGCCTCGGACACCGCCTTGTAACGGGCGAGCATGGCGGACGGAGCGGTGCCCGACCCATCGGCCTGACTGTAGACCGCAAGGGCCGGGCGCTGACGTACAAGATCCTCCCTCAGGTAGGCGTTCGCATGCGACTGCGAGCCACCCAGAACATCCAGGGTCGATTCCTCGATTCGTTCAATCGGCCCTCCAAATTCGGAGAGACAATTGCGATATCGAAAAGGAGCGAGGGAGATCATGAACTTGGTTACCGTGTCGCGTGAATTTCGCGGCTTGGACCGATGCTCAGCTGACGGAGACCGTCGGCGGCATGCTCGGCATCGAGCAGGTCGGGATCACCGAAAAGGTGTGCAGTTCAGAATCGTGCGCGTGCGTCGCCGTGGTGAGCGGATCGAGGGCAGCGGCGAGGCGGTTGAAACCGAGGGTGAGAAAGGCCGCGGAGAGCAGGCCGAGGGTGAGATTTGAGATCGCTTTCATCGGCCATGAACATGCCATTGTTCATGAGCGACTTCCACTCGCGCGTTCCCCTATTCGAGCACAAACCCATCCCCCTAAAAAAGGGGTGATGAACTTTGCGCGCTCAACGTCCGGGAAGCTCCAGCACCAGCCCCGGAATGGTCCGCATCGTCACGCCAAAGACGTCCAGCATCAGCTCCGCCGTCAGCACGTCCGCCGGCGGACCCGCGGCGCGAAGGCGTCCATGATGCAGGACTACAACAAAATCCAGGCAAAAGGCCATGCGCAGGTCGTGCAGCGAAAATAGGAGCGTCGAGCCGGCGTCCGCCAGCGAGCGCCCGGTCATCAGGACCTCCAGCGCGTGCCTCGGATCGAGCGGCGCGAGAGGTTCGTCCCACAGCTGCAGCGGGGCCTGGGTCACGAGCGCCCGGGCGAGCAGCACACGCTGACGCTCGCCTCCAGACAGGCGGTTCACCGGTCGCGAAGCGAGGCCCCCGAGATCCATCTTCTCCAGCACGGCGTCGACGCCGTGTTCGTCATCGCCGTAGGCAAATCGTCCCTGGGCCACGACCGAGCGGACCGTGAATCCAAATTCAAACCGCGCCTCCTGCGGCACCCACGCGGCCGTGCGCCCGCGCTCCAGGACCGGGATGTGGTGCAGGTCCCGATCCGCCCACGTCACCGTCGAGGCCGCCGTCGGCAGCAAGCCGGCAGCCACCTGCAACAGCGTCGACTTGCCCGCGCCGTTCGGACCCACGAGCCCGGCCAGCACGCCGCGTCCGAGGGACAGGCTCACGTCGTGGAGGCGGCCCGGAATCGACGCGTGCTCCAACCGCAGCGCGGTCAGGTCTGTTTTCGGAGCAGCCATAGAAAGAAGGGCCCGCCAATCAATGAGGTGACAATGCCGAGCCGCACGCCATCGGTCTCCCGGCTGATCAGGTCGCAGGCGAGCACGAAGGCAGCGCCGGCCACCAGCGAGAGGGGCACGAGCCGCCGGTGCTCGGGCCCGACCAGCAGGCGCAGCACGTGGGGCACGATCAACCCGACGAATCCGACCGTGCCGGCGATCGCGGTGGCGATGGCGGTGAGCACCGCGGAAAGTCCGAGCAGGAGGCGGCGCAGGCGGCGGACGTCGACGCCGAGGCTCTGCGCCTCCTGCGCTCCGAGGCTCAGCAGGTCCATCTGGCGCCCCAGGGGCCAGAGCAGCGCCGCTGCAAGCACGATGGGGCTCGCGATCATGACGTGTTTCCAGGTGCGGTCCTCCAGCCCCCCGAGCAGCCAGAATAGGATCTGGGTGTTCCGATTGTAGAGCGCAGTGTACTGCGAGAGGATGTAGCTGGTGACCGCGCCGAGCAGCGCGTTGAGCGCCACGCCCGCGAGGAGAAGCCGCTCCGTGCTGGCACCGCTGCGGGCGAGCACCAGCACCGCGCCGAGCGCGATGACCGATCCGACGATCGCGGCCGTCGGCAGAAACCAGATCGAGACAGACGACCAGCCCAGGGAGATCGCGATCACCGCGCCGGCCGCGCCGCCGCTGCTCACGCCGAGAAGTCCGGGATTCGCGAGGCTGTTTCGAAAATAGGCCTGCATGACGAGCCCGCTCGCGGACAAGCCCGCGCCGACGAGTATCGCGGAGATCAACCGCGGCATGCGCATGTCCCAGATGATCGTCGCCGCCAGATGGTCCGTGCCGCGAAGGCCCGCCCAGATTCGAGCCAGCCCCAGGGGCATGTCGCCGATTCCCAGCGCCGCCAGCGCCAGCCCGATGAGGCACGCCAGGGCCACGGGCATCGCGATTCGGGAGATCCAGGGCGTGGGCATGGCGTCGATCTCAGTTCCGGCAAACCACCGCGCGGTCGATGCGCGGGCCGTGCCCGAAACCCATGGAATGCCACCGCTGGAGGGAATCGATCATGGCGGAGGCCTATCGGGCAAACCTCCGCGGATGCAGGGCGCGGGCAAGCTCCTCGTATCCGTCGATCCGGTACTGCGAGACGCAACTGAGCATGAACGGATGGATCAGCGCAGCCCTGCCCTGTCGCACCGACGCCATGTATTCATAAGGTGGCAGATGCCGGAACGGCGCGAGCGCGGCCTCCACCGTGGAGCCGGCCACCACCACGCGGTCAACCGGCCAGGTCAGCATCTGCTCAGAGGGCGGCGACTGGTGTCCGTGCAGGCCACCCAGCGTCGCCGCCAGGTTGACCGCCCCGGCATGGTCGCAGAGGTCCTGAAAGGTGGTGTCGTATCCGGGGATCACCCCGTACACCGACGGAGCGATGACGCGCACGGGCCGGCATCCCGCCAGGCGTTTCCGGAGCGCATCCACGCGGCGCCGACAGTCGGCGATCACCTCCTCTGCCTTCGCCTCCCGGCCGATCGCGCGGCCGAGCAGCCTCAGGTTCGCATAGGCGTCCTCGAGCGTGATGTAGCGGCGAAACACGATCACCTTCACCCCGGCCACGCGCATCTGGTCGACGAACTCCGCCCTGCTGTAGTCCGCGCAGAGCACGAGCGTGGGACGGTACTGCAGCGCATCCTCGGCGTCGCCGTTCGGCTTGAGGTGGGGATAGGCCCGTGCCTCGGTCGAAATCGCGGAGAAATCGGGATCCCCCGACAACGCGCTCAGCGCGGCGATCTGCCCCGGTGCGGCGATCGCAACCAGGAGTTCATCCGTGCCCACCGTCTGGGACACCACGCGCACCGCCGGCGAGCCGGCGCCCCGGGCGTCTGCGCACAGCCCCGTCCAGGCCGCTCCGGACAGGAGCAGCAGGATCAGACAGAGCTGGCGCAGGTGCGTCATGGCTTTAACGCAAGGGTTCGTGATTTGGCGGATTCAGAATTTCCATACGACGCTGCCGTAGGCGCCGAAGGGAAGCGCCGGATAGCCGATCACTTCCTGATACTTCCGGTCGAGCAGGTTTTCCACCCTCAGGCTGGCCGTGATCCCGTGCCCGAGGTCGTAACTCGTGAATACGCGCACGGTCGCATACCCGCCGAGCGAGCCGCCCAGGTCCGTGCGATCACCTACCAAGTGCAGGCCGGCCCCGGCCTGCCACGCGGACGTGATCCGTCCGCGCAGCTCCGCGTCGGCAACCTGGCGGGGACGGCGCACCAGCCGCGCTCCCGTCGTGTCGTCGCGCGAATCCAGATACGTGTAGGCGAGACGCGCAAACAGGCGGCTCGTGATCCGACCGTCCGCCGAGAACTCCAGCCCCCGAACGGACGCCCGCGACCGGTTCACGGTCATGCCCTGGTAGGTCACGAAATCGGTCGTCTGCCAGTCGAAGAGGTCGCGATACAGCGTGCGGAACGCGGTCGCGCCCAGGGTGACCCGCCCGGCGAGCACGGACTGCTCCACGCCAAAGTCCCAGCCGCGGGAACGTTCGGGGCGGATGGTCGGGTTGGGCAGCTGCCCCCAGGCCGGCACGCCGAAGCGATCGTCGGATCCCGGCGCAGTGAACGCCGTCCCGTACGTCGAGCGGATCGTCGTGCCGGTCGATTCGATGAAATAGGCGGCGCCGAAACGCCCCGTCGTGGCCGAGCCGAAGCTCGAGAACTGATCATAGCGAAGCCCGCCGATGACCGAGAGATCATGAACCGGCTTGAAGGTGCCCGAGAGATAACCGGACGAGATGTGGTCGTCGGTCACCCCGCCTCCGGCGACAAAACGGGATTGTTCGAGATTCGCACCGGCCACCAGTTCCACCTTGGAGGAGGCATTCCAGACGTTCTGCCAGTCGAGGATTCGGCGCGTGTTGCGCAGGACGGAGTCGCCCCAGGAGGCCGTGTAATCGTAGTCCGTGTGATGAAGCGCCGCCGTCACGCGCGAGGTGAACGACGAGTCGGGCTGCACCTGGGCGTAAGTCGTGAACAGATCGTTGCGGTTCATCACCAGGCCCTGGCTGGGATAGAGCGTCGAGCCCGGCTCCTGGTACTGGCCGTACTCGCCGCGATAGGTCGCACCGACCAGGACCCCGCTGGCCACCTGATCCTCGATACGGGTGGACCAGTTCCAGTCGTTGTCGCGATTGAACGGGCGGTCGTTGTTCGTCGTCAGGTGCGACGCCGAGACGCTGTAGCCGAGCGACTTCGTGCCACCCTCGAGCGAAGCCGACCCGGCGTAGGTGCCGAAGGACCCTGCCTCGGTCCCGAGCGACCCCGAAGGCGTCCCGCAGCCATGCGCCGTGTCGATGAGGATCACGCCGCCCATTGCGGAACTTCCGTACAGCGTGCCCTGGGGCCCCTGGAGGACCTCGATGCGGTCGATTCCCCCGAGGTCGGCGCCGCCCAGGAAATTCGAATAGTCGGCGGAGCGCGTGTTCATGCGGATTCCATCGACCACGAAAAGGACCTGGTCCGAGTTTGCGCCGCGGATGAAGACGGCGCTCTGGCCGCCCACGGCCCCCGTGTTGACCACGGAGACGCCCGGCACCTCCGAGAGTGCCGTGGACAGGCTGAAGACCTGCGAGGCCTGCAGGTCGTCCAGCGAAAGGCTGGTGACGGTGCTCGGCACGGTCCGCGGGTCCTGCGGTGTTCGCGAAGCGGATACGACGAAGGCGTCGAGATTGGACGCCTGCTCCTGGGAGCGGGCGATCGATGGGACGGCTGCGGCGACTGCGCCGCATGCCATCCAAAACCAGCCCGACGAGCGGGTTGGGAGGAGTTGGGTCATGATGGTGTCTCTCTTAACGACAAGGTAAGAGCAGACACGATTCGCCGTCCGGAACGGAGTCTCGGGAGCTGCCCCCACGCTTCATTTTTGCGATGAAGTTTTCGCGGGTGGCGCGCGCAATTCGCGCCTCACGCGTGAGCACCCGGGAGCGGATCTTCGGACTTCGCAGTTCTCGGGATCCCATTGGAATCCCATCCTCGCCTCCGCCTTCGCCGATTGCTGACCGACTGGCTTTTCGCGCCTGTTCTGGACGCGATGGAGGTTTGTGATGCGTTACCGCAGCGCAACTGTGGCCGATTTGCACGGCCTTCCCCGATATCCCGGGAGAGCCAAAGAACGACGAACGAGTCGGACTAGACGCACCCTGCCAACACCCTGGCAACATGAAAAACGCGCGCCGCCACTTTCAGGCAGGCCAACGCCTCCGAGGGAGTTCCGAGGGAAAAAATGGTCGGGTTCGGGGACCTAAAAAACTTCGAATCGTCATATTCGGATTGTTTGATATGTCAGCTTGCATTCTCGACCAGCACGCCCATCTTGCTCCCTACTGATCCTTCCGCCGCATGAGCTCCTCATCCCTCCCCCTCTCCGCATCCTACCTCGCGCTCCGCGAGCTCTTTGCCTCGCGCATCGCCGTCCTCGATGGGGCGATGGGGTCGATGATCCAGACCTACAAGCTCGACGAGGCTGATTTTCGCGGCGACCTCTTTCGCTCTCACGGTCACGACCTGAAGGGCGACAACGATCTGCTCTCCCTGACCCGCCCCGACGTGGTCCGCGAGATCCACCGGCGCTACTTCGACGCGGGGGCCGACATCGTCGAGACGAACACCTTCAACTCGACCGCGATTTCCCAGGCGGACTACCACCTGGAATCCGCCGTGCCCGACATCAACCGCGCTGCAGTCCGGATCGCCCGCGAGGCCGCGCGGGCCGCGGAGGCAGCCACCCCCGGTCGTCGCTGTTTTGTGGCCGGTGCCATCGGACCCCTGAACCGGACGCTCTCGATGTCCCCCGACGTCAACCGCCCCGAGTACCGGGCCGTCACCTGGGCCCAGGTCGTCCAGGCCTACTCCGAACAGGTGCGCGCTCTCGTCGAGGCGGGCGCGGACGCGCTGCTGGTCGAGACCATCTTCGACACGCTCAACGCAAAGGCCGCCCTCTTCGCCATCGAGCAGGTGTTCGACGAGCGGGGCGAACGCCTGCCCGTGATGATCAGCGTCACGATCACCGATGCCTCCGGACGCACCCTGTCGGGACAAACCGTGGGCGCCTTTTACACCAGCATCCGCCACGCGCGCCCATTTTCGGTCGGCATCAACTGCGCGCTCGGCGGCCGCCAGATGCGCCCGTACATCGAGGAGCTCGCCCGGATCGCCGAGTGTCACGTCACCTGTTACCCAAATGCCGGGCTTCCGAATGCGTTTGGCGGATACGACGAGACACCGGCCGACATGGCGACCGTGCTGTCCGAGTTCGCCGGCGCCGGTTTCGTCAACTTGGTCGGCGGCTGCTGCGGCTCCACGCCCGACCACATCCGCGCCATCGCCAATGCCATCCGCGGACGGGCTCCCCGCAAGGCTCCCGAGCCCCAGGCTCCCGCCCTGCGGCTGAGCGGCCTCGAAGTGCTCCAGGTCTCCTAAGTCCGAGCAGGCATGGATCCGCTCCCGCTCTTCCAATCGCCGTTCTTTACGGTTGGCCGCGACCACCGCCACCTGGTCGTCCGCCTGCTCGCGGAAGCCTGGGTGCTGAGCACCTGTCCGGTGAATGGCGGCCTGCGCCGTGACCTGACGCATCTCGTCAACCACCAGAGTTGCGAGCCGGTCAAACACCAGGAGCGTTTTGAATTCATCACGGGCAAGGGTCCCGTCGGCTACCATTCCCACGTGTGCGCCGAGCTCGCCCTGGATCCCAGGACCACCGCAGTCCTCGGCACTGCCGCCACGATGCAGTACCTCGGTATCGCCACCCGAACCCATGCCGATCTCTCGGTGACCGCCATCGTCACCGCCGGCGTCACGGGCAATGCGGGCTGCGCGGGCGAACCCGCCGCCTACGACGAATCGGGCGGGGTCTGGAAACGCACCACGACGGAGGCCGATCCCAAGGCCGCCGGCACGCATGGAGGGACGATCAACACGCTGCTGCTGTTTTCGTCCCCTCTCACCGAAAGTGCGCTTTCGCGCGCAGTCGTCACGATGACCGAGGCGAAGACCAGCGCCCTGTTCGACCTCGCCATCGGCAGCCGCAGTTCCTGGAGGCCGGCCACCGGCACGGGCACCGACCAGTTCGCAATCGCCGCCCCTGCCGCGGGAGCAAATGTCCGCACCTGGACCGGACACCACACGAAGGCCGGAGAACTGATCGGACTCACCGTGCGCGAAGCCACGCTCGAGTCCCTGCGCTGGCAAAACGGTCTGGAACCCAGTTACACGCGCTCACTCTTTCACGCGCTGGGCCGTTTCGGCCTGACCGAGGAGCACTTCAAGGCCCACATGGAGGCGCTGCTGGACGCCGGCGACCACGCGTTGTTGAAGCACAACTGGAACCCGGTGATCTTCGAGCCACAGCTCGCCTCCGCGGCCTACGCGTACGCGGCCGTGCTCGACCGGATCCTCTGCGGCACGCTCGGGTTTGCCGCCGCGCACGAGGCCCTCTTGAACCAGGCCGCGCTCATGGCCGCGGGGCTCGCGGCGCGACCTGCGGCATTCCCGACGTTCAGGGCGGAACTGGCCGGCGAACTGTCGCCCGAGGACGCGACTCGCGACGGCACCTTGCCGGCCCCGGCCGTCGAACTCGCCTGCCGGGCGATCGCCCTCGGGTGGCGAAGCAAGTGGAGGACCTGACCCGATGCACGCGGTGATTGCACAGCTCGCGGCGACGCTTTCCGCCTGCTCAGGCCTCTTCCAGCCCAGCTTCGTGGCCTGGGCTGCGATCGGCCTCGGCCTCGACGCACTGATCGGCGATCCCGTCTTTTCGCTTCATCCGATCCGACTCCTCGGACGGTTGCTCACCGCGTTCGAGACGATGCTCTTCCGGCTCGGCCTGAACGGGTACGCGGGCGGCATCCTCCTGTTCCTGCTCCTGTGCGCCACCGTGCTGCCGCTCTGTCTCGGCTTCCTCGCGATCGCAAATGCGATCCATCCGGTCGTGTTTGACTTGGCGGCGGGCCTCGTGATGTGGGCGTGCATCGCGCTGCGCGACCTCATCGCGCACGGTGAACGCATCGCGCGGGCGGTGGCCCGGGGCGACCTCGAGGCTGCGCGGAATGCAATTTCACAGCTTGTCGGCCGCGACACCGACCGTATGGACCTTGCGGCCTGCGGCCGCGGCGCGGTGGAGAGCCTGAGCGAGAACCTCGTCGACGGCGTGCTCTCGCCCCTCGCCTTCGGCCTCGCCCTCGGCCCCCTGGGCGCGGTGCTCTACAAGATCGTGAGCACGATGGACAGCATGGTCGGCTACAAGACGCCGCGCTACCTGCGCTTCGGCTGGTGCGGCGCCCGCCTGGACGACGTCGCCAACTACCCGTTCGCCCGCTGGAGTGCGGCCCTCATCGCGGGCTTCGCGTCGGTGCTTCCCAGATACAGCGCGCGCAAGGCCTGGCGTTCCGCCCGCGCGTTCCACCAGGTCATCCCCGGCCCCAACAGCGGCTGGCCGGAGGCCGCAATGGCCGGTGCGCTCGGGATCCGCCTCATCGGCCCGATCTACAAGGGCGGCAACCTCGTCGCCGACCTGTGGATCGGAGAACCGGGCGACCCCGCCGGCGCCAGCCCCGCGGATATTCGCCGCAGCTACACGCTGCTGATCCTCTCAACCCTCGTCACCCTCGGCGTCGGCTGGGGCTTGTCCCGCCTACACTGATCCCGGCCCCGTATCCCTCCCACTTTCATCATGCGCACTGCCTCCAATTTCCTCGTGATCGGGGAACGCACCAACATCACCGGATCGCCGAAGTTCGCCAAGGCCATCAAGGCCGGCGACTGGGCCGCGGCCCTCGAGATCGCCCGGCAACAGGTCGAGAACGGCGCCAACGTCATCGACATCAACGTCGACGAGGCCCTCATCGACGGCGAGGCGACCATGGTCAAATTCCTCAACCTGATCGCCGCCGAGCCCGACATCGCCCGCGTCCCCGTCATGATCGACAGCTCCAAGTGGAGCGTGCTCGAAGCCGGCCTCCAATGCCTCCAGGGAAAGGGCATCGTCAATTCCATCTCGCTCAAGGACGGCGAAGCAGAGTTCATCCGGCGCGCCCGGCTCGTCCGCCGCTACGGCGCCGCCGCGGTCGTCATGGCCTTCGACGAGCAGGGCCAGGCCGCCACCTGCGCCGAAAAGGTCCGCATCTGCACGCGCGCCTACCGCCTGCTCGTCGACCAGGCCGGCTTCCCGCCCGAGGACATCATCTTCGATCCCAACATCCTCACGGTCGCCACGGGTATCGAGGAACATAATACCTACGCGGTCGATTTCTTCGAGGCGACGCGGGAGATCAAGCGCACCCTGCCCCACGCGCGCGTCTCGGGCGGCGTATCCAACGTCTCCTTTTCGTTTCGCGGCAACAACACCGTCCGCGAGGCGATGCACACGATCTTCCTCTCGCACGCCATCGAGGCCGGCCTCGACATGGCGATCGTGAACGCCGGCATGCTCGGCGTCTATGCCGACATTCCCGCCGACTTGCGCGAACACGTGGAGGACGTGCTCCTCAACCGGCGCCCCGACGCCACCGAGCGCCTCGTCGCCCTCGCCGACCAGATCAAGGCCGCGGCCTCCCCGAAGGAAAAATCGTCGGCCACGGAATCCACCGATTCCTGGCGCTCGCTTCCGCCTGAGGAGCGACTCCAACACGCCCTGATCAAGGGCATCGACGCCTACGTGGAGGCCGACACCGAGGAGGTGCGGCAGCGCAAGGCGCGCCCGCTGGACGTGATCGAGGGGCCACTCATGGACGGCATGCGCGTCGTCGGCGACCTCTTCGGCGCCGGCAAGATGTTCCTGCCCCAGGTCGTGAAATCGGCCCGCGTGATGAAGAAATCCGTGGCCTACCTCACGCCGTACATGGAACGCGAAAAGGCGGCAGGCGGCGCCTCGTTGACCGCCGGCCGCATCCTGCTCGCCACGGTGAAGGGCGACGTCCACGACATCGGCAAGAACATCGTCGGCGTCGTGCTCGCCTGTAACAATTACGAGGTGATCGACCTGGGCGTCATGGTGCCCTGCGACAAGATCATCGGCGTCGCACGCGAGAAACGCGTCGATGCCATCGGACTCTCCGGACTCATCACGCCGTCGCTCGACGAGATGGTGCACGTCGCGAAGGAACTGCGCCGCGAGGGCTTCGACCTGCCCCTGCTCATCGGCGGAGCGACCACCAGCGCCGCCCACACTGCGGTGAAGATCGCCCCCGAGTACCCGCATGGCGTCGTCCACGTGCTCGACGCCTCGCGCGTCGTCAATGTCGCCTCATCCCTTCTCTCGAACGAACACAAGCCGGCCTTCCTCACCGAGGTCCGCTCCAAGCAGGACCGTCTCCGCGTGGAGTTCGCCAACCGGGATGGGCAACGCAATCTGTATCCAATCGCCGAAGCCAGGAAGCGGCGCACTCCCTGCGACTGGTCGAGCGTCGACATCCCGCGGCCCGAGTTCCTCGGCACGAAGGCCTACGATCCCGTCCCGATCGAGGACATCGTCCCCTTCATCGACTGGGGTCCGTTCTTCAGCGCCTGGGAGATCCGAGGCCGCTACCCGGACCTGCTCAAGGACGCCACCGTCGGTCCCGAGGCCACCCGGCTCTTCAATGACGCCCAGGCCCTGCTCGCCCGCATCATCGCGGAGAAACGCTACACGGCGCGTGCCGTCGTCGCGTTCTGGCCAGCCAATGCCGTGGGCGACGACGTCGAGGTCTATTCCGACGAACAACGCTCGTCGGTCGTCGCCACGTTCCGATTCCTGCGCCAGCAGCTCGTCAAACCCGAGGGGCAGCACCAGCACGCCCTCTCCGATTTCATCGCACCGCGAGACTCCGGTCGCCTCGACTACCTCGGGGGCTTCGCCGTCACCGCAGGGCACGGAGTCGAGCAGCTCGTGATGGAGTTCAAGGCCGCCCACGACGACTATTCGGCCATCATGGCCCAGGCCCTCGGCGACAGACTCGCCGAGGCGCTCGCTGAGCTCACGCACAAGCGCGTCCGCGACCTGTGCGGCTACGGAAGGCTCGAGTCGCTCACAATGGAGGAGATCATTCGCGAGAAATACCGCGGTATCCGCCCCGCCCCCGGTTATCCCGCCTGTCCGGATCACACCGAGAAACACCTCCTGTTTTCGCTGCTCGATGCGACTGCCCGCACCGGCATCGTGCTCACCGAAAGCTGCGCCATGGCCCCTGCCAGCAGCGTCAGTGGGCTGTACTTCAATCACCCGGACTCGAAGTACTTCGCAGTCGGCAAACTCGCCAAGGACCAGGTCGAGGACTACGCCGCGCGCAAGGGCTGGACCCTCGCCGAAGCGGAGCGCTGGCTCGCTCCCTACCTGAGCTACCCGACCTGAGGGGTCCGCAGCGCTCCGGCGCTCCACTCATTTCCAGCGCGCCGGGCCGTTCATCAGACAGGCCTCCCGCTCGTCGTCGACCGCCTTAGTCGCTTAAGCTGTTGTCGGATAATCTATTGATACCAATCAATCGGATTCCTTGAGCCGCATGCGATGGGTCCGCGCAGGTCGGAGCGGCGCCGTGCGCCATCTCTCATTTACTGCGCATATATTGCGAAAGATTAAACCGCGACGGGTTTCCAGTCGAAGTGAGGGGGAGGATTTGGCTGACTCGCCGCCTACAACGGCCAGCCAGCCACTGCCCCCAGTTTCATCCCATGAAGATCAGCACGAAGCTCATCGGTGCATTCGTCGTCGTGTCCTGCATCCCCCTCATCGGCGGATTCATCGGACTGACGGCGCAGCGCCTCGCCCTCAACGGAGAGGCTGAGGCCGTCGACCTGGGACGATCCTGTCGTCGCGCGATCGTGCTGTCCGATTCCGCCCAGGTGGCCTTCAAGGTCCAGGTGCAGGAGTGGAAGGACCTTCTGCTTCGGGGCCGCGATCCCACGGCATTCCAGCGGCACCTCGACGGATTCTATCTCCAGGAAAAGAGGGCCGATGCCGCCCTCGCCGCGCTAGCCATCGTAGTGCCCAAACTCGGCATTGACGCCGCCGAAGTGAAGGCGATCGCCACCGAGCATCAGGCGCTCGGAGCCCGTTATCGCGCGGCTCTCGCGGAGCGGACTTCCATCGAATCCGATGCCCAGGCTCATATGATCGACGGCTCCATCGAGGGCATGGACCGCAAGGTCGACTCCATGCTTGCCCGTCTCAACCAGGAGGCCGAGTCGCGATCCGACGAGCAGATCCAGTCACTCGTCGGTCGCACGGACCAGCGCGCAGGCCTGATCCGACTCGTGATGATCGGCGGCACACTGCTGGGCGTCGTGCTCGGCGCGACCTTTGGCGTACTGCTAAGCCTCGGCGTCGCACGCCACATTCGCGAAATCGCAAAGCGGATGTGGGACGGCACCAGTCAGGTCTCGTCCGCCGCCACCATGGTCGCCTCCTCAAGCCAATCGCTGGCCGCGGCGGCGACCGAGCAGGCCTCGTCGCTCGAAGAGACCACCGCAGCGCTTGAACAGATGTCCGGCACCATCAAACAAAACGCCGAGAATGCCCTGAAGGCGCGGGAGCTGAGCAACCAGAGCCGCCGCTCCGCGGAGGCGGGCGGTCATGAGATGTCCGCGATGGCTGCAGCCATGGCCGAGATTCAATCGGCCAGCGCGAACGTGGCCAAGATCGTGAAGTCAATCGACGAAATCGCATTTCAGACCAACATCCTCGCGCTCAACGCCGCCGTCGAGGCCGCCCGGGCAGGCGAAGCAGGCGCCGGCTTCGCGGTCGTCGCCGACGAGGTGCGCAATCTCGCCCGCCGCTCCGCCGAGGCGGCCAAGGAAAGCTCCGCGATGATCGAGGACGCCGTGCGCAAGAGCGAACGCGGCGCCCAGATATCCACCCGCGTCCAGTCCACCTTCGAACAGATCCTCGACTCGACCCGCAGCTCCGACGAGCTCATCGCCCGCATCGCCGAGGCCTCCGGCGAACAGTCGCAAGGCATCGAACACGTCAACCAGTCGATGCTCCAGATCGACCAGTTGACCCAGCGCAACGCCGCCACCGCCGAACAGGCGGCGTCCACGGCCCGCCAACTCGACGAAAACGCCAGCTCGCTCCAGCAGGAGCTGCTCCAGCTCATGGGCGCCCGGGAAGGCGAGATTTCCGCCGAACCCGTCGACGCCTCATCCCCCGCTCTCGCCGAAGGCGCCGCGTCCTGAGTCGTCCGTCGGCTCAGCCCGGACCCGTCGCTCCGTCAACCCAGGCCGCAAGCGCCGGTGGCAGCGGCGTCCGCGCACGCGTGTCGGACGCGATGCATACATGGACCGTGCGAGCCACCGCCGCCTGCTTCTCCGGCCGGCCCAGCTTCGTCACCACGAAATTCACCGCGAAACTGTCCCCGGACAGCCGCTCCGGGCGCACATCCACCCTGATCCGGTCGCCGCAGGCCAGCGGTCGTTTGTAGTCGGCCTCCGCCCGGGCGATCGGGACCACGACACCCGCCTTCGAGAAGAAGTTGTGCAGTTCGAGCCCGGCCGAACCCAGCGCCTCCTCGTAGGCCTCGTGGCAGATCGACAACGTGCGCGCGAAATAGACAACGCCCGCCGCGTCCGTATCGGAAAAATGGATCGTTCGTTCGTAGGAATTGGGCATGGAAATCGGGAGTCGACCTTTGCGGCCGCCACGGCTCCGCTCAGACGGGCCGCAGTTGATAGCCCATCTGGATCAGTTTCTCGCGCATCACCACGGGATCCTGCGCCTTGTCCAGCGCCTCGTCGGGCGAAACCATCTCGCGGTTCACCAGGCTCATCAGGTGCGTGTCCATCGTGATCATCCCCAGGTGCGCGCCCGTCTGAATGTCGGAGGTGATGCGGAAGGTCTTGTTCTCGCGGATCAGCGAGGCGATCGAGGTCGTGTTGACCATGATCTCGTATCCCGCGATTCGACCGCCGCCGACCTTCTTGCACAGGACTTGGGAGATCACCGCGACGAGCGACGAGGCGAGCTGCGTGCGAATCATGTCCTTCATGTTCGCCGGAAACGCATCGACAATGCGATCGATCGTCTTCGCCGCGCTGTTGGTGTGCAGGGTGCCGAACACCAGGTGGCCCGTCTCGGCGGCGCTGATGGCGGCCTCGATCGTCTCGAGATCGCGCATTTCACCGACGAGGATGATGTCCGGATCCTGGCGCAGCGCGCGACGGATCGCCTCCGAGAAGCTGGGGACGTCCACGTGCACCTCGCGCTGGGTGACGATGCAGCGGCGGTGCGGATGGTAGTATTCGATCGGGTCCTCGATCGTGATGATGTGACCCTCGCGGTTCTCGTTGATGTAATTGATCATCGACGCGAGCGTGGTCGATTTGCCCGAACCGGTGGGACCCGTCACTAGCACCAATCCACGGGGACGGTACAGCAGCTCGCGGATCTTGTCGGGCAGTCCGATGTCGCGCAGCCCGAACATGCGGTTGGGAATCTGGCGCAGGACCATGCCGTAGTTTCCCTTGGTCTTCAGGACCGACACGCGGAAACGCGCCTTCTCAAGGAAGGCGAAACCGAAGTCCGCGCCGCCGTTGAGTTTCGTGTTCTGGACGTGGACATCCGGCGTGATCGAGAGCATCAGCTGCTCCGTGTCGGCGGGAGTCAGCACCGGGCCGTCGATCGGGGTCATGCTTCCGCTGATTCGAAGACAGGGCGCCTGGCCGACCTGAAGGTGAAGGTCCGACGCGTTTTGCTCGACCATCAGGTCGAGCAGGTCGTTCATCTCGTAGCTCATTTCGCGATGGGTGGCAGGAGTTTCGGGGGACCGCCCGACCTTAGCCCCGGAAACCCGATTGACCATCGAAAAAGCGGATACCGTCTGCGCGACGCTCCCGACCCAAGTTGTGTTTTTCGAGCAAGAGCCTGTTCAGCCGCGAGGCTCGTTGAACTTCTGAGGGAATCGCCACGAAAAACACGAAATCCCTGGGGTATCGGCTTTGCGTTGCGTGCGCTTATAAGCGCGCTCCGATCAGGGTCGGCAACCCTGGCGCCTTTTTTGCGTTTTTCGTGGCCAATCCATCAGGGGGGGGATGCGACTCAGCCACGCGATGTTTCAAGTGGAATTTGGGAGCATTCCGACGGAGCGCCAAAGACGGATTTGCGTTCCCGACCCTCCTGATCATCGGTGGACGCGTGGTAAGCACAGCTCCAGTCCAACGGCAGTCTCCTCCCGAGTGCATCCGCCTCCGCGGCGTGAGGCAGAACAACCTGAAGGGGTTCGATCTCGATCTTCCGCTCGGGGCGTACATTGCCGTGACGGGTCTAAGCGGTTCGGGCAAGAGCTCGCTCGTGTTCGACACGTTGCACGCCGAGGGCCAGCGCCGCTACGTGGAGACCTTCAGCGCCTACACGCGCCAGTTCCTGGAATTGCTCGACCAGCCGAAGGTCGACCGCATCGAGAACATCCGCCCGTCCATTGCCATCGAGCAGACCAACACGGTGAAAAACTCCAGGTCCACCGTCGGCACGATGACGGAGTTGACCGACTACTTCAAAGTGTGGTTCAGCCATGCCGCAGAGTGTTTCGATCCGGAGACGGGTGAGAAGGTTGAGGACGATAATCCCCACACAATCTGGACCAAGGCGCTGGCCGCCGTGCCCGGTCAGACGACAGTCATCGCGTTCCGCGTCGACAAGCCCGGCAACCTCAGCTGGTCCGAGATCCTGGCAAACCTTCGCGGCCAGGCCTACCTGCGCCTCCTCGTGCCCGTGCAGGGCGAAAGCTGGCGGGGCGCGCGCATCGACGAGGCGCAGGCGCTGCTCGATACCGCGAACGCGACGCAGGTGTTCGTCGCCCAGGACCGCCTGCCGGTGACGCGCGAGCACGAGGCGCGATTCCTCGAGGCCGCGGAGACCGCCCTGCATTTCGGGAAGGGTCAGGTCCACCTCTTCGTGCCCGCCTCGGAGCGCGGAGACGCCTTCACCAAGGTCGGCAGCTTCTCGCGTGGACTTCACTCGCCCTCCACGGACCGTCGTTTCCGGCCCCCCTCGCCAGGCCTCTTTTCGTTTAACTCCCCGATCGGCGCCTGCCCACGCTGCCGCGGCTTCGGGCGGGTCATCGACATCGATTATCGCCTGGCGATGCCAAACACTGGACTCTCCCTCGACCAGGGCGCGGTGAAATGCTGGGAGGGCGAGGTGTATCGGGAATGCCTGGACGACCTTCGCAAGTTCGCCCGCAGGCGCGGCCTCCGGATGGACGTCCCGTTCGACGACCTTCCCGCCGACGACCGCGCCTTCGTCATCGATGGCGAACCGGGCTACGGCGAGGAAAACGGCAAGACCTGGCCCCAGTTCTGGTACGGTCTGAAGGGATTCTTCCGCTGGCTCGAGAAAAACAGCTACAAGATGCACGTCCGCGTCTTCCTGTCGCGGTATCGCTCCTACAATCTATGCCCCGACTGCCGCGGCGCCCGGCTCCAGCCCGAGGCCCTCTGCTGGCGCTGGCAGGGGCGCACCCTGCCCGACCTGTATTCACTTCCCGTCGACGCGCTGCTCGGGCAGCTGCGCACCCACGCCTCCCCCGGGCGTCAGGAGCCCGGCCGCGCCTCCGCCGACGCCGGGCGGATTGCACTCGACGCCATCCTCACCCGCTTGCGCTACCTCGACCAGGTCGGCCTCGGTTACCTGTCCCTCGACCGCCCCTCGAAGACGCTCTCGGGCGGTGAGGTCGAACGCGTCAACCTCACCTCCTGTCTCGGCACCTCCCTCGTCGACACCCTGTTCGTCCTCGATGAGCCCAGCGTCGGGCTTCATCCGCGCGACATCGACCGCCTGATTGGAATCATCCGCAGCCTGACGCGCGCGGGCAACACCGTGGTCGTCGTCGAGCACGACGAATCGATGATCCGCGCCGCCGACCACGTCGTCGAACTCGGGCCCGAGCCCGGGGCAAAGGGCGGCCATCTCATGTTTCAGGGCCCGGTTCCGCGCCTGCTCGCCGACCGTCACAGCCTCACCGGCGCCTACCTCTCGGGCCGTATGCGGATCGACGCTCCCACCCGGCGCAGGCCGGTCGAACTTCCCGCAACGCCGTCGGCCGATCATCCGCTGCTGCGTATCCGCGGAGCCTCGAAGCACAATCTGCGCGCGCTATCGCTCGATATTCCCCTGCGGCGCCTGGTTTGCCTCAGCGGCGTCTCGGGGTCGGGCAAGTCCACCCTGCTCAGCCACGTCATCCACCAGGGTATGCAGGTCGTGCGCCGCGAGTACGCCGAGGACCCGGCGACGTTCGAAAGCATCACCGCCGACCTGCCGCTCGCCGAGGTCATCCTCGTCGACCAATCCCCGCTCTCCCGCACGCCGCGCTCGAATCCCGCCCTCTACACCGAGTCCTGGGAGCTCATCCGCGAGCTCTACGCCGCGACGCCGGAAGCCCAGGCCGCGGGCTTCACCGCCTCCAGTTTCTCGTTCAACAGCGGCGACGGTCGCTGCGACCATTGCCAGGGGCTTGGCTACGAGCGCGTCGAGATGCAGTTCCTGTCCGACGTCTTCGTCCCCTGCCCGGTCTGCAGCGGAAGGCGTTTCAAGGACGAAGTCCTCGCGATCCGCTGGAACCAGCACAGCGTCTCCGACCTGCTCGCGCTCTCGGTCGACGACGCGCTCGGCCTCTTCGCGACCCACGGGGAAATCTCAACCCGCCTCGCCCCGCTCGCCGAGGTCGGCCTCGGATACCTGAGGCTCGGTCAGCCGCTCAACACGCTCTCGGGCGGGGAGGCCCAGCGCCTCAAGCTCGTCAAATACCTCGCAGGCATCCAGGGCGGACACGGCACCGCCGGCTCACTCATCCTCCTCGACGAACCTACCACCGGCCTGCACCGCCACGACGTGAAGCAGCTCATCTCGGTGCTGCAGCGCCTCGTCGACGTCGGCCACAGCCTGATTGTCATCGAGCACAACACCGACGTCCTCAAGTCGGCCGACTGGCTTATCGAAATCGGACCCGAGGCCGGCGACCGCGGTGGCCTCGTTGTAGGCCAGGGTGCGCCCGAGCTGCTGGCTTCCGGCAATACCGCCACCGCTCCGTACCTTCGTTCCGCGCTCGGTTCGTCTCCGGGCGAATACCCCACCCACTCGGACCTTGGCGCCGAATTCGTCGAAGAGTCCCCGTCCGCCGCGCCCAACGCCATCCGCCTCACCGGCGCGAGGGAGAACAACCTCAAGAACCTCTCGCTCTCCATCCCCCACGGTCAGCTCAGCGTCGTCACGGGCGTGTCCGGCTCCGGTAAGTCGACTCTCGCCTTCGACATCGTCTTCTCCGAGGGCCAGCGCCGGTTCATGGAATCGATGTCGCCCTACGCGCGGCAGTTCGTCGAACAGATGTCGCGACCCGACATCGACGCACTCCACGGAATTCCACCGACCGTCGCCATAGAACAGCGAGTGACCCGGGGATCCAGGAAATCGACCGTCGCAACCATCACGGAGGTCGCCCAATACCTCCGACTTCTCTACGCGCGCCTCGGCGTGCAGCATCACCCCGAGAGCGGCCGCCCCGTCGTTCCGCTCAGCCCCGCCGGACTCAAGCGCCTCCTGTCCCGCACACTCGAGACCCCCGCCGCGCGCCGCGCCGGCCACCTCTACCTCTGCTCACCCATCATCCGCGGTCGCAAGGGCCACCACCAGCCCATCGCAACCTGGATCCAGAGACAGGGCTACCAGCTCATGCGCGTGGACGGACGTCTCCAGGCCGTGGACGCCTTCACCAAACTCGATCGCTACAAGGAACACGACATCGAGGCCGTCGTCGCCGATCTCTCGCGGCTGGAAGCCGGACGCACCCCGGGCAGCGCGCTCGACGACGCGCTCAAGCTCGGCAAGGGCGCCTGTTTCGTGGCGCTTCCAAACGGCAGGATCCTCTCCTGGTTTTCCACCACGCGGACCGACGCCGAAACCGGGGAGTCATTCCCCGAACTCGACCCGAAACACTTTTCCCACAACTCGCCCAAGGGCTGGTGCCCGACCTGCCGCGGGCACGGGCGAATCTTTCCGTGGATGCTCGACGAAAAGGACGAGAAGGACGAGGACTCCGAGGCGTTCTTCCGGACCTTCGGCATCGAATCCGGCGAGGAACTCGGGGACATGGGCCGGCTCTGTCCCGACTGCCACGGTACGCGCCTGAACCGCGTGTCCCGCGCCGTCCGCCTTCCGCTGCGCACGCGCCCGGGCTCGATCTCCCTGCCCGAACTTCTGGCTCTCCCCGCCGGACCGGCCCTCGACCGTCTCCGTCAGCTCGAACTCGATGAACGCGGCCGTCTCGTCGCCCGCGACATCGTCGCCCAGATCGAGGAGCGCCTGCGTTTCCTCGAGCACGTCGGCCTGGGCTACCTCGCCCTCGAGCGCTCAACCGCCACGCTCTCCGGCGGCGAGGCCCAGCGCATCCGGCTCGCCTCCCAGCTCGGATCCAATCTCTCCGGCGTCCTCTACGTGCTCGACGAGCCCAGCATCGGGCTGCACGCCCGCGACAACGAGCGGTTGATCGAGACCCTCGTGTCGCTGCGCGAACGCGGCAACACCCTGCTCGTCGTCGAGCACGACGACGAACTCATGCTCCGCGCCGATCACCTCATCGACCTCGGCCCCGGCGCCGGCGTCCATGGCGGCGAAATTCTCGCCCAGGGAACGCCCGAGGAGGTCAAGTCCTCGCCCTCCTCGCTGACCGGCCTGTTCCTGGCCAAGGGCATCGCCCATCCGTGGCGGGGCGCGTATCGATCGGTTGGCGACAAGGACAAGGGCCTCGACTGGCTCGAATTCACGGGCGTGCGCTTCCGCAACCTCGACCACGTCGACCTGCGCCTGCCGCTCGGGCGGCTCATCATGGTCGCCGGCCCCAGCGGGGCGGGAAAATCCACGCTCTTCCGCGACCTCCTCCACCCGGCCGTCGCCCACGCGATCCGCGCCCGCAAGGGCTCGCTGTCCGGCCGGACCTTCGCGCGCCAGTCGGGCTTCGGCTCCGAGGGCGGCGAGGCCGCCGCGCCCGTCTTCGACCGGCTCACCGGGGCCGACGCCTTCAAGTCCGTCATCGAGGTCGACCAGAGCCCCATCGGCAAGACGCCCCGTTCCACGCCCGCCACCTACCTCGGCATCTTCGACCGCATCCGCGAGTTCTTCGCCAGCCTCCCGGAGTCGCGCATCCGCGGATACACCGCCTCCCGGTTCTCCTTCAACACCGCCGGAGGCCGCTGCCCGACCTGCGAGGGCGCCGGTCGGGTCAAGCTCGAGATGGCCTTCATGCCCGACGCCTACCTGCCCTGCGACGACTGCAAGGGCCTCCGCTACGGCGCCGAGCTCGACGACCTCGCCTGGAACGGGCGCACCATCGGTCAGGTGCTTCAGCTCACCTTCTCCGAGGCCGCGGAATTCCTCTCCTTCGACACGCACCTGCGCGACACCTGCCGGCTCATGGTCGATTGCGGCCTCGGCTATCTCACCCTCGGTCAGAGCTCCCCCACGCTCTCGGGCGGCGAGGCCCAGCGCCTGAAGCTCGTCACCGAACTCGCCAAGGGCCTCCAGACCTACACCGAGCGCAGCCGCGGTCTGCGTCCCCGCCAGCTCTACCTGCTCGAGGAACCCACGATCGGACTGCACTTGAGCGACTGCGAAAGGCTCATCCGCCTCCTGCATGGCCTCGTCGACCAGGGGCACACGGTGGTGGTGATCGAGCACCACCTCGACCTCCTCGCCGAGGCCGACTGGATCGTCGAGCTCGGACCCGGCGGCGGCCCCGAAGGCGGAAAGCTGCTCTACCAGGGCCCACTCAAGGGACTGCTCACGAAAAAGCGCAGCCCGACCGCACCGTATCTGGCGGCAAAGCTGCGTTACTGAGCACTGCCGGGTTGAAATCGCCGGCGATGGACGCACCGCGGATGCCCTCGCCGGCGCGCGCCATCACTCAGCCGAGCCGCCTCACTTGGAAATGTTGAAATTCGTCAGCTGGTACTTGATCGGCACCCGCATCCTCGTATTGACAACCCGTCCGTTCTTCCGGCCGGGCACGAACCGCCAGGAACCGATGGTGGCCAGTGCGCTTTTCGCAAATCCGGGATGCGTGGCGCTCAGGATGCGCGGATCCCTGACCATGCCCTTGACATCCACCACAAACCCCACGAGCACCTCTCCCTCGACTCGCGTCAGACGCAGCGCCATCGGGTAGATGGGGCGCCTTATCAATATCGGATAAGGACGCATCGAGCCATTCGCATCGGGTCGGATTCCCGTGCCGTACTTCTGGATGTAACGGGTCTCGTACGGTTCCGTCATCACGCGACGAAACGCGTCTCTGGGCGAGAGTCCTTCATTCACCAGGTCCAGCACCTCCACGGCGTCGGGTTGGTTCGATCGGGCCGCCTCTTCCAGATATTTCCTCGATTGCTGCTCGGCAGCGGGACCCAAACTTCCCCCCATGGCACGAAAGAACGCCACCGCGAGTTGGGCATCTGGATTTCCGGCATCCGCATCCGCCAGCAGCAGTTTCGACCCGATCGCCCGCTCGGCAGGAGAGGTTTTCGGCGACAAATAGGACAGCGCCAGATGAAGCTCGGCTCGATCGTCCGCCTTGTCCGACGACAATCGCAGCCAGGTCCGGGCCAGATCCCGGTCCGCAAGTTTCACCGCGCGCGCCATCACCAGATCCCCGATGAGTTCCTCGGCCTTCGCATCGTCCGACGCGGCGGCCTTCTCGGCATACTTCAACGCCGTGGCCTGGTTCCGCGCCACCGCGATGCCCGCCGCATACATGTCGGAGAGGATGCGCTCCGCGGGCACGTAGCCCCAATCCGCCGCCCGTTGGATCAACTGTGCGGCCTTGGCCGGATCCTTCTCCACGCCCCAGCCTTCCAGATAGAGAAATCCCAGGCGCAGGTTCGCCGGCTCGCAGCCCAGCGTCACCGCTTTCTGGTATTCGCTCCGTGCGTCGGCGAAACTCTGCGGGAGCCCGGAACCATCCTCGCTCATCAGCCCGAGGCGCAACCACGCCGCCCCCGATCCCCGGTCCGCCGCCTGACGGTACCAGTGGGCCGCACGTTGGAGGTCCGCTGAGCCGATTGAGGCGGTTTCGATCGCCTCCGCAGCGGCGAGTGCCTCCCGTTGACCACCGTTCCGAGCTGCCGAAACGAGCGCGGACACGTCGACGTTTTGCTGCGTCGCAAGGGCGGGCGACACGGCGCCCAGGAACCCTACGAGACTCAGCATGCTGGCTTGCATGAGTCGCTTATACATCAGGCCGATATGAACAGGCAGGGCGAGGGCATCAAGCCGTTTGACCGCCCTCCCGCGGATGCGCGCGATTGACAGCCCCGGCGTCCTTGGGCCCAGTCGTACTTCCATGTCCCCGGACGCCGTCCACACTCTGGCTGATCTCGCCTCCAGGAGCCGTCAGGAGCCCTCACTCGCCGTACTCGGCCACCCGATACGGCACTCCGTGAGCCCCGCGATGCACAACGCCGCGCTCACGCGCCTCGCCGCGGTGGATGCGCGGTTCCGCGGATGGCGGTATTTCAAGTTCGACGTCGACCCGGCGGACCTCCACGTCGCGCTTCCGCTTTTCCTCGAGCGCGGCTTCATCGGGCTCAATCTCACCGTGCCGCACAAGGTCGCCGCCTTCGGACTGGTCTCCGATGTGGATGACGAGGCCCGGCCCGTCGGCGCAGTCAATACGCTGGTCGCCTCGAACGGACGCTGGCGGGGCTTCAACACGGACGGTTACGGCATGGAATCCGGAATCCTGCAGGACCTATCCTTCGGATTGAAGGGCCGCACCGTCGTCCTGCTCGGCGCCGGAGGCGCTGCGCGGGGCGCCGCCGTCCAGTGCCTTCAGTCCGGCGTCATCAGGCTTCTGATCGTCAACCGCACCGCCGCCAATCGCGACGCGCTGGTCGCCGAGCTCGCTCCCCTCGTCCGCCAGGGCCAGACTTGCGAGGGACTCGACCCCGCCCGTCTGGGGTCCACACTGGAACCCGGCGCGCTCGTCATCAATGCCACTTCGCTCGGTCTGCGTCCGGACGACGGCGCGCCGATCGACCTGGCGCGACTCCCGAGGCCCGCCGCCGTGTACGACATGATCTATAATCCACCGCAGACGGCCCTGCTTCGTGATGCCGCCCGACTCGGGATCCCCTGCGCGCACGGGCTTTCGATGCTGGTGCACCAGGGAGCCAAGGCGCTTTCGCTATGGACGGGAGCGCGTCCCTCCGACCTCGCTCCCGCGATGGCCTCCGGCGCTCGCGCCGCGCTCGGGTTGTGACCGGTCGTCCGCCGGCGTGCCAAATTGCACCCCGGCCGGATTTCGGGTTTGTGGTGCCCAGTCCCACACGCTGATCATTCAACTTAGAAAACGCAGTTAACAGAAGGAAACGACGATAACAAAGAAGGCCAAGCCAAGCGATTACACGAACCCACCGAGCCAGAATGCACTAGGCCAAACGGTGAATCAATCAAAGCGCTCAATTCTGTATTAAGCAGTTTGTCCTTCGTTGCCTTCTGTTTCATTCAATCGCCGAATTCAGGTTCAAGGCCGCCCAGGAACCCCACGCCCCGATGCTCCAGACGTTTCACGAACTCAACTCCTCCCTTCCCTGGCTCTTCCCCGCGCTTTCCATCCTGTTTGGAGCGATCATCGGCAGCTTCCTCAATGTCTGCATTCTACGCGTCCCGCGAGGTGAGTCCGTTGTCACCCCCGGCTCCCACTGCGCCTGCGGCGCACCGATCGCCTGGCACGACAACATTCCCATCCTCTCCTGGATCCTTCTCCGAGGCCGCGCACGGTGCTGCGGTCGGCGCTTCTCAATCCGTTATCCCGCGATCGAGGCGCTCACCGCCACGCTGTTCGGCGCTTGCTGGTTCCTGTACCCGCCCGCGCAGGCGCTTTGCGGGATGGTGTTCCTCAGCTGCCTCGTCTGCGCCACCTTCATCGACCTGGATCACATGGTGATCCCCAACGGCCTCACCTTCGGACTCGCCGCGTCGGGTGTGCTGCTCTCGATCCTCGTCCCTCAGCTTCACGGAGAAGCCTCCGGCATCTACGTGGTCGACGCCCTGCGCTCGGGTCTCTCCTCCGTCCTCGGTGTGCTCGTCGGCTCCGGTCTGGTGCTGTGGATTGCGCTCGCGGCCGAGGCCATTCTGAAAAAGGAAGCCATGGGCTTCGGCGATGTGAAGTTCGTCGGAGCCATGGGCGCCTTCATCGGCTGGCAGGGCACGGTCACCGCAATCTTCGGTGGCGCAGTAATCGGAACCCTCTGGTTCGCGCTCGCATTTCCCATTTCACGTCTCCTCAACAAACGACCGGAAACGATCATGAAGGCAGAGACCCCCGAGGGTCAGCCGACCGAGCTCTGCTTCGGCGCCCAGGTTCCCTACGGCCCCATGCTGGCCATCGCCGGCGCACTGCACTTCCTGGTGCTCCACACCTACGTCGACGCCTATTTCAATCAGATCGCCGTCCTCTTCGCGACGCGATGAGCCCGCCGCACCGCGGGCTCGAAAGTGTATAGACGCTAAATCAACCGGGCCTTCGGCCCACGAAAAAACCCGGCCGCTGAAGGCCGGGTTTGAGGGAATCGATTATACGGGGAATCAGGAAGCAGCTGACTGCGAGGACTCCGAACCGCGAGCCTTCACAAGACCCAGCGCCTTCTTGATGTTCTGCACGCTCGGCAGGGAGATGCCCAACTTCGCGGCAATCTCCGCACCAGACTTGCCGGCGAGGACCATCTCCTTCAACTGCGCCTTCGTCTCGTCGGTGATGCGCGCGCGCTTGCGGGCCTTCTCCTTGCGGGGAGCGGCCGCGGCCTTCTTGGCCTTGCGCCCACGGCGCGAGGACGCGCCAGCCGAGGCAACCGCCTCCTTGACCGCCTTCATGAAGGCATTCACAGAGTCGAAGCCATAGCGACCCGGCAGCGCCGCAAGCTCCTGCGGACGCTCGGCGACGATCTTCGACTCGAGCTCCTGCACCTTGGCCTTGGCGACTTCCAGTTCCTTGATTTTGTCGGTTAACATAAGGACTATATCATCTATATAGCGCCCGCACTCCGCAAGTATATTTGGCAATTTTTATACTACATCTTTGTGTTCCGCACGAAAAACCCGACAAACCACCGCACACAGGCCCCACGCCCAGTCACGCTTCCTGCTTTAATCATGATACTTACAGAATGTTCCTCAACCTTATAACATTTTCGTTAAGAATTTCCGCCCCTGCCCGACCCACATTCGGACGGGTCCGAAACGGCGCCGCTGCTATATATTCGCCCGGCCTCCGCCGGGATCCGCCGCACCGATGGAACTCCACGGCGTTTTCTTCCCATTGAAAACGTCTTTCATCTGTCGCGCCCGAAAAGGTCCCCACGCCGCCCAATCCCGGCGTTGACCCGCACGCGGGCCTCGCACTTAGTCGGCGATTCTTATGACTACGCCGAGTTCACAACCCGAAGTCTCCATGGAAACCATCGTCGCGCTCTGCAAGCGCCGCGGGTTCATCTTCCAGTCCTCTGAAATCTACGGAGGTATCAACGGTTTCTTCGACTACGGTCCGCTCGGCGTGGAGCTCAAGAAGAACATCCGCGACTGCTGGTGGAACGACATGGTGCGGCGCCGCGACGATGTCGTCGGTCTCGAATCGTCGATCATCATGCACCCGAAGGTTTGGGAGGCGTCGGGCCACGTCGCCGGCTTCACCGACCCGCTCGTCGACTGCAAGGTTTCCAAGCAGCGCTTCCGCGCGGACCAGCTCTTCTTCTCCCCCGTCGTCGTCGACGGCGCCACCGTCGGCTATGTCAGCGCTCTCGAGAGCGAGAACACCGCGGGCCAGCTCCAGGAGGCCGCCGAATCCCTCAAACGAAAGAAGGCCATCCAGGGCAAACTCGAGCCCGTGCAGCCGCGCGACATGACCGAGGCCAAGCCCGAGGAAATCGCCCTCATCCCCTCGCCCGCCACCGGCGAGCCCGGCAGCCTCACGCCGCCGCGCGCCTTCAACATGATGTTCGAGACCTACGTCGGCGCGATGCGCGACGCCTCGGCCGTCGCCTATCTCCGCCCCGAAACCGCCCAGGGCATGTTCGCCGACTTCCGCCCCGTCGTCGACACGGGCCGCGTCAAGCTCCCCTTCGGCATCGCCCAGATCGGAAAATCGTTCCGAAACGAGATCACGCCCCGCAATTTCATCTTCCGCTCACGCGAGTTCGAGCAGATGGAGATGGAGTTCTTCATTCACGAGGACGACGACTGGGCGAAGTGGCACCGCCACTGGATCGACTGGTGCAAGAGCTGGCTCCACTCCATCGGCCTGCCCGAGTCTCACCTCAGCGAATACGACCATCCGAAGGCCAAGCTCGCCTTCTACTCGAAGGGCACCACCGACATCATGTTCCGCTACCCCTTCGGCGTGCAGGAATTGTGGGGCATCGCCGCGCGCGGCAATTACGATCTCAAGCAGCACGAGCAGCACAGCGGCGTGCCCCAGGTCGTCTTCGACGAAGCCTCCAAGAAGAAGTTCGTCCCGCACGTGATCGAGCCCGCCGTCGGCGTCGACCGCATCGTCCTCGCCGTCCTCTGCTCCGCCTATGCCGAGGAGCAGGTGAAGGACGACAAGGGCAACGTCGAGACCCGCGTAGTCCTCCGCCTCAGCCCCCGTGTCGCTCCGATCAAGGTCGCCGTACTTCCCCTTCTCAAGAACAAGCCCGAACTCGTCAACCGCGCCCAGGAGCTCTACCGCCGCCTGAAGCGCCGTCACAATGTCTTCTACGACGAGTCCGGCGCCATCGGCCGCCGCTACCGCCGTCAGGACGAGATCGGCACCCCCTGGTGCGTCACGATCGACTTCGACACGATCGAGAAGGACGGCACGTTCACCCTCCGCGACCGCGACTCGATGCAGCAGACCCGCATCAAGGAGGAACAGCTCTTCGCCCTGCTCGAGGAAAAGGTCTTCTGACCTCCGGAACCACGCCGTCCGTGCAGGCCTCGCCTTAACACCCACTCCGGCCCGCCCGCGCCTCCCGCGCTGGCGGGCCGCGGTGTTTGATGCACCTTGTCACGCAACCGTCACGCGCACACCGCCGCTTTCAGCTACAATCAGGAGTGTCTCCCATGAACCGCCACCTCAGTCGCCTCCTCTCCACCTGTCTCGCCCTGCTCCTCGCCGGCCTCGCCCTCTCGGGCTGCTCGGACCGCGCCCCGCTCGGCACCAAGGACAACCCGATCAAGCTGTTCTTCACCCCCTCGGTCGAGGCGAAGACCATGCAGGATCAGTCGGAGATCATCCGCGAATACCTGGAGGCCCACACGCCCTACAAATTCCAGGTCGCCATCCCCGCCAGCTACGTCGCCGTCGTCGAATCCTTCGGCACCAAGCGCGCCGACGTCGCCGTGCTGAACACTTTCGGCTACCTCCTCGCCAATGAGAAATACGGCGTCCAGGCCCGCCTCAAGGTCATCCGCTACGGCCTGTCTTCCTATCGCTCGCAGATCATCGTCCGCGCCGACCGAGGCATCAACAGCATCAAGGACCTTCAGGGCAAACGCTTCGCCTTCGTCGATCCCGTATCCGCTTCCGGATACCTGCTGCCCTACAAATACCTCCACGACCACGGCGTGACCCTCGGTGACACCGTCTTCGCCCAGAAACACGACAACGTCGTCACGATGGTCTACCAGGGCCAGGTCGACGCCGGCGCGACCTTCTACAGCCCGCCCGAGAACGGTCACATCGAGGACGCCCGCCGTCTCGTGCTCTCCCAGTTCCCCGACGTCGCGCAGAAGGTGAAGATCCTCGCCCTCACCGACGAGATTCCCAACGACCCCGTCGCCTTCCGCAAGGGGCTGCCCGAGGAAATGAAACGCACGATCGCCAACGCGCTCGTCACCTTCGTCCACACTCCCGCGGGACGGCGCGCGTTCACCGCGCTCTACGACGTGACCGATCTCACCCCGGCCACCGACGCCGACTACGATTCCGTCCGCAATCTGCTCAAGCTCGTCGGCAAGTCCGCGAGCGACATGGTCAAATAGCCGCCCCATGGCCGACTCGCCGCTGATCCGCGTCTCCAATCTCCAGAAGGTCTACCCTAACGGCGTGCACGCGCTGAAGGGCGTGAGCTTCGACGTCCGGCCGGGCGAGTTCCTCGTCGTCATCGGCCTCAGCGGTTCGGGCAAGTCGACGCTGCTCCGGAGCCTCAACCACCTCGTCGAGCCGACTTCCGGCACCATCGAGTTCAAGGGTCGCGACATCACCCACCCCGACGCCCGCACGGCCCGCGAGCTGCGCACGCGGATGGCGATGATCTTCCAGCATTTCAACCTGGTCGGGCGGCACAGCGTGCTCTCCAACGCGCTCATGGGCGCACTCCACCGCACGCCCGTCTGGCGCAGCATGGCCGGGCTCTTCTCCGAGGAGGATCGCCACCTCGCCCAGCACTACCTCGACCTCGTCGGCATCGGCGCCAAGTCCCGCGTCCGAGCCGACAGCCTCAGCGGCGGCCAGCAGCAGCGCGTCGCGATCGCCCGCGCGCTCATGCAGAAGCCCGAGGTCCTGCTCGCCGATGAGCCCGTCGCGAGCCTCGACCCCGCCACCTGCCACACGGTCATGGACTATCTCCGGAAAGTGAATACCGAGCTCGGCATCACGATACTCTGCAACCTGCACTTCCTGAGCCTCGTCCGCGAGTACGGCACGCGCGTCATCGCGCTGAAGGGCGGCGAGATCGTGTTCGCCGGTTCGCCCTCGGAAATCGACGACGCCTGGTTCGCCCGAATCTACGGCGAGGGTGCCCGGGAAATGCACATCCGCTGAACCCACGTCCGCGATGAAAACCAAGGCCCTCGTCTTCGACGCCCTGTCCCTCGCCTACTTCGCCGCGCTCGCGCTCGCCGCCGCCCTCCACCCGACCGCCCGCGAGTTCCAGCACTTCTTCCAGTCCGCCGCCAGGGGCTTCGGCCTCGTCGCCGGCCTGCTCGCCCTCGGGGGACTCGCCGCGTATCCATTCCACCGCTTCAAGGCACGCACGCTCGGCTCCGCCATCTTCGCGGGCCCTGTCCGCGATCCCGCCCCTCCGCCGCCCTGGTACCGAAACCTCGCCGTCATCCACTTCATCCTCCTCTTCGGTCTCACCTGCTACGTCGGCGGGGTCATGACCCAGCTCAGCCTCCGCGACATGCTCGACGCCGACGGGCTCGGCGGCGCCAAGCGCCTCGGGCTCGCACTCGCGACCCCGAACTGGAAGGTCCTGCCCGACGCCATCCTCGCGACGCTCCAGACGATCTACATGGCGTTTCTCGCGACCGTCTTCGCGATCCCCGTCTCCTTCCTGCTCAGTTTCCCCGCCGCGAAAAACATCGCGAGTCGCTCCCGGGCCGGCCTCGCACTTTACAGCGTGCTGCGCCTGATCCTCAACGTCACCCGCTCCGTCGAGGCCCTCGTCTGGGCGATCATCTTCGGCGTCTGGGTCGGCATCGGCCCCTTTGCCGGAATGCTCGCCCTGTTCGTCCACTCGGTCGCCTCCCTCACGAAGCAATACTCCGAGATCATCGAGTGCGTCTCGCACGGCCCCGTCGAAGGCATCCAGTCGACGGGTGCCTCGCTCGTGCAGGAGCTCTGGTTCGGAATCGTGCCGCAGATCATCCTCCCGTACACGTCGTTCACGATCTACCGCTGGGACATCAACGTCCGCATGGCCACGATCGTCGGCCTCGTGGGCGGCGGCGGCATCGGCACCCTGCTCAATGAATATCAGGGCGAGGCCCTCTGGCACGAGGTCGGCTGCATCATCGTGGTCATTGCCATCGTCGTCTGGCTGATGGACAGCGCCTCCGCCTACCTTCGCGAAGCGATCAAGTAGGCCCCGGCGCCTACCCTTCCCAACCGAGCTGGCGCCGCGCCGTCGTCGAGAGTCGGTCCGGCGTCCAGGGCGGGTCCCAGGCCAGATAGACGTCCGCAGTCTCCACTCCGGGCATCGCCGCGAGCGCGGAGCGCGCTCCCTCGAGAATCACGTTGCCCGCAGGACACGACGGAGTCGTCAGCGTGAGGCCCACGTGGACCTCGCCTCCCTGGATGTCGACGTGAGTCAGCATCCCCAGTTCGACGATCGAGATGCCGTACTCCGGATCGAGTATCTCGGTCAGCACGACGCGCACGGCTTCTTCGGTGATCATAAGAGTGATTCGTCCAACGGCCGCCCGCGCCGCCAGAGGTGCGCTGCGACCCGTCCGTGATTGGCGAGGCTCGCCAGCGAGGCGGCGAGGATCGCCGCCCAGCCCGCCACCAGCCAGGAAGCCTCAGACCGCGCAAGCCCCAGGAGCACCAGGACGAGGCCGAGGAGATGTAGCTCAAACCAGGCACGCTCCAGCGCCGGCGACGGCAGCTTCGAGGCCAGCGGCACCGGCTCCCGACCGATCACCGGGCCATAACGCCGCATCCACACGAGGAACGGCACGATCTTCAGCATCATTCCTCCGATCGCAAGCGCCAGCGCCCCGACGATCGCCAGGAATCCGTAGGCCACCTCGCCATTCATCGAAAACGCGTCCCCCGCCCCCGGCCACGCCGCCAGTACGATGCCAAGCACCCAGGCCGCAGCCAGTGCGCCCCCTCCCGCAAGAAAGGCGCGCACTCCCGTGTCCAGCATCCGCTTCCGCCGGCTCCTGACGACCGACCACGCCTCGGCCGCGCTCATCGCCAGCCCCATCGCGATCGTCGCCCCAAACACCACACGCGCGACGGGAATGTCCTCCGCCAGCGCAAAAATCAGTCCGATCAGCCCCGCCTGCGTGTGCCCCAGGCCCGACGCCACGCGCATCCAGTTTTTCACGTCCCCGAGCGTGAACATCGGAAGCAGTCTGAACGCCGCGCCCTGAAGCAACGTCACGTAGAACCCTACGATCCCCATGTGCGCATGCACCTTCAGCCACGTCGCGCTGTTCCCCGGCAGGATCGGATGCACCCGATTCAACGCCAGCAGGAACCCCGCCACCACCGTCGTGCCGAGCCAGAAGGCCGCGAAACCAAAGGCCCAGGCCACCGCATCCTTTGTGCGCGCCCTCGCAATCGTCACGGCCATGTTCAGCGACGCCGATAGCGCCCCCGTCGCCACGAGCGCACCTCCCGCCGCCACCCACGCGAAATTCCCGCGGAGAAATCCCACCACCATCACCGGCACTCCCGTCGCGTGCAGCACTCCGTGTATCCACGCGAGCCTCGGCCAGGCCAGCTCCTCTCCCACCGCAACTGACAGAAGCTGATAGATTCCGCCAAAGGTCGCGCTTCCGAGGAACCCCAGCACCCACGCATGGGTGAGTGCCAGGATGCGCGGATCCGATGCTCCGTCGAGGAACGCGGCCGCATGCACGAGGCCGAGCAGCGGCGCTGCCAGCAGCCACGCGCCCGCGAGGCCGAACCACGCGAGCGACAGCGTCGCCTGCGTGGCCATCGGTCCTGGACGAGGCGCCACCGGAGCGGCCGCCCGGACCTCAGGCGCGCGAGATGCTGTTAAGCCAGCTGCCATCAGGGTTCTCCTCACTCGCAACCGTGAATCGCTGCGACTCCAGCTCGGCGATCAGATGCACCGGCTTCCGGTCGGTAAGCGCCCTCAGGACTTTGTTCCTGGGCAGGTTCGAAATCGCGGAAAGGATCCGCATCATCGGCTCCGGCGGCTCCAGCCCCCGCGCATCGACATCCACGGTCTCCACGGTCTTTGCCTCGCCGCAGTGCGTCCGCGCACCCTGCTCGGGCGTGAACGTCGGAGCCCCAACGTCGCCCTCCGCCCGACGGGCGATCCGCACCGCGAAGACGTCGGGCCCGCGATCCTCGTAGGTCCAGTCAAACTCGCCGGGAAACAGCGCCGAGAACTGGTAGTAGAGCGGGATCGGATCATGGTCGTTCACCAGGACAAAGCTGCGTCCGGGTTTGAGCAGGCGCCATTGTTCCATGATCAGGCCATGCTTGATGCTGCACGGGATTTCGCGAGCGTCGAATCGGTCCGACGCGTGAGGAGTGGGTTCGGTCGTGTTCATGAGAAAAAATCAGGCGTTCGATTCCGTTGAGCTACCCGTCTCCGCCGACTCGGGCTCGCCGTGCAGCGTGAGCAGTAGCGCACATCGGCCGTCGGTCGCCTTGAGCGCATGCGGGTGTCGCGGCGGAAGATGCAGGAGCGCCCCTTGCTCCAGCCACTCCCAGCGGTCGTTGAACTTGAACTGGCAGCGCCCCGCGATCACCTGCACCAGCGCGCGACGCCCGTTCGTGTGCTCCGTGAGCTCCTGCCCCGGGGCAAACGCAAACAGGACGACGCGCAGGGTGTCGCTCGTGTACAGGGTCCGGCTCACGATGCCGGCATCCGCGTATTGCAGCAGGTCGCCAAGGGCGAGCGCCTGCGCCACATTTGGTTCGATCGGGAGCGTTGCTGTCATGCCCGCAAGCCTAGCAGGCCGCCCACCGGGCCGCTTTGACCCGCGTCAAGGTTTTCCCAGCCCGGATCCGAGCCTCACCTGAAGGCGTGCAGGAAGGCCACCGCAATCGCGGCCAGCACCACTGCGGCAATCGCCACGATCAAGGCCCATTTCAGCAGCTTGAACACCAGCTGCACCAGGCCCCCGACCACCAGTCCGGTGCACAGCACCACGAACCAGAGCGGATACTCGCCGAGCGAGTTGACCATGGGGCGTATCCAATCCATCGCCCGACGCTCGCAAAGCCCCCGCGCGCGTCCAAGCAAAATGATTTGATCCGGCACGCCGCTCTGCTCCAACTCTGCCCGCGATGAAAGACAAACCCTGCCTTCTGGCCTGGATCACCTGCGACGCGGTCCATATCGACCCGCTCACCGGCAAACACACGATCCTCGGCGCGTTTTCCCACATCCGCTCCGCCCGTTACCCCATGACCTACCCCTTCATGGTCTGGTTCATCACGGTCACCGGCTGCACCAGCGGAGAGCACAAGCTTAAGATCTCGATGGGCATGAACCCCTCGAACGTCACGCCGCTGATGGAACGCCCCTTCCAGGCCCAGGACCCGCTCCAGCGCGTCAACCTCATCAACGAGGTCGCCAATCTTTCCTTCCCTAAGCCTGGCGAGTACTCCATCGTCGTCGAGGTCGACGGCGAAACGCTGCTCGTCACCAACCTGATCCTCACCGACTGAGTCGCCGCTCGAGCCCCGGGCGCCCTTCGCCCGATCCCCTCGAAAGCCTCGTCAAGCATCCCCGCCCCGGCGGGGATCTCTCGTTCATGGAAGTCTATCCTCTCTCCGCCAAGTACACGATGATCGTCGGCTCGATCGCTCTCGATCGCGTCGCCACGCCGGACGCCCAGAGCCCGCTCGTCCTCGGAGGCGCGGCCAGCTACGCCTCCGTCGCCAGCAGCTTCTTCGCGCCGACCCGCCTCGTCGGCGTCGTCGGCAAGGACTTCCCCAACGAGCACATCGCGCTCTACAAGTCGCATCACATCGACCTCGACGGCCTCGAGGTCGATCGCGAGCGCAAGACGTTCACTTGGTCCGGCCGCTACCGCGCGAAATTCGCCGGCCGCGACACGCTCGACCTCGGCCTCAACTGCTTCGAGCGCTTCTCGCCCTCCATCCCCGCCTCGTATCGCGCCACGCCCTACGTGATGCTCGGAGCGATCCAGCCCTCGCTCCAACTCCACGTCATCGAGCAGATGAATACGCGTCCCAAGCGCCCCTTCTTCCTCGCAGACACCTTCGACCACTGGATCAAGACCGCCCACGACGACCTGATGCAGGTCTTCAAGCGGATCGATATGCTCGTCATCAATGACGAGGAGGCCCAGCTGCTCACCGGCGAGGACAATCCTTACCGGGCCGGGCCGGCCCTCCGCAAGATGGGCCCCTCCATCGTCGTCATCAAACAGGGCGCCCACGGCGCGCTGCTGTTCCACCTCGCCGGACACTTCGTCGTCCCCGCCTACCCGATCGAGAAACTGGTCGATCCCACCGGCGCGGGCGACAGTTTCGCCGGGGCGCTTACCGGCTACATGGCCGTGACGAACCGCACCGACTTCGGCGCCCTCAAGAAGGCGCTCGCCTTCGCCTCCGCCACCGCGAGCTTCACCTGCGAGAGCTTCAGCGTGAAGGCCCTGTCCGCCGCGGGACGCCCGGAGATCGACAAGCGCTTTCGCGCGCTCATCAACATGACCCGATTCTGAGGGTCGTCAGCCCTCGAGCAGCGCCGAAAACTCCCCCGGGAGCGGCGCCTGAGCCTCGAACCGGTGGGTCCGTCCGTCCCACTCGTACTCGAAGGCCGTCTCGAGCGAGTGCAGGAACAGGCGCTTCTGCCCGGTCGCTTTCGCCAGGAGCCGGTTCGCGCCAAAATCACCATAGGTCGCATCGCCCACGATCGGAAGTCCGTGGAGCGCACATTGCACCCGCAGCTGGTGACTGCGCCCCGTGCGCGGCTCCAGGCGGATCAGCGACAGGAGAGGCTGCCCGCGGCGTCGGCGGAGGAGCTGCATGCGACTCTCGCAGGGAATGTTTCCCGCGCCGCTCGTCCGGATCTTCCCGCCGCGTTTGTCCACCGCCAGACGGTCCCGCCACACCTGCGCCGGAACCGACGGCGCGCCAAATACGAGCGCGTTGTAGATCTTCCGCACCGTCTTGCGACGAAACTGTTCACGAATCGCCGACGCCAGCCCCGCGCTGTCCGCGGCGAGGATCACGCCCGACGTCGCCGAATCCAGCCGGTTGAGCAGCCACAGCCGGCCCCCGGAGGCACCTTCGTAGCATTCACGCTCGAGGGAATACGGCGCACGCACCAGCGCACGCTCGATGTCGTCTCGGGAATTTGGATGCGACAGCACTCCCGCCGGCTTCGCAAAGGCCATCAGGCCGGAGGCGTCGCGTACCAGAAGTGCCACGCCGTCGCCCAGCGGGAGGTCCGGACCCGGCACACTAGGCACGCCTTCGCTCACTGGTAGTAGAACACGAAGGTCATCTGCTGCTGGTCGCCCAGCGTCGCGATCATGTCCTTCGACCATTTGTCATAGGGCGCCGGAAGCGTGATCGCCGCCACGCAGTAGTCCTTGCCCTGCCTGCCTGCCGTGTCGCTCTGCACATTGACGATGTTCCCAATGGTGCCGTCGCTCTTCAAAATGAACGTCACGCTCACGGACGATCCCTGCGCCGGATAGGTCTTCGCATCCATCAGCAGCTTGTCCCACTGCACCTGGACCGTCTCGGTCAGCTCGCGAAGATACTGCCCCCAGGCACTCCAGCGCGCGTCGATCGCCGCCAGGCCGATGTTCGACGTGCCGAATTTGTTGTCCTGGAAAACCGCCGGGCGCGTGCGGATCTGGTCGAGATGCGGACGCGGCATCGGATGCCTCGGGTCGATCGTGATGGGCCCCAGCACGCCCTCGATCAGCGGCGCGTCCGGCGTGCCCTTCACCTGCTTCGGCACATCGCGGGGATTTGTCGAAGCCTTCGCGATGTTCGTGCCGATCCCGTTTTGGTCCTCGCCGACCAGCTTGTCGACGCCCGGCAGCGGATTCTGTTCGCGGGCGGCCTGCTTCTTCACCGCCTGGTTCACCTTGATCTTGGGCTCCGGCGGCGGCGCCAGCACCAGGGGCTGCGGTTTGATCAGCTGGCCCGAGACCACCTGGTTCGAAATTACCTTCTTGTCGCTCACCCGGTCCGGCCGGTCACCCGTGGGATGCTTCGAGGGCTTGGGCTGCGCCGCCTGCTGGTTCTGCGCGGCAAAATTGTTGGTCTTGTCCGGAGTGTTCGACGGAGCGTTGGGATTGGTCTCGACGTAGTTTTTCGGCTGCGGCGGCTTTGGCTGCCGAACCTCCTCGGGCGTGAGCTGAATGTTGAATTGCTGGTCGATCGGATGCTGGCGGGGCTTGAATTTGCCGGTCACATCGCTTCCGAGGTGCTTTGGAATCAGCACGACCAGCAGCAGGTGCACGATCAGTGTCGCAACAATGCCCACCTGAATCGAACGCGTGTCCGGGTCGTCCGAGAGCCGGGGCACGAAACGGCGGCGCTCGTTGCGGCGCTTTGCCGGTGGCGGTTCAGGGACGATGGTGGTCATGTTGTTGTGGAATAGCGTTCAACGGGCGCAAAGTCGCAGGGTTTGACCGAGCGAGGTCGCGTCTGTTCGATTTTTCTCCCGTTTCCGCAAAGGCAATCCCGAAGAAGACGAAGTCGTCGCAACAGCGGTTTCCCGAAGATCCATCACTCACGTGGTAATTCGTTGACTACCTGGATATAGCCCTGCTTTTGCGAGCAATCTGCACGTTTCATCGACAGGGAGGCCCACGATGTTCGAATACGAGCCATCGTAGCCTTCCACGATCAGTTCTCCGTGCTCCTGGATTCCGTACGCGCCCGCCTTGTCGAGCACGTGCGCCACCTTCAGGTAGGCCTCGAGCGTGGCCTCGTCGAAGGGTTTGAAGCGGACTGCCGTGGACACGCCGCCGTCCAGCGCAAGCCCGGAGCTTCGCTGGCGGATCGCGAGGCCGGTATGAACCGTGTGGGTACGCCCGCACAGCCGGCGAAGCATGCACCGGGCGTCATCCAGGTCCGCCGGCTTGTTCAAAGCGTGCCCGTCGATGAACACCGTCGTGTCGGCGCCGAGCACCACCGCCTCCGGGTTCCGCTCGGCCACCCAATCCGCCTTCAGCGCTGCATTGTGGGCGACCATGACGCGCGGATCCGTCTCGGGATCCTCGTGCTCGACCACCCCTGCCGCCTGGATATCGAACACGAACCCTGCGGACTCGAGCAGTTCGCGACGGCGGGGGGAGGCGGAGGCAAGGATGAAACGCGGCATGACCGCGCTGACCACACGCGGGAGCCGCGGCCGACGCAAGCCCTGAGGGCGTCTCAGAATGCCGCCGTCACTTCCGCCTGCTGGCCTGGTTCAATGACGATCTCCCCCAGCGAGCCGCACTCAGTCTGGTCGTTCTTTAGAAGCTTGATCTTCACAGGCGCGGAGGCGTCGGCACTCTCCCACCGCCACTTGCCGATCGACACGAATTGAAGCGGCAGTCCTTTGTCCCAGCTGAGGCCGGGACCCTCGCCGCGAACGTAAAGCCGGTTCCCGATTCCGATGTAGGCGGTGACGATCAGCCGCGTGGCGCCGTCCGCCGAGACCGAATAGGCCGGTGCGCTTTCCTCCAAGGTGGATTGATCCACACCATCATCCGACGGCGTGGGCTCGAGCGGCAGTTCGGCTGCCTCCTCTTCGACCGGTGCCGGATTGGGGGCCGGGGCCGGCGCATCCTCCACCGGGTCGTCAACGGGCGGGACGATTGGTTCGGCCGCGACGACCGGGGACGGATCGTCAACCACCGTCTCGACGGTCTCGGCCGGCGCCGGATTCGCCGGACTCTCGGGGGCTGCAACGGACGCCCCTTCCGCAACCGATGCCGGTTCCGGACTCGGCGCCACCGCGGGCCGCGAGGAATTCGCCTTCCGCGCAGTTCGATGCTCCGGGGCCGTCTCCGGCTTCACTCCTTCAGCCGATGCCACCGCAGCGCACAGCCGTTCCGCTACCTGTGCAAGCGTGCCGACGTTTTCCTGGAGCACGAGCGCGAGCGCCTCAATGCGGCGCTCGAGTGCTGCGACACCGCCCTCCGTGGACTCGCGAAAGGTCTGCGACAGTCGCCTCTGCTCAGATTCCAGTGCAGCGGAGGCCTCCGCCTGAGCCTGGGCAATGGCACGGCTGACCGACGACGATGCGGTCTCGGCCTGACGGGTGATCTGTTGTGCGGCGTTGGGCCCCACAGCCGCCAGCTTGTCGAGCGCCTCGTGCGCCGCAGCGGCATGCTTCGCCGCACTCGCCTCAACCCGTGCAAGATCGGTCGCCGCCTTGTGGATTTTATCCGCGGCGGTCTCCAGCCTCCCCGCCTCGGAGTCGCGCAGAGCGGACAGCTCCCGCTCGAGCGTCTCCACCTCTTCGTCCTTACCGGCCGCCAACTGTTGTTGGAGATCGGATACGCGCTCGTCCAGCTTGGCCGCGGCGCGCTCGATCAGGGTGAGAAGCGATTTCGACTGGTCAGCCATTCCCGCCAGCGCCTGGGCCGCGATGCTCACCTGCTCGGCGGTCGCCCCGGTCGTCCTCGCGAGCGCCTCCAGGCCCCGCTGGCGCTCGTCCAGCTCCTCGCGCTCGCTGCGCGCGTAATCGACAAGAAAGGGGATGGCGCAAAGGATCGCCGCCATCACGATGCAGATGACGACAGACACAAGGGGAACACCCGACAAGGGGCCGGTCCGGTGCCAGGCGATGACAAATGCGGTTGCGACGAGCGCAGCATCCGCCAGGAGAAAGGGCCACTTGGGAAGCTTTGAGAGATCGGAGGGCGACGAGCTCATGAAGGGGCGCTGAGCGCTGGATAATTTTTGCCGGGCGCCCGCCGAATAAACAAGGAGAAAGCCGGCCGCACGGAGGATCTTTCGACTTTCCGCCGGCCGTGCGTGCGATTGAATCGCACGAATGCATCCCGCACCCGACGAACCCGTCTACATGGGACTGCCCGACGCCCGCTACCTGCTGCCTCGCTTCTGGGTCGCGCTGGTCCTCAGTCTTCCTGTCTTCGGCCTGTCCATGGCCCACATGCTGCCCGGACAGCACGGCGGGATGTTCGGAGCCGCATCCGGCTGGATCGAGTGGGCGCTCGCCACACCCGTCTTCTTCTGGAGCGGAGCCCCATTTATTCGCCGCTGGTGGACCTCGATCATCGAGCGCGACACCAACATGTTCACCCTGATCGTGACCGGCACCGGGGCCGCCTACCTCTTCAGCACGGTGGTCCTCATCTGGGGCCGCTCGCTGCCCGCCGCACTCCGAGGCGCGCACGGAGCGCCTCTCTATTTCGAGGCCGTGGCTGTCACCACCACGATCGTGCTTCTCGGCCAGATCCTGGAGCAGCGAGCCCACGCCAGGACCGAGGCCGCAATCCACTCGCTCATGCAACTCGCTCCCGCCATCGCGCACCGCGTTTCGGCCGGGCGCGAGGAGGACGTCGCGGTGGGCGATGTTCGCGTCGGCGACCTGCTTCGGGTCAGGCCTGGCGAGAAGGTTCCCGTCGACGGGCTGGTGTCCGACGGCGCCAGCGAGGTCGACGAGTCGATGCTGACCGGCGAATCCATCCCGGTTCTGAAAAACGCCGGCGAGGAGGTTCGTGCCGGAACCTTGAATACAACCGGCTCCTTCGTTTTCGCGGCCACGCGCGTCGGCTCGGACACTCTCCTCGCGCAGATCGTCCGACTGGTTCAGGAGGCCCAGGAAAGTGAGGCCCCGGTGCAGCGGCTCGCCGACCGCGTCGCGGCCTGGTTCGTGCCCACGGTCGCCACGATCGCCGCACTCGCCTTCGTTGGATGGATGATCTTCGGACCGGACCCCCGCTGGGTCCACGCGCTCGTCAGCGCGGTCGCGGTCCTCGTGATCTCGTGCCCGTGCACGCTCGGCCTCGCAACCCCGGTGGCACTCGTGACGGGGATCGGGCGTGGCGCACAGGCCGGCGTGCTCGTGAAGCACGCGGCAATGCTCGAGCGCCTGGCGTCTGTCGACACGGTCCTGATCGACAAGACAGGCACCCTGACCGAGGGGCGTCCGCACATCGCGAGCGTGCATCCCGCGCAAGGCACGGATGAGGCCGCCTTGCTCGGTGCCGCGGCATCGGCGGAGGCGCCCAGCGAACACCCCATCGGCCGCGCCATCGTCGAGGAGGCACGCACCCGTTCGATCGGGACCGCACCCGCAACCGATTTCACGGCCATTCCCGGAGTAGGCGTGTCGGCGCTCGTCGACGGCTCCCGCATCGAGGTCATCCGAGCGGCAGACGATTCCCGGGTGAGCACCGGCACCTGGGTGGATGTCCGTCGCGACGGACTCCTGTTGGGCTCCATCGAACTGGCCGATCAGCTCAGGCCCGAAACGCCGGCGGCCGTCGCGGAACTGCGACGACTGGGCCTGCGTCTCGTGGTAGTATCGGGCGACCGGCCCGCGGCAGTGAAAGCGGTCGCCGACCGGCTCGACCTCCGGGAGTGGCATGCGGCAATGACACCGGCCGGAAAGCAGGAGGTGCTGCGCGAACACCGCCGCAGGGGCGATTGCGTCGCCTTCGCCGGCGACGGGGTGAATGACGCGCCATCCCTCGCCGCAGCCGACGTTGGGATCGCACTGGGCACCGGCTCGGGCATCGCCATCGAAAGCGCCGGCCTCGTACTCGTGAAGGGCGACCTGCGCGCGCTCGTCCGTGCCGTGCACCTGAGCCGCGCCACGATGGGCAACGTCAGGCAGAATCTCTTCTGGGCCTTTTTCTACAACGGCCTCGGCATCCCGGTCGCGGCGGGGGTTTTCTACCCGCTGTTCGGTTGGCAGCTCAATCCCATGATCGCGGGCCTTGCCATGAGCCTGAGCTCGCTGACCGTCGTCGGAAACGCCCTCCGCCTCCGGACCTTGAAACTCTGACCCCCTTCGCGCCGGAGGGCGGACTTGCCGTCCCCGCTCGGCCTCGTCCATCCTCCTCCGCAATCACCCCCATGGCGCTCCGTGTCTTCATCGTCGACGATCACCAGATCGTGCGCGACGGCCTCAAACTGATCCTCCGCGACGAACCGGATTTCGAGGTCGCCGGCGAGGCCGCGAATGGCCAGAGCGCCCTCGACCAGATCGCGGAGGTCCATCCAGACATCGTGACCACCGACATCGAGATGCCCGGCATCGACGGGATCGCGCTCGCCCGGCAGATCAAGGCCCGCGCGCCGCACGTGAAGATTCTCATCCTCAGCGCGCATTCAGACACTCAATACGTCCGCGAGGCACTGAAGGCGGGCGTCGCCGGATTCCTCCTGAAGCTCAACGCGAGCCGCGACTTCGTGCAGGCGATCCGCACGGTGATGGAGGGCCAGACCTACCTGTGCCCCGAGGTGTCCACCGTCGTGGTGCGCGAATACCAGCGCCACGTGCAGATGCCCGCCGCGGCACCGCCCGCAGGGCCGCTCTCGGACCGCGAACGGGAAATCCTGAAATGTATCGCCGACGGCCGTACAACCAAGGAGACGGCGCTCACCCTCAGCCTCAGCACCAAGACCATCGAGGCCCACCGCCTCAACATCATGGCAAAGCTGAAAATCAATAGCATCGCCGAACTTACGAAGTACGCCATCCGCGAGGGCATCGTTCAGCTGTGAGGGGCCCGGGTGCGTAGTTATCCCTATTTCGGGGGATAACGCCCATTTTCATTCGCCAGTCAAGTGGCCAAGCGTAAAGTCGCCGCGCTTCTATCGAGCTCCCCCATGATTCAATGGACTGATTCCCTTGCGACGGGCCACCCGATCGTCGACAACGACCACAAACAGCTGATCTCGACGCTCAACGAGCTCGAGGTCGCTCTCCAGAAGGGCACCGCAAAAGAGCAGATCACGCAGATGATCTCGTTCCTCAACCAATACGCCCGCGAGCACTTCGCCCGCGAGGAGTCGCACATGGCCCGCGTGAAATGCCCTTCGTATCACGACAACTGCCAGGCCCACCGCGAATTCACCTCGAGACTGGACGTCTGGGTCTCCCGCCTTCAGCAGCAGGGCGCAAACACGAGCCTCGTGCTCGAGGTGTTCCGTGAAACCTCCGGATGGATACGCGCGCACATCATGCGCATCGACTGCCAGCTCCGGACCTGCAAGGTCTGACGGCCTCCGAGACGCGTCCCCTGGACAAAAAAAGCCCGGCTCGTCGAAGGCCGGGCTTTGTCGTGATTAGTCACTGCGCCGTCCGCCCGACCCCATCAACTGCAGGATCAGGTAGAGGAGCTGGCCGATCGTGGTGACGAGCGCCGCCACATAGGTCAGCGCCGCGGCGTCGAGCGTCTCATTCACGCCGTGAATCTCGTCGGAATCGAGGATGCCGAGGTTCACCAGCTGCAGCTTCGCGCGCCGGCTCGCGTCGAACTCAACCGGCAGGGTGACAAACTGGAAGACCGCGATGGCGAGGAGCGCGACGATGCCTAGCTTCAGCATCAGGATGCCGAAGAATTGCGAGCCGATCAGGAACGCCATGAAAAGGCCAAAGCTCATCACGAAGCCCGCGACCGGCGCGGCGATCTGGGCCGCCGGAACCAGGGTCTGGCGGATCCGCATCATCGCGTAGCCTTCCTTGTCCTGAATCGCATGCCCCGCCTCGTGCGCGGATACACCGAGCGCCGCCAGGCTCGTCCCCCGGAAATTGTCGGAGGACAGCGCCAGCCGCCGGTTCACCGGATCGTAGTGGTCGGTCAGCATGCCGTCGACCTCCACGACCTCGACTCCATTAATGCCCGCCGCACGCATGACGGCCTCGGCAGCCTCGGCGCCCGTGATTCGACCACGGGACTGAATCTGCAGGTTCTTGTTGTAGGCTCTCGACACGCGGTACTGCGCGTAAAGCCCGAAGACCAACGGTACGATCAGTAGAGCAATCCAAGCGAGTATCATGATAGAAAAGGGACAGTTGTTACCCCCGGTGAGTTCGAGGGCATTCGAAACATTAGCAGAAAACAGCCCAGTTGTCTTCAGGGGAAGCCCGCCGTCGGCGGATCCAGATTAGCATCTTTTAATCAGCTTCTTACGTAATCAATAGTCGGAAGCTTGGAATTTATTCCAGCCATTGGAATGCGTCAGGCTGACTCCGGGGCGTGCGTTGAAGGCGGGACTATGGCTCAAACTTGCCCACCTTTAGGCTTTCACGGCCTCCGGCCTCGGGTTCTAGTGGCGCCCTCCTCGCAAAGCCCAGACTCCCCACCGCACGACCTGTGAAGACCTTCGATCGTTACCTCCTCCGCGAGTGGTTCCAAATCATCGGCGTAGTTGTCGCCGCACTGCTCGGTCTTCTGCTCGTCCAGGTGATGTACACGGACCTGGCGCCGCTCCTCACCGCAGGCGCGACCTTCATGGACGTGACGGTGTATCTCGCCGTGGCGGTCCCGAGCTTCCTGGCACTGCTGATGCCCCTCACCCTGCTGGTGTCGTTGCTCTATGTATTCGGGCAGCTCCACAGGAATCACGAATTCACGGCCATGCGCGCGTCGGGCGTCAGTCTCGCCCGCATTTCGGTGCCGGTCTGGTGTGTGGGCATCGTCTGCTGCGGACTCACCCTCTGGCTCAACAGCACCATCGTCCCGTGGTCGGTCGAGCAGTCGCGCCAGATTCGCGAACGCGTCGAATTCCGACACGAGGCGGCCAGCCGTTCGGCCGACGAGATCGGCGCGCGCACCAGCGTCGCCTTCGACAATCGGAGCGCCGGCCGGCTCTGGTTCATGGACCGCTACAGTCTTTTCACCCACAAGGCGTACGGCATCAGCCTGTCCTTCCTCGACGCACAGCGCCGCGAAACCCGCCGGATCGTGGCCAGCCAGGCCTGGCGGGACGCCGACGGGAAGGGCTGGACCTTCCGCAACGGACGCGACTACCGCTTCGATCTCGACAGCGGGGAGATCGTCGCCAACTCGCCGTTCAGGACAATGACCTTCAGGGGCGTGACCGATGATCCTTCGCTCATGCTCCTCATCGATCGCAAACCCATTGATCTATCGTTCTGGGAACTCCGGCGGCTCATCGGGTACCTGCGCTCGGTCAACAGCACCAAGGCAGTGCCCTACGAGGTCCGTTACTTCGGCCTGCTCGCCGACACCCTCGCTCCGTTGATTGTCATCGGTCTTTCGGTTCCCTTCGCCGTGTCCGGAGTGCGAGTCAACCCCGCGGTCGGCATCTCCAAGTCGATCGGCCTGTTCGCACTCTATTACCTCCTCGCCCAGCTCGGCGGAACCCTCGCAGCCAAGGGCGTCATCACGCCCGAATGGGGCGCCTGGCTTCCCAGCCTTGGCATGAGCGGCCTCGCCTTCTGGTTCTTCCTCAGGCTGCGCTGACCCGCCTCGGATCGCACGGTCCATGCCAGGGCCGATTGGCCTGCCTTTCATCGTCTCCTGTGATACCTGACCATTCCGGTAATCATCGCAAGAACGCGTATTTTGCGTGATTCATTAGTGGCTTTAAGTCAGGCGATTCCAATGCCTGGAACTTTTAATACTCCAAAACTTAGGAATTCGCTTGCAAATACCCTACCACGCAAATGTAGATTAATTTCATGAAACTCTCCAAGAAAGGCGAATATGCGCTCCGAGCCCTCATCGATCTTGGAATCGCCGCCTCGGTCGGTCGGGAGCTCGTGAGGGTCTCCGAAATCGCCGAAAAGGAGAAGATGTCGGTCAAGTTTCTCGAGCAGGTGATGCTCCAGCTCCGCGAAGCCGGCTTCGTGGAAAGCGAACGTGGAAAGTTCGGCGGCTACCGCCTCGCACGGCCGTCATCCAAAATATACCTGGGAGAAATCGTCCGACTCATCGACGGCCCCCTCGCACCGATTGGCTGTGTCTCACAAACCGCCTACACCCCCTGTTCATGCCCGGACGAGGCTCACTGCGGTCTGCGCATGGTGATGCTCGACGTCCGAAATGCGATCGCGGGAATCCTTGATCGCTACTCGCTTGCGCAAATCGTGGAAGTGACGACCCGAAAGTTGCGCCGCGACGGTCAAGCGCTGCCATTCTCCCAGCCACCCGCGCGTTCCGCGTCCGCGGAAAACCGTACGCGCCGGCTGCACGACGGGATCCTCGATGAACTTCAGGAGGAGTACTCCATATGAAGCTTTCCACCCGCATCGCCGCGATTGTCGGGATCCTGGGAGGCGCCGCCGCGTTGGTCGGCGTTGTATCAGGCCGCGACACCAAGCCAGCCAGCACCACGCGTGTTCTTCGCGTGGGTTATTTTCCCAACGTCACGCATGCCCAAGGAGTCATCGGCGCAGAGACCTCGCGCGAAGGCCGAGGCTGGTTTGAAAAGCGGCTCGGCCCAGGAGTGAAGATCCAGTGGTTCGCCTACAATGCGGGTCCGAGCGCCATGGAGGCACTCTTGGCGGGTTCGATCGACATGACGTATGTCGGACCCAATCCCGCCCTGAATGTCTACATCCGCTCCGCTGGCGATGAGGTGCGCGTCATGTCCGGGGCCGCCGAAGGCGGCGCCGCACTGGTAATCCACCAGGATTCGCGGATCGCGTCCGCCGCCGATTTCAAGGGGCGTCGCATCGGCACGCCCCAACTCGGAAATACCCAGGACGTGGCCGCCCGCTCGTGGTTCAAGGCTCACGGCCTGCAGGTCACCCTCACCGGCGGCGATGTTCAGGTGATCCCCACGGCGAATCCTGATCAACTCACCCTCTTCTCCCAGGGTCGCCTCGACGGAGTATGGACCGTCGAACCTTGGGTCTCGCGGTTGGTGCTCGAAAGCAACGGTAAGGTCTTCCTCGCCCAGTCGGATGCGGTCACCACCGTCTTGGTCGCGGCGGTCCGGGCCCTTCGGGAGAAACCCGCGCTGGTCGCCCGTTTTGTCGAAGCGCACCGTGAGCTCACCGAGTGGATCAACGCCCATCCCGACGAGGCCAGGGAACTCGTGCGTACGGGCCTCGCCGCCGAGACGAGGAGGGCTTTCTCCGCCGCCCTCATGGCGTCAGCGTGGTCCCATCTCAAATTCACCGACAAGGTCCCCGTCCGGCGATTCGAGACCCTCGTACGCGACGCACAGTCCGTCGGATTCCTCCGCAATGCGATCCCCCTGGATCGCCTATTCAGCCGAAGGCCATGACCCTGGAAACCGAACTTCGGAACGAATCCCCCTCCAAACTCGCCGTGCGGCGCATCTCGAAGCGCTTCTCCACGAGAGGTCGGGCGGTGCACGCGCTGGACGATGTGTCGCTCGAAGTCAGCGAGGGCGAGTTCGTCTGTCTCGTGGGACCGTCCGGATGCGGGAAATCTACCCTGCTTAACATGATCGCGGGGCTCGAATTGCCAGACGAGGGCGAGGTTCTGTCCGACGGCCATCGCGTCAACACGCCCGGTCGCGACCGAATGGTGATGTTTCAGGAGTCCGCGCTGTTTCCTTGGCTCGACGTGCTGGGCAACGTGCTCTTCGGCCTCCGGCTCAAGCCCGGCCTCACCACCGCGGAACGGCTCGACGTCGCGCGCTTCTACCTGAATCTGGTCGGCTTGGAGAAGTTCAGCCACGCTTACGTCCACGAACTCTCTGGCGGGATGAAACAGCGCGTGGCTCTCGCCAGGGCCCTTGCGCCGAACCCAAGGGTGCTGCTGATGGACGAACCCTTCGCCGCGCTCGACGCACTGACCCGCGAGCAATTGTACGGAGACCTCCAGCGCATCTGGGCCGAACGCCGCAAGACGATCGTGTTCGTGACCCACAACGTCCGCGAGGCCGTCTGCCTCGGCGATCGTGTGGTCCTGTTCTCCCCTCATCCCGGGCGTATCCGCGAACACTATCACATCGATCTCCCTCGCCCGCGGGACATCAACAGCGTGAACCTCGCCGCCTACGCCTCGGAAATCATGACCGCGCTGAAGCGACACACCGCCAACTCCAACGGGGATGTAGCCGAATGAAACGATTCCTCAGAGCCCTGTTCTTCTTCGCCCTGATGATCGGCGTCTGGCAGGCGATCTTCATGGCCCGGATCTGGTCGCCGGTGCTCGTGCCCTCTCCGCTCAGCGTTGCCCGATACCTCGAGAGCGCGACTTTGGATGGCACGCTCATCAGTGCGACGATCGTGACCCTCCGTCGGTTGTCGATCGGCTACGTCGTCGGCATCCTGCTGGGCCTGCCCCTGGGGCTTCTGACAGCGCGCTTCCGGGTCATCGGCGACACGCTCGGTCTCATTGCACTCGGCCTCCAGACGCTTCCCAGCGTGTGCTGGGTGCCGCTTTCGCTCCTCTGGTTCGGCCAGACCGAGACAGCGATGTTCTTCGTCGTCGTGATGGGCACGCTCTGGTCGATGATCATCGCAACCGAAAACGGCGTTCGCAACGTGCCCCCCATCTTCGCCCGAGCCGCACGGACCATGGGGTCGAGCGGACTCCACACCTGGACCCACGTCATGCTGCCCGCCTCGCTCCCGTTCGTGGTGTCCGGCATGAAGCAGGGCTGGGCCTTCGCCTGGCGCTCGCTGATGGCGGCCGAAATCTATGTCACTATCCTCAGCGGCTTCGGCCTGGGTCACCTGCTGCACTATGGACGCGAGCTCAATGCGATGGAGCAGGTGATCGGAATCATGCTCGTGATCATCGTGATCGGCCTGCTCGCGGACAAAATCCTCTTTTCTCCCTGGGAGCGCTTCCTCCACCGCCGGTGGGGGACCGAGAAGGCCTGAGTCCGACCCCTTTCCCGTAACTGAAGCTAGCAACCAAACAAAGAGAACAACCACATCCCACTCGAAAACCCATGAAGATCCATAACGACATCACTGAAACCATCGGCAATACCCCGCTCGTGCGCCTCAATCGCACGGCCAAGGAACACGGCGCGCTCGCCGACGTCGTCCTCAAGCTCGAGTTCTTCAATCCCCTCTCGAGCGTGAAGGACCGCATCGGCTTTGCGATGATCGACGACGCGCTCAAGTCCGGGCGTATCAACAAGGACACCGTCCTCATCGAGCCGACCTCAGGCAATACGGGCATCGCCCTCGCGTTCGTGGCTGCCGCCCGGGGCCTCAAGCTGGTCCTCACGATGCCGGAGACCATGAGCATGGAGCGCCGCAAGCTCCTGAAGGTCCTCGGTGCACGCCTGGTCCTGACCGAAGGACCCAAGGGAATGAAGGGCGCGATCGCCAAGGCCGAGGAGCTCGCCGCCAAGATCCCGAACAGCGCCATCCTCCAGCAATTCGCCAATCCCTCGAATCCCGCCATCCACCGCCGCACGACTGCGGAAGAGATCTGGCGCGATACCGACGGCAAGGTCGACATCGTCGTGTCCGGCATCGGCACCGGTGGCACCATCACCGGCGTCGGCGAAGTCCTCAAGGAGCGCAAGCCCGGCGTGAAGATCGTCGCCGTCGAACCCGATGGCTCGCCGATCCTCTCAGGGGGGCAGCCCGGACCGCACAAGCTTCAAGGCCTCGGCGCAGGATTCATCCCGCCGGTCTTGAATACGAAGGTGTACGACGAAGTGATCCGCGTGAAGGAGGCCGACTCCGCCCCCATCTCCAAACAGGTCACCGTGCAGGACGGCATTCCGGTCGGCATCTCGTCGGGCGCCGCCATCTGGGCCGCCCTTGAGCTCGCCAAGCGCCCGGAGAACGCCGGCAAGCTGATTGTCGCGATCATCCCCTCCAGCGCCGAACGCTATCTGTCGACCTGGCTCTTCGCGGACATCAATACCGAGAGCGACTCCGTGGACGACCTTATCCCGGCCGCCAAGTAATCGGTCGTCAAAACGATCCCCTTGCCACAAAGCCCGGCTCACCAGCCGGGCTTTTTCATCCTATATGAGGCACTTGGATTTGAACCACGGAGACACAGAGAACACGGAGAAATGCAGTTATGCGGAAGTTATATATCGAATCTCTTTCACCACCGAGGTGAGCGCCGATTCCGTCCCTTGCTTTGAGTTCGGGCTCTGTGATCGCTGTGTCTCTGTGGTTCAATTTTGGTTTTTGGGTTCATCCGATCACGCCGCCCGGACGCGGCGCAGACGAAACGCGGCGGCACCGTCATGCCCGGTCTCCCAGGGGAGACTCACCGCCGAGTCTTCCCGGACGAACTCAGTGCCCCGCTTTTTCAAGAATTGTTCGATCACGCCTTCGTTCTCATCGCGGTCGATGCTGCACGTCGAATATACGAGGCGGCCTCCAATCTCGACACGTGCCGCAGCGGCCTCGAGCAGGCGGAGCTGATTCCTGGCGTGTTTGGCGAGGTCGGACTCCTCAAGGCGCTCCTTGACGTCCACCCGATGCCGCATGACGCCGGTATTCGAACAGGGCACGTCAATCAGCACCGCGGCGTAAAGTTGCGGCAGCCCGCGATCGGACAGCAATGCCGACAGGCCCTCGCCAAGATCGGCGGACAAGACCGTGCACTCCACTCCCCGCACGCGGCCCAGATTCTCCACCAGCCGCTCTTGGCGTTCGCCGGGAAGGTCCACCGCGACAATCCTGCCGCTGCCCATGCGATCGGCGATCATGACGCTCTTGCCGCCGGGCGCCGCGCACAGATCCAGCACCACCTCGCCTGGCTTCGGATCAAGCAGTCCAACCGGCAGCCGAGTCGAAGGGTCCTGCACATAGAGGCGGCCCTCGCCAATCAGCGTCTCGATCTCGGCCCAATGGCCCGACTCGGGCACATAAAATCCCTCCCACGGAGTCGCTTTGAGCCAGTCGGGAAGCCCCTCGGCGCCCGCAGGCCTCCAGCGAACCGTCACCTGTCCGGGCATCTGATTCCATTCAAGAAGCTTTCGGGTGGCGGCGGCTCCAAAACCCGCCTGCCAGCGACGGACGAGCCACTCGGGATGCGAGAAATATTCGGCCAGCCGATGCGAGGGCGCCAGGAGCGCCGGCACAGGCTCGGCCGCCAGGTCTTCGGAGAGGCGGCGCAGGACGGCGTTCACCAAACCTGATTCCGAGGGGGCGATCAGGCGTTTCGACTGATCCACGGCGTGATGCACGACCCGGGCGCAAACACCCACGGGGTCCGCTTCGTCGCGCTGCCCCTCGATCAACTCGAATCCGCCGACCAACAGCACCGCCATCACGACATCGCGCGGCCGCTTGGTCACCCGCCGCCGAAGGAGTCGCTCCAGACGAAGGTGGTGCCGGATTACTCCATAGACAAGATGCTGAACCCGGGCGCGTTCCGCTCCCGCAAGCCCCGGAGGCAGCCGGTCCATGAGTTCGTCCACACGGTTTTGCTGTTCGAGCCAGCGACGTATCCGGTCCGCCGCAATCGTCCAGGCGGACGGAGGGCGCGACACCATGGGTCGTGCGTTTGGGCTCATGCGGCGGGCTTCATACTCAGTTTGACAAGGTTCGGCATTATCCGCTCAACTTGTCGTTTCTGGCCCATCATATCGCAACCATGAATTCTGAAGCCGTCTCCGCGCTCATCGCCAAAAATCCGTCGCTCAAGACATCCAAAGCCAAACTCGAGGCCATGATCCCTGGCGCTTATGTGATGCACAAGAGCTGGGGGTTCGGCCAAATCAAGGCCTACAACGAAGGCGCGCAGCGTCTGATCATCGATTTCGTCGGCAAGAAGGATCACCCGATGGACCCCGCCTTCTGCGCCACCACGATGGACGTGCTCCCGAACGGGCACCTCTTGGTGCTCAAGGAGACGCAGCCCGAGCGAATCAGCAAATTGATCGCCGAGGACCCGGCCCAGCTCGTCGTCGACGCACTCCAATCGTATCCTAACAACGCCACCACCGCGATCGACCTCGAGATCACCCTCGCCCAGGTCATCGGCGAGGACAAATTCAAGAAGTGGTGGTCCTCGGCCAAGAAGGCCATCGCGAAGGACCCGCGTATTTCCGTTCCCGAAAAGAAGACCGAGTGCTACGTCCTGCGCGATGAGCCCGTGTCGGCCGAGAGCGAACTGCTCGAGCAGTTCAACTCCACCCGCTCCGCCCGCCGCCGCATCCTCATCGCCGAGCAGCTGCTTCCCTCGATCGCAAAGAAGGAGATTCTCGCTCCCGATTACAGCAGCGTCCTCAAGGGCGTTGCCGACGCAGTGAAGGACAGCAATCAGATTGACGCCGCAGAACGCGTTTACGGCGCGTATGTTCGCGACCAGCTGGCCAAGGCCCTTGAGACCGACCCCGCCACGCTCGAGCCCTCGCAGACCGCCCTGGTCGCCGATGCCCACGCCCTGCCGGCGATCGCCGAAAAGATCCCCGTCCAGTTCCAGCGCCGCTTCCTCGACCTGATCCGTCAGGCGCACCCGATCGAATACCGCGACCTCCTTTTCTCCCTGCTGAAGACCTCCCAGGGCAAGTTCACGACCGAGGTGATCAACTTCCTCGTCGAGGACGGTTGCTCTGCCGAGCTCGCCGCCACGCTCCAGCGCTGGCAGACGGAGCAGAACCTGCGCGCCCCGGTGCTCCTCTGGATCGTGAAGAACCGTTCGTCGAAGAAATTCGCAAAACTGGTGCAGGAGCTCATCACTCCGCGCCTGCTGAGCGCGATCTTCTTTGCAATCGATTACGAGGCCCTCCAGGCCGCCAGCGCCCGCCGCATCCCGCTCGCGGACGTCCTCAGCGACGATCACGAACTCATTCCCGATCTCCTCGCCACGGCCGACGCCGAAACGGCGCGCGACCTCGCGAATGCGCTCATGCTGAACCAGGGCTTCGAGGAGCTCACCAAGAAGTCGCTGCTCGCGCGCTTCATCAAGATCTTCCCCTCCATCCAGTCTCTCGTCGCCGGCGAGGCCGAGAGCCGCGAGGAGCAGCTCGTGGTCTCCCGCCCCAGCTACGAACGCAAGCGGGCCGAGTACGACCTCATCATCACGAAGAAGATTCCCGAGAACTCGAAGGCCATCGCGGTCGCCCGCGAGCACGGCGACCTCCGGGAGAACTCCGAGTACAAGATGGCCAAGCAGGACCAGCAGGTCCTCATGGCGCAAAAGGCCAATCTCGAGCGCGAGCTCTCCCACGCACGCATGACCGACTTCAAGGACACGGCGACCGACCAGGTCGGCATCGGCAGCGTGGTCGTCGTGCGTAACGACGCCGGCGCCACGGTCTCCTACACGATCCTCGGCGCCTGGGACAGTGATCCGGCGCAGCACATCATCTCGTACAAGACGCCCTTCGGCCAGAGCCTGCTCGGGAAGAAGACCGGCGACCGGGTGATCGTGCGCAGCGGAAACACCGAGGAATCGTACCAGATCGCGACGATTTCACGCTACGCCGACCAACAGGCCTGATCCTGCAGGGCGTGGCATCCAAACCGCGCCCTTCGTCTTTGGAACGCCGGGGATCTGCGCCGCCCGTTCTCCGGTCACGTCTTTATTCCGCCCACCGTCCAATCCCGTCTCCCTGCCGCCCAGGATGATCCTGCTTCTGCTCAAAGGCTTCGTGATCGGGTTTGCCATCGCAGCCCCCATCGGCCCGGTGGGGCTCCTGTGTATCCGAAGGTCCATTGCAGACGGGAGGCTGGTCGGCTTCATCACCGGATTGGGTGCGGCCGTCGCCGACGCCACCATGGCGGTGGTCGCGGCCTTCGGCGTCAAACCGATCATCGACTTCCTGCTCGGCCACCGCACCGCCTTTGAATTTGCGGGAGGGGTGATCCTCGTCGGCATGGGACTCGCAGCGATGCGGGTCAAACCGCCGACAAAGTCCACCCAATCCGTGGGCCCGATCCATGCGCCAAACTTCACGCGGGCATTCCTCTCCACGATCGCGCTGACCTACGCCAATCCGGTCACCATCTTCTCTCTGCTGGGCATCTTCACCGCCTTTGGCGTAGCCCTGAAAACCGAAGGCTGGGTCGAGCCGGCCTGGCTGGTTTCAGGAGTCTTCCTGGGCTCGACCGCCTGGTGGTTCGTGCTGAGTTTCTTTGCGGGCTGGTTTGGTCGAAAACTCAACACGAAGCTGCTCCGGACAATCAATATCGCCACGGGCGCTCTGCTCCTGCTCTTCGGCCTGTATCAGCTCGGAGCCGGGATCGTCCGAATCGGTTGACCCCGGCCGGGCCGCCCCACTCCGGAGTTGTCCTTACCGGGTTCGCCTGTTTCCTCGGCCTAAACGCGTGAACGCATCCTGGGACATCCTGAAGAGCCTCTCCGACCCCACCCGCCTGCGCCTGCTCGTGCTGCTCTCCCGCGAGGAGCTGTCGGTGGCCGAGCTGCAGGAAATCCTGTCGATGGCCCAGTCGCGCATTTCATCCCAGCTCGCGGTGCTCCGCCAGGCGGGCATCGTGCACGACCGTCGCGAGGGGAAAAAGGCATTCTATTCGCTTCGCGAAGACCTGCCCGAGCGGGTGCGTTCCCTCGTGAGCGCGGCGGTCGACTCCGTCGCGGATCTACCGGAAGTCGCCGAGGACGCCGAAAATCTGGCGCGCATCCTCCTGAAACGCCGGCGACAGTCGGAGGAATATTTCAATCTCATCGCGGGCAAGCTCGGACGCGGCTACTGCCCCGGGCGCTCCTGGGAGGCGATCGGGCACCTCGCGCTCCGCCTGGTCCCCCGCATCACCGTGGCCGACCTCGGCGCGGGCGAGGGACTCGTATCCCAACTGCTCGCGCGCCGGGCCGAACAGGTCTGGTGCATCGACAATTCACAGCGCATGGTCGAGGTCGGCACCGAGCTGGCCCGCAAGAACGGCCTCGCGAACCTCACGTACAAGCTGGGCGACATCGAGGCCGTGCCCCTTCCCGACCGCTCCGTCGACCTCGCCATTCTCAGCCAGGCCCTGCACCACGCCCAACATCCGCAGAAGGCAGTCCAGGAAGCCCACCGCATTCTCAAACCCGGCGGCGAACTGCTCGTGCTCGACCTCAAGGAGCACGATTTCGAGCGGGCCCGCGAACTCTACGCCGACGTCTGGCTCGGATTTCGCGAAAGCGCCCTCCACGGATTCCTGAAGAAGGCCGGTTTCCAGAAGGTCGACGTCACCACGGTCGCCCGCGAGACGACGGAGCCATTCTTCGAGACTCTGCTTGCGTCCGGCACGCGGTGACCGCCGAACGGGCGCGTCAGACCACGCGCGTCCAGAGGACCTTCAGGTAGCGGCTGTCGAGACAGTTCGAATACACCGGGTGGTCGCCGCCCGCTCCCGTGCGGTCGATGATCTGGAGCCGCCTGTTCAGCCGATGGGCAGCCTTGATCACGTGCCCCTCGAAGTCCTCGAGTGAGACCAGTCCGGAGCAGGAGCAGGTGACGAACACGCCGCCCGGCTTCACGAGGCTGATGGCGAGCTGATTGAGATCCTCGTACTTCCGACGTCCCTCCGCCGAACCCTCGGGTTCGCGCGTGAGCACAAACTTCGGCGGATCCAGGAGCACCGCATCCCATTGCTCGCCGTTTTTTTGCATCTGGCGCGCGTAGGCAAATGCGTCAGCATGCACCCAGCGCAGGCGCGCGGGCGGGATCTGGTTCAGGTTCGCATTGCGGCGGGCCTGTGCGATTGCCTTCTCGTCGAGATCCACGCCGGTCACTTCCTGGGCGCCGCCCTTCTGGGCCGCGGCGATCGCGAATCCTCCCGTGTAGCAGCACAAGTCCAGCACGCGAAGGCCCTTCACGAACCCGGCGAACCGATGACGGTTGTCGCGCTGGTCGCAGAAAAACCCCGTCTTGTGTCCGGCAACAAAGTCCACTTCGTACCGGACCTCATGCTCGTGCACCCGGACCTTCGGGGGCGCCGACGCCACGATTTCCTTCACCAGCGAGGGCTTCATACCCTCGAGGCTTCCCAGGTCGTGGTCCACGTGGATGTGCGCATGCCGGGTTCCCGCGAGTTCGTGCAACAGCGGCAGCCAAGACGGCAGGCGCTGGAAAATGCCCAGGCTGTACACGTCGCAAAACAGCACGTCGCCATACCGGTCGATTGTGAGTCCGCTCAGACCGTCGCCGTCGGAGTTGATCAGCCGGTAGGCATCCGTCGCCTGGTCGAGACCCAGGATGTCCCGTCGAAGCGCGACGGCACGGCGGATCGCCTGTTCGAAATAGGACTCGTCGACCGGCTCCGTGGAGTGGCAGACGACGCGCAGCGGGATCTTGGCGCGCGGATTGTAGAGTCCCGCCCCCACCCGTTTCCCGGCCTTGTCATAGACGCTCACCCAGTCGCCAGGCTTCGCCCCCTGCGACACCTCGCCGAGCATGCGCGGGAAGACTGCGGGTTGAAAGGTATAGAACTTCAACTGCGCCCAGGGGCGCTCCCAGGTGGAGCGGTCGTAGGTCTGCGGGAGATCGGACATGCGCACCGTGTTTAGCCCCGGCCCCTCCCGATGCAATGGAAGACATCGCGGTGCGATTCCGACCGCCGTCCTCCGGGTACAGCTTCGAATTGCGCCGACCGGCCCTTCTATGCTAACCGTCCTCACTTCGACTCCCCGCCGACAGATCCAGCATCATGGCCCCCGTCCACCGCTTCCTCCTCGCAGGCTTGGCCGCCACGGCTTGCGCCTGCGCGGGTAGCGAGTCCGACTCGCCCGGCCGAGTTCTTCTCTTCTCGAGACCCGATTTTCGCGGGCAATGCCTGATCCTGCCCGCCGGCGCCTCGGTCGCCGACCTGGCAGGGCTCACCGACCCGGCGGGCCGGCGCTGGGACGATCGTATCGCGTCGGTTAAAATCGACGGCAATGCGCGCCTCGAGCTGTTCGCCGATTCCAGGTTTCACGGAGCCCGCCTCGATGTCGTTTCGTCGGCTGGCAACCTCGGAAGGTATCCCCTCGGGCCTGGATCCTGGCTGGCCCAAGCCTCCTCGGTCCGCGTGCTGACACAGGCGAACGGAACGGCCGCCCGTGGCGCTCGAACGGTCGAGGACGCCAATCAGATGATCGAAGCCGACTACGTCGACCTGCTCGGACACCGGCCGGACTACGCTGCGCTTCAGTATTACCGCTCCCGCGTGTTGGACGATCGATGGACCGCAACCCGCCTGCGCGCGGCCTTGAGGGCAAGCCCCGAGTTCGCCCACCGCAACATTCCCCAACTGGTCGATCAAGCCTATCTGGCCGAACTCGGCCGCCGGCCGGACGCGAAGACCCGCGGGATCTGTGAACGCCTGGTGGCTGCGCGAAATTGGTCGGAAAGCGATCTGCGCCAGGAACTGCAGCGCAGCGAGGAAGCGCGTCGTTTTCGCGCCCGAAACACTGTCCGACTCGCCTACCGCACCGTGTTGGGACGCGAGCCCGACGCGGTCGGAATGTCCCGCTATCAGAAGCGGGTTCTCGGTGGCTGGACTCTTCGCGAACTCGAGGATCGGCTCGCCCGAAGCGTCGAATACCGGCGCCTGCACCCGCAGGCCGGCGTTCAGCCCTGATTCTTGCCGAACAGCAGACGCAGGGAGTTCAGGCAAACCACCACAGTGCTGCCCTCGTGCGCGGTGACGCCCAGCGCCAGCGGCACCAGGCCCGCGATCGACGCTCCCGCCATCACGACCACCACGCCGAGCGAGATCGTGAGATTCTGCCGGATGACAGCCTTGGCCCTGCGGCTCAGGCGGTGCGCAGCCAGGAAGTTCTCGATACGATCGTGCATCAGGATCACTTCCGCCTGTTCGAGCGCCGCATCGCTTCCCCGCGCGCCCATCGCCACGCTCACGTCGGCGGCTGCCAGGCTCGGCGCGTCGTTGACACCATCGCCGACCATCGCGACGCGGTGGCCCGCCTCGCGCAGCGCCTGGATGGAAGCCACCTTGTCCTCCGGCGATAGCCCCGCCTTCACTTCATCCAGCCCCAGCTGAACCGCCACGGCCTCGGCCGCGTGACGGCGATCGCCGGTCAGCATGACGGTCCGGACCCCGAGCTTGCGGAGTGCCGCGAGCACCCCCTTCGACTCCTCGCGGATCTGGTCCTGCAGCAGGATGCGTCCCACGAGTTCGCGGCCGATCACCCAGACTTCGCTCAGCTCGGGTGCAGCCGGAGGAAGTTCGCGGGCCCAATCCGACAACGGGCCGGATTCCAGCAACTCGCGCCGACCGAGCAGCACGGTTGCTCCATCCATTTTGCCAAGGAGCCCCTTGCCGATGAGCGATTGAAACTCCTCCAGCTCCATCGCCCTCACGCCTTCGGCGCGTGCGTGCCGGACGATCGCCCGCGCGATTGGATGCTGGGACTTCGACTCGAGCGCAAAGGCGAGCTCCATTACCTGGCGTTCCCGTCCCGCGGGAAAACTCTCGCAGTGCACGACGCTCAGTTCTCCCGTGGTCAGCGTCCCCGTCTTGTCGAGGGCCACCGCATCGACCTCCGCCAGCTTCTCGATCGCCGCACCGCCGCGGAACAGGACGCCATGCCGGGCGCCCCAGGCGATTGCAGCGAGGATCGCCGACGGGATCGAAAGCACGAGCGCGCAGGGGCTCATGACCACCAGCAGCGTCATCGCGCGGTAGAATGCGGAGCGGACGCCATCAATATTGTCGAATGGAGGCAGATGAAAACCGAGCCACCAGACGAAGAACATCACCGCACACAGGCCGAGCACCACCACGCTGTAGCCGGCACCGAACTTGTCAGTGAATCGCTCGCTGGGGGCGCGCAGTTTCTGGGCGGTCTGGATCAGGCGGATGATCTTCTGGAGCGTGCTCTCCCCCGGCAGGCGCACCACGCGGTATTCGACCACTCCCCACAGGTTGAGCGTGCCGCTGAACACCTCGTCGCCGGACCCCTTCTCGACCGGCACAGCCTCCCCCGTGAGCGCGGATTCGTCGCTTGCGCTTCGTCCCTTCACCACGGTGCCATCGGCCGCGAAGGCATCGCCGGGCTTTGCGCGGACCAGCTGGCCGACCCGGAGCTGCTCGACGGGCACCTCGTGCTCGGCGCCGTTCTCGTCCACCAGTGTCGCCACCTTCGGCGCGGACTTCAGGAGCGCGCTGACTTCCCGATGGGTTCGGTCGAGCGCATATTCCTCCATCGCCCCCGAGGCCGAGAAGAGAAACAGCAGCAGCACCGCCTCGCCCCAGGCTCCGATCGCCACCGCGCCAATCGCCACCGCGAGCATCAGGAAATGAATGTCGAGCCGGAGCTGCCTGAGGTTCTGCCAGGAATCGATCGCCGCATCCCAGGCTCCGGCGACCAACGCCACCGCGTAGAACGCATGAGGCATCCAGTGAGGACCGACCCCCAGGTGGTGCACGACCACGCCCGCCAGTCCGAACACACCGCAGACGCCGGCGAGCATCGTGAGCTGCCGCCACTCGGCCTCCTCGTGGGCCTCGGCAGCCGCAAGTTCCGCGGCTGAAGGTCCGGACAGTGGCGCCCAAGTGAACTCCTTCCACTGCCAAAAACGCGTCGCGGTCGAGCACGACTCCCCAGCAATCTCGGTCACGGTCCCCTCCTGGCGAACCTTGAATCCCTTCGGCGCCGACCCCGGCACGGCGAGCTCCGACTCAATGGCTCGCACCGTCTCCTCGAGGCGTTCCCTGAACTCCTCGAGTTCAACCTTTCCGAGGGTCGCCACCGACACGGTGTGCGTCGCCACGTCGATGCGCACGGCTTCGACTCCCGGCTGCCGCTTCAGGAACTCCGCTAGGGTCTGGGCCCAATTGTTGTTCATGATCGCCCATCAAACTAAGCCAGGGCATCGGTGGCCAGACCGATCCGGAGGCTCCCACGCCATGCAGACCACCGATTTCACTCATTCGTTTCGGGTCGGTCATGGAGGCGTCACCCCGCGTCGCGTACCATGACTCATCGAATGCAGGCGACTATTCTCACTGTCGACGACGAGCGCGACGTCCTGGAACTGATCCGTTTCCACCTTAGCAAGGCGGGCTACGACGTCATCCAGGCGACCAGCGGGCGCGAGGCGCTCGAGGTCATCCGGTGCCGGGCGCCGGACCTCGTGCTGCTCGATCTCATGCTCCCGGACATCGACGGCTTCGGCGTATGCGAGATTCTGCGACGTCAGCCCGCCACGGCCACGATTCCGATCGTGATCGTGAGCGCCTGGGCCGCCCCGGACTCGCGGCACCTCGGCCTCGAGCTTGGCGCGCTGGACTACGTCACGAAACCCTTCAGTCCCAAAACCCTGGTGGAACGGGTGCAGCGGCTCCTGGACCTGCGCCAGCCGAACAGACGGCGGGCGGGCTGAGCCGGCGCGCCTCAGGGCGTCGTCGGATTTGCGCCCGCGTTCTTCTTCACCTGTTCGGTGTGCCGGACGTCCTTGCCCTTCGCAAGGTAGATGGTCTCCTCGGCGATGTTTGTCGCATGATCGGCGATACGCTCGATGGATTTCGACACGAACATCAGCTCGATCGCACGGGTCGTCGTCCGCGGATCCTCGACGATGTAGCTGGAGAGCTCCCGGTACAGCTGTTTGTTGATGCGGTCGACGTCGGCATCGCGCCGGCACACCGCGAGCGCCTTCTCCTCGTCGCCGTTGAGGAAACACTGGAGCGAGTCGCGAAGCATTTCGACGGCGATCTCGGCCATGCGGGGAAGGTCGATGTACGGCTTGAGCTGGGGCTCGGCGGCAAGCTTGATGGCACGCTTGGCGATACCCGTGGCCTCGTCGCCGACGCGTTCAAGATCGTGGCCGGCCTTCATGCCGACAATCACGAGGCGCAGGTCGGAGGCGATGGGCGAACGCAGGTTGATGAACCGGATGCCCTCGTCGTCGATCTTCACCTCGAGCTGGTCCAGTTCGTCGTCCCGGGTGATGACCCGCTCGGCCAGGCCGAGGTCGCCTTCAATCAGGGCGCGGGTGGCGTCCTTGACCTGTGAGACCGCGGTCTCGCCCATGAGGATCAGGTGCGAGCGGAAGGTCTCGAGTTCGGCGTCGAAGAAGCGCTTCAGGATCGGGAGATCCGGATTTGATGAAGGCAGCATTGGGATAAGGGATGGGCCCGAAATTGAGAGAGCCGGGCGTTTCGTCGGATAATGGTGCGGTGTACGTGGGTGACACCTGACATAATCGTGCGCGTCCGCGAGCGTTGGACAAGCTCGCGCCGTCGAAAAACTGAAATGAGAAGGGGCGGCCCCAAAGGCCGCCCCGTTGCAAACAAGCCTAGTCCAAAGAGGAGATCAGAACGCGATCTGGCCGAAGAGGCCGAACTCGTCGTACTTGGCCACCTGGCTGGCGCTGGCGGGATTGTCGACGCGCTCGTTCTTGTACACGAGGGCGAGGTCGACGCCCTTGTAGGCATTGTACTGGATGCCCACGTTGAAGTACTTGTCCTTCTCGGACGAGAACAGGGTCTTGCTGGGCTTCGCCTCGTCGTAGCGGGCGAACGCGGCGAACGGACCGCTGAGGGTCACGTTGCCGAAGACGGAGTAACCGTCAGCCTTGTCGGAGGACGTCGAGGCGGTGTAGCCCCAGTTGTCTTCGGTGAAGTACTCGCCGCCGAGGCGGAAGGCCTTGGACGAGTAAACCGCCAGGGCGCTGAAGCGGCTGGCCGTGCGGGTCGCGAGAGGAGCGGTGTTGCTGTCCTTGCCCTGCTTGCCGGAGTAACCGCCGACCGCGAGCGTGAGGCCCTTGACGGGCTGCATGGAGACGCGCCCCTCGAAATCAGCCGACTTGCTGCGGCCCGGGTTCTTGTAGCCGCCGCCGTTCACCGCCGCGACGTTGTAGCTGAACATGCCGCTGCTGCCGAGCAGGTGGACGCCCCAATCGGCCGAGTTGGCCATGTGGAGGCGGTCCGTCAGCGTGTTTTCAACGTAGCGGAAGCCGTAGTTGTCTTCCACGAACGGAATCCAAGGCATGTTGGCCGAACCGATCTGGACGATCGCCATCGGATCGAGCTTGGCCTGGATGTATGCGGTCTTGATGAAGGTCGAAACCGCACCGGTTCCGCTGGAGTAGCCGGAATCGGTGTTGATGTTCATCGACCAGACCTTGTTGAAGGTGTGAGTGGCTCCGAGGTAGAAGCGCTTCACGTCCGTGCCGAAGCCGCTGGGATTGACCTTGGTGCCCGCGGCATTCTTCGCCTCGATGTTCGAGAAATCGAAGAAGAGCTTGCCACCGATCGAGGTGGTAGGCTCGTTGGCCGTTGCCTGGGCGGCGGCCGCCTGAGCCTGCTTTACGTCGTCGGCGGTGATCACACCCTTCTTGATCAGGATGTCGATCAGCTGGTTGTCAGCCTGTTGGGCGAAGGTCGCGGAAGCCGCGAGAGCGAGCGTGCCGAGCAGGGCGAGCCACTTTTTCTTATGGGAGAGCATGGTTATCTTGGTCTTCGTCGTTGTTTTGGTCAGCCTAACGAACCCGGCGCAGCCATCCTGGCACCTGAGAGGTCTCGGAGATAAGGCGGCAACGGATTCGCTTGTTAGGTTGTTCGTGCAGCGTCTGCGGTACGGTCCCGCAAATGTGCGGGCGGAGACTGCCAGCCAATTGTTACGATTCCATGGCGACGTTGTTACGTGACGGCAAAGTTGTGGCCAAAACGCCTCGTCGCCTTCCCCATCCGAACCAGTCACTTGAGAGGTGGGCCGCACCCGTCCGCCTCGCCGTGGCGAGACCGCCAAAATGAGACTAACGCTTGCCAAGATTTGCCTAGCGAGCGTGACCCAAGTGCGTTATTCTCAAGTCACCATGAAGACGATCTTAGTCCCCATAGATCTGTCGGCGACGACGGCAACCGTGTGCGACGCGGCGGCCTCGCTGGCCAAGGGCCTGAATGGTAAGCTCATCCTCCTTCACGTAGTCCAGCCGCCGGTCATCACGAGCGACTACGGCATCGCAATCGAGAATCTGGAGGAATTGGTGGCGGTGAGCGAGAAAACGGCGACGACGCAATTGGCTGCCCAGCAGGCGAAATACCGCGGGGATGGTGTGAACGTCGAGACCGTACAGCTCACGGGCGCCCCCGCACCGTTGATTTTGGATCAGGCTCAACACCTGAACGCGGATTACATCGTGATGGGCTCCCACGGCCACACGCCGCTTTACGATTTGCTCGTCGGCACGACAACCCACGGCGTCCTTAAAAAGGCGAAGTGTCCGGTCGTCATTGTGCCCGCCGAGGCAAAAGAAACCGCAAAGAAAATAGCGAAAAAGTGAGTGGGACGTCTGCTCTGGGGATAGGGCAGACGGAAGGCGCGGCGGAAACGCCGCGCCTTTTCGCTTTATAGGGGTCGCCGCGCCGGGCATTCATGGATCATGGATGATGCACTTCGCGCGCGCCGGCGACGAATCGCCGAGGCCCTGAGCCTGAAAGATGAACTACTGATCGTCGGAGCCGGCGAACCCGTCCCCCTGCCGGAAAACAGCGATCAGACCTACCCTTTCCTGACCCACGCCGAATTTGCCTATCTTTCGAACTCGGAGACACCCGGCTCGATCGTGGCGTACGATCCGAAGGCATCGGGCGACGACCGCTGGATTGACTTTGTGCCCGAGGTGACGGAAGACGAACGGATCTGGGAAGGGCGAACCCAGGGTGAAGGACGATTCCTGACGGAGTTTCCAGGCTGGCTGGCCCAGAGGCGCGGGCGGCCGGTGGCCATGCTGGGGTGTCCGGTGAAGGGCATTCCGTTCGACGAGGGACTTCGCCAGCGCGTGCGTGGCGTCCTCACCCATGCGCGGCGCCCCAAGGATTCCGGCGAGATCAGCCAGCTCGAGCGCGCAGCCGCGGCCACCGCCCATGGTTTTGCCGCAGCGGCCTCAGCCATCCGGCCGGGGACCACCGAACGCCAGATTCAGATTGAGCTGGAGACCGGTTTCCTTCGCGGCGGCGCCGATCGGACTGGCTTCGCCAGCATCGTCGGCACCGGCCCGAATTCATCGGTGCTCCACTTTCCACCCTCCACGCGCCCTGTCGGAGACGGTGACTTCGTGTTGATCGATGCCGGCGCCCAAATCGGCCGATACACCGCCGACGTCACCCGCACCTTCCTGGCAGGATCGTCGGCGACCGCATTCCAGCGCGACCTGTACTCCGTGGTTCTGTCTGCGCAGCAGCGCGCCATAGCGCAGTGCCGCCCAGGGCGGGAGTGGAAGGACATTCATCTCTCCTGTGCGGTGGCCATGACCGAAGGACTGATCTCCCTCGGCATCATGCGCGGCAACGCCCAGGACCTGGTCGACCGCGAAGCCCACGCCTTGTTCTTTCCGCATGGCATCGGACACATGGTCGGGCTCGGAGTCCGCGATGCGAGCGGGCTGTATCCTGGCCGTGCGCGCGATCCGCGGGCGAGCCTGCGGACCCTCCGGATGGACCTGCCGCTGGCGGAGCACTATGTCGTCACCATCGAGCCCGGACTCTACTTCATCCCACCACTGCTCGACGATCCCCTGCGGCGGGCCCGGTTTGCGGAGTGTGTCGACTGGGAGCGCATCGACCGGGTCAAGCATCTCGGCGGCGTCAGGATCGAGGACGACGTGCTCGTCACCGCCGACGTCCCCGTCGTGCTCACTGCGGAGATTCCCAAACACCTCCCGTAGTCACGAACCGGGAACCGGGTCCAGCGCTCTTAAAAACCGAAAAGATGCAGTGAACAGAAGGCAACGAAGAGAACGAAGAACAAACCGCTTACCCCAGAATTGAGAGCGTTGATTTATTCACCGATTGGGTGAGTCGATCTTGATTCGACGATTTCGCACAATCGCTTGGCTCAACCTTCTTTGTTATCTTCGTTTCCTGCTGTTCACGTCTCCTGCCGAATTAAGGTTTAATGCCAAAAAGAAGCCCGCCGACGTGAACGCCGGCGGGCTTCGCAATCGTTGCGGATGCCTCGCTTACTTGCGCTCGTTCTGCGCGGCTTTCTTGGCGCGCTGCGCCATGAACAGCATGAACACGCCGAACAGCACCAGGAAGGCACCCCAGAAGAGGTTGATGTCGATCCCCAGCGAACGGTGCAGCTGGGCGGGATTGTCGGTGAAGCTGGCGATCACCAGCAGCACTCCGACGAGCGAGAACATGTAACCGATCGGATAACGGATATCGAGACCCATGATGGAAGGAGGGGTTGAGGGTTACCAAAAGATGGCGTTGATGATGACGCAGCACACCAGCAGCAGCGAGCCGGCGACGGCAGGACGCATGTACCACGACTGCTCCTCGTCCTGAATCTTGGGCGTGAGGGAATAGACGAGCCCCTTCAGCTCCGAGTCGTCCTTCGTCCTGGCAGTCACCAGCGAGATGCCGAAGGTGAGGATGAAGCAGACGCCGAACGCGAAGGTGGCCAGCCAGAAGTTCTGCGCCATTTCGCTGGGGAAGACGTGAACAACGGCAAGGTACCCGCCCTTGATTCCAGGTGCATTTCCCGCGCTGATGGTCAGCGCGTGGAACAAGGCCGAAGTGCCGGTTCCGGCCAGCAGTCCGTAGAACGCGCCGTGCGAGGTCGCACGCTTCCAGAACATGCCGAGCAGGAAGGTGGCGAAGAGCGGGGCGTTCACAAAGCCGAACACGAGCTGGATGACGTCCATTGCGTTGTTGTAGCGTTTCGCAAAATAAGCGGCCGCGATGCTGAGCAGGATGCCCACCACCGTGATCCAGCGGGCCATGCCCATGTAGTGGGAGTCACTCTTGTTCGGCGCGAGATAGGCCTGATAAAGGTCGTAGGTCCAGACCGTGTTGAACGCCGTGACGTTGCCGGCCATGCCCGACATGAACGATGCCAGCAGCGCCGTGAGCGCGAGCCCCAGTAGGCCGGTCGGACAATAACGCTTCACGAGCGAGAGGATGACGCCGTCATAATCGTTTTCGGCAACCGCGTTCTGGATCCGGTCGGAGAGTTGCTTGTCGGTCAGCGCCGCGGCAGCGCCACCGCCGAGAGCCTCGATGTCCGCGGGGATCATCCGCTTGCCCGTCTTGGCGGCAACCTCTTCGACGAGGTTGGCGTCGGTCGGGCTTGCATGGCGAACCACCTGTACGGCGGCCGCCAGATTGGCGTCGTCGAGGTGCGCGGGGGGGATGCGATAGTGGTCCTTTGCAGTGACCGAGAGGCCGACTGCGATCATGCCGGGAAGGATGACCAGCACCGGGAAAAGCATCTTGGGGATTGCCGCGATGATCGGCGTCCGGCGTGCGGCGCTCATATTCTTGGCCGCCATGGCACGCTGAACCACCAGGAAATTGGTGCACCAGTAACCGAACGAGAGCACGAACCCGAGGCCGAAGATCATCGCAAACCAGTCGACGCCCATCGGATTCGCCGAAGGTCCGCCCAACAGCGGCTTCCAGGCGCTCGTCCACGCGTCAGCTGCGAAGGTCTTGTGTGCATCGGCGACCAGGCCAAGGCTGGCCGGATGCGCTGCGACCATGGCGAGCTTGGCCTTCAGGGCCTCCCAGCCGCCGACGTCCTTGAGCCCCAAATACACGACCGGGGCAAAGCCGAGTACGATCATGAAGAACTGGAGCACTTCCGTGTAGATTGCGGACGTGAGACCGCCCTTGAGCACGTAGGCGAGCACTACGACCGAGCAGATCACAAGGCTCACATTGTAGTCCCAGCCGAGCAGCAGATTGAGCAGCTTCGCGAGCGCGTTCATCGCAATGCCCGAGGCGAAGACCGTCATCACGGCGAACGTGAGCGAATTGAAGCAGCGGGTGCGTTCGTCGAATCGCAGTTTCAGGTATTCGGGCACCGAGCGGGCGCGGGAGCCGTAGTAGAACGGCATCATGAACACCGCCAGGAAGATCATGGCGGGAATGGCGCCCACCCAGTAGAAGTGACAGGTGGCGATGCCATACTTCGCACCACTGGCAGCCATGCCCACAAGTTCAAGCGCCCCCAGGTTGGCGGAGATGAACGCGAGTCCCGTGACCCACGCGGGGATCGAACGGCCCGACATCAGGTAGTCGGACGAGCTTTTCATGTACCGCTTCAATGCGAAGCCGATGCCTATCACGAACGCGGTGTAGGAGAGGAGGATCGCGTAATCGATCCATCCGAGTTGGATGATTTCCATACAGGAACGAGGGGTTAGCGGGTTAACAGGGGGGAAATGGCGGAGCCGCTTGTAAGCCGTTGTCTCCGCTTCGAGAAGACTTTTTTGGCCGTGTCCCCCGAAATCGGGACACCGTATGCGCCAATGAGAGTGCCTTATGGACTCCGACAGGCGGGGCTTCTCCTTCCTCCTTGCTTTCGGCCGACGCGCCCAGCAGGTTGGCAGGCTTTGTCCGACACTTTACGCTCCTGCTCCATGAATCAGAACATCCGAAACATCGCCATCATCGCCCACGTCGACCACGGAAAAACGACGTTGGTTGACCAGCTGCTCAAGGAAGGCGGCATCTTCCGCGCCAATCAGCACGTCGAGGAGCGGGCAATGGACTCCATGGACCTCGAGCGCGAGAAGGGCATCACGATCAAGGCGAAGAACACGGCCGTCCATTGGAATGACAAGACGATCAACATCGTCGACACCCCCGGACACGCCGACTTCGGCGGCGAGGTCGAGCGCGCCCTGCGCATGGTCGACGGCGTGCTCCTCGTGGTCGATGCCTATGACGGCCCCCAGGCACAAACCCGGTTTGTGCTGCGCAAGGCCCTGCAGCACGGTCTGAAGGTCGTGATCGTGATCAACAAGATCGACCGCGAAAACGCGGACCCGCATCGCGCGCACGAAAAGGTGCTCGAGCTGCTGCTCGAGCTCAATGCCACCGAGGAGCAATTCGACGCTCCTGTCGTGTTCGGATCCGGCCGCGACGGCTACATGATGCGTCAACTCGGCGATGAGCGGAAGAACATGGCCCCCCTCTTCGAGGAGATCCTCGCTCACATTCCGCCCCCGTTCGCCCGGCCCGACGCGCACTTCCACATGCTCGTCTCCAACATCGATTGGAACGATTACGTCGGCCGCGTCGCGGTCGGCAAGATCCTCGGCGGCGAAGTCAAGGTCGGCGACAATGTCTGGGTGCTTCGCAATTCGGGCGCCAAGAAGACCCGCTGCAAAATCACCAAGGTCTTCGAGTACTCCGGACTCGGCACCAGTGAATCCGCCACCGGCATCGCCGGCAACATCGTCGGCATCTCCGGATTCGACGACGTCGACATCGGCGACACCATCACCGCCAACGAAGCCGACCATCCCCTTCCCTTCACCCAGATCGATCCGCCCACCCTCGAGATGCAGTTCTGCGTCAACGACGGCCCGCTGGCCGGACGCGAGGGCAAGTTCGTGACGTCACGCCAGCTGCGCGAACGTCTCTACCGCGAGATCAAGACCAACGTCTCGATCTCGGTCGAAGACGCCGAGAAGGCGGGCGTGTTCAACCTGAAGGCACGCGGCGCCATGCAGATCGCGGTGCTCGTTGAAACCATGCGACGCGAAGGCTTCGAACTTCTCGTCTCCCGTCCGCAGGTCATCACGAAGAAGGACGAGCAGGGGCACGTCCTCGAACCGTACGAGACCCTCTGGGTCGAGGTTCCTGAGGAGTGCGTCGGCTCGGTGATCCAGAACCTTGCCAACCGCAAGGGTCAGCTCACCAACATGGAGAAGCACCCGCACGGCACGACGGTCGAGGCGACCATCACCACGCGCGGCCTCATCGGCTTCGAGATCGACCTGGTGAACGCCACCAGCGGCCGCGGCGTGATGTCGCATCTATTCAAGGAATACGGCCCCTGGGCCGGCGAGCTCATCACCCGTCTCACCGGGACCCTGCTCGCAACCGAGAGCGGCACGACCACGGCCTATGCCCTGGATGGCATCCAGGAGCGCGGTAAACTTTTCGTTGGTCCGGGCGAGGAGGTCTACGAGGGCATGCTCGTCGGCGAGAATCCCCGCAATGAGGACGTGCCCGTCAATGCCGTCCGCGCCAAGCAGCTCACCAACTTCCGCTCCCAGGGCGAAGGCAAGGGCACCCAGCTCTCGCCTCCGATCAAGCTCTCGCTCGAGCGCGCCATCGAATACATCGCCCCCGACGAGTACGTCGAGGCGACCCCGAAGTCGCTCCGCCTGCGCAAGAAGATCCTTAGCCAGACCGAACGCCGCAAGATCGAGCGCGCCGAGCGCAAGGCGGACTGAGCCGCGCCACGCGACCGCCCCGGCGCCTCCCTCAGGAGGACGCCAGGATCGCGGAGTATCCGTCGCGGAAGCTCGGATACTCCGGCCGCCAGCTCGTGCGCTCGCGCAAGAGCCCGGACACGATCACCCGGTCCGGCACAGGCCCCCGTGCGCCCTCCGAGGGCTCGCCTCCGAAGACGGGAACGGGACGTTCAAGCCGTTCGCAGAGCCACGCGACGACCTCTCCCCGGCTCGCCTCGCCGCCGTCGCTGACGTTGAAGATCGCGCGCTCAGGCAGCCCCGGCTCGGTGGCCACCACGAGGATCGCCCGTACCACGTCGTCGCGGTGGATCAGGTTCAAATGCTGCTCCGCCGAACCCGCAATGGCTTCGGCACCGGCCCTCAGCTGGTCCAGGAGCAGGTGCCGGTTCGGGCCGTAAATTCCGGCTAAGCGCAACACCACCCGGCGACGGATCGCAGCGTCCGACGACATCAGGGATTCCTCGGTCTCGACGAGCACAGCGGACCGGGGATTGCGTCCCCTGGCGGGCGACGACTCGTCCACGCGAACCCCGCCACCCTGGGCATAGACGGAGGTGCTGCTGGTGTAGACCAGGGCGCCAGTCGTGCGCTCGGAGCACCAGCGCAGGACCGAGTGCATGCCCTCAAGGTAGCTTCTTCGGTAACCGTCAATCCCGCCTCCGCCCGCCCCAACACAGTTCACGACCAGGTCAAAGTCGCCTTCCAGCCGTCCGTGCCAGCGCGCTTCCGCAAGATCGGCGATACACACCTCGGCTCCAACCATGCGGAGCGCGTCCGCGGTGACGGGATTACGCGTGACCGCGACCACCGATGCCCCCCGCGAGACAACCTGCCGCACAACGGCCGATCCCACGTAACCCGCACCGAAGACTGCGACACGCCATCCGGAAAAATTGTGCTGCACGCTCGTTCCCATGGGAACAAAGTGAGCATATGCCTTCCGTACTCGCAATTCTCGCTCCCGGCTTCGAGGAGATCGAGGCCGTGGCCCCCGTCGACCTTCTCCGTCGCGCCGGTGCCGACGTCACGCTCGCCTCACTCACGCCCGACCCGAATGTCAGGGGCCGCAGCGGAATCGGAGTGCATGCGGACGCCAGCCTGGCAGCGTGCCTGGATCGGACTTATGACTGCCTTTTCCTCCCAGGTGGGCCCGGCGTGAAGGAACTACGGGCCGACGCCCGCGTGCGCGACCTGGCCCTCAGGCAGGCTTCGCGGAAAGCGTGGATCGCGGCGATCTGCGCAGCCCCCACGGTGCTCCATGACGCGGGGCTTCTTGAGGGAAAACGCTACACCGCCCACCCATCGGTCGCCGGTGAATTGACCCGGATCATAGCCGACGAACGCGTCGTTGTGGACGGTCGACTGATCACCTCGAGGGGCGCCGGGACGGCACTCGATTTCGGCCTCGAACTCGTGAGCCGTCTATTTTCACCCGAGAAATCGGCGTCAATCGCGAACTCGATCGTCTTCTGAGCCCTCGCCGTTTCGGTCCTCAAATTGCATATCCAGCTACCGGTCGGACGCTTCGGTAAATGCCCTCAAATCGCCCTTCACTCTCGGCGATTTCAGTCCGAAATGCCTAAGAGCCGAAGGCTTGCCTTTTTGCGCATTCCGTTAGGGTCTTTACCCTAGATCGGCCTCCGCTTGATCGTCGAAAATACCCGAACCACACCCCGCGGTTGTGTCCGACGGCCGGACGCGACGGGGCGAAGCCGTGGGGTTAGCAAACGAACACGAGCATGTGCGGCATCGCAGGATTGATTGACTCCACCGCGTCGCGCGACGGACGCGAGCGGGCTGTTGGCCGGATGTGCCAGGCCATGCTTCATCGCGGACCGACGGACGAGGGTTCTGTGAGCAGTGGACCGCTGACGATGGGCATGCGGCGGCTGGCGATTTTCGACCCTGCACACGGCCACCAGCCGATGCACAGCGCGGACGGCAGGTACTCCATCGTCTTCAACGGGGCGATCTACAACTTCCTGGCCCTTCGGACGGAACTCGAGGCGGCGGGCTTTCGATTCTCGACCCACTGCGACACGGAGGTCCTGCTGGCAGCCTACGTTCACTGGGGCGTGGGTGCGCTAGACCGGCTCCGGGGCATGTACGCATTTGCGGTGTGGGACTCGGTTGAACGGGAACTGGTGATTGCGCGCGATCCCTTTGGCATCAAACCGCTCTACTACCTCCGCGAAAACGGCCGTCTCCTCTTCGCATCGGAACTGAATGCCTTGTTCGCGTCGGGGGTGGTTCGCCGCGAAATCGATCCCTCGTCGACGCTGGAATACCTGGCGTGGTTTGCGGTACCCGCGCCTCGGACGATCTATCGCGGCGTGATGAGCCTTCGACCGGGCGAATACGCGGTCCTGCGGGACGACGTGCTCACGATCGCGTCCTCCTGGACCTTCAACCGCCCCTCCTCCGGCACCGTCTGTTCCACGCAGGCCGAATTCAACGGCGAGTTGCGTCACCGCCTTGAGGATACGATTCGCGCGCATGTCGCGGCCGACGTTCCGGTCGGGGCATTCCTTTCCGGGGGGCTGGATTCGGCGGTCATCACGGGACTGATGACGAAGGTCTCGGGCTCCCGGCTGAAGACCTTTTCAATCGAATTCGAGGAACGCGCCTTCTCCGAGGGCGAGGCCGCCGGGGAGACGGCCCGGTTCCTCGGCACCGACCACCATCCGTTCGTGTTGACGGGCCGGCGGGTGGCCGCAGACATCAATCGGATTCTCGACTCGCTGGATCACCCCTCGGGCGACGGCATCAACACCTACTACGCCAGCCTGGCCGCGCGCGACGGCGGCGTGACGGTCGTCCTTTCCGGGCTGGGCGGCGACGAGTTGTTCGGTGGCTATCCGTCCTTCAAGGTATTGCCGAAGCTGAAGCGCTGGCTGCCGGCATGGTGGAGCCTTCCCGCCTTCGTTCGGGCAGCCGTCGTAAGCCGGCTCAGGCGAGGGGGAGTCCAGCAGCGAAAGCTCGCCGATTTTCTGGAACACGCCCGGACCCTCCAGGAACTCGGGGCCCTGCAGCGACGAGTGTTCACGATTCCGGCACAGGCGACACTGCTTTCGCCCGATGCCCGTGCGCAGCTGCGGAACCGCTACACGCCCTTCCATCCCCAGCTTCCGCTGCTCTCGCGCGAGCTTGCAGGCCAGCCGGACCTCCAAGCCATCAGCGCCTGGGAACTGCGGACCTATATGGCAGACGTGCTGCTGCACGACAGCGACGTGATGAGCATGCGGCACTCGATCGAGCTGCGCGTGCCGTTCATCGATCGCACGTTCATCGAGTGGCTCTGGCATCAGCCTGCGCACTTCAAATTCACCCCGCATCATCCGAAGGCGGCGCTCGAAGATGCCGTCGGCGACATGCTCCCGCCGCTGCTTCGCGGGCGGAAGAAAAAGGGTTTCACGCTCCCGTTCGCAGTCTGGATGAAACGTGAACTCCGTCCCTTCCTTGAAGACTGTTACTCCGAGTCCAGCCTGGGCCGGAGCGGCCTGTTCGACGCCGCGGCCGCCCGAGAGCGGTGGCGTGGCTTCCTCGAATCGGACGATCCCCGCGAGTGGTCGCGCGTCTGGAGCTTGGCAATTCTGATCCAGTTCGTAAACCGACGGAGCGCCTGATGAAGACTCTCGTCCTTGCCCCCGAGATTTTCACTCCCAATGGAGGCATCCCCAGGATCCTGCGGCTCTACCTGAAGGCACTCTGTGACATCGCCGCCGAGCGGGACGGCCAAGTGAGGCTTGTGGCCCTCAACGATTCGTCCCCGGACTCGACCGAGTTGCGCCGCTATTCGAACGACCGCCTGGAGGCCTGGGAGGTGTGCAGCGGCCACAAGGCGCGTTTCGTACGAGCGGCGCTTAGACACGGGAGAAAATGCGACCACGTCGTGTGCGGCCACGTCGCGCAGCTTCCCGTCGCGCTTGCGCTCAAGCTTCGGAATCCCCGACTGACCTACGATGTGGTGGCGCACGGAATCGAGGTCTGGCGGCCCTTTTCGCTGGCTGAACGGGCCGCACTGCGGTTCGTGCGCCGCGTGCTGTGCATCAGCGACTATACCCGTCGGACGATGCACGAGTATTACCCGGTGCCTGAGGACCGCATGGTGATCGTCCCAAATGGACTCGACGCCTTTTTCCCCATTGCGGCGACCGCGACACCGCCGCCAAAGCCACCCGTCATTCTGACGGTCGCCCGCCTCACGCGCGCGGACATCTACAAAGGAATCGACACCCTGATCGAGGCGATGCCCCTGGTCCGTAAGGAAATTCCGGATGCTACGCTTCGGATCATCGGCCACGGGGACGATGCGCTGCGCCTCCGGCGGTTGGCGAACGACCTTGGCCTGTTCCAAGAAGTCCAGATGCTCGGCTTCGTGGAGGACGACGAGCTCCAGCGCCAGCTGGCCCAATGCACCCTTTTTGCGCTACCCTCGAAGAAAGAGGGCTTCGGCCTCGTGTTCCTGGAGGCTATGGCGCAGGGCCGTCCCTGTCTCGGTGCGCGTGCTGGGGGCATTCCCGAAGTGATCACACCCGACACTGGCTTGCTCTGCGAGTACGGCGACGTACCGGGAATCGCGGCGGCCTGCGCGGAGGGCCTGCATCGGAGCTGGAACCCCGACACCATCCTTGCCCGAGTGCGTGATTTCTCATTTGAACGGTTCCGCGGGCGGCTTGACGCCGCGCTCAACTCCACCCGTATCGCATGAACGAGGGCCCCGAGATAACCATTGTCGCAGGAAGAAGCGAAGCCCACTACTGGCGCGACCTCTGGCGCTACCGCGAGCTGCTGGGATTTCTGGCCTGGCGCGACGTCAAAGTCCGTTACAAGCAGGCCGTGCTCGGCGCCGGGTGGGCGGTCATCCAGCCACTTGTCCAGACCATGCTGCTCACCTTTGTCTTCGGGAAGCTTGCGAAGATGCCCAATGGAACGATCCCCTATCCGCTCCTGGTTCTCGCCGGCCTGCTCCCTTGGCAACTCTTCGCCTCGGCGTTCAGCGGCGCAGGAGGCAGCCTCGTCAGCAACTCCAACCTGATTTCCAAAGTCTATTTTCCAAGGCTGATCGTCCCGCTGTCGTCGCTTGCGGTGGCGGTCGTGGACATGATGATCCCCCTGGCACTGACGCTGCCGTTTGCGGCAGTCTACGGAGTTTTTCCGACCTGGCGGCTTCTGGTCCTGCCCGTATTCATCCTGGGAGCACTGGTCATCGCCTTTGGTGCGGGTCTCTGGATCACCGCCCTCACAGTCCAGTATCGAGACTTTCGATTCATCGCGCCGTTCATCCTGCAGATCGGCATCTTCATCACACCCGTCGGATTCCGCACCGACAATCTTCCCCGCTGGCAGACGATACTTTCGCTCAATCCGCTCACCGGCATGATCCAGGGTTTCCGATGGTGCATCCTCGGGGGCGGCATGGAATTGAGCGAGCAGAGTCTCCTCATGTCCTGCGGGGCCGGACTCCTGCTGGTAATCACCGGACTCTGGTATTTCCGGGGCACCGAGCGTCGATTCGCAGACATCATCTGATCCCGATTCATGGAATCTCCTGCGATATCGGTCGAAAGTCTTTCAAAGCGGTACATGCTGGGGCACGTCCGTCACGACACGTTGCGCGATCAGCTCGCCCACCGGACCCGCGGCCTTCTCAAGGCGCTTGGCGGTCGCGGCGGATCCCTGGCAACCGAGGAATTCTGGGCCTTGCGCGACGTGAATTTTTCCGTCGCGCCTGGGGAAGTGCTCGGAGTGATCGGCCGCAACGGCGCCGGGAAATCGACGCTCCTGAAGATCCTCTCGCGAATCACGGAGCCAACCCATGGCACGATCCGCATTCGGGGCCGGGTTTCGTCCCTCCTGGAGGTGGGCACCGGCTTTCATCCGGAGCTCACGGGACGCGACAATATCTTTCTCAACGGCGCAATCCTGGGCATGCCTCGGGACGAGATCAGGAGGAAATTCGACGCGATCGTCGCCTTCGCCGAGGTGGAGCAGTTCATCGACACGCCCGTCAAACGATACAGCAGCGGGATGTACATACGACTGGCGTTCGCGGTGGCCGCCCACATGGAGCCTGAAATCCTGATCGTCGACGAGGTGCTCGCCGTGGGCGACGCCGCGTTCCAGCAAAAGTGCCTCGGAAAGATGAGCGAGGCGTCGAGGAGCGGACGAACGATCCTCTTCGTGAGCCACAACATCAATGCGGTGAGGTCTCTCACGACCCGCTGCCTGTATCTCAAGCGGGGGCATCTCGAGTTCGCCGGACCCACGGCCGAGGCGATCGACCTGTATACGAGGAATCTTCGGTCCGACCGAACGGCCTCCTCGGGTCAGCATGCGACCATCGTACGGGCGGCACTGGTCGACGCGGCCGGAATGGAGACCCCAACCTTCCCCGGCGGCGACCACGCATTCGTCAGGATGATGGTGGAGACGGACGGCAATCCGCTGGCTTCAGTCGAGGCGACGCTCACGGATCTGTCCGGCACCGCGCTCGGTTTGTATTCACCCGGCCACTTCTCCGGCTGGCGCCTTCCCGCCAAGCCCGGCCTGTACGAAGTGACGCTCAAGATCCGGATGCCGCATCTCGCCACCGGAAACTACGGATTCGATCTCTGCACCACCCTGCATGGTTCAGGGCCCGACCATTACCTGGCTGATGGCCTGGTCTTTGCCAGTGAATCACGGGTAAATCATCCCGCACCGTGGGAACTGAGAAAGGAATACAACGCAGGCCATTTCGTCCTGGACGAAGGAGTGCCCAGCGTAACCCCGATCCCGGGCCCGGCCGGGGACCACACGCCATGAACCTCAGGCTTCTCAAACACGAACTCCACGTCGCCTGGCGGCGCTATCGGCTTCGAACGATCGAGTTCAACTCGGGGCTCGGCGACGCGGGCTGGCTCCTGCACGGGCTCGTGCGGACGATGAAGCCGGAGACCTGCGTCGAGATCGGCTCGGCCCGCGGCCACTCCACCTGCCTGCTCGGACTCGCACTGAAACTGAATCTGAGGGGCCGCCTCTGGGCCGTCGACCCCCACTTCCAGAATGCCTGGAGCGACAAAGTCGCCGAAGACACGCAGGCGACCCTGTCCTCCAATCTCGCCGCTGCCGGAGTGACGGATTACGTCACAATCGTTCGCAAGACGACACGCGACGCCGAGTCGAGCCTTCCGATAAGAATCGATTTTGCATTCATCGATGGCGATCACTCCTACGAGGGGGTGAAAACAGACTGGGAAATTCTTAAGCCGCGCATGGCACCCTTCGGGGTCGTGGTGTTCCACGACACGCTATGGGACAGGAACCGCGACGAGGAACTGTACAAATCCTATCGCCGCGAAAACATGGGGGTGCCGAAACTTCTCGAGGAACTTCGCCTCGAGGGCTACCCCATCGTCACGATCAACCAGAACTGGGGTATTTCCATGCTCCAGCTTCCCAAGGGCGGCGAGTCCTTCCTGCCTTCCAAGGGTTGACCCCGCCATGGGCTTCCGGCTCTCGTCCGTTTCAGACCGTCTATGGGCGTTCAGCAAGCGGGCGGTAAATCGACTCTATTACGCGAATGGGGGCGTCGGCGACGAGCTCATGCTCACCGCAGTGGCAGAGGCGGCCCGCCGGCAAGGTCGGCCCCTCCCGGTGCTGACGAATCTGCCCGAACTGTGGTCCGGCAACCACGATCCCCTCTGTGTCCAAACCGGCGTCGAACGCTGGCATTATGCGCGCACCCGCGGCTGGCTCGACACCGAGATCGTTCACGTGGCCTATCGAAACGGAACTCTGCGGCACATCGCCCAGCAGATGGCCGACCACGCGGGACTGACGCTCGCGGGGGATTGGCGGCCCGTGCTGCACCTCGCCACGAAGCCCCCACGCGAGCCTCGCACGATCGCGCTTCAGAATTCCTGCCGCGGCGCGCGCTACTCGGCCTCGACCAAGGAGTGGGATCCGGAGCGGTGGGTCGAGCTCACTCGTCGGCTCCAGCCTGAGTTCGACCTGGTGCAACTCGGCACCCCGGCGGACCCGGCACTCCCGGGTGTGCGCGATTTGCGCGGGCGCACGTCCTTGCGCCAGGCGGCCGACGTCATCGCCGGCGCCGCCCTCTTCGTCGGGCTCGAATCCGGACTGATGCACGTCGCTGCGGCCGTCCATACGCCGGCAGTCATCCTCTATGGTGGCCGCTCCCGTCCGATCGAAACCGGCTATGCGTTCAACACGAATCTCACGCGTTCGCCCGAGTGCGCTGGTTGCGGCCTGAACGAGGGATGCCCCCACGAACGCATGTGCATGGACATCCCTGTCGACGAGGTCGAAGAGGCCGTGCACGCCCGCATCGCCAGGAAATCCACCTGACCCCCGGGGCGCGTTCGTCACCCAGGATTCACATGCCGCCGCCCTGGCGCGGTGCTTTGCGCTCGCCTTGCCATCGGAACCAATAGACTCGTAGCCACCTATGCAGGGAAAGATTCTCGTAACCGGCGGGGCCGGCTTCATCGGCAGCGCGCTCATCTGGGCGCTCAACCAGCGCGGAGCCACCGACATCGTGGTGACCGACATCCTCGGCACCGACGAGAAGTGGCGCAATCTGACGCCGCTCAAGTTCGCCGACTACGTCGAGGCGGATCAGTTCAGGCGGCGCCTGGCCGAAAAGCCCGACGCCTGGGGCAACATCTCCACGGTCTTCCACCTCGGCGCCTGCTCCTCCACCACCGAGCGCAATGCGTCGTACCTCGCCGACAACAACACCGCATACACCAGGGAGCTCGCGGCCTGGGCCCTCGCCCGCGGAGCCCGCTTCATCTACGCCTCCTCCGCGGCCACCTACGGCGACGGCGCCCAGGGCATGGACGACACCGACGACAACCTTCATCGTCTGCGTCCCCTCAACATGTACGGGTACTCGAAGCACCTCTTCGACCTGATTGCCCAGCGCGAAGGCTGGCTCTCCCGGATCGTAGGGGTGAAATACTTCAACGTTTTCGGCCCGAACGAGGAACACAAGGGCGACATGCGCTCGCTGGTGAGCAAGGCGCATCACCAGATTCTTGATACGGGCTCGCTCAGGCTCTTCCGCAGCCACCGGCCCGACTACAAGGACGGTCACCAAATGCGCGACTTCCTCTACGTGAAGGACGCGGTCGAGATGACGCTGCATTTCGCCGAGGGCGGCTCCAAGGCGGCGGGGCTCTTCAACCTGGGCTCGGGAGAGGCCAACACCTGGATCACGCTCGCGGAGGCCATCTTCGCGGCGATGGGCCGCAGCCCAGCCATCGAGTTCATCGACATGCCGGAGCAGCTCCGCGAGAAATACCAGTATTACACGAAGGCCGACATCGCGAAGCTGCGCGGCACGGGGTATTCGCGTCCCATGACGCCGCTGCGCGATGCCGTCACGGATTACGTGCGGAATTACCTCGCCACCGGCCGTCGCCTCGGCGATTAGCAGCCCGACCCATCGCATGGATAAGACATCGGCCATCAACATCATCAGGCGGTTCAACTCGCTGCGACTGCTCGTCGTCGGCGACCTTATGATCGACGAGTACGTCTGGGGCAGCGTGTCGCGCATCTCGCCCGAGGCCCCCATTCCAATCGTCGAGGTGACGCGCGAGGAATCCCGTCCCGGCGGCGCGGCCAACGTGGGCCTCAATCTGCTGGCGATGGGCGCCAAGGTCATGTTTGCCGGCGTCGTAGGCGACGATTCGAACGGACGCCGGCTCGCCGAGCAGATCAAGACCCTCGGTGGCGACACTTCCGCGGTGATCACCGACTCCACGCGCCCGACCACGATCAAGAGCCGCGTAATCGCACACCAGCAGCAAATTGTCCGTATCGACCGGGAGAAGACGGGAATCGTGGGAGGCGACGTCGAGCAACAACTGTTGGCGTCCATCGAATCCCTCCTTCCCTCGATCGACGGAATCATCTTCTCGGACTACGCCAAGGGCGTGCTCTCGAAAACCCTGGTCAGCCGCATCGTGGCGAAGTCCCCTGACAAGGTCATTGCTGTCGATCCGAAGCCGCAGAACGTGGCGGTATTTGCCAATACGACCATCATTACGCCCAACAAGCGGGAGGCAGAACTCGCCGCGGGTTTTCCGCTGCGCTCGGACGCCGACGTCGAAAGCGCGGCCCGCTCCCTGCAGTCCAAGTTCGGAATCCGGATGGTCCTGATCACGCGCGGCGATGAGGGCATGACCCTCCTGGCAGACGACACCTTCCTGCACCTGCCGACCCAGGCGAAACAGGTGTACGACGTCACGGGCGCCGGCGACACGGTGATCGGCGTGCTGACCCTCGCGCTCTGCGCGGGTGCGACGCCCGCGGTTGCCTCCCAGCTCGCAAATCTCGCCGCCGGAATCACCGTCGCCCACGTGGGCGTGTATGCGGTGAAACCCGACGAGCTCATCGAAGCCTTGTAGGATACTCCCTCGCCGTAGCGACCGGCCCGCCGGTCGCACGGTCTGCCCGGCGACGCCCCCTGCGTCATGTCCGCACCCCAGGTCACGCTCCTAGTGCCTTGCCACAACGCGGCGCGGTTCCTTCCGCGCCTCGCGGAGTGTGTGCGCGCCCAGCGGCTGCCCTTTTCGGAGGTCGTCGCCTACGACGATGGAAGCACCGACACCACGGCAGAGGTGGCGCGCGCACTCGGAATGCGGGTGATCGACGGCGGAGGCAATCGCGGCGTCGCCGTCGCCCGCAACCGTCTCGCCGCAGCCGCCGCGACCGAATGGATGCATTTTCACGATGCCGACGACCTCATGGAGCCGGACTTCAACTCGACGCTGGCCGCGCTTTGCTCCGACGAAGTGGACGTGGTCTCGTGCGATGCCGACTGGGTCGAGGAAGACAGCCGGGCGCTCGTGCTCCGGTGGACCTATGACGCAGACGCCCTGCGCTCCCAAGCCTGCGCGCACTTGCTGCGTCATCCGCTAAGTCTGAACAACTCGGTCATTCGGCGCAGCCTCTGGTCTGCGGTCGGTGGCTGCGATGAGTCGCTGCGCATGTGGGAGGATTCGGATGTGCACGTTCGGATGGCCCACGCCGGCGCCCGGTGGCGACACGAGAGCCGGGTTTTGACGATCGCCCTGCGACGTACGGAAAGCTTCAGCCACGACTACCGGGCCAGTTGGAACTGTCGCCTCGCCACGCTGGAAGCATACAGCCTTTGGTCCGACGCCGTGAGTTACCGCGACGACCTGGCGTTCGAAGCCGAACGGGCAGCCCGCAACCTGCTGTTCTGGGGCGATCGCCGCAGTGCCTCCCGAGCCCTTGCGCTTTGCCGATCCCACGGCGGCCGGCCGCCTCTCGGAGCAAGTCCGACGGTCAGGCTGCTTGCGCGATTTCTTCCGGCTCTCTGGGTGATTTCCCTGCAGGAGGCGCGCCGGCGTCGCGTCCAAAATCGCCAGGCTGGCGCCCGGACGACCGACCGACCAACCTGAATCCGTCATGGAGCTGCTCAGAAAACTCCGTTCCCGCCTGTGCGTCGCCTGGGCCAGGGCCCACGGCGTTCGCATCGAGTCGAACTGTCTGCTGGAAGGCTCCGTCGTCCTCAGTCGTGGTTTTGCGTCGGGCCGGCAGGGAGAGATCCGTCTTCAGGCCGGGGCGCAGCTGCTCCAGGGCGCCTGCCTCGAGGCGAGGGGCGGCAGCATCGTCGTGGGGTCAAACGCATTCATCGGCCAATACGCCGTCATCTACGGCCAGGGCGGAGTGACGATCGGCGACCATGCCCTGATCTCGATGCACTGCCGCATCCTGTCGTCGAACCACGCAATCCCTGCATCCGGGGTTCCGATACGATCCCAGCCCGACACGCTCCTGCCCACCACCATCGGGACGGATGTCTGGCTGGGCGCGGGAGTGACGGTGCTCGGAGGGGTCACGATCGGCGACGGCTGCATCGTCGGAGCGGGCTCCGTGGTCTCCCGCGACCTGCCGCCCAACAGCATCGCAGTGGGTGTGCCGGCGCGAGTTGTACGAAGCCGCCCGGAATCCGGTTCGGTCTGATATCACCTACTCGTTCAAGGGGCCTCAGAGTTCCCAGGGCGGCTGCCCCACAAACAAATCTTCCGAAAGTGTTGGACCCAAGAAACCCAAAAGCCGTCGGCGGTGCAGGCTCCAGTCGGAGCGCGTTCATAAGCGCACCCGAGGCGGAGCCGATGCCCGTGGGATGTTTTGGTATTCGTGGCGATTCCCGATCCACTGCTCGAACTTAGACATCGGATGATCCAAGTCTCGGTCATCGTTCCCACCCACAATCCGAACGCCGAACGCCTGCGGCGCACGCTCGAGGGGCTTGCTGCGCAGACGCTGCCGGCGGAGGCATGGGAGCTCATTGTCGTGGACAACGCCTCGACCCCTGTGCTTACGCCCGAGATTTTCCCGCCTGCCCTTCTCGGACGTGCCCGCATCGTGGCGGAACCCCGCCTGGGACTCAGCCAGGCGAGGGCGCGCGGATTTGCGGAGGCCCGGGGCGCCTGCATCGTCCTGGTGGACGACGACAATGTGCTCGCGGCCTCCTATCTGGAAACCGCGGTCGCGCTGCTGGAGCGCCACCCGGACACGGGTCTTGTGGGGGGTAAATCCGTGCCCGAATTCGAACGGCAGCCCGAGCCCTGGCAGGAGGAGTTCTTTCCGCTTCTTGCGCTTCGCGATCCAGGCGACAGCCCTCTACTGTCCGACACCGGGACCGTGGCCGGCGACTTCCGCGAGTATCCGCCCTACGCGCCCATCGGCGCGGGGATGGTCCTGCGCGAGGCGGTCGCAAAGGCCTGGGTTTCCCGCGGGGCATCGCCGCGTCTGTCCGACCGGCGCGGCCGGGAACTGAGTTCCGGAGGCGACAACGACATCGTCCTTTGCGGCCTCTCGGCCGGCTGGCGGGTCGGCTACTTTCCCGAGCTCAGCCTCGTGCATCTCATCCCGGCCTCGCGTCTTGAGCCGGACTACCTCGCCAGGCTGAACCGGGGTATCCAGAAATCCTGGATGCAGGTCCTGACCCTTCATGGCGCCAATCCCTGGGGCCCAGTGTCTTCCGTCGGTGCCGGGCTTCGGATCATCAAGGCCTGGTTCATGCACCGGCCCTGGAGCTCCCCCGCCGCCCGAGTCCGCTTCGCCGGCGCCCGCGGTCACTTTGAAGGGCGCGTGAGTTCCTCCTTGTGACACCCCGCACCAGAGACCTCCTCCCGCGATCGCTCCCGATCGCACTCCTTTGCCTCGGCCTCGTGATCTGCGCGTTTGCGCCGCACCTGTGGGTCATCGCAAATCACGCGCCCGCGTCGTACGAATGGTCCCGAGGGACGACCTACCTGCGTCAGTGCGCACATCCCTTTGATCAATCCGTGGAACCGGCCATGCGCTGGAGGCTCCTGCCGGCGCTGGTGGCCCATGGCCTCGGTCTGAGGGGGAATGCCCCGTTCGTGATTCCCTGGCTTGGCGTGGTGGTGCTGGTGTCCTGGGTTGCCACGCGCCTGCTGGGAATCCTGGACGACTGGCGTTACGCAGTCGGAGGCACGCTGGTGCTTGCGAGCACTTCGGCCTGTCTCGTACCGATCGGATGGCTGGGCATGAACGATGCCTGGGTCTGGCTGGGGCTGCTGGTTGTCGCGTTTTCGGAATCCCGGGCCGCCCTGGTGTCCGCATGCCTGTTCGCCCCCTGGGTGGACGAACGCTTTCTCATCGGCCTCCCGCTGGCCTGGGCGGTCCGCATCGTGTCGGGCACGGAACGCCTCCCAACCGCACGAAGCCTCATTTGGCCGGTCCTGCTGGTGCTTCCCTATGCTGCCATCCGAATCGGACTGGGCGGCGCCCCGTGGGCGGAGCACGTCGAACGGTCGTTCCTCAGAGACCAGGTCCGGACCTCCATTCAATCGCTCCACTTGGCCCCGATCGCCTGGTGGATGGGCCTGCGCGTCGGCTGGGCCGCCATCGTTTATGCGATCCTCTCGTTGTGCCGGACCGATCGCTGGATCGTCTCCGCGCTCGCCGCTGCGACCGCACTGATTTCCCTTCTCCTCGCCTCGGACATGAGTCGATCGATCGCAATCCTGTGCCCGTTAGTGATGCTGGGCCTGATCGAGCTCGCACGGCGACGTCCCGCCGATGCGCCACGGATTGCCGTCTGGGCCGGGGTGATCGCCCTCCTGATCCCGGCGGCCCACGTCGTGTATCACACGATCGCTCCCATCGACAACCTCGTGTTCGAACTGGTCCGGCTGCACCGTATCCATCCCTGACGTAGAATCCATGAGCCTTCCCGATTCCCTGCGCCGACTTGGCCTCGGCCGGTTGATCTACCGGGTGTATCACCGGCCGCGGTCGAAGATTCGCGATCTCGTGCGCGCCGGCGGACCCCTGGCGATGCGGCGCACGGAAGCTGGACGGTTGGCCATGCTCGCCGCCGCGTCGGACCTCCCCACCCTTCCCGCTGCGGCCGAAGGAGTGCCGCCCGTCGAACTGCATCTGCTCACGGGACAGAGATTCTGGTACCAGACGCTGTTTTGCCTCTGGACGTTTGCCCGTCACGCAGGTCGACCCGTCCGCCCGCACTTGTACGACGATGGCACGCTCGACGAGGCCTGCCTGGCCCCCTTGCGCCGCCATTTTCCGGACCTGGCCGTGACGACCTGCCGCGAGACGCTTGAACGGCTCGACCGCGCGCTTCCAAGGGACCGCTTTCCGCACCTTCGCGAACGCTGGGACAACTACCCCAATATTCGCAAACTGATCGATGTTCACCTCGAGCGCGAGGGATGGCGGCTGGTGATCGATTCGGACATGCTCTTTTTCCGGCGTCCCGGATTCCTTCTGGATTGGCTCGCCATGCCCGACCGCCCGCTCCACGGCGTCGACTGCACGGAAAGCTACGGCTATTCGCGCGGCCTGATGGAACGCCTCGCCGGCACCCGCCTCGCCCCACTCGTCAATGTCGGCCTCTGTGGCCTGCGGAGCGACTCGATCGACTGGGACCGGCTGGAGCGATGGACGAGCTCCCTCGTTCGGGAAGAGCGGACAAACTATTACCTCGAACAGGCCCTCGTCGCGATGCTCGTGGCGGGGCATTCGTGCGCCGTCGCGCCGGCCGGCGACTACCTCACGCTTCCTCCACGCAGGGAGTGCCTGGCGCCACGCGCGGTCATGCACCACTATGTGGATACGGCCAAACGCTGGTATTTCACCGAAAGCTGGAAAATCGCCATCGCGCCGACGGCCCCTGGGACGCGGTGATGATCGGGAGCCTCAAATCACACCTGCGCATCGCGGCAAGTCGCGCGGTTTCGCTGGTGCTTCGCGTTCGGGCGGAGGAACTGTCCCCCTCAACGCTGGGACGCGTGCTGGTTGTCGCCCCTCACCCGGATGACGAATCTCTCGGCTGCGGGGGAACGATCGCACGCCTGACCGGGCAGAGTGGGACCGTGCAGATTGCCATGGTCACGGACGGGCGCGCCTCACACCCGGGCCATCCCCTTCACGATCCGGACCAGATTGCGGCGATGCGCCGGGGAGAGGCGGAGCTGGCGGCGCTCCGGCTCGGCGTGCCGGCCGGTGAACTTCGATTTCTGGGCTACGAAGACGGCCGCCTCGGCGAGCTCTCGGACGCGGCCCGGGCCCGCCTCGTCGCCGACCTGGCCGACCTGATTCGCGCCACGCAGCCTGACACGATCCTTGCGCCTCTCGCCCGCGATGGCAGCTCGGAGCATGACCGGGTGACCGAATGCCTGGACGAGGCGCTGCGAACCGCCTCGCAGCATCCGCGCATTTTGGAGTATCCGATTTGGGCCCGCTGGCAGGTGCGCCCCCTCGTGAAGGCCGCGTTCCATTACCCAGGGATTTTCGCGGTCGACATTCGCGGCGTGGAAGCCGTCAAGCGCACAGCCATCGCCGCACACACCTCCCAGCTACTCCCGTTGCCGCCGTTCACCGAGCCCACGCTCCCGGCCGATTTCAGAAGCCTGTTCAAAGACCCCGTCGAGCTCTTCTTCGAACGCTGACCCCAAGGCTTGCGACCAATTTCATTGCCCAACCCACGCGCCGCGTACACTTCACTGCCCAGGCCGACGGCCCGCCCAACCTTCCTCCGAATTGAACCTCCCCCGGTTTAAGACCAGACCGCTCCACATCGACGAACAGACCACCGTCGCGGATCTCGCGAGGAATGTCCGGATATTCATCGCCGATTCCAAGCTGTGGCTCGGCGCCCTTCTGGGCCTGTTGGGTGCGTATTACTTTTTCACCAACCGCCTCGGAGCCTCGACGTTCATCCTCACGTCGATCGGCACCTTCCTGGTGCTGCACCTGTGGTCCGTCAATGGGAAGGGCGTACCGCTCCTGCCCACCATGGCGATCCAGCACCTCCTGGCCTACGGAATTCCAATCGTCACGGCGAACGAGGCCCTCACCAAGTATCCGCGGAGCGAATTCCAGACCGCGGGCATGGAGTTGCTCGTGTTTCAGCTGGCGATGGCGGCCGGCTGGTACGCTCTGATGCAGATAGTGCCGCCGTGCCGGCCGATCTCCTACACGCTCACGCTGCTCAGGCGCGGCGGTTTTCGCGCCTTTCGCAAGCTGGGATTGATACTCGTCGCCGCCACAACAGTCTACGAGCTGGCATACACGAGCGGATTGCTGGACCCGGCCTTCGCAGTCCTTCCACAGGGGACCTACCCCGTCCTCGTGGCGGTCTCCGGCGCCGCCAGCATGTGTGGTTTCTTCATCGCGGCCCTGGGCGTCGGCAGCGGCGAGATCGAGCGCTCATTCAAGATCTTCTTCTGGAGCGCATTCGCCATCCAGTGCATCGTCTCTGCCGCCTCCCTGCTGCTCTCGTCCACGATCATTTACATTGCATCCGTCATGATCGGACTGTTCTGGAGCTCGGGTCGCTTTCCCTGGAAATTCGTGGTCATCACGATCGCGGTGCTCTCGTTCTTCAACCTGAGCAAACACGAGATGCGCATGCAGTATTGGAATCCCAATACGGGCGAGATGCGCAACTACTCGATCACCAACCTGCCGACGATCTACACGGACTGGTTCAATGCGAGCACCACGATGATGTTTGAGCCCCGGGAGGAGACGCGCGCCGAGCGGGAGGCCCGGCAGTCGCTCGCCGACCGGGTCAACAACCTGAGCAACCTCCTGTTCATCATCGACGCGGTCGAGCACCAGCACATCGACCTGCTGAACGGAGCGACCTACGCAATCATCCCGCCCCTCCTGATTCCGCGCTACTTCTGGCCGGAGAAACCCCGCGCACACGAGGGGCAGGTGATGCTCAACGTGCATTTCGGACGTCAGGACCTGCATTCCACGTTCACGACCTACATCGCGTGGGGGCTGGTGCCCGAGGCGTATGGCAACTATGGCCCCTTCATGGGGAGCATCATCCTCGGCCTGTTCCTCGGCGGATTCATGGCCGTGGTCGAGCGCATGACGCAGAACAAGGCCCTGCTCTCGCTCGAGGGATTTGCCCTTTTCGCGCTCTTTCTGGGCATGGCCACGTCCTATGAGATGGTCGCGAGCGTCCTCGTGACCTCGGTGTTCCAATCGATCGTGTCGATCTGCATGGCCGTCGCACCCTTCGTGGACCGGACCGTGCACCGACGGGAGAAGCCGGCATGAACGCCGACCGTCAAGGCCCCCGACTCGCGGTCGTAGTGTCACATCCCACGCAATACTACAGCCCCTGGTTTCGCTGGCTCGCGGAAAGCGGCGCGGTGCAACTCCGGGTCTTCTACCTCTGGGATTTCGGCATCACGCCCAAGCGCGACCCCCGCTTCGGCACTACCTTTGCGTGGGACGTCGATCTCGTGAGCGGCTACGACTGGGAACTCGTCCCAAATCGCTCGGCCTCTCCCGGGACGGAACGCTTCTCCGGTCTGGACAACCCCACGCTCAACCGGCGTCTCCACGCGTGGCGCCCGGATGCGATTCTCCTGTTTGGATACGCCTATCGCAGCCACCTTCGTCTGATCGCGTGGGCCCGAATGCATGGGGTGCCGCTCATATTCAGGGGTGATTCTCATCTTCTGGGCCGCCCGCGGGGTCCGGGTCTGGCCAAACGCATCATGCTCGGACTGCTCTACCGGCAATTCGCCGCCGTGACCTGCGTCGGACGAGCCAATCACGACTATTTCCAGACATTCGGCGTCCCGGAGTCTCGCCTGTTCTTCGCGCCCCACTCGGTCAATGCAGCGCACTTCAATCCCGCCGACCCCGCGGTTCGCGCGGCGGCCGCGGCCCTGCGTGCGCGCCTCGGAATTGCCGACGACGAGCGGGTCGTGCTGTTTGCCGGAAAGCTCCACCCGGATAAGGACCCGATGGGGCTGCTCGAGGCCTTCCTCTCCCATCAGCGCCCCGGACGCGCGCTCGTATTCGTAGGCGACGGACAGGATTCCGAACGCCTGCGGATGAGAGCCGCCCGCGATCCCGAGTCCCGCGTCTTTTTCCTGCCATTTGCCAACCAGTCCGAGATGCCCGCCCGGTACCTGGCCGCGGACGTCTTCTGCCTCCCTTCGAGTGGGCTCTACGAAACCTGGGGCCTCGCCATCAACGAAGCCATGCACATGGGCCGTCCCTGCATCGTCAGCGACCTCGTCGGATGCCAGCGCGATCTCGTCGAGGAAGGCGTCACGGGGTGGGTGTTTCGCGCGGGAGACCGCCATGACCTGGGCGCAGCGCTCGAGCGCGCCTTCGCCTCGGACCTCGCGGCGGCGGGAGACCGCGCCCGCGGGCGCGCAGCAAGTTACACCTATGCGTCGACCACGGACGGCCTGCTGCGGGCGCTCTCCGGAATCGGGCTCAGGCGGCAGCCCGAATGAGCGCAGGCTGGTGTCGATGCCCCCACGCGACGCGCGCGTTGACCATCCCGCCGGTCCCCGCTGGAATCGGCGCCCCCAATGAGAATCACGATCGTCATGGGTCACGCCGACCTGATGCCCCCGGACTCCGGCGACTCGACGGCCCGCTCCTGGAATCTGCTCGCCACCGAATTCGCGAAGCAGGGCCATGAGGTGACCATCCTGTCTCGCCGTTGGCGAGGGACCCCGGCCCATGAACTTCGCGAAGGCGTACGCCATATCCGGGTGCCGGGATTTGACCGCACCTGGCGCATGGGCAAGTCGATGTGGCGCGACTTCCGCTGGTCCGGACGCACGATGCGGGCCATCCCCGACTCCGATGTCACCGTCACGGTCGGCGGACTTTTTGTCCCCCTCCGCCTGGGGTACCGACACGGCCGATACGGTCGAATCGTCGTCGCACCGGCCGGATTGTCCCGAAAGCGCTTCCGACTCCTGAAACGGGTGGACAGTGTCCTGGCCATCAGCTCACCCGTGAAGGCGGCGATCGCCTCCGTGATGCCCAAGCTCACGCCAAAGATCCACGTCGTCGGGTTTCCCATTGACTGGCAGCTGCTGTCGAAGGCAAAGCCCTCCGTCGAAGCCGAGGATCCGGTCACGATCGGCTACCTCGGCCGGCTGCACCCCGAAAAAGGCACTGACGTGCTGGTCCAGGCGCTCGAGCAGCTGCAGAGCATGTGCCTTTCGCAGCCCTGGCGGGTGGTCTTCAGCAAAGCCCGGGAATCGTCGACGGGATCCACGACGAACGAGACGTACGCCACCGCCGTCGAGCGCCGCCTGATCGCGCTCCTGGGCCCGGATCGGTTCGTTCTCCGGCAGGCGCCTCGCACGACCGAGCGCCTCGTCGCGACCTACTATGAGATCGACGTCTTCTGCTACCCGAGCCTGCAACGAACGCGCGAGATCTATTCGCTGGCGGTCGTGGAGGCCATGGCCTCGGGGGCCGTTCCCGTCGTGTCCGACCTGCCCTTTGTCCCCGACCTAATCGAGAACGGAGTCAACGGCGAGATCTTCGACCCGCGTGCACCGGAAGCGGCCGACCGCCTCGCACGAACCCTCGCGCGGCTCGTCACGGACCGCGCCTACCGCGCCACCATGTCCGAGGCCGCACGCCAGTCCGTCTACCGCTTCGACGTCCCGCTTTTGGCTTCACGACTGCTCGCCGATTTTGCCACCCTCGCGTTGGCAACCAAGTGATCACACCAGCCTGACCGGACCATGGCCGCCTCCCCAGAACCGCCCTACCTCGCCCAAGGTTGCGTGACGCCGTATCCCCGGAGCACGATCGTACGGCGGCTCGTGTGGGGATTGGTCCAGTCCACCCTGTTTCGCTGGAGTCCGCGGCCCTGTCATGCATGGCGGGCCCGCCTGCTCCGCCTGTTTGGCGCCGACATTCCCGTGCCCCGCGAGGTGGTCGTTTTTCCATCGGTCCGCGTCACATTTCCGCAGAATCTGCGACTCGAACCGCGGACCATGCTGGGGCCGAACGTGACGGTCTACAACCTGGGGTGGATCACGCTCAGGCGTGGCGCCAATGTGAGCCAAAACTGCCACCTGTGTTCCGGTACCCACGACTACCTCCGCTGGAGCATGCCGCTGGTCACCAAACCGATTGAAATCGGCGCGAATGCCTGGCTGGCCGCGGACTGTTTCGTCGGCCCCGGAGTCACGATCGGCGAACTCTGTGTCGTGGGCGCCCGGTCCGTCGTCGTCGCAAATCAACCGCCGTCGATGATCTGCGCCGGTAATCCCTGTCGTCCCCTCAAACCCCGTCCGGACCCGCTCACTTAATGAGAATCGCACAGATCGTCCCCAGCCTCGAAACTCGCCATGGCGGTCCGAGCGTGTCCGTGCCCAAGCTCTCGGCCGCTCTGGCACGCCTGGGGCATCAGGTCGATCTGCTCACCACCGGCGCCGAGACCGCCCCCTCCGAGGCGAAAGAGGCCGGCCTCTCCGTGAGACACTTTCCCAGGGCCAGGCCCGACTGGATCTGCGCCTCGCCGGCGCTGAAGCGGCACCTGGCCTCCGAGCGCTACGACATCGTCCATTCCCACGGGCTCTGGCTCCGCACGACCCACTACGCCGCCCAGTGCGCCGAACGCCTCGGCGTTCCCCACGTCATCTCCCCCCGCGGAATGCTCAATCGCTGGGCCTGGAATCACCACCGCTGGAAAAAGGAGCTCGCGCTCCGCTTCATCCATCCGAAGGCCGTCGACGCGGCCCGGGGTTGGCATGCGACCAGCCGCATTGAGGCCGAGGACATCGCCTCGCTCGGCTTCACCCAGCCGGTATGCCTGGCGGCAAATGGAGTCGAGCCTCCCACACCCGCCCAGGCGACCGCGGCAACCGCCTACTGGAAAGAGGCCTGTCCCGACGCCTTTTCCCGCCCCACCGCGCTCTTCTACTCGCGGTTTCACCACAAGAAGCGGGTTCTCGAGCTGATCGACCTCTGGACCCAGCATGCTCCGCGCCGCTGGATGCTCATGCTGGTCGGTATCCCCCAGGAATATTCGGTGTCACAGATCCGCGGATACGTTCTCCAGAACTCGGCCAGCGACCGGGTCCAGGTGTTCGACGGCTCCGATGCGCCTGCCCCCTATCCGGCGGCAAGCCTCTTCCTCCTCCCGTCCCATTCCGAGAATTTCGGCATGGTCGTAGCCGAGGCGCTCGCCTGGGGACTTCCCGTGCTCGTCACCGACACGACGCCATGGAAGGCCATCAACGACACCGACTACGGTTGGTGCGGCCCATGGGAAGAGTACAAGGACGCGCTCCTCGCCTCGCTTGCCCTGGGCGAGGAAACGCTGCGCGAGCGGGGCGAAGCGGCGCGCGCCTGGGCGGTCCGGGAATACTCCTGGGACCGCACCGCAGCGACGCTGGCCGGGTTCTACGAGTCCCTGTTGCACTGAACGCCGCGCGCCGCCCAACCGCCCAATCATGTCCAGCGCCTCCGCTTCGTCCAAATACGGCTCCGGCCAGTCCGCGCGCCGCTCCGGCTCGCTCCCGCTTTCGCCGCTCGAGCTGGCGACCGTGGTCCACGCCGCGGTTCTGGCAATCGCCGCGACCTGGGACTTTGGCGGAAACGACCTGAGGCTCCGCCTGCCCCTGCTCGCATGGGGCAGCCTCTCGCTCGGAATCACCCTGCTCGCCCTGCGTACGCCGCGAGACGGCCACCGCCGTCCTTCCCGCAAGCGGTACCTCTGGCTCGTACCCGCCCTCCTGTTCAACCTCTACGTGGCGATCGGGATATTCAATCCCAGCCAGAAGGAGCTGTTCGACGGGGTCCACAAGGTGCTCGTGACCGGCTCCTATGTGCACTGGCTTCCGAGCACGGCGGTCCCGGACGCCGCGGGGCATGCGCTCTGGCTTTTCGACTGCGCGTACCTGACAGCCTTCAATCTCGCCATCGTGATCCGCCAGCGCCGCGTCCTGCGGGCGCTCCTGCTCGTGCTCGGCGCCAATGCGGTGATCCTCGCCATCTTCGGCACGCTGCAGAAGCTCGCAGGGGCGAAGGGGCTCTACTTCGGCCTGGTTCACTCCACGAATCCGACCTTTTTCGCCACGTTCATCTATCACAACCACTGGGGCGCCTACGTGCTCCTGTCGACATCGGCGGCGCTCGGCCTGTTCTGGCATTTCTTCCGTCGCGGTGAACGGGAATACCGCGACATCTGGCATTCGCCGGTTCTCCTCGGAGGCGTCGCCATTCTCCTGCTCGCCGCGACGATCCCGCTCTGTTCCTCCCGCTCGTCGACCCTCCTCCTCGTCGCGCTCCTGGGAATCGTCGCGCTGCACGCGGGCATCCGTGCGATCCGCAGCCGGCGCAGTCACAACGAATCCGCCGCCCTCCCGCTGGTCGGGATCGTCGCTATACTCGCCCTCGGCTGTGCCGCGGTCTTCTGGCTCGGACGGCCGGTGATCAAGGCACGCTGGAGCCTCACGAAGGCCCAGGTGGCGCAGATGGAGCAGGAAGGTTCGATCGGGTCTCGGCTCGCCCTGTACCGCGACACGATCGCCATGGGCAGGGACCAGCCGGTGTACGGCTGGGGCATGGGTTCGTATCCAACCATTTTCTACCGCTACAACAGCGCGGAACCCCGCAGCGACCTGCTGCCCATTTTCTACGAGGACGCCCACTCCGACTGGCTCCAGGCCTTCGCGGAGCTCGGATTCGTCGGCAGCTCGCTGATCGGGCTGTGCGCCCTGCTCCCGGCCATCTCCCTGGTTCGGACGCGCGTCCAAAGCCTGCTCGCCCGTTACCTCGTCGTCGGCTGCGGCCTGATCCTTGCCTACGCCTGGGTCGAGTTTCCCTTCGGAAACTTCGCGGTCGTGATCGTATGGTGGCTCAATTTCTTCGCTGCCGTATCCTATGCCTCGCTCAACTGAACTCCGGCCTGGCTCCTGCCCCCTGTCCGTCCTGATCCCCGCGAAGAACGAGCGCGGAAACATCGAGGCATGCATCCGCTCGGCCGCGTTTGCGAGCGACGTCGTGGTGGTCGACTCGGGCAGCACCGACGGCACGTCCGACCTGGCCCGGGCGCTAGGGGCGCGCGTGGTGGATTTCAAATGGGATGGCCGCTTTCCCAAAAAGAAGAACTGGGCTCTCGAACACGTCGACTGGCGCAACGAGTGGGTGTTCATCCTCGACGCGGACGAGCGCATCACGCCGGAGCTCGCGGACGAACTCGCCGAAAAGGTCGCGAGGCCCGACTGCGAGGGGTACTACGTGAACCGCAGGTTCTGGTTCATCGACGGCTGGCTGAGGCATTGCGGGTACTACCCCTCCTGGAATCTCCGATTTTTCCGACACGCGAAGGGCCGCTACGAACGTCCGCCGGGCACGGATCGGAGTGACTCCGGCGACAATGAGGTGCACGAGCACGTCGTCCTCCAGGGCCGGGCTGGATGGCTGGCGCACGAGATGGAGCATTTCGCCTTTCCGTCGATCGAGGTGTGGATCGAGAAGCACAACCGCTACAGCAATTGGGAGGCCCGGATCGACTTCGGCGATGGCGATCACGCCGATGCCGGGTCGCTCGCACCGGTGCTCGCGCGCAAGCGCCGTCTCAAGGCCTTCGCGCAGCGCCTGCCCTTCCGGCCCACCCTGCGCTTCCTCTATCACTACGTCGCCAGGGCGGGCTTCCTCGACGGCTACCGCGGATACGTCTTTTGCCGGCTGATGGGGATCTATGAATTCTGGAACACGGCCAAACGCCGGGAGCTGGCACGCCATGGGCGCGACGCCTCGCCGGGGCGATGATCCTGCGCCGGACCCATGCGCTCCTACGTTTTCGTAAACCGCGTTTACTGGCCCGAAGAACCCGCCACGGCCCAGCTTCTGGGTGACCTCGCCGAGGGCCTGGCCGCGCGGGGCCACCGCGTGACCGTGATCACGAGCCGGCCGCCCGGAGGGCAGGTGCCGCGAACCGAGCTTCGCAACGGCGTGCGAATCGTCCGGCTTTCCTGCACCCGCCTCGGACGTTTTCACGTCGCGCTTCGGATCCTCGACTTCGCCCTTTTCCACCTCCTCCTGCAGCTTCGGCTCCTTGTGGAACTTCGACGTGGCACGACGCTGGCAGTGTGGTCCGACCCTCCCCTTGCCGGCGTTGCCGCGTGGCCGGTCGCGGCGCTCCGTTCCGCGCGGCTGTTCCACTACGCGCAGGACATTTACCCGGAAATCGCCATGCGGCTCTCCCCGCACCCGCTCGCGGCCCGGTTCCTCGGACTGCTTCGTATTCCCAGGGATTTTGCCTGGCGGCACAGCGCGGGCTGCGTGGTCCTCGGCAGCGACATGGCCGCCCTCGTCCGGCATCGACGGCTGCCCGCGGACCGCATCCGCATCCTGCCCAACTGGGCGCCCCGAGGACTCGCCGAGGCGAAACCCGGGGAGTCTGCGGCATTCCGGGCGTCCTGGGGTTTTGGAGACGAGCTCGTCGTCATGTACAGCGGCAACATCGGCCGCGTCCACGATCTCGAGCCGGTGCTCCGGCTCGCGGAACGCCTGAGGGATGCGGATCGGATCCGCTTTGTCTTCGTCGGAGGCGGCGCCTCCCGCGCCCCTCTCGAGCAGGAGGCCCGCCGGCTGCGCCTGGAGAATGTGCGCTTCCTGCCCGCCCAGCCGCGCGCCGCCCTCGCCTCCTCCCTCTCGGCCGCCGACATCCAGCTCGTCACGCTCAAGCCCGGGTGCGAGTCCGCCGTTTTTCCGAGCAAGCTCTACGGCGTCGCGGCAGTCGGAAGGCCGGTCCTTTTCATCGGCCCCGGGAATTCGGAGATCGCACAGCTGGTGGCTGCGCGCCGCATGGGACTCGTCTTCGAACGCACCGAGCTCGATTCGCTGGCCGATGCGCTGCGTCAACTGGCCTCCGACCGAGTCGCGCGTGCGGAGCTGGCCCGGAACGCGGGCCGTTTCCACAACGAAAGCCAGGGTCTCGAACGCGCGCTCAATTTCTGGGAAACCGTCGACGTCGCCGCCGCGCCATGAGGATCGCAATCGCCACGGGCCCGTTTCATCCCACGCCTCCCGGGCCGGCCGGGGCGGTGGAACGGCTGACGACGGACCTCGCCGCGCGGTTCGCCGCCAGGGGCCACGAGGTGACCCTGATCTCGCGACGCCACCCCGGGCTGCCTGACCAGGAAGTGGCCGCCGGCGTGCGCCACCTTCGTTTGCAGGGCTCCCAGAGCACCAGCCGGGTGTGGGTGAACATCCTCAAGGACTTCCCCTACTCGCTCTCCGCCGCCCGCAGGCTGCCCGCCGCCGACGTCTGGCTGCTCAACTCGTTCTGGTTGCCCTTCCTGGCCGCCCGACGCCGCCGCGACGCCGGGGCACGCATCGTGGTCGCCGCCCATCGATATCCAAAAGGGCAATACCGACTCTATCGCGGCGTCGACCGGATCACGGCGGTGTCGCGCTCCGTTGCGGATGCGATCGTCACGCAGGCCCCCTGGTCCCGGCCTATCGTCAACGTCATCCCGAATCCGATCGACACCTCGGTGTTCACGGCGGCGCCGCGCGATTTCAACGGGCCGCTCCGCTTCCTCTACGCCGGGCGAATCCATCCGGAGAAGGGGCTGGAAATCCTGATACGCGGCTTCGCCAAGGCGGCCCCGTGCCTGCCGGGCTCGACGCTGGTGATCATGGGGGCCTGGGAAGTGGCGCAGGGCGGCGCCGGCCCCGCCTACGTCGAACACCTGCGGACGCTCGCAGGAACGGCCCCCGTGACCTTCCGCGATCCCGTGTTCGAACGGACCACCTTCGCCGCCGCGCTCCGGGCCTGCGACGTCTTCGTCTATCCGAGCGTCGCGGAACAGGGTGAGTCCTTCGGCGTGGCCCCCCTCGAGGCCATGGCCACGGGCGCGGTCCCGGTCGTCAGCGCCCTCGGGTGCTTCTCCGACTTCCTTCAGGACGGCGTCACCGGCGCGGTATTCGACCACCGATCGCCCGCGGCGTCCGAAAACCTCGCCGGCCTGCTCGTGCGCCTCGGCACGGCGCCCGACCTCCTCAAGGCGCTTTCCGCGGCCGGCGCCGCCCGGGCGCGCGACTTCGGCACTGATCTCCTCGCCGACAGGCACCTCGCGGATTACGCGGCGCTCCTGGCGGGCTGACTTCCCTCGGCAAGCGGGCTTGCCAACGGGTCTGTCTCCTTCAAACCTGACTTTGCGCCCCCTGGCCCGCTTCAGTCCGGGGACCGCCGTTGAACCACCGGGTCCTGGAATTTGCAGGGACGAATGCCGCGTCTCCCGCTCGTCCGGGTTTCGCCCTGCAGGTGAACCGTTTTTTACACGATCCAACCCGACTCTCGCGCACCCGATGAACTCCGCGCCTCCGTGATTCGAGGCTCCCGGCAGTTCGCCGTTTTTCCCGCCCTTCCAAAGTCTCACCCCATGATCGTCAAACGAAAGACCTCGCTCCTGCTGTTCGTGCTGGATGCCTGTCTGGTCGCGCTCGTGTTCCGCATCATGGGAAACCTCCGCGGCATCGAGGTCTTTTCAAGCTACCCCACGACCGTCCTGCTCCTGCCGCTCGTGTTCATCGTGGGCGCGCTGTATTTGATCGATGGCTACCGCCCGAGGACCGACATGCTGAGCCTCGACTACGCGAGCCAGCACACGATCGCACTGCTGGCCGCGATGGTCGGCACGCTGCTCATCACCTACGCCGTCATCACCAACACGTTTCCACTTCAGACCTCCCGTCTCGTCATTATCCTCAGCTTTGTCGCGTACATTCCGATTTCGCTCGGCTACCGGCGACTCATCTACCACCGCAACAGCCTTCGGGAGAAGACCAAGAGCATCGTCTTCGTGGGCGACCTGCCCAGCTGCCAGGTATTCCGCGACGAAGCCCGGCGTTCGACCCTCGTTCAGCCGATCGTGTACTGCCTGCCCACGTCGACCGGCGAACCCGTCGTCATGGACGACGGCACACCCTTGGCCACGCTCGAGGAGATCCTGGCGAGGATTGAGTCGGGCTCGCTCGAAGCGGAGGCGATCGTGCTTCGCGAGAGCAACCGCGAGCTGCCGCCCAACGTTTCGCAGCAGCTGGTTCGCTACTACTTCAGAGGGACGCCCACGTACACGCTGGAACTGTTCTACCAGGTTTATCTGCGAAAAATCCCGCTCTACCGCCTCAACCAGACCTGGCTTTTCCAGGAGGGCTTCGAGATCGCCCGCGAGCCGGTCTTCGAGCGAATCAAGCGGATCAGCGACGTCGTCCTCTCGATCCTCGGCATGATCATCTTCGCCCCGTTCATCCTGCTTGGCGGACTGGCCGTGTGGATCGAGGATCGCGGGCCCGTGTTCTTCCGGCAGACACGGATTGGGCGCAACCACGTGCCGTTCCAAATCTACAAGCTCCGCACGATGCGGACGGCCACCGCCGCGTCCGACCCCTATACCCGGGTGGGCGATTCGCGGATCACCACCGTGGGGCGATTCCTCCGCACAACACGCATCGACGAGCTGCCGCAGGTCTGGAACGTTCTCAAGGGCGACATGAGTCTGATCGGCCCCCGGGCCGAATGGGACCGTCTCGTCGCCGAATACGAGCGACAGATCCCCTGTTACCATTTTCGCCATCTCGTGAAGCCGGGCATCACCGGCTGGGCCCAGGTGAACTACCCCTACGGGGCTAACATCGAGGACACGCTGAGAAAGCTGGAGTACGACCTGTATTACATCCGCCACTTCTCATTCGCCCTCGATGCGGCGATCGTCCTGAAGACGATTCACGTGATGATCTTCGGCAAGGGCCGCTGAGGACCGGCGTCTCGCGCTTTGTGATTCTATCCCTCTGCATCGTGTTTGTTGGCACAATTCTCCTCGGCGACCAGGATCCTCGCCCCCTGAATTGAATCGCCACGAAAAACACGAAATTTCAGGGGCATCGGCTTTGCGCTGCGTGCGCTTATAAGCGCGTTCCGATCAGATTCGGCAACCCGGGCGCCTTTTTGTGTTTCTTGTGGCCATTACCTTCAGGGGTTTCCATTACGGCGCAGCCGCTCCGGGTCCCTCGTAGAACTCCGTGCATGCCCCCCGGCGATCGGGTACATTCGTTTGTTGCCCTTGCAGCCTTCTGATAACCGAATCTCGTGGGATCTGTTCTGAATCCCGGTAATCCATGAAAACCTACGATTTTGTCGTGCTCGGAGGAGGCTCGGCTGGCTTCAACGGCGCACGCGTCGCCCGCTCTCTGGGCAAGCGCGTCGCGATCATAGACGGAGCCCGGAAACTGGGCGGTCTGTGCATCCTTCGTGGCTGCATGCCCTCGAAGACCCTGCTCTGGTCAACCGAGGTTCTCCACCTGGCGCAAAAGGCGGACCGCTTCGGTCTTCGCATTCCGATCGCCGAGGTCGACATGCGCGCGCTCCACCGCAGGAAGCTGCGCGTCATCGGCGAATTTGCCGATTACCGAGAACAGGCGATGGAATCCGGGAAATACGACCTGTACCGGTCCAACGCGCGCTTCGTGTCGCCCAACCGGGTCGAACTCACCGACGGCACCCGGATCGAGGGACGCCATTTCCTCATCGCCACCGGATCCCGCGTCTCCGAACCACCCATACCCGGTCTCGCCGACACCCCCTACTGGACCAGCGACGAGGTGCTGGAGCTCGACCGCGTGCCCCTGAGCGTGATCGTGCTGGGCGGCGGCATCGTGGCCTGCGAGCTCGCGCAGTTCCTCAGGCGCATCGGCGCCAAGGTCATTCAGATCCAACGCAGCCCCCACATCCTGCGCGACTATTCCTGCGACGCCGCCGACGTCGTCCAGGCCGCGTTTCGCGACGAGGGCATCGAGCTGTTTACCCACACTCAAATCCGGAAGGTCTCCGGCGACCGCAGCGGAGTGTCCGTCGAATTCGAGGACGTCACCACCGGACGCATCATCCGCCGCAGGGCGGCCCATCTCCTCAATGCGCTCGGACGCGAACCCGCCGTTCGCAGCCTGGAACTCGAGGCCGCCGGGGTCCGCACCGACGCCTCCGGCCGGATCGCCACGAATCGCTGGCAACAGACCTCGCAGCCGCACATCTACGCGGGCGGCGATGTCTGCGGCCCGATGGAAGTCGTCCACCTTGCCGTCCAACAGGGCGAACTCGCGGCGCGGCATGCCTTCGGGGTGAAGAAGATCAAACCCGTCGACTACGATCTCGCGATGACCGTCGTCTTCACCGACCCGCCGGTCGCATCCATCGGCCCTGGCGAGCAGGAGCTGATCCGCCGGAAAGTCCCGTTCCTGAAGGCCAGCTATCCCTTCAACGACCATGGGAAATCGATCCTGATGGATGCAAATTATGGATACGTCCGCGTCCTGGCCGATCCCAGGAAGGGCCGGATCCTCGGCGCCGAGATCGTCGGCGCTCAGGCCGGCGAGATGATCCATTGTTTCAGCGTCGCCATGAGCATGAAGGCGACCGTCCGCGACATGCTTCGCGCGCCTTGGTATCATCCGACGCTTTCCGAGATCCTCACGTATCCGCTGGAGGAAATCGCCGACCAGCTTCCCTGATCCCCGGGGGCCGCCCATGTCCATCTCACGCCGCCTGGCCGATCGCATCCTGCGCGCCTCCGGCCTCGCGCGATTTCCGGTTCGGGTGCGCTCAGGGCTCGCGGAAGGCGCCGTGTGGTCGTTGTACCCCTGGTCGGCCTATTGGCGCGGCACCCATGAACCCGCAGTCCAGGCGCGGATCATGGACCTCTGGGACTGGAACGGGAAACAGGTCTGGGACCTCGGAGCGCATTACGGGCTGTTCTCCGTGGGACTTGGACGTCGCGTTGGACCCCACGGCGGTGTCGCTGCCTTCGAACCCAACCCGGTCGCACGGGAGCGGCTCGTGCTCCACGTGGTCCGCAATCGTCTGGCCTGGATCCGGATCTTTCCCTTTGCCGTGTCCGACCGCGTCTCCGAGGAACGCTTTCTGAGCTACGGGGGATTCGAGAGCACAACCGGTCACCTGCTCTACACGGACGAGACATGGAACCCGTCGATCCCAACGATCAGCGTATCCACCGTTCGCCTCGATGACCTCGTGGAGACGGGCGAACTCCGCCTCCCCGACTTCGTGAAACTGGACGTCGAGGGGCACGGTCATCACGCCCTCGCCGGCGGCATCAAAGCGATCGAATCCGCCAAGCCTGTCGTGCTCGCCGGGCTTCACACACGCGAGGAAGCCGGCGGCGTCATCGCCCACCTGCAGCCGCTCGGGTATGAGTGGTCGCGGATCGATGGCGGCCCATCCGGGATACCCGACGACCTGGTGATGACCGACGTGCTGTTCGTGCCGCCCGGTCGCGAGATCAGGCCTGCGCCTGCCGCGCGAGGGTAAGCAGGTCCGGGAGCTCCACCCGGCGTTCGTAGAGCGCCTTGCCGACGATCACGCCGTCGAGGTTGGGGCAACGCTTTGCCAGGATGCCGAGGTTCACCACGTCTTCACGACGGCTGACTCCGCCGCTGGCGATGACACCGCAGCGCACGGCGCGGCACATGGCCTCCTGGGCCGGGAAGTTCGGGCCCGTCAGCATTCCGTCCGTGCCGACGTCGGTGTGAATGAGCGTCGCCACGCCGAGCGCATCCATGCGCCGGGCGAGCTCGAGCGCTCCCGTGCCGGTGGTGGACACCCAGCCCTTGACTGCCACCTGACCGTTCTTCGCGTCGATGCCCACCGCGATCCTGGCGCCAAACGCCTGGACCAGTTCGCCAACAAAGGCGTCGCTCTCCGCGGCGCGCGTGCCGATCACGACACGCGACACCCCGAGCGCAAGCGCACGCTCGACCGACTGACGAGTCCTCATGCCGCCGCCAAGCTGAACCTTCATGCCCAGCCGCGCGATCTCCGACACGGGCACCAAGTTCGTCGGTTCACCGGCGAAGGCGCCGTCCAGATCGACGACATGCACCCACTCGCTGCCCGCGGCCTTGAACGAGGCCGCCACCTCGGCGGGATGTTCCGAATACACCGTCTCCTGGTCGGCCTTGCCCTGGGTCAGGCGAACGCAGCGACCACCTTTGATATCGATGGCAGGATAGATTGTCATGGTTTCAGCCAAAGTCGGCAGATGTATTGAACGGAAGGCAATGAAGAGAACGTGGAAACAGCCGGTCGCCCACGATTCGGGACCGCAGGATTTATCACGCAAGCCGCTTTGTCGTTGACCATTTGCAACAATATCCAGGTTTTTGGAGCATCAGCCAATTTTGTGTTTTTTCCCGCGTCACAAACGGCTCTGCTTGGAGCATGAGCACCTCCCACGTTCCTGACTTTCTCTCCGATCTCCTCAAGGCTCGTTCGCCTTCCGGCTACGAATTCGAGGCGCAGCGCGCCTTCGAACGCCACGTGGGCAAGATCGCCGACAGTCTCGAAAAGGACGCCCTCGGAAATCGCATCGCCACGCTCAACAAGAAGGGCGACCCGATTCTGATGCTCGCCGGCCACATGGACGAGCTCGGCCTGATCATCACCTACGTGAACAAGGATGGATTCATCTACTTCGACACGATCGGCGGCCATGACCGCGTGATGATTCCCGGACGGCGGGTCGTGATCCAGACGGCCAAGGGGCCGGTCAAGGGAGTCACCGGCAAGCGTGCGATTCACCTGATGGACGAGGCGGATCGCAAGAAGGTGCCGGAGATCCACGAGATCTGGATCGACATCGGCGCGCGTTCGAAGAAGGAGGCGCTGGAACGCATCTCGATCGGCGACGTCGCCACCTACGACAACGATTTCGAGGTGATCCACGGCAGCGTCGCCGCCTCGCGCGCCTTCGACAACAAGGCCGGCGCCTACGTCGTCGGCGAGACCCTCATCCGCCTTGCCCGCCACCGCAAACGCCTTGCCGCTCGGGTGGTCTCCGTTGCCACGTCCCAGGAGGAGATTGGCGTCCGCGGCGCCACGACCTCGGCGTATTCGGTAAATCCCCACATCGCGATCGCCGTGGACGTCGGCCACGCCACCGACCATCCGGACTGCGACAATCGGAAATATGGCGAGACCAAACTGGGCGGTGGGCCCATCCTCTGCCGCGGCGCGAACATCAATCCCGTCGTCTACAAGCAGCTTCACGCCTGCGCCGTGAAGGAGAAGATCCCCTTCCAGCTGGAAGCCGATCCGCGGCCGACCGGGACCGATGCCCGCGCGATCCAGATGGGACGAGGCGGCGTCGCCACCGGCCTGATCAGCATTCCCCTGCGCTACATGCACACGCCGAACGAACTCGTCGACCTCCAGGACGTCGAAAACTGCATCCGCCTGCTGGTGGCCTTCGCGCTCAGCCTCGATCGAGGTGATTATGCGCATTGGTAATGGTCTCCCGCGGGCGGCCCCGTCCGCCGTGCACGACGCTGCTGCGGAGCCCTCGCCTGTCCGGCCGGCGTCCGGCTTCTGCCTTCCTTCCCTTCCCGCGCGCTGGCGACGGGACATGATCCTGGTCGCCGCCGTGTTTCTGGCGAGCCGGTGCCTGGTGCTCTTGGCGTTCTACCTACGTGGCCGGGCCTTCCCGTTCATGGATGCGGAAGGTTATATTCGCCAGGCGGCCTGGCTCGCCACGCATGGCTCACTCCTCGTTCCTGCCGTGGACGGCGGCCGGTTCTTCTACGGCATGCCGCTCATCGTCTCGCTGTTTGGCCGGCTGACAGGCGAGTTCGCCTGGACGGGGGTCTCGGTGAACGCGATTGCCGGCATGGGCGCGTGTCTCCTGTTCTATCGAAACTTTGCCCGACTCGACTGGGCGCTCTGGTTCGCCTGCCTTCTGCCCGGATGGGTCACCACCTCGGCTACCTTTCATAGCGAGGCCGGCCAGTGGCTCTTCTGCATGGTCGGCCTGACCGCCCTGCACGTCGGCCGAGGCACTCTGCTCCGCCGACTGCTGTTCGCGTTGTCCGGTTATGCCTACCTGTGCCGCCCCACCACGGTGTTCATTTTGGCGCCGCTCCTCCTCTTCCCCTTCTTCGAAGAGGGGGCCGACTGGCGGACCTGCCTGCTCGACGCAGCCTGGGCTGCGCTTTTCCCCGTGCTCATCACCGCGTGGACTCTTGTCGAAACCAGATGCCTGTTTCCGCAGAAGGCGTGGCAGAACGACGAGTTCGCCTATTGGACCCAACTCTATGGCGGCAGCTTTCCCTCGACCGTTTTCGCCTGGCCGGGTCAGTCCTTCCTCGCCGGTTTCACCAATTCCGTGGTCCGTCTGCCCATCAAGGTGCTGAATTTCGGGCACTTTGTCGCGTGGGCGATGGCGCTCGGCCTTTCCGCACGTGCCTGGCTCCAATCCCGCTCGGACCGGATTGCCGCTCTGCTGACCGTCGAACTCGCACTCAATGGCCTGTTCATCCTCACGATCGGCGGCCCGTTCGGCCACACGCTCTTTTACCGCTTCATTGCCACGCAGGCCAACGCGTTCCTGCTCCTCGCCCTCTTTCGCTACCTGCGTCTGCCGTCCATCTACTGGTGGTGCGCAAGCCTCGCGAGCGTTTCAATCGCGCTGATGGCCTCCGCCAAAGCCTGAACGGGCCCGGGCCGGGCACTCAGGCGGCATCGGCGCCCTCGCTCGGTCCCTTGCGGGGCCTGCGAAGCGTCGGGCGCTTGCGTCCGCTTACCACGCCCGCGTCGATCACGACCTCCGTCACGTCGTCGCGCTGCGGAAGGTCGAACATGACCTCAAGCATCAACTTTTCCATGATGGCCCTCAGCGCACGCGCTCCGGTCTTCAACTCGAGCGCCTGCTTGGCGATCGCACTGATGGCGTCCTCGGTGAGCTTGAGCCGGACTCCATCCATCGCGAAAAGCTTGGAGTACTGCTTCACCAGCGCGTTCTTCGTCCTCATCAGGACGCGCACCAAATCCTCCTCGGTCAGCGGATCGAGCACAGAGACAACTGGCAGGCGTCCGATGAACTCCGGGATCATGCCGTAGCGGATGAGGTCCTCCGGCGCGATCGAGCGCATGATCTCCTCGGGCGACATCTCGTGATCCTGGGGATTCACGTGGAAGCCGAGCGAGCGCGAGCCGATCCGTTTCTTGATGAACTGCTCCATGCCCACGAAGGCACCGCCGCAGATGAAGAGGATGTTCGAGGTGTTGACCTGGATGTATTCCTGATTCGGATGCTTGCGTCCACCCTGGGGTGGCACGTTGCAGATGGTTCCTTCGAGAATCTTGAGCAGCGCCTGCTGCACGCCCTCGCCGGAGACATCGCGGGTGATCGAGACGTTCTCGGTCGTGCGGCGGATCTTGTCGATCTCGTCGATGTAGATGATGCCGCACTCGGCCTTCTTGACGTCGTAATTGGCCGACTGGAGCAGGCGAAGGACGACGTTTTCGACGTCCTCGCCGACGTAACCGGCCTCGGTGAGCGTGGTGGCGTCCGAGATCGCGAACGGCACCTCGAGGATACGGGCCAGCGAACGCGCAAGCAGAGTCTTGCCGGAACCGGTCGGACCGAGGAGCAGGATGTTGCTCTTCTCGACCTCCACCTCGGCGAACTCGGGCGCGAGATCGCCCAGGTCCTTCGACATCTCGGCGTCGAACATCAGCCGCTTGTAGTGATTGTAAACTGCGACGCTCAGCACCTTCTTCGCGTGGTCCTGGCCGATCACGAACTCGTCGAGCGTCTTCTTGATCACCGACGGCTTAACCAGCCGGAACGCAGGCTTGCTGTCCTGGACCACCGGCTTCACCTCGCGATCGATGATCGTCTTGCAGACGTTCACGCAGGAGTCGCAGATATAGACTCCTGGACCGGCAATGATCTTCCTGACTTCGGCCTGGGATTTGCCGCAGAAAGAGCAAAGGGTCATGCGCGACGATTTTGCCATGGGGACGGGAGTCTTCTAGTGAACGGTTTGGGAGTCGAGGCGGGAATTCATTCCGAAGTGTATCGGCACAGGGTGCGTGCGACTTGAAACGCCACGCGAGACCGCGCGTCGATGCGACAGCGGATAACACGTATCCAGCGGGCAGGATTCACGCCCCTCGAGGGCGAACCGCCGAAGCGGTCAGGCCGCTCCGGGAACCGTGATCTTCTGGGCCTCGCGCGTGGAGCTCACCACGTGGTCCACCAGGCCGTACTCCTTGGCCTCGTCGGCGCTCAGGTAGTAATCGCGGTCGGAATCCTTCTCGATCTGCTCGGGAGCCTTCCCGGTGTGCTTGGCGATCACCTCATTGAGCGTCCGGCGCCAGCGCAGGATTTCCTTCGCGGCGATTGCGATGTCGGCGGCCTGGCCGCCGGCTCCGCCGGAGGGCTGGTGAATCATCACGCGGCTGTTGGGGAGCGCGAAGCGTTTGCCCTTCGTGCCGGCGGCGAGCAGCACGGTCGCCATGCTGGCGGCCATGCCCACGCAGTAGGTCACCACGTCGCACTGCAGGAAGTTGATCGTATCGTAGATGGCCATGCCACCCGTCACCACCCCGCCCGGCGAGTTGATGTACAGGTGGATGTCCTTCTTGGGATCCTCCATCTGCAGGAAAAGCAGCTGGGCGATGACGACGTTGGCGACTCCGTCATCTATCGGCGTTCCGATGAAGATGATACGGTCCTTGAGCAGGCGCGAATAGATATCCATCGCGCGCTCTCCGCGGCCCGTGTTCTCGATAATGTAGGGAACGTAATAGCTGCTCACGATTTTGGTGTCCCGCCGAAGATCACGCCTTCGGCTGGACTGTCGAGACCGTAGCCTTGGAGACGAGGAAATCAACCGTCTTGTCGTAAATGATCCCGCGCTGGACGGAACGGAGGTGGTCGCGGTCCTCGGTGAGGCTCTTCACGATCTTCTCGGGCTTCTCGCCGGTGCGCATCGTCTCGCGGTAGATGTAGGCGTCGAAATCGCGCTCAACGACCTCGATCTTCTCCTTCTCGGCGATCTTGGAGAGGATGAGCTGGGACTTCACGCGCTGGGCAGCGGCCTTACGGGCGCCCTCGACGATCTCCTTCTTGTCCTTCTCGAACTGCTCCTGCGGCACGCCGCGGCGCATGTTCTCCTCGATGAACTGACGGAGGACGGACTGGAGTTCGCCTTCGACGAGAGCCTCGGGGAGCGGGAAATCGACCTTGGCGCAGACGGCGTCGATCACCTGGCGGCGCTGACCGCTGCGGTTCTGCATTTCCTTCTGACCCTTCACATTTTCGCGGATGCTCGCGCGGAGGGTCTCGAGATCGGTCGCGTTCTGCGACTTGAAGAAGGCTTCGTCCATCACGGGGAGCACGCGTTCGCGAACCTCCTGGATTTCGAGCGAATAGACGGCGGATTTGCCGGCGAGGGCCGGAACTGCCTCGAAGGTGGCGGGAAACTCGATCGTGACGTCCTTCTTGTCGCCCGTCTTGAGGCCGGCGAGCTGCTTGCCAAGGCCGGGGATCAGGCCCTCGTGCTCACCCTCGACCTCTTCCCAGGTCTGCGGGACCTTGGCGTAAATCTGGCGGTCGGCGGCGATCTCGGCGACGGGCTTGCCATCGACCTTGCCCTCGTAGCCGAGCTTCACGTAGTCGCCCTTCTGGGCGGCACGCTCGACGGTCTTGAACTCGGCGCGCTCGGCGCGCATGCCCTCGACGATCGCGTCGATCTCCTGCTCCGTCGCGTCGACGGCGGACACTTCGGTCGGCAGGCCGACGTACTCGGGCACCTCGAATTCGGGATGGACGTCCACGGTGATCGTGACGGTGGCGGCAGCGCCGGGCTCGATCGTGCCTTCGTCGATCTTGGCGACGGCGGCGACGGCGATGTCGTCCTTGGAAGTAGCCTCCTGGAAGGCCTTGGACACAACCTTCTGGCGGAACTCACCCTCGATGTCCTTGCCGTAGCGCTTGATCACCATCGCGACCGGCGCCTTTCCGGGACGGAACCCCGGCAGCTGAGCAAGGCGGCAGAACTGGCTGACGACAGCCTTGTGCTCGGCATCGACCTCGTTCGCTTCAAGGGAAACGACGAGATTTTTGCGGGTGGCGGAGAGATCGTTGATCTGAATGTTCACGGCAAACGAGGAAGGTTGGTAGAGTTGAAAGGGTCACGCTTAAGAGCCGGGGCGGTTCGGTCAATGCCCGAATCGGACCCGCTGGAAATTCGGGTTTTCCTTCCGAACCGGGGCCTTCTGCGTCCGCGCTTGCCCCCCGGGGTTCGCAGGCCTTTTCTGCGGGCCATGGCAAGCCTTCGAGAACTCAGTGCGGGAGCCGCGCCACTCCTGTTGCTGGATGCCGCCTCCTCGCGGATCCAGGCGGCGATCGTGGCCAGGGACATGGACTTGCGCTGGGCCTGCACCGACGGGGTCGAGGCGGGGGAAGCCGTTTTCAAAAACGTGGTCGAGCTCGGCATCGAGCTCGGGTCGGTGTCGGGCTTCATCTTCTGCGAGGGTCCCGGCTCGATCCTGGGCATCCGCACCGTCGCCAGCGCGATCCGGACCTGGAACGTCGTGCGCGAACGGCCCGTGTGGACTTATCAAAGTCTCCAGGTGGTTGCCGAGGCCTCCGGGGATCCGTCGCTCGCCGTCATTGCCGACGCCCGGCGAAACACCTGGCATCTCGCCCGCGCCGGGCAGCCCCTGCAGCGCGTCGCCACCGATGCGCTGCCGACCAGCCCCCTCGCGATGCCTGAGGGGTTCAGGCAGTGGTCGACCTTGTCCGGCCGCGAACTTCCCAGCCCCGTCGGCTACCGGCTCGACACCCTCCTGCCGATGGTGGCCGACCTCGACCTCTTCCAGCCCTGCGCGGACCCGGACGCGTTTCTGCACGAGCAGCCGTCGTTCGCGATGTGGACGCCGGAAATTCATCGCGCCTGACCCGCGGCCCGGTGGCTCGCGCTTCCCCTTTTCGTGAACTCTCCCATTTCCTCCTCCCGCCTGCCCCTGCGTTGCTGGGCCGAAATCGATCTCGACGCGCTCGAGCGGAATCTGCGGCTCATCCGCGCCTCGCTGCCCGCCCACATGAAATACGTGGCGGTGGTGAAGGCCGATGCCTACGGCCACGGACTCCACCATGCGGCTGCGGCGCTGATGCACGCGGGCGCCGACCTCTTCGCGGTCGCAAATCTCGCCGAGGCCGCCGCCCTGCGCGAACTCGGGCCCGGCTGGCCCATCCTGCTGCTCAGTCCCACTCTGCCCGACGAAGACCGGTTCCTGGCGCAGTACGACGTCGCCGCGACGGTCTCGACCGCCGACGAGGTCGATCGGTTCGACGCCGCCGCACGCGACTGCGGACGTCCGCTCGCAATCCATCTCAAGATCGACACCGGCATGGGGCGCCTCGGGGTCTGGCACGAGGAGGCCGAGCGCCTGTACGCAAAAATCGTCGAGGCGCGCCACCTGCGGCTCGCCGGTGTCTTCACGCATTTTGCGAGCCCGGACGACGATCCCGCCTTCACCGCGGAGCAGCGGCGTCGCTTCCTCGCCGCTCTCGGGCGCTGCCGGGGACTCGATCTGTCGAGTCTCTTCGTCCACGCGGACAACAGCGCCGGAATGGAAACGATCGAGACCGCCGGGCCGTTCAATGCCGTCCGCATCGGACTCCTGCAGTTCGGCGTGCTCCCCCGTCCGAACTCGCTGCTCTCGCAGGTGCGCACGGAGGCGGTATTCAGCTTCCGAACACGGGTCGGCGTCGTGAAACGCCTTCCCGCGGGCACGACCATCAGCTACGGCCGGACGCACACCCTGCGCCGCGACAGCACGGTCGCGATTCTCTGTGCCGGCTACGGCGACGGCGTCTCGCGCTCGACCAGCAACCGCGCCGAAGTGCTCATCCGCGGCCGCCGCTGCCCCGTGCTCGGGCGGGTCACCATGGACCAGACCATCGTCGACGTGACGGACAATCCCGGGGTGATCGCGGGCGACGAGGCCGTGCTCGTGGGCCGGCAGAATGGAGCCGAGATCCCGGTTACCGAATTCAGTGCCTGGGCGGACACGATCCCCTGGGAGGTGCTGTGCTCGGTGACCAAGCGCGTGCCCCGCGTGTACAAGACTGCGCTCGGGCTCTGATTGCCCGCCCCCGCGCCGCGCGGTTCGGTATCCATGCCGTGGGCACGCCCGGCTGGAAAGACCGGGGCGCGTTGTATCCGGCCTCCGGTTGACCCGGCGCACGATCCTCGCTTAGTTGCGCGCCATGAGCACCGCACACGCCATCGACTATCGCATCCTGGGAGACGACCTGCAGTTTGTTGAAATCGAACTCGACCCCGAGGAATCGGTCGTCGCCGAGGCGGGGGCGCTGATGTACATGGAGGACGGCATCGCCGTGGAGACGGTCTTTGGCGACGGTTCCAACCGCAACCAGGGCTTCCTCGACTCGCTCGTCGGCGCGGGCAAACGCCTGCTCGCGGGCGAGTCGCTGTTCATGACGCTCTTTCACAATCGCAGCACGGCGAAGCGGCGCGTGGCATTTTCCGCACCGTATCCGGGCAAGATCGTGGCGGTGAACCTGGCCGCGCTGAACGGCGAATTGCTCGCCCAGAAGGACGCCTTCCTATGCGCCGCAAAGGGCGTGAGCATCGGGATCGCCCTGCAAAAGCGCCTCGGCGCGGGCTTCTTCGGCGGCGAAGGGTTCATCCTCGAGCGCCTTCAGGGCGACGGCTGGGTGTTTGTCCACGCTGGCGGCACGCTCTACGAGCGCGAACTCGCCGCGGGTGAGGTACTCCGCGTCGACACCGGCTGCGTGGTCGCGCTCCAGCCCACCGTGGACTTCGACATCCAGTACGTCGGCAACATCAAGACCGCGCTGTTCGGCGGTGAGGGCATCTTCTTCGCGACACTGCGCGGTCCCGGCAAGATTTGGCTGCAGTCGCTCACGCTCTCGCGCATGGCCGATCGCATCGTCGCCGCCGCGCCGAACATCGGCGGCTCCCGCAAGGAGGAGGGCTCCGTGCTCGGGCCCTTCGGCCGGGCCTTCAAGTCCGACTGAACGGGCTTGCCCGCCTCAGGGCCAGCTCTTCATGGTGGCGGAGCGACGGGATTTATGCATCATCCCGTCTCCCCTCCAGCCATGAAAAACTCCCTTGTTTTTGGTGCCATCAGCGCCGTTTCCTCCGCGGCGCTCTACCTCATCGCCTTCCTTCTCGGATATCAGACGACAAACATCGCGAACGGCCAGTGGTTCGCCGTGCTGTATTTCTTGGTTCCAATTGTCGTGCTCTACTTTGGCATGCGCGAGGCGAGAGAGGGGCGCCAAGACAAGTCCGCCGCCTACCCCTACTCCCAGGCCCTGGTGTCCGCCGTCACGATCTCCTGTTTCGCCGGCGTGTTTTTCGCGATCTACCTCTACGTGCACTTCGCCTTCATCAACACGAACTTTGTCCAGTATTACAGCGAGTTCACCCGTAACAAGATGGAGGCCCTTGGAAAGATGACCCCTGATCAGATCGACGCCATGGTGAAGATGCAGGCCCGGTTCATGGGCCCAGGGGCCCAGGCCATCTTCACCCTCGTTATTGGACCGATCATCGGGACCATCGAGGGCCTGATTCTCGCAATCTTCGTCAAGCGTCCCGCCCCTGAGGGCCAGGTGCAATCCGTCTGACCGCGAACGCGGAACGCGGGCGTCGGAGCGATATGCGCGCCGCGCATCCGCCTCCGCGCCCTTCACGACGCATCATGGCCTTTTCGCTCGATAATCCCAGCTACGCCCTCATCGAGGGCGTGCTCTGCAAGCTCAACCGCAAGGGCTCCGTCGTGCGCCGACATTCGCCGATGGGCCTCGCGGTCGAGGAATTCCTCGTGCACGAGGACCGGATCCTCGTCAGGGAATCGGCAGAGGGCGTTTTGCTGGGCATGACCAATCTCTACTGCCTCGACACGGACCTGAGGCTGATCTGGCTCGCGGATGCCCCGGGCGGTGACGATGTCTATGCGGGGCCGTTGGAACTCAGCGGTCTTTTGCTGGCCTGCCCGACGCGCTCGGGGCGCCGACTCACGCTCTCGCTCGACACCGGTTCGCCGGCGGGCGGAGGCTCCCAGGTTCTCCAAAACGCCTGAAATCGGCGGATGAGTTCAACCTCCAGGCTGGGATCAGGCGCCAGCGCGAGGTCACGAGAAGAGCGAAATCGACTCCAGTGATCCCTGCCCTGGCAACTCGACCCGCCGCCCAACGCCTGGTTGTCTTCGACGCCTTCTGTTCCGTTTCAGTCGGTTCGCTTCGCAGTCAAATCATCGACCGGCGCTCCGCCCCTTGTCGGCTTCCCGTCATTCCGCCGACCTCACGGAACCGGCGACGGTGAACTCCTCGCGGTCGTGATAGAGATGCCGTATCCGCCAGTCGGATGCATGGCGCACGAACGGCGATTCGGACGACCTCAGTTCATCGAGAAGTCCCAGCGGCCGCACGCGTCCGAATTTCAGGTTGATCACGAACCGGCGACACCAGCGGCGCGACAGCCACGGTTCGACGATGTCGCGCAGCACGTGGTGCGGCTCCTCGACCATGTCGCAAAACAGCCAGTCGTAGGCCGCGCCCTCCGGAGGCGACACCCTGAAGGCGTCCTCCATGCGGTGGATGATTCCGGGATTATTCGCGGCACCCGCCTTCAGCGGACCGTTGTCGATGGCATCGACCCGTGCTCCGCGCTTCGCGGCACTGTAACTCCAGCCACCGGGTGCCGCGCCGAGATCGATCACCGTCTCGCCGTCCCCCGGCTCCACGCCTAGGAGTCCGTAGGCCTCCTCGACCTTCAGGTAGCTCCTCGAGGGCGCCAGCGGGTCGTCGGCCATGCGTTTTGGACCGTTTTGGATCAACGTACGCGACACATGAAACCGTCCGAAATCCGAAAACCACACGAAGAGCCCGCGCACCGGTCCCAGCGAACGGGGCAGGTCCGGCGTCGCGAGTCGCGCCACCCGCGACAGGCGTTTGCGAAGCAGTTCGTTGAATGTCTTCTCGACCGCACTGATGCGCCGGCCGAGTCCCACGAGCTCAGCCGGTCCGGCGAATACGCAGGGCCAGGACGCCTCGATGCGCTCCCCACGGAGGCTGTTCAGCATGAACTCGAGCAGCTGCTGGGCGAGCCCGTTGACCGAGTCGCCGGCCAGGTCGGAAGTGTCGGGGAGGATCCGATGCGCAAAGGCAAGGTCGAGCGTCGCAGCGACTCCCTCAGGTGCGCGCAGGGACACCCACCCCGGTCCCTGCGCCTCGATCTCGAGGGAGAGTCCGCGAAGTTCCTCGGCGAGGAGTGATTCGAAGCCGGCCTGACAGGTGCAGAGCATCGCCGTGAATGGCAAGGGACCGTCGACGGAGTGCAATCCCATTTGCGCGCCCTCTCCCGCCGCAGCCGTCGGCGTCCACCCAATTTCTGGCTTTCGTCCGGGGACCTCATTCCGTTTTCTCGCCAGTGAATGCGTCAAATTGCCGTAATTGAACTTATGAGCCCGAGGTGCCGCGAAGTGGCCCCCGGCTCCTGACTGCACGACCTCGATTCCAACGCCTCCCATTCATCCGCCCAGCGTCCGAGCTCCAAATTCCATTTCAACCGCCAGCATGAACCGACTCCCCGACCTCCTCCCGATCCAACCCTTCCGCGGACCAGCGCGCGGCGAGGTGCGCGTGCCCGGTTCGAAGAGCCTGACCAATCGAAGCCTGCTGCTGGCTGCGTTGTGCCGCGCTCCGGTCGAACTGACCGGCACGCTGTTCAGCGAGGACACCGAACTCATGATTGCCGCGCTCCGCACGCTTGGAGTGAGCGTGGAGGTCGAAGGGACGAGGGTGCGGGTCGGCGCGCAGGAACGCCTGTTCTCGACGGGAAGTGGCGACCTGGCCGTGGGCCTGGCCGGCACGGCCGCGCGGTTCCTCACCGCCCTGTGCGCCGCGGCGCCCTCCGGCGTGTGGCGAATCGACGGCGTGCCGCAGATGCGCCGGCGTCCGATGCGCGGATTGATCGATGCACTGCGCAGCCTCGGTGCGGATATCCGCTGCACGGGCGAGGAAGGTCATTTTCCCCTGGAGATTCACGCGCGCGGCCTCCGGGGCGGACCCGTCTCGATCGACGCTTCTGAAAGCAGCCAGCTTCTCTCCGCCCTCCTGATGGTAGCACCGCTTGCGGCAGCACCCGTGGAAGTCACGCTTGTCGGCGGCGTCCGGTGGCCGTTCGTCCAGATGACGGCGCGCCTCATGGAGCAATTTGGCCAGCCCGCCCTGACACGCACCGGGGAGGATCGTTTTGTGATCGCCGCGGGCACTCCGTACCGCATGGCCGGAGGCACCTACGCGATCGAGCCCGACGCGACCGCCGCCAGCTACTTCCTCGCCCTCCCGCTGGTCGTCGGCGGATCGCTGGCGCTTCCCGGCCTCCGCGGCCCGGGTGAGGGACTCCAAGGCGACACCGAATTCATCGATGTACTCCGCGCCGTTGGCGGCCGTTATCTGCGACCGGAGGCCGGTCCGCTCACGGCGGTGCTGCCCGCCGGTGCGCGCCTCGCCGGGGTCGCACGCGACTTCAGTGGATTCTCCGACACCTTCCTCACGCTGGCCGCGCTCGCGCCCCTGCTCGACGGTCCCTCGCGCATCGAGGGTATCGCCCACACGCGAAAACAGGAGACCGATCGCGTGGCCGGCATGGCGCGGGAACTCCGCAAGCTCGGACAGGACGTCGTGGAGGAGGACGGTGCGCTCACGATCACGCCCCGCCCGCTCACACGGGACGTGGAGATCGACACCTACGGCGACCACCGCTTTGCGATGAGTTTCGGTATCCTCGGCAGCCGCGATCTCCGGGGCGACGGCACACCCTGGCTCTCCATCCGAAACCCCGCCTGTTGCGCAAAGACGTATCCCGAGTTCTTCGAGGTGCTCAGCGGCCTCCGCAGGGCGGCCGGCTGAGCCGGTGAGAGCCCTAAAAATAGTGTCGCATTTTCGACGTCCTCCCGTGCTCTTCGGACCCTCGCACTTTCAAAGGGCTCGATTACAGAAGAAAACGCAGGCAACCAAGAAACGATATCCGGTCGACAACATGGACCATTGAATTCCGACCATACCCCAATCCACCGGTGAATGGTTCAAAACGCTCTGAGTTCAGCACATCTTTGCCGTACTTCGTTTCCTTCGTTGGCTTCTGTTCAATCCATCCCCCGACTTCAGATTAAAACGGAACGCAGCATGACCGCAGCACCCTTTCTCATTGTTGCCATCGACGGTGGCGCGGCGTCGGGGAAATCCTCGACCTCGCGGGCCGTCAGCGAGCGCTTCAACCTGCTCCATGTGGACACCGGTTCGTTCTATCGCGCGGTGACGGCTGAACTGCTGCGGCAAGGCGTCCAGCCTGCGGACCTCGGCTCGGTGCGCGACAGCGTGACGAGACTCCGGCTCGGCACGAACGTCGTCGGACGCAGCGCCCGGATGACCATCGACTCACGCCCGGTCGACGAGGGCGAGATTCGCAGTCCCGAGGTGAACGCGAACGTCTCGAAATTCGCGGCGATCCCCGAAGTCCGTTCCGCGCTGCTCGCGTACCAGCGCGGACAGGCGGAGGTGGCGCGGACCGGCGGTTTCAGCGGGCTCGTGATGGAGGGGCGCGACATCGGCTCGGTGATCTTTCCGCAGGCCGACTTTCGATTTTTCCTGCACGCCGACCCCGAGGAGCGCGCCAGGCGCCGGGCACTTGAAGGGCAGACCGACTCGATCGCCGAACGTGACCGCATGGACAGCCAGCGCCGCACGGCGCCCCTGGCCTGTCCGCCCGGAGCCACCGCGATCGACAGCACGCACCTTACCCTGGACCAGGTCGTGGACGTCGTCTCGGCGCAGCTTGCCGCGCGGCTGACCCGGGCATGAACCGAACCGCGTTCCGTCGACCATGAGCGAGGCCTTTCCCCAGTCGCGGATGTCGTTCGTGTACGGCGTCTGCCACTACGTGATCCGGGTGATCTACGACATTGCGTTCCGCGGCGAGGCCCATGGCCTGGAGAACCTGCCGCGCGACAAGGGCTTCATCGTCGCCTGCAACCATGCGAGCCACCTCGATCCTCCGCTCGTCGGCTGCCACATTCCCAGGCAGATGTGTTTCTTCGCCCGGAAGACCCTCTGGAAGCCCGGCCTCGCCTCGTGGTGGCTGGACACAGTGGGCACGATTCCCGTCGACCGCGATGGCGGCTCGGACATCCAGGCGATGAAGCGCGTGCTTCGCGCGATCGCCGGCGGCAAGGTGCTGATCCTCTTCCCCGAGGGAACCCGCACCTCCGACGGAGCCTTCCAGAAACCCAAGCCCGGCGTCGGCTTCATGGCCTGCCGCACCGGGGTGACGGTCGTGCCGGCGCGGGTCTTCGGCAGCTTCAAGGCATTCGGCAAGGGCGGGCCGCTGCGCCTGGGCTCACCCGTCTCCGTTGTTTACGGACGCCCCTTCGAGTCCTCGACCTACGACCGGCCCGCAGACGGCAAGGAGCGCTACCAGCGGGCCAGCGAGCGAATCTTTGAGCGTATCGCCGAGCTGGAGCTGCCGCCCGACGTCGTCGTGTGATCCATCCCGACGCCCTCAACGGCTCCGTCCGCGGAGCAGGTCGAGCGCCCCGGTGAGCGCGGGCATGTGGCCGTGGGCCACGGCATGCTCGACGGCCTCCAGGCGATTCTTGACCTCGGGCGCCGCGTAAAACTCGGCCCGCAGGCTCTCGACGATCAGCGCGTGCATCCAATCGACCGCCTGCTCGCGGCGCCGCTCCTCAAAGGCCCCGGTCTTCCGCGTGTGCTCGAAGAAGCGATCCATCATCGACCAGACCTCCGGGACTCCGTCGCCGGTCAGGGCCGAGGCCAGCAGCGCTGGAGCCTCCCAACCTGGTGTCGTCGGCTGGAGGTAATGCAACACCCGCCGCATCTCCGCCTGGGCCGCCGTGCAGCGGGGCCGGTTGTCCCCGTCGGCCTTGTTGATCACGATCGCATCCGCGAGCTCGATCACGCCCTTCTTGATCCCCTGCATCTCGTCGCCCGCCCCCGCGATCATCAGGACCAGGAACAGATCAACCATCGACGAGACCGTCACCTCGTTCTGGCCGACGCCAACGGTCTCCACAATCACCACGTCGAACCCCGCGGCCTCGCAGAGGAGAATGGCCTCGCGCGTCTTCCGAGCGACGCCTCCCAGAGAGCCCCCCGAGGGCGAGGGCCGGATGAAGGCATGGGGGCGCGTCGCCAGTTTTTCCATACGGACCTTGTCGCCCAGGATGCTTCCTCCGTGGACGGAGCTCGAAGGATCGACCGCAAGCACCGCCACGCGCCTGCCGAGGTCGGTCAGGTGGCAGCCAAAGGCCTCGATAAACGTGCTCTTGCCCGCGCCGGGGATGCCCGTGATGCCGACGCGTCGGGATTTCCCGGTGTGAGGCAGGAGCTTGGCGAGCAATTCCTGGGCCTGCTCCTGATGGGCCGGCGCATTGCTTTCGATGAGCGTGATCGCACGGCCGAGGATCATGGGATCTCCGGCCACGACGCCCGCGGCGTAGTCGTCGACCGAAAGCCTTGGCCGTTTCGCCCCAGCCGGCCTGGATTGGCCTGTGGCTTCGGCAGCCCGGGGAACTCCCTGCACAACCCGCGTTGCAAAACCCTCCGTCGCGCCCTCGGGCACCCATTCCGGGCGTCCCTGGCCGCCATCCGGGGAGTTTGAATCAGGTTGCTGCATACGGCGAGGATCGGCCAACGATCCGGCCTTTTGCAAGCGATCCAATGCAGCGTCCCCGGGGTTTCACTCCAAAGGGATTCCGCCATGCATAGCGCTTATAAACGGGCGTCGGCTTCACCGACCGGATTGTCTTCGAAAAGCGTCTGGGGCTCCGCCACGGCGGCATCGAGCACGCGATGGGGGGGAAGCTGCGTGCGAAACCAGGTGCGCTGCTTTTTGACCAGCGCCTGGGTGTTTCGGCAGATGAGCTCCGCCAGATCGTCCGGCATCGCCGGCGAGCTAAGCGCGGCGATCACTTCGCGGTAACCGATGGCCGACGCGGCACTGGGATTTCGCTCAATCCCCAGGGGAAGCAGCCGGCGCACTTCGTCGACCAACCCGGCCTTCATCATCGCGGCGACGCGCTCTGAAATCCTGCGGTCGAGGTCGACCTTCTGCCGATCCACCCGCACCACCCGCAGGGTCCAGTCCGCGAAAGCCGGCGGCTGGTTTGCGAATGCCTCGGCCAGCTCGAGCACCGTGCGCCCCGAAGCCAGGCAACGCTCAAGCGCGCGCGCAACCCGCCGGGGATTTGCCACGTCCAGCTTCCCCAAGCCGGCCGGATTCAAGGCCCGAAGCTCGGCCAGCGCCTGGTCCAACGGAAGCACGCGGACGCGGTCGCGGATCGCCCCGGGCACGTCCACTGCATCGGCCACGGGCGCCAGAAAACTCTTCAGGTAAAAGCCGCTTCCTCCCGTCACCAGCACGCGCCGTCCCCGAGCGAAGATCGACTCGACGGCCTCGCGCGCGGACGCCACGTAGCGCGTGATGTCCATCTGGTCCGTCACCTCGCACACGTCGATCAGGTGATGCGGCACGCGTGCGAGCTCGGAGCACGAGGGCTTGGCCGTGCCGATGTCCATGCCCCGGTAGAACAGGAGCGAGTCGCACGACACGATCTCCGCGTCGAAGCGCTCGGCCCACTGCAGCGCGAGCTCGGTTTTGCCCACCGCGGTGCATCCCGTCAGGATGTGGAGCACACGCTCCGGAGTGCGGGAGGCGTTCATGGGCATAGTCCCACCCGGGGATCGCATTTCCTCCGACGCGCGTCAGGCGCCGCGGCGCGTGCCGGCCACGAGGTCTGTGGCGACCGCCGCGAGTTCCGCGCCGATTGCAGGGCGGTTTGCGAGATTCTTCGCGATCACGTTCACGAGCGCGCTTCCCACCACGACGCCGTCGGCGTGCGCCGCCACGAGCGCCACGTGTTCGCGGCGCGAGACGCCGAAGCCGACGACAACCGGCAGCTTCGTGTGGCGCCGGATGCGCGCCATCGCCTCGGGAATGCCCGAGGCCATCTGGTCGCGCATGCCCGTCACACCCTCGCGGGAAACGTAGTAGATGAATCCTGTCGCCGCTTCCGTGATACGCGGCAGGCGCTCCTCCGACGTGGTGGGCGCCACGATGAAGACCGAGTCGACCCCGCAACGCCGGCAGTGGCCGAGCAGCTCGCCGGCCTCCTCGGGAGGCAGGTCGAGGGTAAGCAGCCCGTCGACACCGGCCGCCTTGGCCGCCTCGACGTAGGCGGCGACGCCGTTCGTGAACACCAGGTTGTAATACGTGTAGAAAACGATCGGAGCCTGGGGAAACTCCGCACGCAGGCGGCGAACAAGTTCGAACACCCGGGCGCTGTTCATGCCGCTCTCGAGTGCGCGCTGGGCAGCGAGCTGGTTGACCAAGCCGTCGGCCAGCGGATCGGAGAACGGGACTCCGAGTTCGAGGACATCGATCCCGCTTCGAAGCAGCGCGCGGCACGCTTCGAGAGAGGTGTCGAAGTCGGGGTCTCCGGCACAGAGATACGCGACGAAGGCGGCGCGGTTCTCGTTGCGGGCTCGTTCAAAGGCTTGGGCGATGCGGGACATGGCTCGCTCTATCGGCTTCTGATTTCGCCCGGGGAGCAACGCTTTTCTGCCCGCCTCCCCGAATCCAAAAGACGTCATGGCACAGTGTCGCACGCCTAAATTCGGCGATTGAATGGAACAGAAGGCAACGAAGGGAACGAAGGATAAACTGCTTACCCCAGAATTGAGCGCCTTGATTGATTCACCGTTTGGGTGAGTGGATTTTGGCTCGGCTCTGCCCGCTGTCTTCCGGCTTCCGACCTCCGACTTCCGACCTCCGTCTTCTGACCTCTGACCTACCAACCGAAGGCTCCGATCCAAGCTCACGCGGAGACTCAGAGACGCAGAGAAAACGGACTTCTGTCTTCTGACCGCTGTCCTCTGACCTCCGACGTCCGACCTCCATCCTCAGCCCTACCCCAGCGTATCCAGTAGCGCGCCGGGCAGATCCGGGAAGCGGTACCCAAAGCCCTTGTCGCGGAGAACGCCAGGCATGGCACGACAGCTCGCGAGCAGGGTTTCGCGCGCCATCTCGCCGTAGATCAGCTCGAGGAGGGCCGCCGGCATGGGGAAGAAGGCTCGCCGGTTCAGGGCGGCGGCGAGCGTTTCGGTGAACTGGCGGTTGCGCAGGGGCTCGGGACTGACGGCATTAACCGGTCCCTCGATCGACGCATTTCCAAGCACAAACAGGATAGCCCGAACAAGGTCTTCGCACGAGATCCAGCTCATCCAGGCTCGGCCGTCACCCAGGCGTCCGCCCAGCCCCGCACGAAATACCGGGACAAGTTTTCGAAGCGCACCGCCGCGGCCGCTCATGACGACTCCAATGCGAAGGCAGACCACCCGCACGTCGCTTGCGCGCGCCTTAAGCGCCGCGGCCTCCCAATCCTTGCACAAGTTCGCCAGGAACCCGCCGCCCGCCGACGAGGTTTCCGTCAGCACTTCATTATCCCGGTCGCCATAGATGCCGACGGCCGACGCATTGATGAGCACACGGGGCCTGCGTACGGCCGAATCCAGCGCAGTCACGAGCGCCTCCGTCGTCCGCAGCCGGCTCTCGCGCAGCTCGAGTTTCCGAGCCTCCGTCCATCGTCCGGCCGCGATATTGCTGCCGCACAGGTTCACCACTGCATCCACGTCGTCCAACAAGTTCGGCGGCACGCTCCCGCCAGACGGATCCCAGGTCACCATCGACGCGTCGCCAACGGGGCCACGCACCAGGCGCACCACCGAATGCCCATCCGCACTGAGGCGGGGAACCAGCGCGGTGCCGACGAGCCCCGAGGAACCTGCCACGACGAGTTTCATGGTACGCAGTCTTGGTTATCCCAAATCCGCGGCCCCGGCACGCCGGATCGGCACGCGTCGATCTCGGATGGCCGGATCATGACGGCCGCTCCTTCAGCGCCTGCAGCGCGGCCAACGCGGCCTGGCGCGCCCTGACGTGATCCACAATCGGACGGGGATAGGTTCGGCCAAGCTCGACGCCCGCGCTCGCGAGCGTCCCGGGGTCAGCCTCCCAGGGGCGATGAATGCACGACGCCGGAAGCCGGGCGAGCTCCGGTATCCACGTTTTCACATACCGACCTTCGGCGTCGAATTTCTCGCCCTGGAGCACCGGGTTGAATATCCGGAAATACGGCGCGGCGTCCGCCCCGCACCCGGCGGACCACTGCCAGCCGAGCGTGTTACTCGCCAGGTCTGCGTCGACCAACGTATCCCAGAACCAGCGCGCGCCCTCCTGCCACGGGAGGCGGAGGTGTTTCACGAGGAACGAGGCGACGATCATGCGGACCCGGTTGTGCATCCAGCCCGTGGTCCAGAGCTCGCGCATTCCCGCATCCACGATCGGATATCCCGTCCGCCCCCGGCGCCACGCGCGGAGGAGCTTCCCCTCCGGGTCGTCGGCCCAGGGAAACGCCGCGTACTCTCCGCGCAAGGGAGCTTCCGGCGTGCGCGGAAAATGAAACAGCAGGTGATACGCAAACTCCCTCCAGCCCACCTCGGCGAGGAACCGGCTTTCCCCCACGCTGGCGGGGAACACGCCCGTCTCCTCGTTGCGCGCCCGCAGGCGCTCCCAGATCTGCCGGGGACCGATTTCGCCGAAATGAAGCGCCGCGGACAGGCGCGAGCTCGCCCCCAGCGAGGGGAAATCGCGGTCGGTCGCATAGGTGTCGACTCGTGCCGCCACAAATGCCTCGAGCGCCTTCCGCGCTCCGTCCTCGCCGGGCACCCAGGTCCTGCCAAAGGCCGCCGCCCAGTCCAGCGTGGGCAGCAGGCCGAGCGATTCGAGCGCGTCAGCCACCGGCAACCGCGACACCGGCATCCAGTCCGGTCGCGCTGCCGCCGCGGGTCGCTCCACCTCGAGCGATAGACAGTGTCGCCAGTACGGTGTGAAGACCTGAAACGGTCCCCCCTGACGGTTCTTCACACCGGTCGGCTCGAACAGCAGCGAGGCGTTGAAACTCCTCGCGTCGACACCGCGCGCCTTCAGTCCGGACTTGATCGCCGCATCCCGCGCAATCGCGGCCGGTTCGTAACGCCGATTCCAGTACACCGCATCGGCCCCCGTCGCCGCCAGCAGCTCCCCGAGCACCCGCTCCGAAGCGCCCGAACGCACGAGCAGGCGCGAGCCGGCGCGACGCAGCGCAGCATCCAGCGCCGTCAGCGAGTGATGCAACCACCAGCGCGAGGCCGCCCCCGGCGCCCAGCTTCCCTCGCCTTCGGGATCCCAGATGTAAACCGCGACCACCACTCCGCCGCGGGCCGCGGCCGCGCTCAGGGCGGGGTTGTCCTCCAGCCGGAGATCCTGTCGAAACCAAAGCAAGGTGGGCGCTGTGCTCATGTTCGAAAGCGCCCGGTCCGGGCGCGAGGAGTCCGACCGTCCACCGAGGTCGCCAAAAAGGCAAACGCCGACGTCGCAATCCAAGCCGCACTCAGCGCACGAGCGCCGGCATCGGCGTCGAGGCCAACACCGTGCCCGCAGGCACGGGATACCCGCGCAGGAAATCAGGCGCGGGCATCATCCTTGCGCCCGGGCGCTGCAGCCGCAGGAGTCGCAGCACGCCGTCGCCCGTCGCCACGCGCAGGGCCTCCGAATCCTGGCCAAGCACCGTGCCAGCCGCCGCGCCCGACGGCACCGCCTCCGCCGACGCTTCCGCCAGTCCCAGTTTGACCGGCTGCCCCAGGATTGCCACGGAGCACGACGGCCAGGGATACAACCCATTGATCCGGGCCGCGAGCGTCCGGGCAGGCGCGGCAAAATCAACGACGCCGTCCTCGCGGGTCAGTCGCCGGCAGAAGGTCGCACGTCCACCGTCCTGGGCGACAAACTCGAGCGTTCCGTCGGCGATCCGGGGGAGTGTACGCTGAATGAGCGGGACACACGCGGCTGCAAGGCGCTGCTCCACCTCGAGGGCCGTGTCGCGCGGGCCAATCGGTACGCGTTCGAGATCCGCAACCGGCCCCGCGTCCAGCTCGCGCACGATGCGCATCAGGCTCACCGCCGTCTCAGTGCATCCCGTGGCCACCGCTGTCTGGATGGGCGAAGCCCCGCGCAACGCCGGCAGGAGCGACGCATGCAGGTTCACGGTCCCGAGCTTAGGGGTCGCGATGAAGGCGTCCTTCAGGATGTGGCCGTACGCCATCACGAGTCCGAGGTCGGCGCCTAGATTGGCATAGGCCTGACGCGTTTCCTCGGTGAGCTTCTCGGGCTGAAACACGGGCAGCGCACGCGCCTGGGCCCAGGTCTTGATCGCGTTGGGCTGGACCTTCTGTCCGCGGCCGATCGGACGATCCGGCTGGGTGTACACGGCGACGATCTCACCGATCGCCCGGCCCGGGCCGGCGATCCATTCGAGCATCGGCAGTGCAATGCCGTCGGAACCAAGGAACACGATCTTCATGAATGAGCAGGCAAGAATCAGCGACTGCGCGTCGGGAATCGAGTCTGAAGCTTTCCCAGCGAGATCTTGCCGAGGTGCGGGGACTCGATCGGGAAAGGGCAATGAACAGAAGCCAACAAAGGAGACGAAGCGCGGTTTGGAAAGCGGGAGTTGGTAGGGCCGGATCTCTGCGAAAGCGCACCCTGAGCCGTGCCGAACGGGCCAGCCGGGCTTGGGGATCGATGTGGAGTGCGGTGGCCCGACACCGCCGTTGACGCGAGGCCGGACTCGCGCCCAGTAGGGCCCGATCTCTGCGATATTGCACCCTGAGCGCAGTCGAACGGGCCGGCGGGCCGGGTTTGGGAAATTGTGGATCGCTGCCCGATGCTGCGCCCCCCGAAACCCGCCACGGATCCGACGCAGCGGCCGGCTCGGAGATCCGGCTCTACCACGAGGCGGAGCCTCGTCATTTTACCGGCATCCCGTAGGCGCGGGAGCCCGGTACAGCCCCGACCTCACCAAGCGATTCACTGCGCCCCGACGGCGCGGAAGGCGGCCTCGGCCAGCGCGGCATCGACCGAACCGTCCGTCGCCGCCTCGCCGATACGCCGCAGGATCACGAAACGCAGCGAGCCCGCACGCACCTTCTTGTCGCGGGCCATCGCGGCATGCAGCGTTTCAAAGGACAAGGGCTGCGCCAGGCGCGTGGGAAGTCCGTTGGCTGCCACCACCCGGTCGACGCGCTCGACGTCGGCGTCGGAGAGCAGGTTGAGCGACCGGGAGAGCCGGGCCGCCGCACACAGGCCGATCGCCACCGCCTCGCCATGCAGGTAGGTGCCGTAACCCGCCACCTGTTCGATGGCATGTCCAAACGTGTGCCCGAGGTTCAGGAGCGCGCGCCCGCCCTCCTTCGCCAGCTCGCGCTCGTCGGACTCGACGATGGCCGCCTTGATCTCGCAGCAGCGCCGGACGATCGAGGGCAGCTGCGGATGGTCGGGGGAAAGCGTGAGGTTCTCGATCCGCTCCAGCAGCGCCGCATCGCCCAGGAGGCCGTACTTGATCACCTCGGCCATGCCTGCCGCAAATTCACGCGCCGGCAGCGTGCCCAGCAGTCGCGTGGAAATGAATACGGCCCGCGGCTGATGAAATGCGCCCACGAGGTTCTTGCCGGCCTTGAGATTGATGCCGGTCTTGCCGCCCACCGAACTGTCGACCATCGAGAGCAGGGTCGTCGGCACCTGGAGGTAATCGACTCCGCGCAGGTAGCTGGCCGCCGCGTAGCCGGCGAGATCACCCACGACACCGCCACCCAGGGCCACGACAATGCTGGAACGGTCGATGCGGTTCTCCGCCAGGAAATCGAGCACCCGGCCATAGACCGTGAGCGACTTCGATTCCTCGCCCGGGGCCACCTCGATGCGCGGCGTATCGCCGATGGCCGGCGCCAGCGCGGCGCCCTGGCTGCGCATCAGGTTCTCATCGCTGATGATCGCGACCTTGCGTCCGGATGCGCGCAGGGATCCAACGAGCAGGCCGAGCTCCGGGAGCACGTCCACACCGAAGATGATCGGATAACTACGTTCACCAAGGTTGACCTCGAGGGTTTCTGACATACGCCCGGTTCATGCGTCAGACGCGGTTCCGGGTCAATGAGAAGCGAATGACTCGATATCCGGCAGAGGAGGTGAACAGAATGCAACGGCGGGAACGACGAGGGGTTGGGCCGGCCGGAGTCGGCAGGGCCGAATCTCCGAGCCGGCAGCTGCGACTGCCGGCCGAACTGTGTCGTCGGCAGCCACAGTTTTGAGTGCGGAACCTCGGCTCCGCCTTTGACGGGCGGGCTCGACCGCCCGCGTAGGAGGTTTCGGATTCCGCACTCCACATCGATCCGCCGTCCGTCAGGCTGGAATCCTTCTCGATTCTCGCCACTCGCTCCTCGATTCTTTTTCCTTCTGTTCACCGCATGGTTCACGACTGATGTACTTCGACGCCCATAATCACTTCCAGGACGACTGGCTCGATCCGCACCGCGAGCTCCTGATCGAGGAGCTCCGGCGCGCAGGCATCGGAGGCATGGTGATGAACGGCACCTGTGAGGCCGACTGGGGAAAGGTCGCCGCGATCGCCACGCGTACGCCGTGGATCGTGCCCAGCTTCGGGCTCCACCCCTGGGACTGCGGCAACCGCGGACCGGATTGGGAATCCCGACTCGTGGCCGCGCTCACTGCGACGCCCCGCGCGGCCGTCGGCGAGATCGGCATCGACCGCTGGATCCTGGACCGTGCGCGGCCCGACGATCCCCGGCTTGCCGGCCTCAGGCGCGCGCCGCTCGACGAGCAACTCACGGTGTTCGTCCGCCAGCTGGCGCTCGCGCGCCTGCTCAATCGTCCCGCAAGCGTGCACTGCCTCGACGCCTGGGGCCCCTTGCTCGATTGCCTGCGTGCGACGCCCCTGCCCTCCCGCGGTTTCCTGCTCCATGCCTACGGCGGTTCCGCAGAGCTGATCGCGGCCTTCGCCGATCTTGGCGCCTATTTCTCCTTCAACGGCAGTTTCCTGGAGGAACGCCGGACGCGGAATCGCGATGCCTTTCGCCACGTGCCACCCGACAGGTTGCTCGTCGAAACCGACGCCCCCGCCATGCCCCTCCCGCCCGCCTGGACGCGCTTCTCGCTACCACCGACGTCCTCGGGCGACGCGGTCAATCACCCCGGCAACCTCATCGGCGCCTACGAAGGTCTGGCGCAACTCCGAGGCCTCCCGGTTGATGGCCTCGCCGAACTCTGCGCGCGCAACTACCGCCGCCTCTTCCTCGGCGACGCCTGATCGCCGGGCCACCGACCGACAGGGGAGAAACTCGGTTTTAACAGGGATGGAGGGGATGGAAGGAATGTATTGTCAGGGGTGCGCGAAGCTCGGTGGAAATTCTGAGCCCAAGGCTCGGACGGTCTTTGAGGTCAGAAGAACAATCGGCCATCAGTCCGCGGCTTCGCCGCACCCAAATCCCTTCCATCCCCTCCATCCCTGTTAATTCCCCCCGCCATCTTCCGTCTTGCCCAAGGCTCGCCCGGCCTCGTTGAGTAACCGGATGACCGTCGCCTTCAATCTCGCCAATGCAATCGATTCGGCCCTCGTGAAAGCCGCCGCGTCCGCCGGACTGGACGCCGCCGCGTTTTCGCCGGACGTGCGCCCGGCCGATCCGCGCAACGGAGATTACCAAGCCAACGGCGTCCTCGGCTATGCCAAGAGCCGCAAGCTCAATCCCCGCGCGACGGCGGAGCAGCTCGTAGCGGCCCTGCCCGCCGAACTGCGCGATGCCTTCGAGATCGCGATTGCGGGTCCGGGGTTCATCAATTTCAAGGCCCGCCCCGCGCTGCTCCAGGCGTGGATCGACGCCAATGCCGATCGCTCCGCCCTCGAAACCGGCGCCGCAGCCGCCTCGGGCAAGGCCGGTCAGGTCTGGATCGTCGATTACAGTTCGCCCAACACCGCGAAACAGATGCACGTCGGCCACCTGCGCTCCGCCGTCATTGGCGAGGCCATCTGCCGCCTGCTGGCGTTCGGCGGCGCCCGCGTGATCCGCGACAACCACATCGGCGATTGGGGCACCCAGTTCGGCAAGCTCATCTGGGCCTACAAGCGCCAGCGCGACGAGGCCGCCCTCGCCTCCGAGCCACTCGAGGAGTTCGAGCGCCTCTACAAGGCGGGCAACAACGCCGCCGAGGCCGATCCCGCCGTGCTCGACGAGGCGCGCCAGGAGCTCGTGAAGCTCCAGTCCGGCGATCCCGAGAACCTCGCGATCTGGAGTCACATCAATGAGGTCTCGCTCGCCGCGTTCCAGAAGATCTACGACGTGCTCGGTATCCACTTCGATCTCACGCTCGGCGAAAGCTTCTACAACGACAAGGTCGAGGCCGTGTATGAGGCGCTCACACGCGCGGGCCTGGCAGAGACCAGCCAGGGCGCGCTCGTGGTCTTCCATCCCGAACACCCCCGGTTCAAGACCCAGCCCTTCATCATCCGCAAGTCCGACGGCGCCGCAAACTACGCCTCCACCGACCTCGCCACCATCCGGTATCGCACCGAGCACTACCACGCCTCGGGCGCGCTCTATGTCGTCGACAAGCGCCAGGGCGACCATTTCGAGCAGCTCTTCCTCACCGCGAAAAAATGGTTCGAGAAGGAGGGCTGGACGCTCCCCCACCTCCAGCATGTCGATTTCGGCACGGTGCTGGGCGAGAACAACAAGCCCCTGAAGACCCGCAGTGGCGACAACATCAAGCTCAAGGACCTGCTCGGCGAAGCCGTCGACCGCGCGCGTCGCCTGGTCGACGAGAAGAGCGCCGAGCTCCCCGAGGCCGAGCGCGCAGAAATCGCCTCGATCGTCGGCGTGGGCTCCGTCCAGTACGCCGACCTCAGCCAGAACCGCTCGAGCGACTACGTGTTCTCCTGGGACAAGATGATCTCCCTGGAGGGCAACACCGCCGCCTACCTGCTCTACGCCGGGGCGCGCATCCACTCGATCTTCCGCAAGCTCGGCCTAAAGCCCGGCCAGGGCGAGAGCGGCGCCACTGCGCTGGAAACTCCGACCGAGATCGCCCTGGCGCGGAAGCTGGTCAAGTTCGCTGACGCGCTCCAGGCCTCGATCGCCCAGCTGTGCCCGCACTTCCTGTGCACCTATCTCTATGAACTCGCGGGTGAATTCAGCGCGTTCTACACCGCCGACAAGGTGGCCGTGGACGACCCCGGCGTGCGCGCCCGCCGCCTCCAACTCTGCGCCCGCACCCTGCTGCTCCTGGAGACCGGCCTGAATACCCTCTCGCTGAAGACCCTCCAGCGGATGTGAGAGACGAAAAAGCGGAAAAATCCCGTTGACGCACCCGGCGCCAAGCCTTTTGTTCCGCCTCCTTTACCACGTGGCTCGGTAGCTCAGTTGGTAGAGCAGAGGACTGAAAATCCTCGTGTCGGCGGTTCGATTCCGCCCTGAGCCACCACTTTAAAACCCGCTGTCTCCCAACGAGCAGCGGGTTTTGTGTTGATCCGTAATGCGACACCGACCCTCCGGCTCCTCCGCCTCAACCTAGGTTTTGGCAGACCGGCCCTACAGGGGCAAAAATCAGGGTGATGGGCTGCCCCAAGGCACCAGGGCGCAGATGACTGTCGCCGCTTCGGAGGCGATCGCGCTTTCGCGTTTCTCCGTGATCTTTGTGCCTCCGTGGTTCAGCTGCGGGTTTCTCCGTTCAATCGGAGTTCGACCTTCCCTCGCCCGGATAGTGCAGGCCGATCGCGGCCCGCCAGCGGTCGAGGGTGTCCATGTTGCCGAGTGTGTCGGCCGGACTCATGACCGGCACCTCCGACAGCCCCGCCCAGAGCGCGTCCGCAAAGGCGTCCGCCTCCATCGCGTAAAGCGGGCCGGCGTGCACGACGATGCGCTCTGGCTCGGGCGAGCCGTTGCGATGCAACAGGAGGCTCGACTCCCCGCCGTCGATGCCCACCACGAACGGCTCCGGCACGAGCAGCCAGCCCTCCGACCCGTAAATGCGCACCACCGACTCTTGCCGCAGGTCAATGCCCGCCGATACCTGAGCCACGATGTCGTTGGCAAATCCGAGCGTCGCCGCCGCATAGACGTCCACGCCGCTCTCCGGATGCAGATGCCCGGCGCCGTCCACATGATGCGGATTGAGAAACGGCCGGTTGACCGCCGCACCCGCCACGAGTCGGGCCATTGAGACCGGATAACCGCCGACGTCGAGGATTCCTCCGCCGCCCAGCTTCTTGTCGTAAAGCCGGTGATTCGGCAGGTACGGGCGCTGGAAGCTGAACGTTCCCTGGATCAGCCCGATCTTGCCCAGCGCCCCCGAGCGAACGAGCTCCGCGATTCGCACAGTCTGCGGATGGCATCGGTACATGTAGGCCTCCATGAACAACACGCCCGTCAGGCGGCACGCCTCGATCGCCGCACGCGCCTCCACCAGATTCAGGCCCACCGGCTTTTCGCACAGCACGTGCTTGCCGCGCGCCGCCGCCTTCTCGGCCCACTCCACATGCGCCGGATGCGGCGTCGCGATATACACCGCAGCGACATCAGGATCGTCGAGCAGCGCCTCGTAGGTCCCGTGCGCATGAGCCGCCCCGTGCTTCGCGGCAAAGGCGTTCGCCTTCCCCTGGTCCCGGCTCGCCACCGACACCAGCGTGCCGGTGCGGCTGCGCGCCAGCCCCTCCGCAAACGTGCCTGCGATTCGCCCCGTGCCAAGTATGCCCCAGGTCAGTTTTGTGCTCATGAGGTAAGTGGATCGAAAGTCATTGATATATAGACCCAAAAGACACGGTGGACAGAAGGAAACGAAGCGCGATTTTATGAGCGGGAGTTTTGGTCGCACCGGATCTCCATGAAAGCGCAGCCGCTGCGTCGGATTCGCGGCGGAGCGGCAATCCGCTGTCCGATGTGGAGTGCGGTGGCCCGACACCGCCATCGGCGGGCGGGCCTGACCGCCCGCGGCGGGCGCGAGTCCAGCCTCGCGTCCCAAGGCGGAGCCGAGTCTCCGCACTCCGAATCGATCCACAATTCCCCAATCCCGGCCCGCCCGGAGGTCGGGCCCTACCATGCGATGCGGCATGATCTATCCGCCTCTGAACGCTTCGTTACCTTCGTCAGATCCAGTTCAGGCCCTCATCGATAACGCCAAGTTTGGGCGTGCCCTCTAATGATCGGACAGGCAGGCTCCACGCGGCTCTTGAACCGCACCGACCGCCAGCCATCGTTCGTCCGCGTTTTCCCCCGACTTTCGGCCATGAACGCAATTGCCCAAGGGATCCGCCCTGGTCCAGATGCATCTCCGCGACCTCACCGTCCGGCGTCGAAGCTCGCGCGCGCCGCCTAGCGCCCCCCATGGAAACCGTCCACCCGCTCGAACACCGCTACGAGGGCGAACACCCCCTCCGGACGCTCAATTACCTTTACCGCCCCGAACGGTGGCGGATCGCCCTCGCGGGCGCCTTCTACGTGGTGAAGCACAGCCCCGCCTGGCTGCTGCCCTACTTCACCGCGAAGATCATCGACGTCCTCGTCCTCCACAAGCCGCTCCAGCAGCTGTGGCTCAACGCCGGCATGCTCGCCGTGCTGCTGCTGCTCAATGTGCCCATGCACACGCTGTACGTGCGGTACATCAGCCGGGCGATACGCGACGTCGAGACGCGCCTGCGCTCCTCGATCTGCCGCCGGCTGCAGCACCTCTCCATCGGCTACTACTCGCGGAAAAACGCGGGCATCATCCAGAACAAGGTGCTGCGCGACGTCGAGACGCTCGAGCAGATGGTCCGGCAGACTTTCGACAACGGGCTCATGGCGGTCTGCAACATCGCCGGCGCCATCGTCATCACCCTGATCGAGGCGCCCGTCTTCGTGCTCTTCTTCGTCTCCGTCGTACCCGTTTCCGTGATACTGCTCAAGGTCCTGCGCGCCAAGATCAGTGCCCGCAACCGCGAGTATCGCGAGGCTGTGGAAAAGATGGCCGCGCGCGTCAACGAGATGACCCAGCTGATGACGATCACCCGGGCGCACGGGCTCGAGCAGGACGAGCTCACGCGCGTCAGCGCCAGTCTCACCGACGTGCAAAGCACGGGCCTGCGGGTCGATTCCGTGAACGCGCTGTTCGGCTCCCTGAATTGGGCCGCCTTCAATGTCTTCCAGGCGGGCTGCCTCGTGACCGCGGTCTGGGCCTCCTACAAGGGCTACGCGCACATCACCGCCGGAACCGTCGTGATGCTCGGCAGCTACTTCGCGACCCTCACGGGCTCCGTCATGTCCCTGAGCAACCTCACCCCGATCGTGAGCAGCGGCTTCGAGTCGATCCACTCCATCGGCGAGGTCCTGCAATGCCCGGACATCGAGCACAACGACGAGAAGGTGGTCCTGACCTCCGTGCGCGGCAGCCTCCGATTCGACAACGTCGGATTTCAGTATCCAAATTCCGACTCCGCCGCAGTGCACGATTTCAACCTCGACGTCGCGCCCGGCGAGACCATCGCCTTCGTCGGCCCGTCCGGCGCGGGCAAGTCCACGCTCCTGAGCCTCATCATCGGCTTCATCCGACCGACCTCGGGGAGGATCCTGCTCGACGGACGCGACATGGAGACGCTCGACCTGCGCACCTACCGCCGCTTCCTGTCGGTCGTGCCCCAGGAATCGATTTTCTTCGACGGCACCGTGCGCCAGAACATCGGCTACGGGATGCGAAGGGTCACCGACGAACTCCTCCTGCAGGCCCTGCGCGACGCCAATGCGGCCGACTTCGTGAATGCCCTGCCCGATCGCCTCGACACCCGGATGGGCGAGCGCGGCGCGCGGCTGTCCGGCGGTCAGAAACAGCGCCTCGCGATTGCCCGCGCCTTGATCCGCGACCCGCGCGTCCTGCTGCTCGACGAGGCCACCTCCGCGCTCGACGCGGAGAGCGAGTCCCTCGTGCGCGAGGCTCTCGACCGCCTGATGAAGGGGCGCACGACCTTCGTGGTGGCGCACCGGCTCTCGACGGTCCGAAGCGCCAATCGCATCGTCGTGCTGGAGCACGGACGCATCGCCGAGATCGGCTCCCATACCGAGCTCCTCGCCCGCGACGGCGCCTACGCCCGCCAGTGGGCGAAACAGCTGCAGTGAGCGGGGAGGCCAGAAGTCAGAAGTCAGAGGTCAGAGGTCAGAGGACGGTCGAGTGGGCGGCCAGAGGGCCTTGCAGACGGAGCCCGCCGCGATTTCGGGGGGGGGAGCGGTCGGCGAAGGACTGCCGACCCTACTATTTCAGACAAGGCTCAGCGCGCCGAAACCAGCCGCCGCAGGTCAGATCGGGTAGTGTCCGAAAACTTCAGCAAAAAGACGGATCATGGTAGGTGGTTAGGTGCTTAAGCCAAAAACCACCAAACGAAGGAAGAACCATGACCCGTCCGAAAAAGGACATGACCGAATCAAAAAGCACGCGCGAGCAAAT
>DAIDAF010000011.1:0-14111 GCA_027310745.1 Opitutaceae bacterium | reverse complement strand
GGATTTGGCTAAACAGGCTTGCACATCTAGGCCTCATGTCGGCCGCGCTGGCTTGGATGGTGTTTTGTTTTTTCACACCTCAATTCTTCATCCTCGCCCCCGCGGCTCCATCTTTTTCAAACCTGTTTTGGACACCAGTGTGGAGACAATCCAATGGGGTCAGATTTTACTATTTACCTCGACTTCGAGGAGAAAATAGGCAGGGGTGGGGCATGGCAAAGTTTATGTCGACAAGCATGTCGGCCTCGCTCAAGCAGCTGGGCTTTCGCCCGAGGGCCTGAACAATATACTCAATAAGATAAATGATAAAACGTGGCCCCGTGGAATCGACTATAGTGGAGATTGCGGGGGTAAGTGATGAATAGGGAAAAGAAAATCAGAAATCTTCGCCTGTGCTTGAGAATTCACGCTTGGGCGTCGACTGTAATCGTGCTCCTGTGGGCTTCTGTGCAGGCGTATTTTATCGCAAGCACGAAGATTTGGGTGTTAACAGGATGGCCTTATATTCTCGTTCTGCCACTCACCTATTATGCATTACGGGTGAAATTGAAAAAGGTCGATAGTGAATAGAAATCTTTCATACGAAGTCAGGCGTTTTCTGGATCCGGCAGGGACTTTAGCGGAAACAAATCTCTAGGCTGGGGACAGTCTCTCAGCGCAGACGGCGAGCACCGTGAAACAAATGCAGTGTTCCAATAGATCCTTGGAGGATCTGTACAGCAAGAATTGTGATGATTGAAGACAAGTCATTTTGAGGCAATCCAATGGGGTTAAGTTTTACTATTTCCCTCGACTTTGAGGAGGAGGTAGGCCGGGGTGGGGTATGGCAATGTTCATGTCAGCAAGCATGTCGGCCTCGCTCGAGCAGCTGGGCATCCGTCCGAGAATCTGAACAATTAGGTAAATGGTAAAACGTGACCCCGTTTGAACAACTGCGATCCATCCAAATGACCTCGACGGTAATCCGACTCTCGGCGCTACTGCTCGTCCTGGTGTCTACAGCCTTGTTGCAGAGTGGATGTGGAGGCGAAGTGAACAAGGTTGATCTCGTGTTTGAAAACAACTTCGCTGGCTTGGTGATCGTTCGTGCTAAGCCTGATGCTTCCGTTCCGTTTTCGGGCCGAGTGGTTGTCCCTAAGAATGCTGAAATTAACGTGTCCGAAAAAGATTTTTACGGAAACTTCCGTATCAATGCGGTTCGTCAGGACGGGACGCGATTGAAAGTTGTATTGCTGAGCACGGAGACTCCAGCCGACGATTACGCCGTCTGGTGGTTGCCTGACGGGGCATATATCCGATACTTTTATGTCGGGCGCCGTGATGAGATGGAACACTTTTATCGACTCAACAAAGAGCGCCTTTACCGGGTAGAAGAATCAAGGCTCAAACGTTCTGGGAGTAGCTTTGAGCTGAAGACCGAGAAATAGGTGGTTGGCGGAATTATGACGACCATTGGAATAGCTGCTGCTATATCGGCGAGAGTTCAAACCCTGCAGAGCGCTGCTGCCGCGATAGCTGCTATTGACGTCGGGGAACACACGATTGGCGATCTCTCTTATGAAATGAAGGGATCGATTTAATGGGGGCTTGATTGACGCTTGGAAACTACGTGCACAAACACGGACGGCTTACCAATCGGGATTCGGAAAGTGTTGTGAAATACGACGCCGATGGCGGAATCTTGATTCCGCACTCCAAAGCACTGACTACATTCTCGCTCCTTCTTTTGAGTGCGGAGCCTCGGCTCCGCTTTGGACGGGACGTCTCGACGTCCCGCCCTTCGGTCGAGGCTTACCAGAGCACGTGTTCGGAGTGGAATGAGACGTAGCGTGCGGATGCCTACGGTCATAGGCGAACAGGCCGGGAGGCGGAGCCTCCCGCGCACCGGGCTTCGTTGTGCTTCGCACAGACTATGCCCGGTCGCTTTCGGATTCCGAAAGCAGGGCGGAATCGTGATTCCGCACTCCGAAGGAGAAGAGCTTGCAAGCCGCTGGAGATGAACAGGCGGGGGCGCGAGTCGAGGCTCGCGTCCGAAAGCGGAATCCCCATTCGGCAGGCTCAGGACCTTCGGGAGATTCCGCACTCAACCTAAATTACGCAGTTGGATTGAACCACAGAGACACCCTCCTTCGCCAAGGCTTCGGCGGACAAGCAGAGAACACGGAGAAATGCAGTTGGGCGGGAATTTTGTATGAAATCTCTTTCACCTCCGAGGTGAGCGCTGATTCCACCCTTTGCTTGGATTTCAGCCTCTGTGATCTCTGTGTCTCTGTGGTTCAACTGCGGTTTTTAAGCTCAATAACGCTGACGACATTCTTGCTTTCGGATTCCGAAAGCAACCGGTTGATGTGGCAACGTTAAGCCGTCGCTATGGCGAGGGTATGCGGGCAGGTCCTGGCCGTGACGCTGCCAGGAAACCTGCGATTGGATCGCGCTGACGCCACAAGGCCGAGTGCCCTTCGTTTCCTTCGTTGGCTTCTGTTCAATGCATGGGCCGATTTCGGATTCGGCCCGGGGGCCCGGGGATCACTCCAAGCGCAGATCGATGTGCTTTTCGACTTCGGGCGCGAGGCTGCGGTGGACTGGGCAGGTGTGTGCGGCGCGCTCGAGCACCTCCAGGGGAATGGCCTTGGCCGCCGGCGGGAGCCAGACCGTGAGCCGCAGGCTCGCGACGCGGCGGGGCGGGGGAGTCATCTCCTTCTCCACCTCGTAGCGCAGGCCCTTCAACTCAACGCCCTTGGTCCGCGCGGCCATCGCCATGATCGTGCACACGCAGGTCGCAAACGCGGTCGCGAGCAGGTCCGTCGGAGAAAACGCTTCGCCGCGTCCTTGGTTGTCCTTGGGCGCGTCGGTGACGAGCGTATTGCCCGAGGGTTCGTGTGTCGCGACGCAGTGCAGGTCGCCTTGGTATTCGCCGGTGATTTTGACCATAGCTGCAAGAACGGCCGCGCCGGGCGAAAACTCAAGCCCGCGGCAAAGCCGGGTGCGACGCGATGAGCGAGTGGATACTCGCCGATGCGGTCGGAGACCTAGGGCGCCTACGCCGCAACGGGAACTCCTGAAGGTGATGGCCACGAAAAACGCAAAAGGGCGCCAGGGGTGTCGGCAGTGATCGGAGCGCGCTTATAAGCGCACACGACGTAAAGCCGGTGCCCTTGGGGCGGGGAGGAGCCCATTCGACAAGCTCAGGGCCTTCGGCGGGAAGGCCGGAAGCGAGAATGGGGTCACCGGCCGGGAGGCGGAGCCTCCCGCGCAGGGCGGAATCGTGATTCCGCACTCCAAAGGAGAAGAGCTTGCGAGCCGCAGGACGCAGTTAACAGAAGGGAACGAAGCTAACAAAGAAGGGCGACATCGGGCGGAGTCACCGAGGCAGAATCGACTCATCGAAACGGCCAATCAATCGACGCGCACTTCTGTGGTAGGCGGTTTGTCCTTCGTTCCTGTCGTTGCCTTCTGTTCCAATCAGTCGCTTTTCTCCGTGCGCGCTCCTTGTCTGGGGTTCGCTGCGGTTTTGGATTGATTTAAGGTTAATTCATCGCGCTCATGCGTCCGCCCCCCTCAAACGCCATGACTGCCCCGAAAAAGAAGTCCGTCCATCCGCTTGCCTGGGTTCCGACCCTGTACCTCGCCATGGGTCTGCCGAACGTGACGGTGGGCCTGGTGGCGGCGATCATTTACAAGAACATGGGGGTCTCGACCGAGAAGATCGCGATCTACACGAGCCAGCTGTACCTTCCCTGGGTTCTCAAGCCGATCTGGTCGCCGTTCCTCGAGCCTTTCAAGACGAAGCGATTCTGGGTGATCGCGATGGAGTTCTTGATGATGGCCACGCTGGGGCTGGTCGCTTTTTCCCTGCCGCTGCCGAGCTTCTTCTCGGTGTCGCTCGCGTTCTTCTGGGTCACCGGGTTTGCGTCGGCGACGCAGGACATCGTGTCGGACGGCGTGTTCATGACGACGATGTCGCCCCACGACCAGGCGCGCTACTCGGGCCTCCAGGGCATGTGCTGGAACATGGGCGCGGTGATCGCCTCGGGCCTGCTGGTCACGCTCACGGGCTGGCTGCACAACGGCCTGATGCTTTCGTGGGTGCACTGCTGGATGATCGTGATGGGTGCGACGGCGCTGGGCATGGGCGGCTTCGGACTCTGGCACTTGCGCGTGCTGCCTCCGGGAGGACCGTCGGGGCTGCACGGGAGCGATTTCAAGACCGCCTACCGCGCGCTGATCGACTCGTGGATCTCGTTTTTCCAGAAGCCGCAGATCTGGATGATGCTCACGGTCGTGTTCTTCTATCGCTTCGGCGAGGGTTTCATCGAGAAGATCGGCCCCATCTTCCTGCTGGACGGCCGCGCTGTCGGCGGACTCGGCTTGAGCAACGAGGTGATGGGCACGATCAACGGGACGGTGGGCACGATCGCGTTCATCGTCGGCGCATTTCTGGGCGGATTTCTCGCGGCGAAGATGACCCTGCGCCGCTCATTCTTCATTCTCGCGATCGCGCTGAACCTGCCGCACGTCACCTATTTTTATCTGAGCCACGCGATGCCGCATCACCTCTGGGTCATCGGCGCGGTGGTCAGCATCGAGAAGTTCGGCTTCGGCATGGGGTCGGTGGGGCACATGCTCTACATGATGCAGCAGCTGGCGCCGGGGCCGTTCAAGATGACGCACTACGCGTTTGCGACGGGCGTCATGGCGATGACCAAGTGGCTCACGGGCTGGATCAGCGGCCCGGTGTATGCACTCCTTCACGACAACTACGCCCATTTCTTCACGCTTGTCCTGTTTCTTTCGATACCGCCCGTGATCCTCGCCTTTCTCGCACCGTTCCCACGCGCCGAGGGCGAGCCGATCAGCGGCGACGGGCCGATGACGGGCGGGCATTAGCGCGGCGTGGGCGTTGCGGACTGCCCCCGGCGGCAACCAAGCCCCTGAAGGTGATGGCCACGAAAAACGCAAAAAGGCGCCAGGCGTGCCGGCAGTGATCGGAGCGCGCTTATGAGCGCACGCAGCGTAAAGCCGATGCCGCTGATGGCAGGAGGGAGAAGCCCATTCGACAAGCTCAGGGCCTTCGGCGGGAAGGCCGGAACCGAGAATGGGGACACCGGCGGCGGAAGCCTCCGCCGCTGCGATGCGGACGGATCCAAATGCAGGCCGGGAGGCGGAGCCTCCCGCGCACCGGGCTTCGTTGTGCTTCGTACAGACTATGCCCGGTCGCTTTCGGATTCCGAAAGCAGGGCGGAATCGTGAGTCCGCACTCCAAAGGAGAAGAGCTTGCGAACCGCACGCGATATAGGGCCGGTGGCCCTGATGGCGGCGGGCTGGGCGCAAAAAAGGCCGCGCCCGGGGGCGCGGCCTTGAAGGGATGACGGGAACCGGCCGGTTCAGAAGGCGACCTTGATGCCGGCCTGCACCTTCCAGCGGTTCTCGGTATTGGTCGGGTTGATCTGCGAACCCGAGGAGGCGAACAGGAGGTTGCCGTTCGAGTCGAGCGACAGGATCGGGGTCGAGCCGTTGTTGAAGGTCGGCTTGATGCGGCCGTCGGAGCCATAGGTGGCCGCGCCGAACAGGCGGGTCGCGCCGCCGTACAGCGGGTTGAAGGTCTCCACGTAGTTGAACAGGCTCTTGCTCAGCCAGGAGCCGAAGTTCAGGAAGTCGGCGAAGACTACGACCTTCGTGCCGCGGTAGACGGACACTTCCTGCGAGACGTGGAGGTCGAGGCGGTTCTGCCACGGGGTCAGGAACGCGTTGCGCGGGGCGTAGCTGCCCTTGTACATCCTGAAGTCGCTGTTGTTGATGAAGTTCATGTACGCATTTTGCTGAGCCTGCGTCATGCCGCTGAAGTCGAAGCGGGGATCGTTCAATCCGGAGGGCACCGCGACGACGTCGTTGGCGGTGTTGCCATCGCCGTTGAGGTCGTTCGCGTAGACCATGCTGTAGGGCGTGCCGCTGCGGGCCTCGTAGTAGAGGGTGACGTCCGTGGCGTAGCGCTTCATGAAGTGGAACTCGCGCGTGAACGTGATCTGGAGGCGGTCGCGCACCTCGTAGTCGGAGCGGGCGACTTCCACGGAGTTCTGATTGAACACCGGGTTGTAGACCCAGTTGGAGCGGGCGACCGAGCTGTTGAGCGTCTGCGCCTCGGTGGCGTGGCCGTGGGTGTAGGCGATGTTGTAGGCCCAGCCGTTCTTCATCGGGCGATCGAGGCTGACCGAGGTGTACTCGGAGTGGCCCGCATGGATGCTGCGGGTGCGGATCACGTCGCCGAAGCCTTTGACGAGCGGGGCCGACGAGGTGGAGCCGGCAAACAACTGGCGACCGTCGATGCCGCGGCCCGTGGGCTTGAGGTTCATGTTGTCCGCGAACAGGGCGGACAGCTGCTCGGTGTCGATGTATTCGACCGAGACGACCGCATTCAGCAACGCGATCTTGTGATCGATGGCGATGTTGGCGCGCTGGATCGTGGGCAGCTTCATGCCGGGCTTGATCAGGGCGATGGACGAGGCCGAGCCGGTGGCGGAGGTGGTGCCGACCGGGTTTGCCGGGTCGAACTTGTACGCCGGATCCGAGTTCGTGAAATTACCGGCAAGATACTGCGAGAGGGTCGGGCCTGAGTAGCTGCCGGTGTTGGACGCGCTGCCGGTCACGCCGTTGAGGACGTTGAAGCGGCCGACGCCGGTGTTGCCGTAGGAGTTGGAGATCCAGACCCAGGGGTTGCGGCCGAGGAAGACGCCGATACCGCCGCGGATCTGCGTGGTGCGCTGCTTGTCGAGGGCGTAGTTAAAGCTGAAGCGCGGGGCGGGCACGTTGGTGCCGTCGATCGTGCCGGCATTGGTCATTCCGAAGGCGTTCTTGAAGGCGGCGTTCTCCGCGGGGGCGATGGGGCTGCCCAGGTAGTCGGCGCGAAGGCCGGCGGTGAGCATCAGCCGGGAAGTCGGCTCCCACTTGGCCTGGCCGAAGACGCCGACCTGGTCGAACTTGCTGATGTCGGCGATGGGCAGGCCGGTCTGGACGACCGAGCGCGCGAAGCCGAAGGGCCTGTCGGCCTGGAAGTCGGCGAGGCTATTGTAGTCGAAAATGCCGTACGACCCCTGGCGGAAGAGGTTGAAGTAGCGGCTCGACTGGTCGTCCGCGCCGAGGGTGAAGGTGAAGGTCCTCCAGGTGTAGTCGGCCGAGCCGCCGAAGGTCTGGGTCTTGATGTGGAGCTCATTGCCCATGCTGCTGGTCTCGGTGCCGAAGCGGAAGGCGTCGGAGGACGAGATCGAGGCGCCGGAGGGCGAGGTGCCCGGGACGTTCATGATGCGGATCTCGGGGAAGATGACGGGCGTGCCGCGGACCGAGTCCTGCTTGGTGTAGGAGTAGTTGAACTGGGTCTTGAAGTTCGGCGTCCAGTTGTCGAACAGCTGGCCGGCCCAGACGTGCTCCTTGATGTTGAGCGTGTAGAAGTTCGAGTTGAAGCTCGTGGCGCCGTTGGAGAAGTAGCTCGGCTGGTAGGGGATGGTGACCGGCTGGCTGAAGCCTGTGGCCCGGAAGCTGCCGAAGTTGGGCTGGGCGCCGATGGTGTCGCTGTAGCGGACGGAGAGGCGGTGGTTATCGTTGATGTTCCAGTCCAGCTTCAGCAGGCGCTTGGTGTCGAAGAGCCGCGAGGTGCTGGAGCCGCCGAAAGTGCCCATGTCGGTCTTGGTGAGCTGGGCGATGCGCGAGGTGACCGCGGAGAGGAAGTCATTCGAGGGAGTGAAGGCGGCGGAGGTCGGCGCGGAGTCACTGATGTACTTCTCGAAGTTCATGAAGAAGAACAGGCGGTTCTTCACGATGGGGCCGCCGAGGGTGAAGCCGTAGGTGCGCTCCTTCGAGACGGGCCGGGTGCCCTTGGTGCTGCCATAGATGTCCTTACCGCCCCAGTTGGAGTCGGTGAAGATGTCGTAGACGGACCCGTGGAATTGATTGGTGCCGCTCTTGGAGACGACGTTGACGGCGGCGCCCGCGAAGCCGCTCTGACGGACGTCGTAGGGCGTGAGGGAGATGCTGAACTGCTCGACTGCGTCGAGGGAGAAGGGATTGTTCAGGGAGAACAGGCCGGTGGAGCTCAGGCCGAAGGAGTCGTTAATGGGAGCGCCGTCGAGCGTGATCGAGTTGTAGCGATTGTTCATGCCGAGGGCCTCGAGGGCCTGGCCGGAGCGGATCGCGACGAAGGGATTCGTCTTGATCATGTCGGCGAACGAGCGGCTGACGCTGGGCTGGTCGTTCACGCGGCGGGTATCGAGTTCGGAGCTGGCGCCGGTCGTGTTGGCGTCGAGGTCATTGACCTCGCCGGTGACCACGAATTTTTCGAGCTGGGTGACTGCCGCACCCTCGCTGGGGACGAAGTTCACCTCGGTGCTGGCACCCAGCTGGGTCTGCACGTTGGTGATGGCGCCGAACGTGTACGAAGGCGCGCTTGCCTCGACCGAGTAGGGGCCGCCGACAGGCAGGCCCGTCAGGGTGAAGCGACCCGCCTGCGACGAGACCGCCGTGAAGGTGGTGTTGGTCGGCAGATGCGTGGCGCGCACGGTGGCGCCTGCGATCGGCTCGCCGGACGCCGTGGTGACCGTTCCGCTGATCGAGGAGGTGGTGATGCCTTGGCCGAACGCGGTGAAGGCCGCGAACCAGCAGGCAAGCACACCGAATACAAACCCTTTGAGGAGCTTAGTGTGGTGCATGGTGTTGAGCTTGGATGTGACCAGGGGCGATGGTTGAACCCCGTGGCGACGCCAGCGCGTCTCGTGCCAGCCAAGCGCCCGCGCACCGGGAGAGTCAAGCTCCCGACCCCCGCTCCGTGCACAGTTTTTCACGTCCGTAACTTGTGTGACATGAGTAAATGAGTAATGTTAAAACCAATAAATGATCAGCGGGTTACGTAATTCCATGGCGGTCCGTTGCTTTGAAATAACGCAGGTTGTTTGCAGGGTTCACCGGATGGGGTGTGCGGGGGGGCGGATGAGATCTGGGAGGAGGGCGCGCGGGGCAAGACGGCGGGACGGGGGAGTCCGGGGGCGATGGCCGACCGGCGGACGGTCGGGTGTGTATCCAGATTCTGATGTGTATCCGGAAACGGGGCACGCGGGCGGGGGCCAGAGGAGAAGAGCTTGCGAGCCGCTGAACATGTGGAGTCCTTCGACTGCGCTCAGTACGGGTGCGGAGCCTACCGAAGGCCCTGAGCCTGTCGAACGGGGCCTCCGTTTTGGACGGGACGGCTCGACGTCCCGCCCTTCGAGCGCCGCTCAACAAAGCGCGTGGTCCGAATCGGATTGGACGTAGCGTGTGGAGGCTGACGGTCATCGGCGAACGGGCCGGGAGGCGCAGCCGCCCGCGCACCGGGCTTCGTTGTGCTTCGCACAGACTTTGCCCGGTCGCTTTCGGATTCCGAAAGCAGGGCGGAATCGTGATTCCGCACTCCGAAGGAGAAGAGCTTGCGGGCCGCTGGACATGAACGGGCCGAGGCGCGGGACGGAATCCCCATTCGGCAGGCACAGTGCCTTCGGGTGATTCCGCACTCCAAAACGCTGCATTCCCGATTCCGTGCGGCTTCAGCCGGCGGATCTTTCCTGCTCAGCCTCGCGTGCCATCAGCCACAGCAGGTCGCAGAGGCGGTTGACGTATTGCCGAACCATGGGCCTGACGGTCCGTCCGTGGTCGGCGACGGTGCACAGCTGCCGTTCCGCGCGTCGGCCGATGGAACGGGCAAGGTCGAGCGCCGCGGCGTGGAGATTCGCCCCGGGAGTCGCCCAACCGTCGAATCGGAGCTGCCGCGCTTCGATCGCGGCCACGCCGGCGTCGATCCGCGCGAGCGAGGTCTCGTCGAGCTTAGTGAACTTCGAGGCCTCGTAGCGGGCCACCTGGTCCTCGGGCACGGCGATCTCGCCCATGAGCGACACCAGTTCCTTCTGGATCGTCTCCAGTTCGGCACGACGCGTGGGCGAGGTGCTGGTCGACTTGGCGAAGCCCAGGGCCGAGTTGAGCTCGTCGAAGCAGCCGACGGCCTCGATCTGGGGATGGTTTTTGGGAACGCGCTGCCCGTAGAGCAGGCTGGTCGTTCCCTCGTCGCCGGTGCGGGTGGCAATTGAAGTCATGGTGGATGGAAGTCGAAAGGATCGGAGCGAAGGCGGGTTCAGGAGGCGTTGGGCTGGCCGAAGTCGAAGCGGCGGACGAGCCGTGAGAAGACCCACGGGAGCAGTCGTTTCAGCCAGATGGCGTTCACCTCGGCTCCGCCAACCGAGAGCTCCTCCCGTCCGGCGGCGAGTCCGCGCAACACAGCCCGTGCGCAGCGTTCCGCGGAAATGGCGCGGCGGCCGGGGCGGCCGCTCTGGCCCTGGCGTTCGCCGGAGCTTGTGAGGGCATTCTCGGATACACGGGTGCGCACGTACCCGGGGCAGACGATGAGCACGCCGATGCCGTCGCGGTGCACTTCGGCGCGCAACGAGTCGAAATAACCGTGCAGGGCGTGTTTCGCCGCTGCGTAGCTGGAGCGCATGGGCGTGCCGACGTAACCCATCACGCTGCTGATGACGACGATTCTGCCCGAGCGACGGGTCCGGAAATGGGGCAGGAGGGCCTTGGAGAGGGCGACGGGACCGAAGTAATCGATCTCCATCAGGCGGCGCTCAACCTCGAGTGAGGTGTCGGCGGCAAGGCCGCGCTGGCTGATGCCGCCGTTGTTGACTAGGATGTCGACGACGCCGGTTTTCGCGAGCACCTCGCGGACCGCCGAAGCAAAGGTCCCGCTCTGCTCGAGGTCGAGTGGGACGATCACATGCTGGTCGGCGCGCTCACAGGCGGCGCGGACGCGTTCCAGTTCCCCGGGGCGTCGCGACGAGAGCACGAGCCGTGCGCCTTCGCGGGCGAAGGCGAGCGCAAGGGCCTCGCCGATGCCGGACGAGGCCCCCGTGATCCACACGGTCTGGTTTCTGAACCGCGAGCTCATCCCAGGCGAAGGGGTTAGTTTTGAACCACAGAGCTAGAATTGAACCACAGAGCTGGACTTGAACCACAGAGGCACAGAGATGAACAGAGGCCAGAAGTCAGAGATCAGAGGTCAGATGTCCCGAATATTCAGGATCTAGGAATTCTAGCCGTCTTCTCTGTGACCTCTGTGTCTGCGTGGTTCAGATTCCGGTCAGCGACCGGGGTTCACAGCTTCGCAAGGGCCTGCTCGAGGTCGGCCTGGATGTCGGCGAAGTCCTCGATGCCGAGCGAGAGGCGGATGTAGTCCGGGGACACGCCGCTGGCCTTTTGTTCGTCGACCGTGAGCTGGCTGTGCGTCGTGCTGGCGGGGTGAATCGCGAGCGACTTGGCGTCGCCGATGTTCGCCAGGTGTGAAAACAGCTTGAGCGACTCGATGAAGGTTCGACCGGCCTCGAAGCCTCCCTTGACGCCGAAGCCCAGGAGGCCGCCGAAGCCGTTGGTGAGGTATTTCTTCGTGGCGGCGTGGGACGCGCAGGACTTGAGGCCCGGGTAGTTGACCCACGCGACCTTCGGGTGGCTGGCGAGCAGCTCCGCGGTCTTCATCGCGTTCGCGCAGATGCGCTCCATGCGCAGGTGCAGGGTCTCAATGCCCTGCAGCATCATGAACGCGTTGAAGGGCGAGATGCAGCCGCCGATGTCGCGCAGGAGCTGGAGGCGCATCTTGAGGATGTACGCGACGTTCGCGCCGCCGGCCGGAGGGAATGCCTTGAAGGCGTCCCAGTGCACGAGCCCATGGTAGCTCGGGTCGGGCTTGGAGAAGCCGGGGAACTTCCCGTTGCCCCAGTCGAAATTGCCGCCGTCGACGACGATGCCGCCCAGCGAGGTGCCGTGGCCGCCGATATATTTCGTGGTGGAATGGACAACGATGTTGGCGCCCCACTCGAAGGGCCGGTTGAGATAGGGCGAGAGGCAGGTGTTGTCGATGATCAGCGGGACGCCGGCCTCGCGGGCGATGACGGCGACCTCGGCGAACGGGAAGATGTTGAGCGCGGGGTTTCCGAGGCCCTCGCCGTAGAAGGCCTTGGTGTTCGGGCGCAGCGCGCGGCGGAAGGAGTCGGGATCGTTCGCGTCCACGAACGACACCTCGATGCCGAGCTTGGGAAGGGTGTAGTGAAAGAGATTATACGTGCCGCCGTAGAGCTGGGAGACGGACACGATGTGGTCTCCGGCGCCGGCGACGTTGAGAATGGCATCCGTGATGGCTGCCTGGCCCGAGGCGTGGGCCAGGGCACCGGAGCCGCCCTCGAGCGCGGCGACACGCTGCTCGAAGACATCCGTCGTCGGATTCATCAGCCGCGTGTAGATGTTGCCGAGCTCCTTGAGCGCGAAAAGGTTCGCAGCATGCTCGGTGTCGCGGAAGACGTAGCTGGTCGTCTGGTAGATGGGAACGGCTCGCGAGCCGGTGGTGGGGTCCGGGGTTTGGCCGGCGTGGAGGGCTTTGGTACCAAGTCCTTGATAACTCATGGCGGTCGAACCCTTGCCAGATTCCGGCCCGGGTCAACCCGGTGCTGTCTGGGATCCCCAGATTATGCAGGGATTTGAGCTACAGAGTCGTAGTGAGTGATCACGTGATCGATGTGGAGTGCGGCGACCCGGCGCCGCACTTGGACGCGAGGCCTGGCTCGCGCCCTGGAGGTTTCGGTATCCGAAACCTCCTCACTGCGGACGGTCGGGCCCGCCCGTCAAGGGCGGTGTCTGGCCACCGCACTCCACATCAGTCAGCCCTTGTCGCGCGTGAATTCGCCAAACGCGGTGACGACGGGGCGCCCCTGGCCGTAGCACCAGTTTTCCGGCGAGAAGTCGGGGGTGTCCAGGGGTGTGCGCTCCTTCAAGCCGGCGAACAGGGCCTGGAGTTCGCCGGGCGAAAAGTAGCGAACGCCCGCAGCGTAGGGCACCGGCTCGGGCGAACAGTCGGTGGTGATCAGCAGCCGGCCGCCGGGTTTGACCACGCGGTGCAGCTCGGCCACCGCGCGGTCGACGGCGGGGATGTGCTCGATCACCGACAGGGCGACGACGGCATCGAAGGTGCCGTCGGGATAATCGATCGCGGTCGCGTCCAGGGAGTGGACTGTCACGCCGGCCGCCCGCATCGCGCGGGTCCAGGTGAAGTAGAAGGCTTCGGTCGTCTTCCTGGGAGCGAGTCCGACACGCCGCATCAGACTCTTGGTCAGGCGCTGGCGTAACAGGTCTGTGGCGACGACGGAGGCGCCGCGCCTGGCCAGATAGGCGGCGAGGTAGGTGTTGAACGCACCGACGTCGAGCACGCGGGCCCCGGTGGGCAATCCCTCGAGCGCGCCGAGGATCTTCCAGAGTTCCCAATCGCGCATGCGCAGGGGAGTGCGGATGGAGGGACCCACGATCGCTCGGACGCGGGCGTCGTATCCGTCGAGGACGGACTGCGCATCGCTGGTGAGTTCGCGGCGTCGGAAAAATTGCATGAAGCGCTGAGTTAGGCCGGAGAGCCGCGGAAAATCACGCAAATGTTTCCATGCGCCGTCAGGCCCAGACCGTCACGACCAGCTGGCGTTCATGCGCCGCCCTTCGGTGTTCCCACAGATAGAGTCCCTGCCAGGTGCCAAGCAGCAGGCGACTGTCGCGAAAGGGAATCGTCTCGGAGGTGCGCGTGAGCGCCATCTTGATGTGGCTGGGCATGTCGTCGTCGCCCTCGAGCGTATGGGTGAAGTGAAGATCGCGCTCCGGGACGAGCCGGTCCAGCCACGCCTCGAGGTCGCGGCGCGCGCTCGGGTCGGCGTTTTCCATGATCACGAGCGACGCGCTGGTGTGGCGGCAGAAGACGTTGACGAGGCCCGCCGACGCTCCGCTCTGTGAGACGAGACGCGCCACCTCGTCGGTGATCTCGATCATGCCCTGTCCGCGCGTGCGAATGGTGACTGTCTCCTGGTGGATCATCCTAAATTCGGCGATTGAATGGAAAAGAAGGCAACGAAGGGAACGAAGAACAAACCGCTTACCACTGGGCTTGCCTCGATAAAATGGACAGCGAATCAAGCCGCTTTGATTTGGTTTTTCGCTGTTAGTTTTTCGAACGCCACAGGTGAGAGGTACCCGAGCGAGCTGTGGCGCCTCTTCGGGTTGTAGAAGGTCTCGATGTA